>NZ_AUAT01000001.1 GCF_000428865.1 Eremococcus coleocola DSM 15696
TTAATCCCTGACGTTTGATAGGCATTGACCCACCGCCTAATCTGTTGAGTATCCTTCATGTTGTATTTTTTAGCTAACGGTTTGTATCCAATCGTATCCGAAAGATATTCTGCGACGACTTTCATTTTGAATTCTAAGCTATATTTAGCCATACAAAGACCCCCTAAAGTTGGATTTTTTGGTCCAACTTTAGGGGGTCAGTACAATATAATCCGTCTTTCTAACTAGGGATTTTTTTACTGTTTCTTAAGTTCGAGCGTGAAGCCATGAATATTCATCGCTTGGGGCTCTAAAGCGGTCATTTCTTGTTTCTCTTCAAGAATACCTGAGGCATTATTTCGGTCAGGCAGACCAGTCCAAGGTTCGATTGCAATTAATTTTGCTGGTTTAGGATAAGGATACCAAACACCTAAATAATTCATTTCATTCGGCTTTACTAAGATTTCTACCCCTTGTGCTCGGTCAGTTAAGCGGACTTGGGTCCGTTTAGAAATCTGAAACACATAGGTATCAATATTAAAATTGGCCTTTTGTACGGGATTAGCTGGTAAATCTTCGTATTTGGCCTTATTGGGTGTCATTAAACCGTGACGGTTGACAGGAATCCTCAAATATTTAGCTTCAGGTACAAAATCTAAATCTAAGTCAGCAAAATCTTCTGTACCTGGATCCATGGCGACATTGAAGGCAGGGTGTCCCCCTAAGGCATAATACAAGGTTTCATTATGAGAGGTATTTAATACCTCATAGGAAACGGTCACATGGTTGTCACTCAGGATATAGGTTACCTGTAAGGAAAAATCAAAAGGATAAATTTCCTTGGTAGCCGCGGAGCTTTTTAAAAAAAAGGAGGCTGAGTTTTCGGTCACACTCTGTGTATAAAACTCCATGTCACGAGCAAAACCATGTTTATTGGGTTTAAAAATTTGGTCTTGATAGGAATAGGTACCTTTTTTTAACTTACCAATAAAGGGAAAAAGAATTGGAGCCTGTCCCTTCCAAATATCAGGATCCCCTTGCCAAAGAAATTCAAAGCCTGATTTATTATCGATAATAGAGGTGATTTCGGCCCCTACTTCTCGGATAGTGATTGTTAGAACTTCATTTTTTAATTCAATCACAAGGCACCTCCTATAAAATATAATGACTTAAGTCTTTATTCTCTGTTATTTTTTCTAAACGCTCGGACACATAATTTGCAGTGATTTCAATCTCTCCCATGGGAGTATCAGCTGCTTCAAATAGTAATTCTTCCAAGACGGTTTCAATAATCGTATGCAAGCGGCGCGCCCCGATATTATCAGTCGTTTCATTCAATTCCACAGCATAATAAGCCATCTTTTCAATGGCATCATCGGTAAAATGGATTTGAACACCCTCGGTAGCTAACATGGCTTGGTATTGCTTAATCAGCGCATTTTTTGGTTGGACTAGGATTTTAACAAAATCATCATGACTCAAGTCGTCCAAGTTAACCCGAATCGGAAACCGGCCTTGTAATTCAGGAATTAGGTCGGAAGGTTTTGCTAAGTGAAAGGCACCTGAACCAACAAACAGAATGTGATCGGTAGAAATAATCCCATATTTAGTTTGAATTTGCGTTCCTTCAACGATAGGCAAAATATCACGTTGCACTCCTTGGCGAGATACTTCACCAGAATTTTGATTTTTAGTGGCAATTTTATCCATCTCATCAATAAAGATTATTCCAGAATCCTGCGCTAAGCTGAGGGCTTTTTGATGAATATTATCCATATTGACCAATTTTTCAGCTTCTTCTTCGGAAAGCAATTTGATTGCTTCCTTCACAGTAACCGTCCGTTCAATTTTCTTCTTGGGTTGTAAGGCGGATAGACTCTCTTGCATTTCCATCATTTGTTCCATTGCAGGATTTAAATTGGTCATTTGCAATTTTTTTTCTTGCATTTTAATGGTTACTTCATGATTATCGAGTTTACCTTCACGAATTTGAGCCCGAATTGCCCTTCTGGAAGAGGCAATTTCTTCAGTGACTACTTCATCATCCTCTGAATCCTCTTGGCCAACCGGTGCAAAATTTTTCATCATTTCCATAAAATCAAAATTACCATTTTGATTCGTTTTCTTCTCGACTTTCTTGCCAGGTCTTAGAGCTTTAGCAATTCGTTCAATTGCTAAATTCTCGGCTTGGTCTTGAACTTTTTCAAATTCTTGGTCTTTAATGATTCGAATGGCATTTTCTACCAAATCACGGACCATCGATTCCACATCCCGACCCACATAGCCAACTTCAGTATATTTAGTTGCTTCTACTTTGACAAAGGGTGCTTGAGCAATGGAGGCCAACCGGCGAGCTATTTCAGTTTTACCGACTCCAGTTGGACCAATCATTAAGATATTTTTAGGCTTAACTTCCTGCCGCATTTCATCATCTAAGCGTAAGCGACGAAGGCGGTTACGTAAAGCGACTGCCACCGAGCGTTTAGCTTGATCTTGGCCAATAATATATTTGTCTAATTCACTGACAACATAACGTGGTGTTAATTGGTTCATAAAGCCCTCCTAAAACGATTCTACTAAAATATTATCATTGGTATATACATCAATCTGACTAGCAATTAGCAGTGCTTCCCTAGCAATCTCTTCTGCTTTAAGATCGGGATTTCCTTGTCTTAGCATGGCCCGCGCCGCTGCTAAGGCATAGTTGCCACCTGATCCAATCGTCAAAACCCCATCATCCGGTTCAATCACCTCACCGGTACCAGATACCATCAATAAATCTTTATTATCCATAACAATTAATAAAGCTTCTAACTTTTGTAAAGACCGGTCTGTCCGCCATTGTTTAGCTACTTCAATGGCTGCACGAACTAATTGTCCTTGGTGGCTTCTTAATTTTTCTTCAAACATTTCCGATAAGGTAATCGCATCAGCAACGCCACCTGCAAAACCTACAACGACCTTATCATCATAGATTCGTCTTAATTTCCGAGCGCCACCCTTCATAATGACAGTTTCACCCATAGTTACCTGACCGTCCCCAGCCATGGCTAATTGATTATCTTTTCTAACAGCACAGATTGTTGTCATTTATAAATCCTCCTTAGTTTGTCGATGTGCACGGGGATGAAGGTGCATATAATTCTCCCGTAGCTTATCTTTAGTAATATGTGTATAAATTTGAGTGGATGATAAGTCAGCGTGGCCTAACATTTCTTGGACACTCCGGAGGTCAGCCCCATTATTAAGTAAGTGAGTCGCAAAAGTATGTCTTAGTTTGTGGGGATGAATTGACAAGTTTAAGGCCCCTTCGCCGACAATCTCATTCAAAATTTGGCTGACCTGACGAGTAGTTAGTGTCTTTCCCTTATTAGATAAGAATACTTGCTTGGCTTGGCCTGTGACATCCAACTTAGGTCTGAGATATTTAATATAATCTTGCATAGTCTGGCTGGCAGAGTCACTCATGGGGACAATGCGTTCTTTGTTACCTTTACCGTGCACCCTGAGAACTTGAGCAAGGAAATCAACCTGACCTAGTTCTAACAAACGACATTCACTAACACGGAGTCCAGAAGCATAGAGCACTTCTAAAATAGCTTGATTACGCAAGGCTAAGGGATGTTCAGACTCAGCAGCTGCTTTTAATAAGGCTTGCATTTCATCTTCATAGAAAAAATCAGGTAAACGTTGTTTTTTCACTTGATAATTGACAAAATCCATCGGGTTCTGATCTAGTTTTGTTTCAACCAGCATAAACTTAAAAAACGATCTGAGGGTTGAAAGTTTACGAGCAATACTTGTCCGGCTTAACCGTTTTTCATTCAAAAAAGCAATAAACAGACGGATATCATAGTAAGAGATACTTTGGACCTGGTCATTACCTGAAGAAGCTAAGAAATGTGCAAATTCTTTCAAATCCCTTTGATAGGCTTGGACAGTTAGGGGTGAATACCGTTTTTCATCTTGAATATATGTAATAAACCGACTGATTTCAGCTTGCATAGAAATTTCCTCCCCCATCACAAGATGCATTATACCATAAGCATACAAAAGTAGAAAAAAGGATGATTAATACATAAGTAACCCCCACTAATATAAAAATCTTAATTAGTGAGGGTGTTTGCTTTATTAATCGATTTATTTTTGTATTTCTTCTTCATAGTCACAATGACTACACTTAACCTGACTACCCTTGCGATTTGATTTTGTTACTAGATAATGGTCACACTTGGGACAAGACCGAGCTAAAGGCTGATCCCAAGAAACAAAATCACATTCAGGATATCGATTACAACCGAAAAAGACACGATTTTTCTTAGATTTACGTTCAACTATTTCGCCTTGATGACATTTAGGACAGGTTACCCCAATCTTTTTAACAATCGCCTCTGTGTGACGACAATCGGGGAAATTTGAACAAGCATAGAATTTACCAAAACGTCCGATTTTAATTACCATCGGATTACCACATTCTGGACAATCAAATCCTGCTGGTTCATCTTTAATCTCAATTTCAGCCATTTCTTCTTCAGCCTTAGATAATTCAGTGTTAAATGGTTGATAGAACTGATCTAGAACTTCAATCCATTCCCGTTTGCCGGCTTCAATATCATCCAAATTTTGTTCCATTTGGGCCGTGAAATCTGAGTTGACAATATCAGGAAAGAATTCTTCCATGGTTGTATTGACAATTTCACCTAGTTCCGTCGGTTCAAAGCGTTTGGCATTCATTTTTACATAATAACGTTTCCGCAAAGTTTCAATCGTAGGAGCATAGGTTGATGGCCGTCCAATTCCCATTTCTTCTAAAGCCTTTACTAAGGAGGCTTCATTAAAACGAGCAGGTGGTTGCGTAAAATGCTGGCTTGGTTCAATCTTGCTTAATTTTACTTGGTCACCAACAACTAGGTCAGGTAAAAGATTATCTTTATCTTTTCCTGGATATAATTTAAGAAAACCATCGAATTTAATCGCAGAGCCATTTGCCCTAAAATCGACCCCATTTTGGCGAATGGTTACCCGGACAGTATCATAAACGGCATGGGCCATTTGACTCGCCATAAAGCGAGCCCAAATTAATGAATAAAGACGGAATTGGTCTTTACTTAAACGTTCTTTAATCGAATCAGGGGTAATGCTAGGATCAGATGGACGAATGGCTTCATGAGCATCCTGAGCCCCTTGTTGGTTGGACCGTTTAACCCCTTTGCCTAAATAGTTTTGACCATAGTTCTGACTGATATAGGAGACAGCAGCTTGGCGAGCTGTATCAGATATCCGAGTTGAGTCGGTACGCATATAGGTAATTAAACCGACGGTTCCACTCTTTAAGGCAATCCCCTCATAGAGTTGTTGGGCAATCATCATAGTTTTACCAGTTCTAAAATTTAAACGGTTTGAGGCTTCTTGTTGTAAGGTTGAAGTGGTGAAAGCCGGATTAGGTCCCCGACGTCTTTCTTTCTTCTCTACCTCACTGACATCAAAAGTTGCTTTTTGATCTAACTTAGCCATAATGTCTTGGCTAGATGCTTCATCATTTAATTTAACTTTTTTACCTTCTAAACCATAAAATTCAGCATCAAAAGTCTTTTTATCTTTTTTGAAACTGGCTGGAATGGTCCAATATTCTTCAGGTTTGAAAATCCGAATTTCTTTCTCGCGGTCAATAATTAATTTTAAAGTAGTCGATTGAACTCGTCCTGCTGAAAGCCCTCTTTTAATTTTTTTCCAGAGTAAAGGAGAAATAGAATAACCTACAATTCTATCTAAGATACGGCGAGCTTGTTGGGCATCCACTAAATCATAATTAATCGTTCGCGGATGCTTAAAAGCTTCTTTAACCGAGTCTTTAGTCACTTCATTAAAGACAACTCTGTTTTTTTCAGCCAAGTCTAGGTTGAGTAAGTGACTTAAATGCCAAGCGATTGCCTCCCCTTCACGGTCCGGGTCAGCTGCTAAGTAGACATTTTCAGCACTTTTAGCAAGTTTCTTTAATTCTTTTACTGTGTCACCCCGGCCACGTATCGTGATATAATGAGGTTCAAACTTGTTTTCTAAATCTACGCCCATTTTGGACTTAGGTAAATCACGTAAGTGTCCTTTAGAAGCGACCACTTTATAATTACGGCCAAGATATTTATCAATCGTTTTGGCCTTGGTTGGTGATTCGACAATGACTAAGTTTTTATATGCCATGTGAATTCACACCCTTTCTTATTCTTGTTAGATAAATCGTACCAATCTTATTCGATAGATTGTATATTGTCAAATAATTTTTTCTTAAACAAGAGGAAATTTAGGATAAAAATAGCTTGAAATCCGGTCTAATTCTTGACTTAAATCCTGTAAATTTATGATCGGGATGGCCCCTATTTTAATTAATTCATTACAGCCTGCTGATTGCTGATCAGTCATTCGGCCAGGAAGAACTAATAATTCCCGGTTGGCTTGTATAGCATAGTTTGCCGTAATTAAACTCCCAGATTTTAACGCGGCTTCAACCACTAAGGTTACGGGACTAATCCCCGCAACTAACCGATTTCGCATAATAAAATGGTGTCGTTTTGCCTTCTGGTCAGGTAAATATTCTGATAATAACAAGTGCTTTTGACCAAGTTGAGCTTGGAATTCTTCATGATTTTTGGGATAGACCTGCTTAAATCCAGTAGCGATAATAGCAATGGTTGACATGGGTCCATAGACCATAGCATGGGCATGACAAATTTGGTCTACTCCTTGCGCCATACCAGAAACAATTTTCCAATTTTTATTTAATATTTTATTTATTAATAAAGGTAGGACGCATTTACCATAATTGGTAACCGACCGTGTTCCTACGATTGAGATTAATCTTTGTTTTAATAGATCACGATAACCTCTAAAAAACACCAAAAGTGGTGGTTGAGCTAATTGCTGCCAAGCATGAGGAAAATCTTCATCTAAAATAAAAAGACTCTGCTGGGATAATTGGTTTAAATGTTCGTAATTAAACTTAGTCCGAATAAAAGGATTAAGCGGTTGATGCCGGAAATTTAAACTAGCATAAATTTCTTGGGCCTCTAGTAGACTCAACTCTTTTTCAAGTAGGTTCAACTTGATTAATTGCTTAAAATAGGCTAATTCTTGATGGTAAGTCCAGCCAGCTTTGCGTAGACATAAAATTTGAAATTTACTATTTATAAACATATTCGTCACCCCTCTGTATATAAATACAGTAAAAGGTGACGAATCCTTTTAGGTATTATTTAATTTTTTGACCATCGATTTGACAGGTTCAAATGAGCGACGGTGGATTGGGCTATAACCGAATTCTTTTAGCCCAGCCAAATGATTTTGAGTCCCGTATCCCTTATTATGTTGGAAATCATAATAGGGAAACTCCAGAGCATATTGGTCCATAATTTGGTCACGGTAAACCTTGGCTATGATTGATGCAGCTGCAATTGATAAGGACTTCTGGTCCCCTTTTATTATAGACCTTTGCGGGATGGAGCTTTCAATTTGCATAGCATCTAACAGAAGATAATCAGGCTGTATAGCTAAATTTGCGACAGCTTTTACCATCATTTGGCGGGTAGCTTGATAGATATTTACTTGATCAATTAATTGAGCAGACCCAATTGCAATACTATAAGCTAAAGCATTTTCCTTAATAATTTCCGCATAGCTTACTCTTTGTTGATGACTTAATTGTTTTGAATCATTGATTCCTATAAAAGCAGCACAATCTTGCGGTAAAATAACCGCGGCCGTAACCACTGGTCCTGCCAAGGGCCCACGCCCTACTTCATCTATCCCAGCAATATACTTAAACGATTGATTTTTCCATAAGTCATTTTCATAGACCAATTTTGCTTGGTGAGCTTCTATTTTAGCTTTTTCTCTTATAAATGCTTTTTCCTTAGCCTTAAGCGCCATTTGAACCCCCTTTCGAGGGTCCTTAGCTAGTATAAGTAATCGGTCATCGTCCGGACTAGATATTTGACTTAACAGGCTTTTTACTTGAGCAACTGTAAACTTACTTATATCAGTCATTCGCTTGGTCTCCAAAAGTTTGTTCTGGAATCCGGTCAAGGGTTATACGGCCCACTTTACCCTTACGGAAATCATTTATTAATCGTTCAGACCCAGCATCATAATCATCCTTAAAGCCCCAATTTTGGCTAAGTGTTAATAATAAATCAACATTGGTTAGTTTAGCCAGGCTATCATTGGATAACTTAGTATAATTACAAAGTGAATCTAAATAATGCTCTCTTAATATAGCTAAAAGTGTCAAGGCCAAATCATCCATATGAAGCAATTTATCCTTAATTGCCCCCGTGAGTGCTAGATTGATTCCAACTTGTTCATCTTCAAACTTCGGCCAAAGAATTCCAGGTGTATCTAACAACTCAAAACTCTTGCCAATTTTCAACCAACGCTGAGCTTTAGTCACACCAGGTTTGTTGCCTGTGATTGCCTGATTTTTCCCAACAAATCGATTAATTAAGGTTGATTTACCCACATTTGGGATTCCTAAGATCATCAGCCGAATAGGTCGAGGTTTAAGCCCTTTTTGAGCTAATTTTTCAAATTCAGGGGCCATTAATTCTTTAATCGCATTCTCTAAGCCTTTAAGTCCTTTATTGTGCTGTGCATCAATACTCAATGCCTTAAACCCTTGTTCTAAATAAGCTTTCACCCAAGCTTGACTCAACTTCGGATCTGCTAAATCGGCTTTATTTAAGACAATTATTCTTTTTTTATCCTGAATCAAGTCTTGTAGAATTGGATTACGACTGGATTCTGGAATCCTCGCATCGACCAACTCGATGACTACATCAATTAACTTTAATTTTTCCGAAACTTCTCGTCTGGCCTTGGCCATATGACCAGGAAACCATTGAATCGTTGCCATGCTTCCACCTCTTTACTTATAAAACTGTGCCTATTATAGCACAGACTCGCACTGGGTTAAATATTCCCACATTATCCAAAGACTTCGGTTAGTTATAGAAACATTATTCAAGCAGACAACACTCATGCAATTTAATAATAAAAAAACCAGCCTAACACGCCTTAATAATCCATAAATTACTAAGAAGAAAGTTAGACTGAGTGTCTAAAGACATGTCTAAATTATAAAGATAGAATAAGAAACTAGTTCTTTTCCTTTAATATCTTAATGGCTTGGTCTAATTGACCATCATGATCTTGTAAATACTCTTGAGCAGCTAAATTAATGGCGGCACTGGTATCCCCGGTAACGATTCCATCTTGGTCTAAATCATGGTCTTTTTGAAAAGCTTTAACTGCTTTCTCGGTATCTTGATCAAACTCATCTTTTTGATTAGCTGAGTAGCCCATCCCATTTAAAATCACATTTAAGTTAGCTACTGAATCAGAATGTCGTCCCAAACTTAATTGATCTTCACCATTCAAGAGAATGGAGGTCTGAATTGGATCAGCCTTAACTTCTTGACTCGGCTCAATTCCCTTTTCATGGATCCATTGACCTGATGGCGTTAGCCACTTGGCGATAGTTAATTTGAGTTCTCCATAATCTCCCTGCGGGATCACTGTTTGGACGGTCCCTTTACCGAAAGTTTTAGACCCTAAAATTTTGGCATCTGTATTTTCTTTGATGGCTGCCGTCAAAATTTCTGAAGCAGAAGCTGAACCGCCATTGACTAATAAGACATATGGTTCTTTAATTTTAAAGTTGCCATACTCCTTATCATTGGCGACGTAAACGGTTGGATTTTCAGTATTGGCTTCTTGAACCTGCATAATCGTATCTTTATCTTTTAGAAACATATTAGAAATTGATAAAGCCTGATCCATTAGTCCACCTGGATTATTTCTTAGGTCAAACACAAATTGTTTTGCCCCTGCTTTTCGAAGTTCTTTTACTTTATCCTGTAATTCTTGAGCAGTTGTGGTATTAAATTGACTAATCTTTACAATTCCTACATTTTTATCGGATTTTGCGATGTCACCTTCAACCGTATAAATTGGAATATCATCCCGTTTTATATCCACTTCAAAGGTTTGCTGATCTCTTTGAATTTTCAAATGAACGGATGTTCCTTTTTTCCCTCGAATAATTTGAACGACTTCATTAGCAGTCATCCCACTTAAATCCTTATCATCAGCTTTTAAAATAATATCTTTCGGTAGTAGCCCTGCTTTTTCAGCGGGAGTATCAGCGATGGGCGTCATAACTACGACTTGGTTATTTTGCACTGTAATTTGTACCCCGATTCCTGAGAAAGAACCAGAAAGATCTTCATTCATATCTTGGGTTTGATCTTGGTCAAGAAATTCAGAATAAGGATCACCCGTTGCTTCAACCATTCCTTTTAAAGCACCTTCAAGTAATTCTTTTTTATCCACATCATTAATATATGAGGTCTGTATTTGATTATAGATAGACTCAATTAGAGCTAGGTCTTCTTCGCTTAATTGATCTTCCTCAGCAACCGTATCTGAAAGTAAATCAGCTAGTCCCTGACTATGCCCTACCTCATACCCTATACCAGTTGTAATTGCAAGACCGGCAATGACGGCCAAGATAATTTCGATAAATTTTTTATTTGATCGCATATTCTTATCCCACATTCCCTAAGCAAATTCTTTAGCAGTTTGTAAAGCAATTTCCATCATTTGAGTAAATGAAGTTTGTCGTTCTTGGGCCGTAGTTTCTTCACCCGTTAAGAGATGATCAGAAACTGTACAAATAGCTAAGGCACGTTTATGGTGTTTGGCAGCAACTGCATACATACCAGCCGCTTCCATTTCAACTCCTAATACTCCATATGCTGCTAATTTTTCCTTATCCATTTCTTGATTATAAAAACGGTCACTCGATAAGACATTTCCTACATGAATATTTTTAGATGGAATCATGGTTAAAGCCTTATGATACAGGGTATCTAAAAGTTTAAAGTCTGCAATCGCAGAATAATGAACTTGACCATCAAAAATATTTCTTAAGATATTCGAATCAGTCGTGGCTCCTTGGCCAATGATAATATCTCTCACTTTAACATCTTTTTGCATACCACCAATGGATCCAATCCGAATAATGGTTTCAACGCCATAAAATTGTATCAATTCTTCTGTATAAATCATGGCAGATGGAATCCCCATCCCAGTACCTTGGACCGAAATTTTTACTCCTTGGTAGGTTCCAGTATATCCAAACATGTTCCGCACGGTATTATATTGTTGAACATCTTCAAGATAGGTCTCCGCAATATATTTAGCTCTAAGCGGATCGCCTGGTAATAAAACAACTTTAGCAATTTGGCCTGCTTGGGCTTCAATATGTGTACTCATTTTTTTCTCCTTAATCTAAATAATCAAATTTATAACGTTGCCACATTTCATCAAAAACCGAAATTAATTTTGAATATTCTAGGCTATGTTCCATATAATTAGAAATTTTTTGAAAGTCCTGACTTTGTTTGGGAAAAGAGCTATCATCATGAATTGCATTCGCTAAACGACTAATTGGATCCTTTGCTTCTTCATTTACAAACCGCATCATAAATTCATAAAAACTGGGTATCATCTTAATCTCACTTTCCTTGTTTTATAATAGATTATACTAAAATGTGACGACTAGCAAATATAAAACAAATAATTATGATTAAACTTGAAGCTTGAACATTTGAGTATATAATAAAATTAAAAAGGAGGTTGTTTTATGAAACAAGAAAGCTTAAAACCTTTCATCATAGTTGAAGTCTTTAATGCCTTGACCCATGGTATTGCAACCCTGCTTAGTATCATAGGCTTAATTGCTTTATTACAAAAAGGAATCCATCTTTCATCACCCACTGCGATTGTTGCTTATTCAATTTATGGCGCTTCCCTGATTCTTCTATTTTTAAGTTCAACCCTCTATCATAGCTTTAAATTTAGCCGGCTCCGTCACCTTTTTCAAAAGTTTGACCACTCCGCCATCTATCTATTAATTGCAGGCACCTACACGCCTTATATTCTCTTAACCATGCGTGGTTGGCCAGCCTACACCTTTTTGGCCTTAATTTGGTTCCTAGCCCTTTCAGGAATAATCTATGAAGTGGCTGCCACAGATCGATTTCCACGACTTTCTACCTTCTTATATCTCCTTTTAGGATGGCTGGGAGTCCTCCTCATTTATCCATTAACCCAAAATTCTCACCTATCCGCAACAATTTGGTTAGGAATCGGCGGCTTAGTTTATTCTATTGGGACTATTTTTTACAGTATGAAAAGTAAACCTTGGATGCATGTTATTTGGCATCTATTTGTTATTGGCGGGGCCGCTTGCATGTATTCTTCAATTCTTTTCTATATCTAGCGATTGATTAAATAATCAGTAAACTTTCTAAAAAATCATTATTTCATAATTCCTTTAATATAATAAAAAGTGGGTCTAGGGCTTTATGCCCCACCCACTCTTTTTGATTTTATAAATACTTATTATTTAATTGACTGCGCAGCTATGATGGCTTCAATGATAGCAGAGCGTAGTCCCTTTGCTTCCAGATTTCGGACGCCTTTTATTGTATCCCCCGCTGGTGAGGTGACTTGATCTTTTAATTGGCCAGGATGAAGACCACTTTCTAAAACCATAGCACCAGCCCCGGCCAAAGCTTGGGCAGCAAAACGAATGGCTTGGTCTCGACCTAAACCAGCATAAACCCCTGCATCTGACATGGCTTCAATAATAATATATAAAAAAGCCGGACTACAACCCGCTAAGGCCGTAAATGCAGGAAATAAGTCTTCAGATAATGCTTCTACTAAGCCAGCATCTTTGAATAAGTCTTCGACCAAATCGCCATAACTTACATGCTCTGGGTGACAATAGGTAATCATGCCTTGACCGACCGCAACGGGAGTATTAGGCATTAACCGAATCCAAGTTTGGGGACTTATTTTAGCTAAATCGTTGAGACTCCAACCCGAAACCACAGATAGCCATAACTTATTAGGATAAGCAGCGATTAAGCTTTCATTTTCTTTGAAGAAATCAACCACTTGTTTGGGTTTAATTGCTAATATAATTAGATCTGCTCGTGAAAGTAAATCCTTGACTGAAACAGGCTCGGCTTGGAGTTCTTGACTTAAGTCATCCAATTTATCTAAGTGACGACGGTTAAACAATAATTCATAATCAGGATGGCCGTGACGAATCACTCTCGCTAAAGCTTGGCCCATATTTCCAACCCCAATAATTCCAATTTTTTTAGTCATTTAACCCACCTTTCCTCTCTTCCTTGTCTAAACGAACCCAAACCTCTATCCGATGACGGTATGGATTTGTCGGTGATTTTTCATAAACTTCTATCTTAACCAACCGCCATAATTTGGGGTCTAAGTTTTTTACATGGGTATCACAGGTGAAGGTTGCTTCAATCACAGTCCGATAGATTACATCCACTTGATCCCAAAACAAGTCAAAAATTTGGGCACCTCCAATAATGTAAATATCTTCTGACTCAGCCAGTGCTAGTATCTCTGGAACGGTATGAAGAACCTGCAAGCCAGCGATATCTTGACCATAGTTTGCTTGTTGGGTCATAACGATAGTTTTGCGACCAGGCAAGAGTCTACAATCCATGGCCTCAAAGGTCTTCCGGCCCATTAACATGGTATGGCCCATCGTTGTGGCTTTGAAAAATTTTAAGTCATTTGGTAAGTGCCAAGGAAGTTTACCCTGAAAACCAATACCGCCTTGTAAATCTTGGGCATAAACAAAATAAATCATCTTGGTAATCACCCTTCTAAACGGTTTGACAAGTCATCGTAACGTTCATAATAATAGAGAAGATCTTCATTCAATTGGTCTAGTTGGGCTTGTAAGTCGACTAAAATACCGACATCGGTGGCATTTATCTGCATCTCAGCTTGCACTGATTCTATTTCTGCTTCAGTAGCCATTATTTTATCCTCTAATCCATCCCATTCTTGTTGCTCTTTGTATGATAAACGTTTCCTTTTACTTTTAGGGTTAGAAGGCACTACCACTGTTGAAGTCACTTTGTTATCTGAATCAGACTTAGCAATTTTGCTGACTTCTGCCTGTTTTTTCTCAGTTAAATAATCAGAATATTTACCAAAATAATAGGTAAAAATACCTTGACCTTGCACCTCTAGTAACTGATCCACAGTTTTGTCTAAGAAATATCGATCATGGGATACAATAATGACAACCCCTTGGAAACTTTCTAAATAATCTTCTAATACCTGCAGGGTTTCGATGTCTAAATCATTGGTCGGTTCATCCAATAGCAAGATATTGGGTTCTTGTATTAATAAGGATAATAAATAAAGACGACGTTTTTCACCACCCGATAAGTACTTAATTTGACTAGAATGCGTCACTGATGGGAAATTAAACCGTTCGAGCAGCTGGCTAACTGAAATGGTTGAGCCATCCTCCCGTTTAAATTGACTGGCAATCTCGGTCATATAATTAATAACCCTTTGGTCACCTGGTAAGTCTTGGTCTAATTGACGATAATAAGCCAAGCGCGTGGTTGAACCACGTTCATAACTTCCGGCCTGAACTGGACGCAATCCGGCCAGTGTATTCAAAATAGTGGATTTACCGATCCCATTTGGCCCCACAATGCCGACGCGATCTTCCTTAACAAAAAATTTAGTAAAATCTGTGAGGATTGGTAATTGGTCTAGCGCAATTGAAACATGGTCTAATTCCATAATTTTCTGACCAATACGTTGCTGGCCAAAATTGAAATCTAGGTCAGCTTGAGCTTGATTGCGTCCTGCAATATCTTCTTTCAGTGTTTCAAACCGATCAATGCGGGCTTGCTGCTTGGTCGTCCGCGCTTTGGCCCCTTTTCGCATCCAAGCTAGTTCTTGTTGGAAGAGACGGTCTTGTTTGGCTTGACTGCGGGCTTGGTCTTGGTCAGCTTTTAATTTCTGATCAAGATATGCTTGGTAGTTTCCTTGATAGCTTGTTAGTTGACCAAATTTTAATTCGATAATTTTATTGACTGATCGCTCGAGGAAATACCGATCATGGGTAATTAAAAGTAAGGCTCCCTTGAAATTGGCTAAATAATTTTCTAACCATTGGATGGAAGCAACATCTAAATGGTTGGTTGGTTCATCCAATAAGAGCAGATCTGCTTGGGCGATTAAGACTTGGGCCAGACCAATTCGTTTTCGCTCGCCCCCTGAACAAGTTGCGAGTGTGCGTTTAAGGTCCGAAATTCCTAATTGGTCTAAAATTGTTTTGGCTTGGACTTCAATATCCCAAATATTTTCCATGGTCATCCGGTCAGAAAGCTTGGAAAAATGCGCTTGAATTTTCTCATCATTTGGGTTGGCCGCTAAATCATATTGAGCTTGTTCATAAGCCAATAAAGTCTGAATTGCTGGAGCTTTTGAATCATAAATCGTCTCTAAGATTGTTTTGTTGGGATCAAAATCAGGATTTTGGTCCAAATAGGCAATACTATATTGGTTAGGATGACTAATCTGACCACTATCATAGGAATCTCTACCAGCGATAACCTTCATTAAGGAGGATTTCCCCGTTCCATTCGGTCCAATTAATCCAATCCTGTCACCAGTTCGAATAGCAAAATCCACTTGGTCAATTAAGGTTTTCGTTCCATAAGTTTTTGAGAGTTTCTCAATCTTTAGTTCTTTCATAAATACTCCTTCAACATTAAGTCAACCGCCAATCAATGGGATCTTTACCATCTGCCACTAAATAATTATTTATCTGACTAAAAGGCTTAGACCCTATGAAACCACGATAAGCAGATAAAGGACTGGGATGAGCCGACTTAATGATATGGTGATGTTTTTTTAAATATTTCTGATAATTTTGTGCTTGGCGTCCCCAGAGAACAAAGACTAAAGGTTCCGCTTTTTCACCTAAGAGCTGAATGATTGCTTTGGTAAATTCTAACCAGCCAACATCTTTCATGGAGTTAGCTTGCCCTTCTTTCACCGTCAGGGATGTGTTAAGTAGTAAGACCCCTTGCTGGGCCCAAGCACTTAAATCCCCATGTTTGACGACAGGTATGCCTAAATCTTGCTGTAGTTCCTGATAAATATTACGTAAGGATGGTGGTAAGGCTTTACCGCGATTGACAGAAAATGCTAGCCCATTCGCTTGATTAGGGCCATGATAGGGGTCTTGACCTAGAATCACTACTTTGACTTGATCAAAATCACAGGCATTCAAAGCTGCATAGATTTGATCTTGATTAGGATAAATCTGCTTGGTTTGGTAGGCCTGAATCACTCGTGCCTCTAAAGCTGTGTAAAAAGGACTATCCAAGATGGATGCTAAGGCTACTTGCCAAGAAGGATTAAGCTTTAGTTTCATCGGCCGCCCACTCCCAATCATTAAATTGCCCTTTATAAAGACTCGCATAAACCTTATCCAAGGCCATTAATTCTTGGTGACTTCCGTCTTCAACAATTCCCTCTTTGGTAACCACTAGAATACGATCTGCATTCCGAATGGTTGCTAAGCGATGGGCAATAATCAAAGTAGTCCGCCCCACGGCTAAATCATCTAGGGATTGTTGAATGTACTGCTCTGTAGCGGTATCCAAAGCCGAAGTGGCTTCATCTAAGATTAATATACTAGGATTCTTCAAGAAAATTCGGGCAATAGATAAACGTTGTTTTTGGCCACCAGATAGCGATGTGCCCCTTTCACCAATTTGGGTATCAATCCCTTGGGGCAAATTAGCTACAACCTCATCTAATTTAGCGGCTTTAATGGCGGCTAAGACCTCAGCTTCACTCGCATCAAGGCGTCCATAAAGGACATTTTCTCGAATGGTCCCATCAAACAAGAAGACATCTTGTTGCACAATCCCAATCTGTTGCCGTAAGGAAGTTAAAGTTAAATCGCGAATATCATATCCATCGACTTGGATTCTACCCTTGTTGACTTCATAAAAACGAGGTAGCAAATTAACCAAGGTTGATTTACCTGCACCTGAAGGTCCAACAAAAGCAATGGTTTGACCTGCTTTAATATCTAAATTAATATTATCCAAGACTTGACGCCCATTCTGATAGGCAAAACCCACTCCTTCATATTGGATATTACCTGTGAGCTTAGGTGCAACAATGGCTCCAGGCCGGTCTTCAATATCTGGCGACTGACTCATTTCTTCTTGGAACCGCTTGAAGCCGGCAATTCCTTTAGGATACACCTCAAGCATGGTGTTGATCCGTTCAATTGGTCGAATAAAGGTATTAGATATTAAAATATAGCCGACCAATTGCCCCACACTTAACTCACCTCTTAAGGTATAGTAGGACCCCGCCACTAAGGCAAATAGATTAATGAGGCGCATAATCATAAAATTAAAAGAAGAAGATAAGGCCATGGCCTGATAGAAAGCAATCTTGTGTTTTTTATACCCTTGAATTAAGCCTTCAAAGACAGTCTGCTCGTGATCTTCATTGGCAAAGGCTTTAACTACCTTCATGCCGGAGATAGCATTTTGCATCCCCGCATTAAAATGTCCTAGATTTCGATTGATTCCTTCATTCACTTTAACCATTTTACGAGAGAAGAAAATAAGCGCGATTAGTAAAACTGGTACTAAAAGAACTGTAATCACTGCTAGTTTAACATGAACTTGGAGCATTAAGAAAAAGGCCCCCACCAGGGTCATCACTGTAATAAAAATATCTTCGGGTCCATGGTGAGCCATTTCAGAAATCTCAAATAAATCAGATGTCACCCGACTCATTAATTCTCCCGTTTTTACTCGGTCAAAATATGCAAAGGATTGTTCTTGATAATGAGCAAATAATTGACGTCGCATATCGGTTTCAATATTAATTCCTAAACGATGTCCTAGGGCCACCACGATATAATTTAATGACATAGAAAAAAGATATAAAGCTAAGAGGAGGACCGCAAACATCAAGACCATCTTTAGGTTGTGGTTAGGTAAAATTTGATCAATCACATAGTTAACCGCTACAGGAAAGAACAAGTCAAATAAAGCCGATAAAACAGCACAGGAGAAGTCAATAATAAATAAGCGTTTATAGGGTTTATAATAAGAAAAAAAATCTTTTAACATGGTGTCATCCCTTCTAATCTTCCTTATTTTATCATAAGCTATAAGTAAAACACAGAAGACTAGTTTGATAGACTACTAATCCTCACGACATAGGTCCGCATAATATGCAGCTGCTTTGACAGCCTTCTGCCAACCTTGATACAATTTTTGCCCCTGAATTTGATCCATATGGGGTTGAAAGACTTGTCCTTGTCCTAGAAGAGCTTTTAATTGGTCTAAACTTTGCCAATAATTGGTGGCAAGGCCCGCTAAATACGCAGCTCCTAGTGCAGTCGTTTCAACCTCTTGGGCTTGGACTAATTCTTTTCCTAAAATATCCGCTTGAAATTGAAGGAGATAATGGTTACTTGCCGCACCCCCATCCACCCGGACTTGTTTAATTTCCATTTTGGCATCGGCTTCCATGGTATCAACCACATCTTTTACTTGATAAGCAATAGCTTGCAGGGTGGCTTTAGCTAAATCGGCCTTATTGGTTCCCCGACTAAGACCTAAAATCATGCCTCTCACATCAGGATTCCAATATGGGGCGCCCAATCCAGTGAAGGCGGGTACCATATAAATTGGGGTTTCCTGGTCGGATGCATCCATAGCTAGCGCTTCGCTTTCAGATGCTTTTGAAAATAAGTTTAAGCCATCCCTTAACCATTGTATGGCAGAACCAGCCACAAAAATAGACCCTTCCAAAGCATAAGTCACTTGGTCACCTAATACGTAAGCTACGGTTGAAAGCAATTGATGATCAGATAGACGGATTTCTTGGCCAGTATTCATGATTATGAAGGCTCCCGTTCCATATGTCGATTTCACCATTCCCTTTTCAAAGGCTAACTGCCCAAACAAAGCCGCTTGTTGATCACCAATCATAGCTGCAATCGGAACCTGATGGTCATGGAAATGATAGGATTGGGCATGGGCATAAATTTCTGAGTTAGATTTTAATTGAGGTAGAATTTTTTTTGGAATATTTAATAAGTGTAAAATTTCGTCATCCCAGTCTAGGGTCTTTAAATTTAACAACATGGTTCTCGAAGCATTGGTATAATCGGTCATATGCACCTGACCATTGGATAACTTCCATAAAAGCCAGGTATCAATCGTCCCAAAGAGTAAGTCTCCTGCTTCAGCTCGCGCTTGGGCACCTGGAACATGATCTAATATCCAGCGGATTTTAGTCGCTGAAAAATATGCATCAGGGATCAATCCTGTCCGTTCCTGAATAAATGAGCCATACCCTTTGTCTAGTAAATCATCCGAGATTGCTGAAGTTTGACGCGATTGCCAAACAATCGCATTATAAATGGGCTGTCCTGTCTTTTGGTCCCAAATAAGACTTGTTTCCCTTTGATTAGTGATGCCAATTGCATGGATTTGTTGTGGATCTAATTGACCATTAATTAAGGCACCTGACATGACTTTTTGCACATTGTTCCATATTTCTTGTGGATCATGTTCCACCCAACCAGCTTGCGGATAATATTGCTTAAATTCTGCTTGGTCACTGGCAATAATCTGGCCTACTTGGTTGACAATAATGGCGCGTGAAGAAGTAGTACCTTGGTCAATGGCCATAATATATTTTTCATACATATATATCTAACCGCCTTTAATTTATACTTGTTTGAACTAAGACTCATTATCTAAAAGTTAATGGTTTTAGCCTCATGGCTCTCTAAGTTTAAGCATAAAATAAAAAATCTGATAACAATGCTCCCCTAGCTATACTTTAGTTAATTTAACTAGAGTTTAACAAGGTCTTGGCATATTATCAGAAATTTTAATTAAAACACAAACGTGGTTTATTTTTTATTTTTACGAGAAGAAATAATTAAGAAAATTCCAGCTAAAACCACTAAGACACCAATAATCCAATAAATTAAATTAGAGCCTTCACCAGTCATTGGTAATAATCCTTGACTATACAAAAATTCCATAGGGCACCTCTTTCTTTTTATATATTCTATTATACACGTTTATACACGTTGCTAACAGGAATACCAAGGCAGTCTATTAATTTATTTATCATCATCCATTTTTAAAACTGCCATAAAAGCTTCTTGCGGGATTTCAACTGAACCAACAGCCTTCATCCGTTTTTTACCTTCTTTTTGTTTCTCTAAAAGTTTCTTACGACGGGAGACATCCCCACCATATAACTTAGCGGTAACATCCTTTCGATAGGCTTTAATTGTTGTTCTAGCAATAATTTTTTGACCGATGGCAGCTTGAACTGGCACTTCGAACATCTGACGTGGAATAATCTCTTTTAATTTAGCGGCAATCGCTTTACCACGTTCATAAGCAAAATCCTTATGAACAATAATTGAAAAGGCATCAACAATCTCACCATTTAATAAAATATCTAATTTCACTAAATTTGATTCCTGATAACCGATCAATTCATAATCTAAGGAGGCATAACCTTTGGTATTTGACTTTAAGGAATCAAAGAAATCAAAGATAATTTCAGCCATAGGTAATTCATAAACGACGTTAACCCGAAACTCATCTAAATAGTCCATAGTGATAAATTTGCCCCGTTTACGCTCACATAAGTCCATCACAGCTCCCACATAATCACTTGGTACCATAATCTGAGCTTTCACGTAAGGTTCCAGTATTTTATCAATTTCGGTATTATCCGGCATTTCAGATGGGTTATCGATTCTCACTTCTTCCCCATCAGTCTTAATAATCCGGTAAATAACAGATGGAGCGGTCATAATTAAGCTAATATTAAATTCACGTTCGAGACGTTCTTGGATTACATCCATATGAAGCAAGCCTAAGAAGCCGGTTCGGAAACCAAACCCTAGTGCTTGAGAGGTTTCAGCTTCAAATTGTAGGGCCGCATCATTCAGTTGTAATTTTTCCAAGGAATCACGGAGATCGTTAAAATCTCCGGAGTCAACTGGATACAAACCTGCATAAACCATCGGATTCATCTTCCGATAACCTTCTAAGGCTTGGTCCGTCGGATTGGAAGCGAGAGTAATAGTATCCCCAACCCGGGTATCTTGGATAGTTTTAATGCTAGCTGTTAGGTAGCCGACATCCCCTACCATCAGATAATCTCGTTGCACTGGATGGGGAGAAAATACCCCTACCTCGTTTACTTCAAAGGTTTTACCGTTGGACATTAATTTAATAGTATCCCCCGGTTTCACCAAACCATCTATCACCCGAATATTTAAAACAACCCCCCGATAAGGGTCATAGGCTGAATCGAAAATCAGGGCTTTAAGTGGGGCCTCTAAGTCTCCGGTAGGTTGGGGAACTTTTTGCACGATTTGTTCAAGGATTTCTTCAATCCCAATTCCCGCCTTAGCAGAGGCAAAAACCGCCTCTGAAGCATCGATACCTATCACGTCTTCAATTTCTACTTGGACACGTTCTGGGTCAGCAGCAGGTAAATCAATTTTATTAATCACGGGTAAAATCTCAAGATCATTATCAATCGCTAAATATACATTGGCTAAGGTTTGAGCTTCAATGCCTTGGGCCGCATCAACGACTAAGATAGCCCCCTCACAGGCCGCCAAAGACCGGGATACCTCATAGGAAAAATCGACATGGCCAGGTGTATCAATTAAGTGGAAAATATACTCTTGACCATCCTTAGCATTATATGTTAATTCAACCGCGTTTAACTTAATCGTAATGCCACGTTCCCGTTCCAAGTCCATTGAATCTAATAATTGATTTTGCATGTCTCGCTCAGCCACCGTCTCAGTTTGTTGTAGAATGCGGTCGGCTAAGGTTGATTTACCATGATCTATATGAGCCACAATAGAGAAATTGCGGATTTTTTTCTGTCTTGCTTTTAAGTCTTGCATATCTATCTTCATACTTATTCTCGCTTTCTCAGGAAAATCTTTAGTATATACTAATCTATCATAACAAATTTATAGCTAAGTCTACAATCTTTTCTTACGATATCGATTGATTAAATCATCAGACCAAGCAGAGTTAACTAAATTATTGAGAAACCGTGTTAAACTTTTTATAAAGTAATTACTTTAACTTAAAGTCAATTAAATGAGAGAAATTTTAAGAAGACATATGTTAAAATAAGGATAAGAATAAGAAATTAAAAAGGAGAATCTCCGTGCAATTAACCAATAAAAAAATCCTCTTAGCAGTGACAGGTGGAATCGCTGCTTATAAGGCTCCCGCCATTGTTTCTTTATTACGTAAACAAGGTGCCCAAGTCAAAGTCATTATGACCCAAGCAGCGCAAGAATTTGTCACGCCACTCACCTTTCAAACTATATCAGGAAACTATGTTTATCAAGATCTTTTTGATAAAAAACCAGCTAGTCCTTTAGTAGAACACATTGAACTAGCAAAATGGGCGGATGTCTTTGTCGTTGCCCCTGCCACTGCCAATACCATTGCCAAATTTGCCTTAGGGATCGCAGATGATTTATTAACCTCAGTTTACTTAGCTCATCGCAGCCCTCTGATTATTGTTCCAGCAATGAATACCTTTATGCTAAACCATCCTGCCACCCAAGAAAATATACAAACATTAAGGAAACGCGGACACCAGGTTCTTGACACCCAAGATGATCTTTTAGCTTGTCAGGACAAGGGGGCTGGCAAAATGCTTGAACCTGAAGATATCGTCGATGCTATTGACACCTGTCTACGACCTAAAGACTTAATCGGTAAACGCTTTACGATTACAGCTGGTCCAACCCAAGAGGCAATCGATCCGGTCCGTTATTTATCCAATTATTCATCAGGTAAAATGGGTTATGCCTTAGCTAATCAAGCAAAAAAACGGGGGGCCCAGGTCACTTTAATCTCAGGCCCCAGCCACTTACCCCGACCTAAAGTCGATCAATTTATCGAAATTAAATCAACCCTCGACCTCTTCGACGCAGTTGAAAAGAACTTTGACCAAATTGACTGTCTGATTAAAGCGGCCGCTCCAGCCGATTTCCGCCCTGCCCAAATAGCCAATCAAAAAATAAAAAAAATTGGCCAAGGCGCTGGTTTAAACCTTGAATTAGTCAAAAATCCTGATGTTGCGCTCCACTTTGGCCAATTAAAGCAAGACCAAATAATTGTTGGTTTTGCTGCAGAATCACAAAATGAACTAGAAAATGGTCGCAAAAAACTAGAGTCTAAAAATTTTGACTTGATCGTCATTAATAATATCAAGCGAGCTGATGCAGGCTTCCAAACTGATAATAATGCCGTCACTCTACTCGACCAAAGTCAAGCAGCTGAAGAACTTCCTTTGATGTCTAAAGAAGATTTAGCCAATATTATTTTAGACCGCGTCAGTGACATGTTCATAACTAAAGCAAATACTAAATAGGTAATTTAAAAAAGGACTGAGCTTTTTCTGCTTAGTCCTGATTTTTACAATAATTTATATACGATTATTGCCTCATTCGATTTTATCTAAATTCTCTTTCAATCTCGTTTTAGTAAACTCAATATTTGCTAGAAAGATAATTAGTCTATGCTATATTTCGCTGATAGATTAAACATAATCCTTCTAAAGTCAATAAAGGATTTATCTCAATCGGATAATCTGACAGGTTAGCGATTAACTCAGCATAATTACCTGTTGCAACTAAATTGGTTTGATCTATAGATAGGTCCATTTCCTTTACAATTGCTTTGATGATATAATCAACCATTCCAATATATCCATTAACAAGCCCAGATTGCATTGCTTGAACTGTATTTTTACCAATTAGATGACGTGGGTGCTTAATTTCTATCTTAGGTAATTTTGAAGTTGAGGCCACCAGACTATCAGCAGTAATTTTAATTCCTGGACTGATTAAGCCGCCAACGTAATCTCCTTTAACATCTATGACATCAAAAGTAAAAGCAGTCCCCATATCCATAACAATTGCTGGTGTACCGTAATTTTCTTTGACTGCCACAGCATTAACTATTCGATCTGCTCCTACTTCTTTAGGATCATCATAACGAATGTTCAATCCTGTTTTAACCCCCGCGCCAACAATCATAGGGGATTGCTTAAAAAATTTTTTACAAACAATCGGCATAGTATCCATAATATTAGGGACCACGGAAGATAAAATAATAGCACTTACTTGATCAACTTCCACAGCTTCACTAGCTAATAATTGTGTAAATAAAAGGCCATATTCATCCACTGTCTTATTTGGATCCATTGAAACACACCAATGGTGAATTAAACTTAGATCTTGGTAAAGCCCTAAATCAATATTTGAATTGCCAATATTAATCGCTAATAACATAGATCAACCCTTCTCTTTAATTCTATTTTCTTCCTAGGGCTTTGGTAATTGCCATCACTAAAATAATCGCGATAATACATTCAGGAATACCATTCACAATTCCGATTCCTAGAATCGTTTTACCAGCATTGGCTGGATCCACTCCCATAAGTGATACATATCGTTCACCATAAAAGAGATAGACACCACCCAAAAACCCTACGGTATTCGTTAAGGTGCCGACTATCGCAGCGATGACTTTATCTAAAGAAGCCTGGTAAGAATCGGCAAGTTTTGAAAATTCTAAGAGGGCCATAGCCGCCACCAGGATAAACAAACCACTATTTACCCAAATAGACATAGTATTCCCCGCTTGAATTGCTGTAAAAATTCCATGGCCTAGATAGCCTAAAATTGCTAGCCAAAAAATAGATAGAGCAATCTTAGCTTTCTTAAGTCCAACATGATTTAAATAACTATAAACATAGTAAGGAAAAATCCCAATAAGAATACGCGGTAGAACTGATACTAAGGGGTTAAGGACCACAAATGAGAAAGGAGTCGGATTTAAGATACCCTTCATCATTGAAAATACTCCAAAAATCAAACCAACTAATGAACCAACAGCTGGGCCAAAAAGGATTGACGAAGTGATAACTGGAATATGCATGGTGGTCGCACCTGTCACTCCAATTGGAATGAAACCTAAGGGAGTTGACCCCAAAACAATCGTTAACGCCCCCATAATTCCAACAATAGCAATTTTATGGGCATCAAATCTACGCATTAAAACTTTATTATTCATTTTTTTACCTCCGATCCAGTTCCAAAGGATACTGGTCTATTTTGTTATCGATATTGTTTCGTTGTTAACCATTTCTCAGTCCTAGTCCTATGATCTAGGCTGATGAATAGATTAAGGTTTAAAAATATTTTGATATGCCGGAAAGTTTTGATAGGCATCTGCCGCATACACAGCATTCATAATAGCTTTCTCCATTGCCTCAATAGCCATCACGCCTACAAGATTTAAATCTGCCATTACTTCTTGAGTGGCTAAAGCAAAAATGGTATCGCCGTCAGAAGAAGTATGCACGGGTGCAATCGTTCTAGCAAAGGCATTATGGGTCATTTCAGCTAGTTTATTGGTTTGTTCCTTATCAAAACGTGCATTGGTAGCAATACAAGCAATCGTCGTATTAGTAATCGCATTTTCCATGTGAAATTGTCGTAACAAATCGCTTGTTTTAAGAAAATGTTTCTTTTGACGGTCATAGACGCCAGCTATCTGTTCATCCTGGTTTCTGTCAAATACATCTCCCATGGCATTTAAAACCACCAAGGCTCCAACTACTAAGGACCCCAACTTAACCGAAGCTGACCCAAGTCCCGTTTTCATAATATAATTTGGTCCTAATATTTTACCAACAGAAGCTCCTGTACCTGCGCCGATGTTTCCTTGGAGCGATTCATTGACCTTTGCATTTTTTGCAGCCAAATAACCCATATGATAATCAGGACGAATTCGACTAGAGCCTAATCCCAGATCAAAAATAACCGCTGAAGACACGATAGGAACTTTAATGACTGGCGTTTGATAGCCCACCCCCTCCTCTTCTAAATATTTCATCACACCGCCAGCAGCATCTAAACCGAAGGCTGAACCTCCGGCAAGCACAATCGCATGTACTTGGTTAACCGTCTTTTTCTGACCAAATAGGTCAGTTTCTCTTGTTCCCGGCGCAGATCCCCGAACGTCTACACCGCCAACTGCACCTTTTTTTGCTAAAATAACACTACAACCTGTCATGGCTTCATAGTTCTGAGCATGACCTACTTCTATACCTGGCACATCCGTAATATAACCTTGATACACGATAATATCCCCCTTAGTTTACAATAAAATTTTAATAATACAAGTCTTTTTGGAAAGCGATTTATATATTATTGATATTTACTTTTTAAAGAATATAGACTAGCTAAGTATAGCATGCTTACGCGGAATAAATCATACCAAGTCTTATTTTTAATTAATTTTCTTAGAGTATTACAAACTAGCTATTAATGTGGAAAAGGAGTAAGATAACTTTTACATACAGTTTTTATGCTTTATTTATTAATTAACGAAAGGAAATTATGGAACATAAAGAATATTATAAAACCGCCCTACAAATGGCCTGGCCCTCGGTACTTGAGTCCTTCTTCATCTCTCTAGCCGCTATGATTGATACGATGATGGTGGGGTCACTCGGTTCATATGCCATCGCTGCCGTGGGCTTAACTACTCAACCAAAGTTAATTGGATTCACTGCATTTATAGCAATATCAATCGCAGTTTCTGCGCTTGTTGCCCGTCGTCGGGGGCAAGATGATAAATATGGGGCGAATGAGGTCTTATTAACCGCACTCATTATAGCTCTGAGTTTGTGTATTTTAATTAGCTTTGCCATGGTCTTTTTTGCAGATACAATTATGCATCTTGCTGGATCCAATCAAGATACCCATACCGCATCGGTTCAATATTTTACCATTATTATGGCTGGCTTAATATTTAACGTGACCGCCATGGTCATTAATGCAGCCCAAAGGGGATCTGGTAATACCAGAATTGCCTTCACCACAAATTTGACCTCTTCTATTATTAATATCATTTTTAACTATCTATTAATAAATGGAAATTTAGGGTTTCCGGCCTTAGGCCTAAGAGGAGCAGCCTTTGCAACGGTCTTCGGGTCTTTTATTGCTATGTTGATGAGCATTCGTTCATTATTCAAAAAACAAAGTCTAGTTCAAATTCCTTATATTATAAAGGAAAAAGTTCGCATGCATAAGAGCACGGCTGCCTCTATTTTTAATCTAGGCTCAAATATGTTTGTAGAGAACCTTTTTATGCGGGTGGGCTTCCTAGCAACCGCATTAACTTCAGCAAAATTAGGTACAGATTCTTTTGCGATTTATAATGCCGGTATGAATATTTTATCTCTAGGATTTTCATTTGGGGATGGGATGCAAGTAGCCGCAGTCGCCCTAGCCGGCCGTGCGCTTGGACAAAAGCGCCCGGATATCGCCGTATTATACGGCCAGGTTTGCCAACGAATCGGACTCATTATTTCAATTGGACTTTCTGCTTTTCTCCTCTTCTATGGTGATAATGTCATGGAAATCTACTTTGACAACCCAGAAATAATAGGTGAAGCCACCATGGTAACCCAGTTTATTATGGTCATTGTCCTTTTACAAATTTCCCAAATTATCTTTGGCGGATGTTTACGGTCTGGTGGGGATGTGCGTTATACTTTAATGGCCGGGATTATTTCAGTCACAATCATTCGCACCAGCATGACTCTCCTTTTAGTTAATGTCTTTTTACTAGGTCAAATGGGTATCTGGCTGGGTGTTTTATCTGATCAACTTTCCCGTTTTGTTCTTCTACGTCATCGCTTCAAACAAGGTAAATGGACTCAAATTGAAATATAGCAAATATTACTAAAACACTCGTCATCTTTCCATACAGGAAGATAACAAGTGTTTTTAATTTATAGAAAAATTAAAGATTAGCTAAAAGAAACGGGTTTGAAATTTGTTTGGGGTAGTTTCAATTCAAACTGACCAATAATAAAAGATGAAATAAAAGTCGTAACTAATGAAATTAAGACATTAGTAAAAGGCATATAAACTACAAATGATAAAGCTAATACAATAAAATCACTAATGAAATAGGCCATCGAGAGCGATAAATGATTGTATTTAACATTTATTAGGGCTAGACAATCTTCACCACCAGCCACACATCCCCGTGAAACAACCAAGCCGCAACCAAGTCCGACTAATATACCTCCAATAATAGCGGCAAATAGAGGGGCATCCTGTAAAGAAGGCAAGATGGGCCCTAATTTATAACATAAACTATAAATGATTGAATAGGAAACAGTTGTAAGAATTGCCTTAGGTAGGAAAGCCCGACTCAAACATAAGAAACCAATAAAATAAAGACTTAAATCTAGAACTAGATTGACTGTGGCTGGGTTAAAGCCATTTAATTGGTAAAAAACTAAAGCTAAGCCCATTACTCCGCCCTCACTAATTCGCGCGGGAATATGAATATTTACCATAGCAAAAGCCATAATGAAATTTCCTAAATTAATCCAAGCAAAATCTCTAAGACTTATTTGGAATTTATTAGTCAAATAATTAGTGAGAGATGCAAAAGAAAAACCAATGTTTTGTTGCGTTTTAATAATAATTCAACCTCTTTTTTGTCTAAACACAGAGGCTTGTGCTTTTTGGCCATTAATAAAGACTACCCTGGCCGTGAGACAAGCTCCGTGCTGTACAATCTGATGGTGGTTGATGTGTTATTTTGTTTGATGATTCTTTCTTGTAAGAACTCTGATAGGCACACTTCTTCAACATAACGATCACATCAGATAGTTAGTCACAATGAAGATAGCTGAACAGATAAAAACTACCATATGGTACAAGACATTTTTTCATATGGTAACCATCGGGGTCTTACCCCATCCCCGATAGGATACCACACTAAATAAAATATATGAAATATAATAACTCTGAAATATAAGGTAAACGTTTTCTTTCTATACTTCACATCCGATTCCATCATTATCCCGATCAAACTGGGGTCTAAAACCAGGATCGCCTGGATAAATAGGTGCTTTCCCTGCTGCTTTTACCTCTTTACAATTTTTATAATAAACATCTTCATTTAAAATAGGATCTGTAAAGTTCACTTGATTGGAAGCGGTAGACGCATTAGTATTTAGATATTCGGCCTGGTTGATATAATTTATATCACCATCCACCCAGACGCGCACACCTTCATACTTGGCCTGGTCTTGGGCAGCATAAATTGCTTCTGCATAAGGGGAGTTAGGTAAGTACGCTTGGATATAACGAGCAATCGCATAACCTTCCCTAACCATAATTTCTTCTAGCAAAATACCATCAACCCAAACATGGACTAAATCACGACCATATTTATCCTTTTCTGGGCCTTCGTATTCAACCTCGATCAAATCAGCTTGGCTCAATAGCTCACTAACTCTTTTCTTAGCAGCCTTACTATAGGGAACACCCCCTCGTAATTCGGGGACATCAATTAGTAAAAAGCGGGCTTTAATTGAGGGCTCGGTTTTTCGGTCTAAGATAAAATCTGCCGTATCCCCATCAATTACAGAATAATCAATGACTTCAAACACACTTTCTTGACTGCCTGCCCTTTGAGCAATTGTTGAATAGCCTAGGCTTTCGAAATCGATATTGGCAAAGACCAATGACTTTTGATTGGGATTCATACAAGTAAAAATAAAAATAAATAATAAAATAAATTTAAAATAATTTTTCATTTGTTCAACCTCTTTTTTCTCCTTTCTATTATAATTACAACTTAAATATTTCGTCAATATACTATTTTTATCTAATATATTTTCACGAAAAATCACTCAAAAATCTTAAATTTTACTAGTTCAATGTTACTAAGTTTAACAAAAAATTTTAATATTAATTTAAATGCATAAACAAAAAACTAGCCCCCAAGGACTAGTTTTTAATGTGACTATCAATTAAAAATATTTAATGCTTTTCAATTTCTTCTTTTTGCGTGCGTTTAGCAATAATATATTTTGGACGAGCTTTAACTTCCAGATATATCTTACCAATGTATTCCCCTATAACACCAATGGATAATAATTGGATTCCTCCCATAAAGCAGACAACAATATAGGTTGAAGCCCAACCAGCCACTGTATTATCCGTCCAATATCCATAAAATACCCATATAATTAAAAGCAAACTGAGAAGTGTCGCAAAAGCCCCCATTAAGGTTACTAAGCGAATGGGCTTAATCGACAAACTTGTAATACCATCAAAAGCTAAGGTCAACATTTTTGATAGAGGATAATGGCTCTCACCTTCCATTCGTTCATACCGTTCATACTCCACGACAGAATAATTAAAACCAATTAAAGGAATCAAGCCTCTTAGATATAAATTCACTTCTTTATAATTTGACAATTCATTTAAGACTCGCTTCGATAATAAGCGATAATCTGCATGATTATAAATGGTATCAGCACCTAAAAAGGCCATTAATTTATAAAAAAGTTGGGCTGAACTTCTTTTAAACCAAGTATCTGACTTTCGATTAGACCTCACCCCATAAACTATATCGGAACCATTTTGGTAGGCCGCGACCATTTGATCAATACAATTAATATCGTCTTGTCCATCACAATCGATAGTGATCACGATATCAGCTTGTTTTCTCGCTTCCATCATCCCAGCAAAAATAGCATTTTGGTGACCACGATTTCGACTTTGACTAATTCCTTGCGTATGGTGATTTTCCATTGAAAATCCTTCAATCAAATCCCAGGTCTTATCCTTAGACCCATCATCTACATACATAATCTGACTAAGAGGCGAAATTTTTGCTGCTTGAATTAAATTCCGAATTTTATTTAAGAATAAGGGATGAGTTTGAGGGAGTACTTTTGCTTCATTATAACAGGGAATAACTAAGTATAAGATCGGTAAGTCCATTTTATCCTCCTAAATTAGGCTAATCTTGTGAATTCCAGCCTGGTATATAGTAAACAATATCATTCAATAGTCTTGCTGCCAGTGGAATTAATGTGAATACATAGGTATAAAGATATTGACTCTTCCCTTCCCAGACCAAATGAAAAAGGAAGCCTCCAACGAGATAAATCATAAACGGTAGGAAACTTGCTTTTCCACGGAAGTGGATACAAATAAAAGCCAAACTAGCTATTAATATTAATAAATAAATTCCACGACAGGCCTGGTAGATATTGGCAAAAGTAAAAGATTCTTGATGGAGACTTTCCCCCCACTTTGAATGATAAGTTTGTGCTGCTCGAGATGTGGTCCAAAGTGACTGGAAGGTTGGTTCAGTCCATTGAGAATCAATTTTTAAATTGAAATAATCTTGAAAATAAGCTGGATTTTCTTGAAAATAAGCAATATTTTCCTTAAGTTTGGTCTGTCCAATAGCTTTCGCTTGATCATAATCATTATTTACTTGAGACATAGTATTATAATTAAAACCATTATACCATCCTGCTGACCGGTCTAAGTTTTGAGGGTCAGTTCCCATGGCGACCCATAGATTCGATGGAGACCCACTAGGAAAATCCTGGTCGAGAATTAATTCATAACTAAAGGCTAATAAACGACTAGGTAATATCAAGCAAGCAATCAAGCTTAAAAGAAGAAAAACTTTTGACCAAGAATTTTTACCAATTAGACTCACGAATAAACCAATAATAATCGCAATAATTCCAATCGCGAAATTCTGTCGGATTATTACCGACAGACTAAAAGCCAAACAAGCGGTAAGGTAGTATGCCAAAGCAAATTGGCTTGCTTTGATGCCTTTCATTAGCAAATAGGCACCCAGGATTAAAAAGAAGAAACCAGGAATCAACCCATAGCCAAAGTGTACATAAATTAATTGGGGTAAAAATAAGAAGCTAAGCATAATGGTCATTGACTCTAGGCCATGACGGTCACCAAAGACGAGAAGAGTTAATTTAGCTACTAAGTAATTTATGGCTAAGATTTGCAAAAAGTTAACAAAAAATATTATTTTAGGAGAGGACCATAATCTAGTTAAGAGTCCATCATAAATCATAAGTCCTAGCTGAAAAGGATATTTTAAAAAGTAATCTTCTGAAAAAACTGCTGCCTTATTTTCTGAAAAAAGAGTTTGACTCAACTGGTAGACAATATCAGCATCTGCCCTTAGTCCAAAATCAATTTGACTGGATAAGAAAATAAAGAGAAGGCAATATATCAAAGAACAAACTATATAAACCGTTCGTCCCTTAAAGTTAGCTGCCAAAAACACGAGGGCTAAGCTCAAAGCGGCAAAAGGAAGCCATGACCAAGTTGCTTGTAAAATATCTACTTTTTCACCACCGATAAATTCTACATAAGCCATATGGTTTAGATTTCGCCAAATAAGCCAAGTTAATACCAACAGGACACAAAGCTGGGCCATGTAAATTAATAATTTAGTTAAACTATTTTGCCATTGCTTCATCTTTTCATACTCCCTATCTTATCCATTGCTCATATAACTCAATCATTATACCTGACCATGATTTAAAAGACTATCCTCAATCTATATTTTTTATTGAACCACGATAGAAGGATGGTCCTAATTTTCACCTAATATTTGAGCAACCTTTATTTTTAGATCCGGTAATACATCTTTCTTAAACCAGGGATTCTTAGCCTGCCACCTAAAGTTAAGAGGGCTGGGATGAACTAAAGGGAAATAATCAGGCAAATACTCTTGATAGCTTGCTACAGTTTGGGTCAAGTTCTTTTTAAAAGCTTTACCTAAATAAAACTTATTGGCATATGCCCCAATTAATAAGGTCATTTGGATTTTAGGCATTAAGGCCAAGATGCTTTGATGATAATCATGTGCAATAAATTTCCTTGGTGGCAAATCACCACTTTTCCCCTTTCCAGGATAATAAAAGTCCATAGGCATAATCGCAACTACTTGGCTATAAAAACTTTCTGGACCAATTCCTAACCACTTTATTAAGGTTACCCCTGACTTATCATCAAAGGGAATTAAGGACTTTTCAACATGAGATCCAGGTGCTTGACCAATAATTAGTAGTTTGGCCTCTGGATTAATTTGAAGCACCGGTGGGATTCCACGTTGACTATAACTTTCATTTCTTGGGTCTGTTTTCAAGGCTTGAATAATCTCTTCTATCGTCAAAAATCTAGCTTCCTCTCCTAATGAAATACATTATTTGTCAAAATTAGCTTGCCACTGATCTACTTTAAAACCAATTAAGATTTGATCCTTTTCTACTAATATGGGACGTTTAATCAGCATCCCATCACTCGCTAACAGTTCTATTTGTTGGTCTAAGGACAGGGTATCCAGCTTATCCTTGAGTCCCAGTTCTTTATATTTATTACCAGACGTATTAAAAAATCGTTTAATTGGCAACCCAGACACTAGATACCATTCCTTTAACTCTTCGGGCCTAGGCGTATCTTCCAGTATATGGCGACTTTCAAAGCCAATATTATTTTCTAGTAACCACTTTTCTGCACGTTTACATGTTGAACATTGAGGTAAATGAATGAATTGCATGGGTCCAGACTCCTTTCAAGACTTAGTTCAAAGACAACTACTGTTTTATTGTAACCCTGCTAGATAGAAATACAAGTAATTGGATAGTAATCCATTGAAGGCTAATTATAAAATCGTTATAATCATACTAGAATTGGGAGGAATATATGAAAAAATTAATACGCCTACTTTTTTTGTTAGTCACCCTTTACTCTGCCGTAGCTTGTCAAAGTAATTCAAGTAATCCAAGTCAAGCTAACCAAGAAAAACAAGAAAGCCAGCTTCAGAATAGTCAATTTAGACTATCAGATCTAGAGAACACCCAACATTTCAATCGTAATGCCTTAGAACATATTTTTTACGGTAGTATCAATCGCAAAGGTAATGCAACGGGTTACCATTACGAAGGTATCAGTCAAATGGCTCAAATTCTGCCTGACACCCGTTCCAAGAATGATAAGCATGGGGTTTACCGGGCTAAAGTAAAGATTGAAGGGCAAAAGAAAAAAGCCATGTCCACCTTCTTCCCCAAAGATTGGAGCCCCCAAGAAGTCGTTGATGCCATCAATGAGGCCTATGACATGGCTGATCATGTTTCAGGCAATATCTATGAAGGAGCTAGTCAAGGCATTACTATCCAAATGTATTTAACGGATGATCAGAAAATTATTTCGGCATTTCCAATTTATGAAAGGTAGATAAAAATGTATTATTATTTTGAAAAAAACAAAGGAAAATGGCATGTTAAGCTAGATGGTAAGGATAAAGACCTACTTGATAGTTTCTTACAAGTGGAAGGAGCTAGTTTTTCCGACCTCATTATGGATGCAATCCAAGAAGTCAAAACTAGCAGGCAAAAAAGTGAATTTTCAGGAAATACCTTTAGTCTGAACTTAGATTCTAATCAAGCTCTTATCAGCGATGAACTAGGAGAACAAGAAATAAAACTAACCAGCCAAGACTTTATTTCAATTTTTATTTTCTGGTCGCGCTTAAGTCGTCGCTAAGCAAACTTCTCTTATTAAATTTGAATACATTCAAAAAATCGCCTGCTGAGTGGATTTAAATCCTGCAGGCGATTTTGTTAATTTTATGAATATCGAGAAAGATAAAAATAAATTCTTGAAAGGAAGTCCTTACTACATGGATAGAGACTTCAAATCTGAAAAAGCATCTGTAATTAATTTTTCATCCATTTCCTTACCAATCAAAACCAGTTGCGTCTTCATTTTGTCATTATTAACCACTGGGTCAAACTGATAATTCATAGAAACACCTTGAAGTAAGTAGGCATGGTCTTGATTAGTCAATTTGATAAAGCCTTTATAACGATAAAGTCGGTCTTGTTGTGACATCATAAGCCAATCAATGAAATATTGAACTTGATTACCATCTAAAGGTAAAGAAGTCTCTAGATAGATAGTTTCAATCCCATGGTGGTCATGGTGATGGCCATGATTATGACCTTCTTCGTGATGATGGTGATGGTCATGGTCTTCTTCGTGATCATCGTGATGGTCATGGTCATAGTTACTTTCCTCCGCCTGCAGCATGGCCTGTAATTCTTCAGGTTCAAATACTTTATTATATAATCCTTGATTGAAGAATTGATGGCTTTCAATAGGAACATCTAAGTCAAAGGGAATAACTTGAGCAAATGGATTTAAATGACTGAGGTCTGCTTTAATCACGGAGGCATCTTCTTGACCTAGCTTAGAAAGATAAATCCGGTCTGCAAAGACTATCTGTTGAGAAACTTCTTCAAATTTTGTCAATGAGTCTTTATAATTAATGGCATCGACCACAGTATACACGGAATCAACAAAGAAAAAGTGGTCATTCCCTGCCATTAATTGAATTGTTTGTACAATAGGTCTAGGGTCAGCAATCCCTGTCGTTTCAATAATGATATGTTTTAAATTCCACATCCCAGTTTGATACATATCACGAATATTCTTTAAGATGGCTAATAAATCTGACCTTAAATTACAACAAATACAGCCTTGATTTAACTGATAAATTTCTTCAACTGATTCAAAGATTAATTTATGGTCTACTCCGACATCACCGACTTCATTTTCAATCACGGCAATTTCTTTGACATTTTGACTAGTTTTTAAGACTTGATTTATTAAACTAGTTTTACCAGAGCCTAAAAATCCGGAAACTAAGGTAATTGGAATTCCCATTGTGAACCTCTTTCTATCAAAACAGTAACCACTACGATTTATTCGATAAGTCTTATCATAATACCGAGCATTGAAATTGTCAATATTTGAGCCTATAAAGGTTGATATTGTCAGTTCGAACTCAAAACCCTATAATAAATGTATTAGAAATGGAGTTGACCTATGAATAAAATAAATAAACTAATTAAAGGCATCTGTCTATGTCTTGTTTTTGCATTAGTGGCTTGGTTTTTAGGACAAGTATTCCCCTTGATTGGTGGACCCGTCTTTGGCATTTTGCTAGGTATGTTATGTCATAATTTTGTCAAAGATGCGAAAGACTATCAAGTGGGGATTAAATTTACTGCTAAAAAAGTCCTTCAAGCAGCCGTTGTTCTATTAGGCTTTGGCTTAAATCTCAACATTATTCTCAAAACTGGAGCACAATCCCTACCGATTATTCTTTCGACCATCACTGTGGCCTTGGCCTTGGCTTACCTAATGCAAAAAGTATTAAAATTACCCCTTAACCTTGCTACCCTGATTGGGGTTGGGTCTTCGATTTGTGGCGGTTCAGCTATTGCTGCAACAGCACCAGTAATTGATGCGGATGACCAAGAAGTTGCTCAAGCTATTTCTGTTATATTTTTATTTAATGTCATTGCTGCTCTGGTTTTCCCAAGTTTAGGTCAAGCTTTAGGGTTTGACACAAGTAGCGGCCAAGCTTTTGGTATTTTTGCAGGAACCGCAGTCAACGATACTTCTTCAGTTACAGCCACTGCAGCTACTTGGGATTCCTTGTACCACTTAGGTAGCCAAACCTTAGACAAAGCTGTAACCGTAAAACTTACCCGAACCCTAGCTATTATACCGATTACACTTGGTCTAAGTTTTATCCAAAGTAAAAAGAATAGGACACACGATCAAAGATTTTCATTCAAGCGAGCTTTCCCTACCTTTATCCTATATTTCATCCTTGCTTCACTCATCACTAGTTTATTTTCCAGCTTTGGTTTCAATCCTTCCCTATTTAATCCCCTAAAGACTTTATCAAAATTTATGATAGTTATGGCCATGGTAGCGATTGGTTTAAATACCAACCTAATCCAACTCATCCGTAAAGGGATTAAACCGATTTCTTTAGGCTTTACCTGTTGGCTTGGTATAACCCTAGTCAGCCTGGTCATGCAAAAGGTCATGGGCTTACTTTAAACTTATCCTTATATTCAAAAAGGTTCCTCTGCTTGCTAGTCATGCGAGGAACCTTTCAATTAAATTGTGCTTACTTCCTTGAATCTTCAAAATATTCAAAGATTTCTTGATCAGGATCTTGGTCTTGATGAAATTGATGGTATAGATCAATAATCTCTTGTTTATGCTTGTTCCATAAATCTTGACCTTCCTTTATTTGTTCCTTGGTAAAAGCTTGATTCTCTGCTTGTTGACGTTTTACCAAGGCTAACATTGCTGCCTTTTCTTGTGGATCCTGTATTTGATCTATACGAGATTGAATGGTCTCCCTAACCATCTCACGATATTCCCGAGCCCGAGACCGTTCTAATTCGATGTGCTTATGAATAATCTTCATCATTTCACGTGGTGAATGAAAAATCTCAACCACTGCGTTGACCGGATCTGCATCCACTAAAGAGTAAGTCAGCTTACCTAATAATGGCATAACAAAGACAGTTAGGGCTCCTGCGGCAACTAATACTGAAGCAATATCTGCTTGCATTAAACCTGCTCTCTGTGCTATTCCTGTAATTGCTACAATTAATGGTAAGGCTGTAGTACAATAAAAGGCCACTGAAAACCGATTGTGTATATCCAGTTTATCCTCTTTTTCCTTCTCTAAGGAAAGTGATACTACAATCGGGATAGCCCGAATTAAAACTAAACCTAGTATAAAAACGACTAGTAAGATGGGATACTTTAGCACGGCCGCTAAATCAATATGAGCACCTGATACAATAAAGAACAGGGGCACTAAAAAACCATAAGCAATACCATCTAACTTTTCCTCAAGATCCTTGTTATCTGCCGGACTGATATATCTTAAAACAAATCCAGCAGCAAAGGCTCCTAAGACAATATCCAATTCAAAAACAGCTGAAAAAGCGACCAGTAAAATTAATAATAAGATAGTTAGACGAACCATTGATTGAGAAGTAGTTTTGGCCTTAGTCTCAATAAAATTGTAAAGACGCGTATCATGTTCAACTGCCTTATTGGCAATGAATGAGATCCAAAGACAAATAATCACTAAGAGGCCCAAAATTAAACCTGTGGCCCAAGTGGCGCGGGTCGATAATAAAACTGCCATGGCTAAGACCGTGGCCAATTCTCCCCAAGTTCCGTAGGCAATCACTTTGTCTCCAATGACTGTATCCATTATGCCTTCTTCTTTTAAAATCGGCATCAAAGCCCCTAGAGCGGTCGTCGTAAACAGTAAGGCGGTGGCAATCTTACCTTGAGTGCCACTAGCCAATTGAGGCAGGAAACTAGTTAAAATAAAGGCAATTAAAAATGAAACTGCCCAAGTTGCCAAGCCTTTTTTACCATCTTTTGCTGTTAAAACCCGTGGATTAATTTCATAACCCGCTAAAAGAAATAGAAAAGCACATCCTAGTTCAGATAAAACAGTAATTGCATTACTATCGGCTTTAATTAAGTCAAACATATTGGGTCCAAGAATTGCTCCAGCTACGATTAGAAGAACCGTTTCTGGTACAATTTGTTTGGGTATTATTCTTGCGACTATCGGTGTAAATGCTGAAATACCAGCGATAATCATGAGTGAGATAAACATTTCTGTCATCGTTTTCTCCTCCTATCAATATAAAAAATCTACTTTATAAAGTAAATTATACACTGTTTCATAAAAATAGGCCTGACCTATGCTTATGAACAGAAAATATAGGAGAAATACCAATTATTTATCAACTGGAAATAGTGCCGAAAGATTAGCAAAGGGATTATTTTCAATTAGTTCTTGGTTAGCTTGCTGAAGGTAACTTTCATTTTCTTCAAGTTCCAGTAATTTTTCATAGACTAATGCAGTCATTCGGGCATCGTTCAAGCTATTATGGCCTCTTCCCTTAATTTTAAAATAATTCGCAACGGCTTGCAGACTAAGACCTCGACTACCCGCCAGATAAGAATCACGGCGGTTTCTTGCTTCTTCGTAAACATCAATTTGATACTGGGCATCTAAGTCTAAATTATTTGCCTTAAGTAAAGGTAAATCACTTTTTAAGGCATTATAACCGATTAAGGGTAGGTCACCCACAAAATCCTTAACTTCATTCATCACCGTATCTATCTTTGGCGCGGCTTGTATCTGGTCTAAGGTAATGCCAGTCAATCCAGAAATAAAACTCGGAATTGCATGGTCGGTATTCACAAAGCTATCAAAGTGAGCAACCTCCTGCCCCTGTTTAAATCGGACGGCTGAAACTTGAATAATCTGACTATCTTCCTCAAAAGAGGTGAACTCTAAATCAAAAGCAATGTAATCTTTTAAACGTTCCATTGATTTCCTCCATTAAAATTTAAATATATAGATTAAATATAGGGCATTAAAATAGCATCCTCTACCGTCACCCTTCTTTCTAGTAATTACCAAAATAATCTAACTATATAAGCCTACATAGATCATAAATCTTTCCAAAAAGATAAATTTAATAGAATCACTAAAAAGAATACTCAGTCATTTTAGTCCCGAGTAGGCACTATAAAAAATAAGGTAATTAACATTGAAATTGTGATAAAAGTTAAGCCAGCTTTTAACCATAAGGAAGGTGCAAAAAAAATAGAAATCCCCATCAAGATAAGGAAATTTAAAGCCATTTTCTTTTTCCGCTGATGAGGAATAGAACGAGTTTCAAGATAATCGGCCACATAGAACTGATAGATTTTAGTCTGTTTTAACCATGTGTCAAACCTTTCAGAAGACCTTGCAAAACAATAGGCAGTCAAAAGTATGAAGGGGGTCGTCGGTAAAACTGGCAAAATAACTCCCATTGAACCTAAGAAAAAAGAAATAAAACCAATAATCAGATATAAAATTTTCACAGTCACACTCCTAAAATGTTTGTAAATATTAAGGATAAAGCTTTTTTTGATTCAAAAATAATTGTCTACGAAAATCAGCTTGACGTATCTCTGACACTTGGTCTAAAGTATCGTTCAAACTGGATTCCAAAGCAAGCAATAGCTTATCGACACCTACTTCTTGCCCATTAATATGGCTAGCTGGTAAATCACTTTCTAGTAAAAGTCGCTCCGCAGGTACTTGTTTAATATAAGCCCGTCCCTTCTTTCGTTGTAACATCTCCGGATGAACCGATATATAGCCACCTAATCGAATTAATTGAGTTAATTCATCAGACTTCCCATTAAAACGATGAAAAATGGGAATGATTTTCTGACCTAATTGCGAGGACCACGGCATTAAAACACCTAAAACTTCACTTGCTGATCTGACGGTATGAATCGACAAGATGTATTTCTTATCCTGTCCTCTCTGGTCCCCAAGCATATTAAAAATCTCTGCCAAAACATAGGTTTGAAGACTTTGATTAGCCTGGCTTAAACGTTTGTGATTCCAGTCCAGACCAATTTCGCCAATATAATGGGTTTGATTCAAATTATCGGAAAAAATCTTAAGTTCCTGGTCAGCCTGTTGATATGATGTGATATACCAGGGATGAAAACCTAAGGATGGAATGACTTCTTTAGGATTTCCTTGAGATTTTAGAAAGTCTATGAGCCCATTATACTGCGACGGCAAAACAGTTTGCCCGACCAACCTCAGGCCATGCTTTTTCAGTTGGTCAATTAAGGCTGTCCTTAAATTACGGTCTTGAATAAAATCAAAATGGTAATGACTATCAATTATTTGCATCTTAGTCATCTCGTCCCTTTGGGCATGGCTTCAAGTTTAGTTAAGCGCCGAATCACTTTTCCGGCTAACATTTGTCCCATAATCGGTGGCATATATGACATAGAACCCAGGGTAGCCCCCTTTTCTCGGCCTTGAGGATTTGACACTTTAAATGGGATTTCATTAGAATATAAGACCTCTAAATTTTTTATATCACGTTTACGACATTCTCGGCGCATGACTTTGGAGAGAGGACAATAAGTCGTATGTTCAATAAAATCAAATTTTAAATAAGATGGATCTAATTTGTTGGCTGCCCCCATTGCAGCTAAAAGAGGCAGGTCTTGACTTTGGCACCACTGCGCTATGGTTAATTTGGGAGAAACAGTATCAATACAATCAATGACATAGTCTGGTCTGCCAAATTGCCCAAGAAGCTCATTAATATTATCTTTATGAAGAAAAGCCGCCATACTTTCCAACTGACAATCAGGATTAATATCCTTGATAATATCTGACATAACCTCTACTTTTAAACGTCCCAGGGTTGATTCGAAAGCCAAGGCCTGACGGTTAATATTTGATCGTTCAATCCGGTCACGATCTACGAGAATAAGCTGGCCCACCCCACCACGAGCTAAGGCAATCGCACAAGCAGAGCCAACTCCGCCTAATCCTAACACCATTACTCTAGCCTTGGCCAAATCTCTTAGTCCCTCATTGTTTAATAATAAGCGTAATCGATCCAAACGTTCTGATTTTATATCCATACTTCAATTCCTTCTATAAATAGTCTAAAACCCACTGAATACCATCTGCTAACCGTTTTTCTGAATTTTGAACATGATTGCCAGAGTTCCATTGGAGGTAAGACTTACTTGTATTTCTTTTTAAGTAGTCCGCTTGCAAAAGAAAACGGTCTGCCACCTGAGCCATCGTCTGATTTTTTGTCTTCGCTTCCTTATCCCCTAAACTTAGATAAACAAGGGGGCTCAAGCAAGTATTCTTATCAATATACTTATCCCAATCTTGATACCAAACTGAAGCTGAGGCTGGGACAAAGCATGCAAAAATTTTAGTTTGATAGCTAGACCATAAGCTAAAGAGTCCACCTAAGGAATAGCCTAGCAAAATTACAGGAAAAATCTGAGGATTGTATTTTACAAGTAAGTCTTTAAGAATAAAGTCTAAAATAACTTGAGCTTGACCGGAAAAATCCTTTTAACCAAAAAGTGCAGGAGCTGGCCAAGGGCTCATCTCAGCCTCCCAATCAAGAATTTCCAGGCCAATAAAAGAAAAGTTTAATTTTGTTTGTTTTATCAGGTCTAATTATCTATCCAATAATTCAACATCATGGTAATCACACACTTGAAGGACTAAACAATCTGTATTATCTAACAAATCAAGATATAGTTTATAGTGGTGACACATTTCTGTTTTAATCATGATCAATCCTACTTTTATAACTATTAGAATAGCAAGACAGATTCATATTGACAAGTTTATTCGAACTCCTTGTGCTTTAATTCATCAATTTTATTTTTTAAAGCCTTAATCTCATCCAAATTAGCTTGTGAATCCATTACTAAATTTTGTAAGCGAAATTCTAATAAAGCAATTTTCTTACTTAGTGTATCCTTATATTTATTTTGATACTGTGGCCAAAGTAGATGACTGTCCTTGATTTTTAATTCCAGCTGGCAGGTTGACTGAAGAAAAGCATTATCATGGGATACCATAAGTAGGGCTCCAGGATACGTTTTAATAAAATCTTCCACCGCTTCTAAGGTCCTTATATCCAAAAAGTTAGTCGGTTCATCCAATAATAAGAGGTTATAATCACCTAAGAGTATTCTTGCCAAAGATAGGCGGACCTGTTCTCCTCCGGATAAGCTACCACTTTCCTGGTTTAGTTTATGGTCCACAAAGCCTAAAGATGCTAATACTTGTTTAATTAAGTAGATATCTTGAAGGGAATGCTCGCTAACATTTGCAAGAACAGACTGTTCCTTGTTTAAATTTCTTAAATTCTGGGCAAAATAACCAATTTTCAAGTCTGGACTATAATAACCTTGATATATTTGCTTAACTATTCCCCTTAAGAAAGTAGTTTTGCCTGCCTGATTTTGTCCAGTTAAAGCTATTTTTTGTCCCATTTTTAATTTGAACGTATTAAAATCAAATAATTTTCGTTTCTGGATCATAACCTCACCTGGCTCAAGATTTAACAAAGTTTTTGATTTAGGATCCAAAGCCCCAACCGACTTAAATAGATACTGAGTTTCCTGACTTGGTGCGGCAACTTCTTCTAATTTATCCAACCGCTTTTGCAAGCTTTTTGCCCGCTTAGCCATAGCTTTCTCCTGACCATCGTAACCACCGGCAAAGTTGTTAACTTTATAGTCTGATACAGATACTGACGCTTTGCGTTTTTTGAAGTGCTTAGCTTTTTCTCGACGATTATGCATATCCCGGGTCAACTGTTTCCGTTTTGCCTGGTAAGCCTCATAGTCCTGGGCTTGTTTCGCGATGGCCTGGTCCTTCTCCTTTTTATAGTCAGTGTAATTTCCTTGATAAGTCGTCAATTTTCCCTGGTCTAACTCCCAGATTTGATAGACCGTTTGATTTAATAAGGTCCGATCATGACTAGCCATAATCAAAGTGCCTGAATATACTTTAAGCTGATCAATCAACCACTGGCGCCAATCTTGATCTAAGTTAGTTGATGGTTCGTCTAAAATAAGGATCGGAGCGTTACTTTCAAAAGATTTCTGTAACTCACTGAGGGTTTGCTGCCCTCCAGACATAGTTGAAACAGGTTTTAATTGTGGTAAATAAGCAAATTTGCTATTGATTTGACACTTTCCTTGATAATCGTTATCCTGACCAATCAAAATTTTAAGTAAAGAGCTTTTACCTTGACCATTGGGGCCAACTAAGCCAATCCTAGCACCCTTTTCTACTAGAATCTCCTTGATTTCAAATAGTATGTGACCTGCAATTTCTTTTTTTAAATTATAAATTTCAATCTCAGACATCACTATGTCCACCTTTCTTTTTACCTTGTCCTAAAAACAAGCTAAGCAAAAAAGTGCACACAAAAAGACAGGGTAAATTTAATTAAGCCTGTGCTAAAGTGCATACTTCTCCCTCAAAAATTAAGGGTTGCTTAGCATCACTTAATTAAATTATCCATGTCTTTATACCTCTCGTTCTTTTATTTAAATTAATTATAACACATTAATGCAATATCATCCTGCTTGATTAAAATTTTCTTATTTTAGAAAATTAGCAGTTTATATCAATAAACTCAAGTCAGTCATCATTTGTTTGACTTGTTCATCAACAGGGTAAGTCTCATTCTCACCGATTAGTTCAAGCGCAGCAATCGCCACTTTAGACAAAGAAACCGTCATATCTGCCACAATTTCTTGATCATTTACAAATGACTTTAAGGTGTTGATGGTATTAATATCATGCTTCCCCATCATTATAGTGGAACCATGATTCTTTCAAATTCTTCAATTATCTCTGACACACTCGATAATTTAGTTAACCAGCGACTTAATTCAATTAATATAATAATCCCTAGAAAAAATACTAGTAAAACAAGTCCTAGGTACTGGCTCTTGAAGGCTGTAAAATAAGGAATGTAAACTCCTAAATTGTCACCACCAGAAGTAATGGTCATTAAAGTAATTGTCCAAAAAATCGTCTCTTGGAGTTATAGATTTGACTCGTGAGCTCAGCTGGATCCTCCTCTTCTTCCCCTATTAATGCAAACCGAATACCTAAAAAATAGGAATTAAGCCTAATAATCCGGTCAACCCGGCTGCAGGTGTAAAGTTTAGCAGATAGGCAAAGAGTAATGATACCATCACCAAAAAACCGATGCCCAAAAATTGCCCTGTATAAATTTATTTTATCTAATTAGCACTTTTGACCTGGGGAATCAAAATAAGCAAAATAAGCAAAATAAGCAGATAATCAATACTGGTCGAAACATAAACAGCAACTGCTGAAATTAAAGTATGCTAAGTTATTTACCATCCGATAAAGCCACCTTAATTCCTTTTGTTTCCATTTCTAAAGAAATACTAAGTCAGATGAATACCCTTAGCGTAGCTGATTTTTCCCAAGAAAAAATACCCTATCAGTTATTGGATGTACGCCACCCTAAGGAAATCACTCGGATTGTACCTCAAAAAAACCTGATCAATTTGCCATTTTAAAGCTTACTTAAGGTATATTCTCAACTAGATCAGAATCTTCCTATTTTTTGTCTCTGTGGCTCAGGAGGACGTGCCACCGCAGGTGGTGCTTACCAAATTAAACAAGGCTTTTCTGATGTTTGGGTGATTGAAGGCAGGATGAAGGCTATTGAAAGCTATCGTGAGTTTCATCCCAATTTATTACAATAATAAAAGGAGTCGAAGGGGCTGGGCTTTTTTGCCCAGCCCCTTGTATTTAATTAAACACTAGATGTTTTATCGCAGTAGTTTGCTGTGGTTCTTGGAGTGAAACGACTTAGAAACACAGTAATTAAGCGAAGGGATAAGCTTAACTTCTATGTAGCAAAGCGATTTATTCCATCCTAGTCAACTATGCGGGGGGCGGGCAATCAAGGCAGCTGAGCTCTAGATGATAAGGAAGCTGAGTGCGTAGGTGCACTCAGCTATTGAAAAAGTAAGTCGTTCCACTCCAACTTTTTCAACAAGCTACTGGAGCACTTACTGGGGCGCTTGGAGTGAAACAACTTAGTGCCCCAGTAGTTGAGTGAAAGTATGAGCTCAACTACATTTATCCGAGTGCCCCAGCAAGCGAAAATCACAGATTTTCTACTTCTTGCCCGATCCCATTCGGCTCCTATTTTCTATTAATAACTAGAGGACCTTATCCAAGAATTCCTTGGTTCTAGCCTCCTTAGGATGATTAAAGACTTGTTCAGGCGCTGCATCCTCTACCACATAACCTTGGTCCATAAAGACAACCCGGTCAGAGACCTCACGCGCAAAGCCCATTTCGTGGGTTACCACAACCATCGTCATACCATCTTGGGCTAATTTCTGCATAACAGCTAATACATCCCCAACCATTTCTGGGTCTAGCGCTGAGGTAGGTTCATCAAAAAGCAAAACTTCGGGTTTCATCGCTAAGGCACGAGCAATCGCAACCCGCTGCTTTTGCCCACCCGATAAAGAATTTGGATAAGCTTCAGCTTTGTCACTTAAACCTACAATCTCTAGTAATCGTAAGGCTTCCTTATCAGCTTCCTCTTGAGTCATTTTATCTAATTCTACTGGTGCTAAGGTAATGTTCTCTTTAATACTCAAATGAGGAAATAAATTAAAATGTTGAAAGACCATTCCCACCTCTTGACGAGCCTGGTTGATATCAATTTTTGGATCCGTAATATCATGACCATTAATGACAACTTGGCCCCCATTAATTTTTTCTAGCCGGTTCATACATCTTAATAAAGTTGACTTTCCTGACCCAGAAGGGCCAATAATACAGACAACCTGCCCCTCTTCCACCTTCAAATCAATCGATTTAAGGACATGATTTTTACCAAATGATTTTTTTAGTCCTTTAATTTCAATAATTGACATCCTATACCACTAGCTCCTTTTCAAGTAACTTGGAAATTTTTGTAAGAATAGTAATAATGATCACGTAGATTATACCAACAATCAACCACATAGACCCTGATTGATAGGTTCGGGCAATGATAATTCGTCCAGTTTGGGTCAATTCGACCATACCAATGACAGATAAAATTGAAGTATCTTTTAAGGTAATGACAAATTGGTTAATAAATGATGGCAACATTATTTTAAAGGCTTGGGGTAGAACAATTTTCTTCATGGTTGTTTTACGAGATAAGCCTAATGAACGGCCTGCTTCCATTTGCCCTTGGGCAATTGATTGAACCCCACCACGGACAATTTCTGCCACATAGGCGGCTGCATTGAGCCCAAGTGTCAATACTCCAGCAATTAAATTAGAGAACTTAATGCCTGTCATTTGGGGAATACCAAAATATATAAAGAAGGCTAAAACTAAAAGTGGCAAGCCCCGCATGATATCAATATAAACTGTGGAAACACCGCGTAAAATATTATTATGACTCGCTTTCATCAGTCCTAAGAGCGTTCCTAAAATAAAAGCAATAATTAAAGACAAAATGGTAGCTATAAGGGTTTTACCCAAGCCGACCATTAAAGCCGGGAAATTTTGGGTTAATTGACCGAAGAAGCTGGTTTCAACTTTTTCGACATTGTCCCCCGTATATTTAGCTAGAATATCATCATAAAGACCTGACTCTTTAATATTGGAAAGTCCCTGATTAAATTTGTTAATTAATTCTTGGTTTTTTCCTTTATTTACCGCAAATCCTAAGGGTAAAGTATCCATCTCTTCCCCAATTAGGGTCAGATCTACCGTTCCCGTCTTGGTTGCATAAGCCATTACTGGAGCATCTTCTATTACGGCATCTGAATTCCCAGACTTAATATCTTGATACATATTGACTGAATCTTCAAAGGTCATAATTTGATACCCATAGCGATCTTTTAGTTCATTAGCAATTTGCGCCCCTTGAGAACCAATCTTAGTAGCAACTTTCTTACCTTCTAAGCCTTTTAAATCTTTAATTCTAGATTTAGTTGAAACAGCAAACATAGACCCTACTTCGAAATATGGATCTGAGAAATCAAAGGACTCTTTCCGTTCATCCGTAATCCCCATGGCTGCAATCATTCCATCGGCTTGGTTACTCTCTAAAGCTTGTAAACCTGAAGAAAATGGCATTAATTCATACTCTATTTCAAACCCTTGGTCTTCTGCAATTGCTTCTAAAATTTCGATATCAATTCCAACTAACTTGCCACTGGAATCGGTAAATTCAAACGGTGCATAATCAGAAGAAGTTATAATCGAATAGCTTTCTTTTTCCTGTGCTTTAACCGCAGAAAAACTAACAAAATTTGAAATCATTAAAATAAACATCAAAGGCCACAACATTTTCTTCAGAACTGAATCTGATTTTTGATCTAGTATCATATTCACACTCCTCACAAATAATTATAGAAAAAACATTAATTTTTTTCAAATAATAAGCTCTTTTTTCTGTTTAAACAGGTATAGAATAGCTATTTAAAAACATTTAATATTAAAATAAAATTAGATTTATTATTATCAGCTCCTTCAAGCATTAAATTTAGATTTAAATTTTATACATTTTAATTGTGAATAATGCAATCACTGTTTTAACAAAAAACTTATTAAAACTCTTAATCGTCAATTTTATAGATATAATTGATTTTGAGCTTTAATAAGCTAAATTTTAATAGTTTTATTCAATTGTTTAAATAATCTAAACATAGGCTATAGAAAGCAGCCACTCCTCGATAGAGTTCACTTTCATCCAGATCAAATTTAGGATGATGGTGACCATGAAATTGACCTTCAATTAGTCCAGGATTTGCTAAATAGAAAAAACACCCTGGTAGCTCAGCTAAATAAAATGCAAAATCTTCCGCACTCATGAGCGGATGGGCAAGTTCTTGTACTTGGTCATTTCCAAATATAGATTTCAGAACTGATAAAGTATTATTCGTTACCTCTCTATGGTTCAATAGTGGTGGGTACTTGTCACTATAATCTAATTCACAGGTCACATGCAAAGCCTGTCCAAGACCTTGACATATTTCAGCAAGACGAACTTTAATCGATTGTCTCACTTGTTCATCAAAAGTACGGACGGTTCCTTCAATTTCGACAGCATTGGGAATAACATTTTGATTTACACCACCTTCAATCCGGGTAATTGAGATAACCGCCGGATCTAAGGGATTTATGTTGCGGGAATGAATCGTTTGAATGGTTGTAATTAATTGAGCAGCAGCAACAATCGGATCCTGGGCTTGATCAGGATAGGCAGCATGATAACCTTTCCCAAGGATAGTTATTTTAAACCGATCCATTGAGGCCATTAGTGGACCAGGCCGAGAAGCCAGAGAACCTTTTTCCATATTAGGCTCAAGCTGGCCAATATGGAGGCCAAATATTCTATCCACTTTTGGATCTTCTAAGACCCCCTCTTCAACCATTATCTTAGCTGCTCCGGGATATTCTTCGCCTGGTTGGAAAATTAACTTGACTTTTCCAGCAAAGTGTTCTCGGTTTTCTTGCAGAACTTTAGCCGTTGCTAATAAGATAGCTGTATGACCATCATGTCCACAGGCATGCATATTTTCTTTAGCGGCAAATGGTAAACCTGTCTCCTCTTGGATAGGGAGTCCATCCATATCTGCCCGTAAGGCAATGACCTTTTCGTGGTTGCCCTTATTTTTTCCTTCAATCAATGCAACAATACCATTGCCATTAACATAGGATGCATCATAATTAATACCAAGCTGTTCCAAAATCTGAGTCACATAAGCTACTGTTTGAGGAAGTTCTATTCCTATTTCAGGCATCTGATGCAAGTCTCTGCGCCAGGTCACTAATTCAACTTGCACAGATTTAGCAATTTCTATCGGATTATTATTCATCGCTCTCTCGTTTTCTATCAAATTATCATTTATCAATCAAAGTATAGCCTTCTCCTAATTTATAGTCAATAAAGTATTATTACTAGAAGAATTTTTCGTTTAAAAAAATAATATTTTATATGTTATAATGTAAGGGCTTAAGAAAGCTCAGTGTCTATTAAGAAATGACTATTTTAAAAGCTTTTAAATAAAAGAAGAGGACAGGTTATGAATAGCTATTTATTATCAATGTATCAGCAATTAACGAAATTTTTAGCTTCTGTGTGTGGTAGAGAATTTGAAATTGTGCTTTATTGGTTTGAAAAAGGCGAAGTTTATATTGCAGCTTTAGAAAATAGTCATATTAGTGGTCGAAATTTAGATTCACCCATGACTGAATTTGGCCTCTCTCTGATAAAAAATAAAGTATATCTTGAAAAAGAATATGTGACTAATTTTCACTCAGTGAACAACCGAAAAAAACACTTAACGAGCCATACTTTTTTTATCAAAGATAATTCAAACCAATTACTGGGTATACTTGGAATTAATCATGACCGTTCAATTGACCAAACCATGTTACTAAAGGTAAAAGATTTAGTAAATATAATGGAAGATCGCTTTCCTACGGATAATCAAACAGATGATATTTCTAAAGATTCAATTACTAAACCTCAAGTTTTAACCCAAAGCATTGAAGAAATTATTTATACCATTATTGATCCTCAACTCTTATCTGAAGATGTGTCTCTTTCTCAAGAATTAAAGATAAATATTGTCGACCAATTAAACCAACATGATGTATTTACTGTAAAAGGTGCCGTGGCTAAAGTTGCAGATATCTTAAATATTTCAATTCCGAGTGTTTATCGTTACCTAAAAGTAGTACAAGATAATAAATAAGATAAAAATCCGTGATTTTCAGTGTTAACTTGAAATTCACGGATTTGATATTTACTTATATTCTAATTAATTTGAAACGGTATAGAGTGAATAAAAATATCCTTTAGCTGCCATTAACTGATGAAACTTTCCTGTTTCTATAAGTTGGCCATCTTTAAAAACAAGAATCTGATCATATTGCTCTAATAAATGTTGGTCTAATCGGTGGGTCACCACAACTCGCATAAGAGATTTCAGATTTAATAAGGCTTGGGAAATCTGAATCGCAGTTGGATTGTCTAAAGCTGAGGTGGCTTCGTCCACTAAAATGATTTGACCCTTTTTCAATAAACTTCGGGCAATGGCGATTCTTTGTCTTTCACCACCAGACAATTTATTTCCATTCTCTCCACATTTATAATCACGACCTCGTTCAGCCAGAAGTTTATCGAGTCCAGACAATTTAATGACGCGGTCGATTTCAGATTGAGGGAAATCTCTATATAAGGTTACATTTTCAACAATAGTTGCATCAAAAATAAAAACAGTTTGTTGTATTAAAGATATGTAACTGTACAAAGATTGTTTGGACAGCTCTTTAATCTCTATCCCATCCAATTGAACACTGCCTTGGTAATCGTTAAAATTCCCCATCAAACAATTAACTAAGCTTGACTTACCAGACCCAGATCCTCCTACGATCGCATAAGATTTACCTGTTTCAAAATGGAAATTAAAATCAAGCAAAGCTTGTTTACTTCCATCATAACTTAAGGATAGGTGGTTAATCTCAAAACCATCCTCTACTCCATTTCTAAGATATTTTTCTCCGTCTTGGGTATTTGCTTGCAAATAGTTACTTACTTTTTCAACCAAACCTAGGGAGGCTTTGGCTTGACCTAATAATTGAGGAATCTGAGAAATGGGTTGTAGGACAAAATTCATTAAATTAGTAAAAGCCATGACTTTACCAGGCGTCAGTCCTCCGACATCATTTAAGACAAACCAAACCCCAATAACCATAATTCCCATATGAACACTTAAAGAAGCAAGATTACCAATACTTTTAACGATGATAGAGGTTTGTTCCCGGTCTTTTTTTAGGGCTTCTAAGAGGTGGTTTTGCTTTTGATAAACTCTTTCAACTTGGTCTTCCGCTTGGAAAGACTTTACTACTGAGAATCCGTTAAGAATATCTTTACTTGTTGCCACATAGCTTTCATTCTGTTGGGAAACTTTTCTTTCTTTTTCTGTCAGTTGATTTGCTGTGACTAAGGAAATCACTAAAGGGACCACGGATAGACCTAATACAATCAAGGTCAAAGATAAATTATAATAAAACATAAGACCTAGGGCCCCAAAGAATAAGACCAACATCTGAATGATTTCAAAGAATCGTTTAAGAAAATTGGCTTCAATCGCCACCACATCATTCGTTAAGGCTGAGATGTATTTGGCAGTATTCTCACTGGAAAAAGATGCTAAGTTCTTCTTCAATAAGTCATGAAACACCCGATCTTTGTATTGATTCATGGCTTTTTGGATAAACTAGGAAAAGTCCAGTATTCTGTGACTTGAATCAGTAAAACGAAAGCCAAGATACCGCCGTAAAGATAAAGAGTTTGACGAAAGTCTAAAGCTAAAGACCCAGCCATAATATCTGTGATTACTTGGATAAACCAGGAAATAATTAAATTAAGTACAGCATCGGCCATATATACCATTATTTCTAGTCCAGTATTGACTTTATTATGATGGAAAAAAGCTTTGACATAATTTGTTTTATCCATCCTTTTCCCCCCTTAATTGCTGCCAAATTTTCAATAAATCATCTTTAATAGTCTGATGAACCATTAATTCTTCAATGCTTTCTTCCATACCTTTTTCTAATAATTGATCAGCTGGATCGAAGCCCACATAATCTTGGCCAGCTTGGATGAATTTTAGGCCTTCCATGGAGTAATCAGGGGCTTGGTCGAAGGTCCGGGCTAAATCTAATAAGTCTTGCATCGTAGCTTGAGCTTGAGTTGCTTCTTCCATTAAAAGATAAATTTTGGCTTTTTCCAAAAGAAACATGGCCTTAACTCGGCTAAAGAAATTAATCGAGGTCGCCATAAAGCTGTCAATTAAGTCGACATAAATAACGATAATCTCAAGTGCTTTAGTATAATCCTTGATTTGATCACAAGAGTAAAATTCTTGTAGGGCGAACACACTGGTCATAAATCGATCAAAGATAACTAAAAGACTTTTACTTAAATAGTCCAGCCCTTCATCGATATCAGCCTGATTTTTCTGATCCTTTTTAGCCAACAAAAGTCCTATTGTATCTGCTTGACTATCATTGAAATCAATTGTTTTAAGTAAACCAATAGCCTGGTCTACTTGGTCCAAACTAGCCATGGTCCGAGCTAACTGAGCCTTAATCGTATATTCATTAATATGGGGATCGCGGCACTGGTCTATTAAGTTTAAACATTGATTAAATAGGTCAATGGCTTCCTGTAAATATTTCTGATCCTCTTTCATACCAACCAAACGGAAGAGTCCTGCAGAAACATATAGTACTTGAAAATCATTTGGAAACCGTTGCAACATTAAGTGACTGTAGTCGATAGCCCCCTGAAATTCCTGTTTCTTAATTAATTGCTTTATCTCTTTCTCCCAATCCTTGATTGACAGACTCTTTACCTGATACTTAAACAGTACATCCAAAGATATTTGGAAAAACTGGGCAATTTCTAGCAAGGTAGGTAAATCAGGAAGTGTTTGCCCCCGCTCCCACTTTGATACCGCAGAAACGGTCACTCCTAAGGCTTCAGCCAAGGCTTCTTGAGTGAGTCCTTTTTGTTTACGAAAAATTTTAATTTGCGGTCCTACGGCCTGGATATAATTCATCTCCTTAACCCCTTTCACTCTTTTACTATAATCCTTTATACCTGTTAGTAAAAGAGCAAATCGGGAAAGTAAAGCAATAAATTATTATCTTACTAGGAAAGTGTTTAATTCGATATATATAAATTTAAGTTAGATTAAGTTATACCAAAGATGTCTCAGAATTTATGAATAATGAAGCATTTCTAAAAGAGATTATTCAAACTTTGGACCAAAAATCTTCATAACTATAAAGAGATTTTGCCTTCATTCAATTTCTAACCGAATTAAAAATTAATTACGAGCATAAAAAAAATCTACAAACCTCGAATTAACAAGGTTTGTGGATTTTTCTTATCTACCGCGTTCTTTAATTCTGGCAGCTTTACCAGATAATGAACGAATATAGTACAATTTAGCACGTCTAACTTTACCTTTACGTACAAGTTCAATCTTAGCAACACGTGGTGAATGTACTGGGAAAGTACGTTCTACCCCAACGCCAGATGACATCTTACGTACAGTATAAGTTTCGCTAATACCATATCCACGGCGTTTAATGACTAAACCTTCGAAGATTTGGACCCGTTCACGTTCACCTTCAACGATTAAGGCATGAACACGTACAGTATCGCCAGGGCGAAATTCTGGAATGTCAGACCGTAATTGAGAAGCTGATAATTTTTCGATGATTGGATTTTGGCTCATCATCATTCTCCTTCCAACAAAACATTCTTGCATAGTCTTTCTATGTAGCGGAATATCGTTATTCTGGGTTATTAAACCACTATTTCCATTATACATGAATTGAAAGTTAAGTAAAGGATTAAACACAAATATTTCATTTTATTTTATCATAACATTCTTTTCCTAAACTAATTATGTTTACAGTTAGGGATAAGTATACCTGCAAGAGAAAGTAGACAAAGGGCAAGAAGCATTGTCCAAGAATAATTTTCACCTGTATTTGGTAAAGTAGCTACACTCGCAGGTTGAGCTTGAACATTTTCATCTAAGATTATTTGATCATTTTTCTTAGGAGTATCTTCCTCAAGTTTATCTTCCTCAGTCACTGTATCATATCAAAATTTACTATTGGGTTAAATTTCTATAATTTTTTAATAGAATCATTTTTAGTAACTAATTGTTTCAGTTTAAACATGTTTTATAATTAGGCATTATTTTCTATTTGTCGACCTATCCCTATTAATGTGTCAAAATTGTTTATAAATAAAAATAAATAAAATATTTTTATAAAAATAATACTTAATCATTAATTTTATTTATCCAAAAATTACTCTCTTAAATACCTACAAATATAAATCAAGCCAACTGAAGATATTTTATCTCCGACTGGCTTGATTTATAAATTTATATTTTTATCACTATGATTTTTATACTATCTTTACCCATATATTTTTGACTAAACATTTATTATGCCTGATTCTTTTCAAACCTTCTTTGAATAGCACCGAGGAATATATCGGTAATAATCGCCATTAAGGCTGTGGGGATAGCCCCTGCTAAAATAATTGCCCCACCATCTGTCGCATTAGTGCCTCGGATAATAATATCACCCAGGCCACCAGAACCAATAAAGGACCCAATCGCAACAATCCCAATAGCAACAACTAACGCATTCCGAATCCCTGCCATTATCACTGACATAGACAGTGGCAATTCAACTAAACGAAGACGCTGAAATGAGGTCATGCCAATGCCTTTCGATGCATCCATAATATTTGGGTCAAGAGTTTGCATGCCTGTATAAGTATTCTTAATAATCGGTAAGAGCGAATACAAGAATACTGTAATTATAACCGTCCTTGCACCCAACCCGGCTACTAACATAATAATTGACATCATAGCAAGGGAAGGAATAGTTTGAATGACATTAGCTATGCCAATCACCCAATCAGATAATTTATGGTAACGAGCAATCAAAATTCCAAGCGGAATACCAACAATGGCCGCTAACAAAACCCCTTCAATTGAGAGAAGGAAATGACGCATAAATTGTTCAAAAATATATGAACCATTAATCCGATAATAATAAAGGAATTGTTCAAATAGATTCATTTCATTCATATTAATTGTCCTCCCCTCTAAAGTAATTATTGGCTTCTAGAAATTCTTCTGCTACTACAGAAGGTTCTTTTAATAAATGGTCTGCCTCATAATTTAATTCTTGCATTTGTTCCGTTGATATTTTCCCTTCTAAACGTTCTAATAATCCATCTAATTCAGGATAGATATCTAGAATTTCTTGAGTAGCCATCGGAGCGGCATCATAAGGTGGGAAAAATTGCTTATCATCCTCTAACATAACCAAATCATAAGAAGCAATCCGACCATCTGAAGAATAACCTAGGACTAAATCCATTGCCCCTCCGGCCAATGCATTGTAGACTAAACCAATTTGCATGGCGTTGGTATGATCAAAAGCAAATCCATACTCTTCTTTAAAGCCAGGATAACCGTCGCCTTCTCTGACTAACCATTGTGAATCAAAACCGGCTCTTACGGTATCTGAGATTTTCTCTAAATCAGATACGGTTTTTAGGTCATTTTCAGCGGCGAATTCAGGTGTCACTAAGAAAGTATAGGTATTATTAAAGCCATAAGAATCATAATACTTATAATTAAATCGTTCTTTAAAGGCTTTTTGGACATAAGCTAAAGCTTCATTTGGATCTTTAATCGGTGTTTCATTTAGAACTGCCACCATATCAGTACCTGTATACCTGGCTGGAGTAATATCAGCATCCCCATTTCGTACCGCTTGTTGGCTGACCACGGATGTACCCAAATTATTAATCATCTCAACTGGATAATCTGTCTCTTCTTCAATTAGCTTTTGAACCAAAGCTGATAGAATTTGACCTTCCGTTGTACTCAAGCCAGCAATCCGAATCGGATGATTTTGACTGGTCACACCTGGCACACAAGCAGATAGGACAAGCAAGGATAAACACATAAGAAGGATAGTTTTAAATCGTTTCATTCATTAATCCTCCTTTAATCCTGTAGATGGAATGAGTTTGTTTTCTAATTTCCCTAAAATAAAATCAGTCAATAAGGCTAAGAAGGTTACGGGAATTGTACCAGCTAAGATGAAGTCAATTCGGTACAATTCTAAACCATTAAAAATAAAATCACCTAAACCACCCGCTCCGATATATGAAGCCAAAGTAGCCCATGCCACAGCATACACCGCTGATAAACGAATACCAGCCATGATTACAGGCATAGCCATGGGGATTTCAACTTGGGTGATTGATTCCCAATTGGTCATTCCCATTCCCTTTGCCGCATCCTTAATATCGGGTGTCACTTCGTCCACACCAATATAGGTATTTCGTAAAATGGGTAGGAGCGAATAAATAAATAAGGCTACAATGGCCGGAAAGCGGCCAATCCCAATAATAGGAATCATAAGGGCTAAAAGAGCCAAGGTTGGGACAGTTTGAAGGATTGCGGCTAAACCAATCACAAAATTTGCCACTCTTGGAAAACGAGTGAGTAGTATTCCTAAAGGTACTGCTACCAAAACAGCTAAACCCAGGGCGGCAGCCGCAATAATTAAATGTTGTCCCGTTTTAACCAAGAGTTCCATCCCATACTCACTTAAGAAATTAAGCATGGACATCCACCTCATCATTCTCAGAAACTACTTGATTTTGAGCTTGGTTTGCTTTTATGGCTTCCATATCAGCAAATTCATCCCCTTCACCCCAAATTGCATCATAAACAATATCAACTAAAGTAGACCGTGTCACAATGCCTACCAATTTTTTATCCTGATCAACAACTGGAATATAAGATAAGCCCCGCTTAAGAATCCGTGAAATTGAATCACGAACTAGAGTATTTTCCCGAGTGAAGAAAACCTCCCGTTGCATAATATCAGAAATTGATTTAGATTTATCACGAAAATTAGCTTGGATTTCCTGAATATCCACAAAGCCCTTTAAATAGCCCTCGTCATCAGTCACAAGCAAGGTATCTACCCGATTTTCATGCATCATTGCAAGTGCTTGTCGTAAAGACTTACCAGGTGTGATTGATACCGGATTAGGTCGCATAACCTGTCCAACCGTCGTCACATCAGGTTTAGCCTCAATAAGTCGGTCCTCACCGATGAACTCAGCCACAAAATCGTTGGCTGGATGGGTCAGAATTTCTTCAGGGGTACCAACTTGGACAATTTCACCATGGCTCATAATGACAATCCGAGTAGCCAAACTTAGGGCTTCATCCATATCATGAGTTACGAAAACAATGGTCTTACCTAATTTTTCTTGTAATTCCTTGACTAGAGCTTGTAAAGAATCACGTGTAATTGGATCTAATGCACCGAAAGGTTCATCCATTAAAATAATATCTTGGTCAGCTGCTAAAGCCCGTACCACACCAATCCGTTGTTGTTGTCCTCCAGATAATTCCGCTGGATAGCGGTCTAAGTAATCTTCGGGCAATTCAGCTAACTTAATCATTTTTTTGGCAACTTCATTCTTTTTATCCTCATCCCATTTTAAGAGACGAGGAACTAAAGTAATATTTTGACGAATGGTCATATGAGGTAAGAGTCCAATATTTTGAATCACATATCCAATTTCTCGTCTTAATTTTACTGGATCAATATCTTTGATATTTTTCCCATTCACAAAAATTTGGCCTTCCGTTGGTTCTATCATGCGGTTTATCATCCGCATTGAAGTAGTCTTTCCAGAACCTGAAGTACCAATAAAAGCGATAAATTCGCCCTTTTCTATTTTTAAATTAAAATTATCAACAGCTTTTTTGCCGCCTTTATAAATTTTTGAAATATTTTTAAATTCAATCATCTATTTAATTCCCCCGTTCACGAATTATAGTGTAACAAGTATCAAATTTCATAGCAAGAAATACGATCGGATAAAGATTTTATAACTTATTAACTTTACTTATTCACAAATATATGAAAACGTTTTAAATAACTATAAAAATTTTTAAAATAAATAAAGTGAAAATAAAAATGGAACTTCATTGCTAATTCCCTTCAAAATCGAAAGTCAAGTAGCTTAAGAAATTCCACTTTAATCATTGCTTATTTATATATTAAACATCAGTTTGATTATCGGTTAAATAATGAATCTCTGATGGGCTTAATTGTAACTTTTCAATTAAATCTGGTCGTCTTAACAAGGTACGCTTCAAAGCTTCTTGCTTACGCCAAGCCTCAATCTTGCCATGGTTCCCAGATATGAGAATTTCCGGAACTTCATCGCCACGAAAATTTTGCGGCCTAGTATATTGGGGATATTCTAATAGGTTATGTTGGTGGGATTCGTCCACAATCGATTCTGAATTCCCTAAAACCTGAGGCAATAAACGAACGGTAGCATCAATCATAACCATAGCTGGAAGTTCTCCGTTGGTTAAAACATAATCTCCAATAGAAACTTGGTCAGTCACGTAATTTTCAATTCGTGCATCATAACCTTCATAATGACCACATATAAAAATTAAATGTTCTTCTTGGGCCCATTCATGGGCCTTCTTCTGAGTAAAAGGTTGGCCTGACGGATCGACTAAAATCACCCGCGCTTGGTCATGGCCCGGAATAGCTTCCAATTGATTGACTAGAGGTTCAATCCGCAAAAGCATCCCCGCTCCACCCCCATAGGGGGTATCATCCACATGACCATGTTTATTAACCGCATAATCACGGAAATTATGGGTTTCAAAGATTAGGATCTGATCTGTTTGAGCTTTACCCATGATGGAGGAATTCAAAGGGGCAAACATTTCAGGAAATAAGGTCATTACATCAATCTTCATCATCAATTAGCCCTTCCATTAAAGAAATAATTACTTGTCCTTTTTCTAGGTCAACCTCTTTCACCACATCATCAATATAGGGAATTAAAGCATCGGCTTTATTATTCTCATGACGTTTTACGACCCAAACATCATTAGAACCTAATTGTAAGATTTCTTTGATTTTTCCTAATTTTAGTCCTTGGTGCGTCACAACTTCTAAGCCAATAATTTGATGGTGATAATAGACATCGTCTTCTAATTCTTCTTGACTTGAACTATCAATCGCTAGCCAAGAACCTTTAAAGCCCTCCACTTGATTAATATTATCAAATTCTTCAAAAGACAAAATATAAGTTCCTTTAGCCTGACGGGCATCAAGGACCGTCACTTGAGCAAGTACTTGGTCATCCTTTAAGATATATAGTTTGTTTCCACTCGCAAAGCGACTTTCAGGAAAATCAGTATCTGCGATTACTTTAATATGGCCACGAATTCCGTGAGTATTTACAACTCGGCCAATACGGTAATATTCCATCGTATTCCTCCATTCTTTAATCTTTATCTTATACTAAAAGAGTTTAGTAGGCTAGCTAAAACTATAATCTTAAGTTAAAAGAAAGGAAGTTGGACTTTTTCGACCAACCTCCTTAAATTTATTATCACTATATATGAAGCCTAATCTTAAAGATAACAATTACCAAAAGAAATAAATATTATTTATTGCTATGCCTTATTTATATCTTACTTGGAGTCCATAGCTTTTTTAACGGCATCAATGATTGCCTTCTAGTACACCTTCTCTAAAATTTATTGTACATAATATCACTAGATGTAGTTTGATACTTTTTTGAAAACGATGTTAATTTACTCTTATCCTCAAGTTCAGGTTCCTTTAATTATTTTATACAAAAAAGCTATAACTCCTTAAAGTCTGGAGTTATAGCTTTCTGATAATAAATTTAATCTATTAGCTAAATTTATTAAAAGTTTTTATTTTCAGCTTTTTAATCTTCAAATTCTTCTACACTAGAATCTTCTTCATCAACTACAATTCTTGAGCGTTTTTCACCTTTATTGCGGATGGAATAAACAATTGTCCGGATTGAGCGAATAACTCGCCCCTTACGTCCAATTACGCGTCCAATATCCTCAGGGTTCAAAACCAGATGATATTCCATGAATTCGTCCGTTTCTTCTTTTTCAATCGAAAAATCAGACGGAAATTCAATCAAAGGAGTCACCATTGTAGTGATTAAATCTTCGATATTTGGCATGAAATCATTCCTTTATAAAAGACTTGGGAAATTATTTAGCGTATTTTGAATCATGGAATTTTTGCATAATTCCTTGTTTTGAGAACAAGTTACGCACGGTATCAGATGGTTGAGCACCATTAGCTAACCATTTTAAGGCTAACTCTTCATCAATTTTTAATTCTTTATCTGCGGATACTGGATTATAAGTACCGATTTGTTCGATAATACGTCCATCACGTGGAGAACGAGAATCTGCAACTACCAAACGGTAGAAAGGTCTTCTTTTAGAACCCATCCGTTTCATACGAATTTTAACTGCCATGTAAGTCACCTCCATTGTTTTACTATCACGATTACATACTATAACAGACTTTTTTTAACCTGTAAAGGTTTTTTACTTTACAGATTAAACTTTTTTTAAAAAGGATTATAAAACCGACCCTGATTAATGAAGAATAAAGCTATTCCTATTATAGAAAGGATCGTAACAAAACTTATTGCTAATAAATCTCCCTTAGAAAAGGGGCGATAAGAATACCAGGTCCGCTTATTCCCCTTGCCGAACCGTCTTAATTCCATTGACTGAGAAATCATCTCAATCCGATCTAAGGAATTGAATATTAGGGGCATAATAATTTTGGCTGAGTGCTTTAGGCGTTGCAGCAATGGAGCTTTACGACTCATGTCAATCCCTTTGGCTTGTTGCGCTTGCCGAATGGCATCAAAATCTGCCTGAATATCCGGAATATAGCGTAAGGCTAAGGCAATGGCATAAGAAATCCGATAAGAAACCCCAATATGATTAAAGGAAGCGGCTAATTCCGAAGGATGCGTGGTTAGAATAAAAATAAACGCCAAGGGAATCGTCGAGAAATACTTCAACAAAATATTTAACTCATAGAAAAGCTGCTCCTTAGTTAACCAGTATGGACCCACCAGATGGCTGATAACTGTTCGATGATGGTAAATTTTCACACCTTCTTCCGGTGAAAAGACAAAAATCATCAATAAATTAATCACAGCAAAGACTAAAATAAAATAAGTAGGATATTTAATTTCCTGCCACCGGATTTTACTGATTTTTAAGACAATTAGCGCAAAGACGCCCGAAATAAAAAGAAAACGGGTGTCGTAAGAAACCATACAAATAATGGATAGGACTAGAAAACAAATTAATTTGGTAGTTCCACTTAATCGGTGAATTGGAGATGACTTCTCTTGGTAACCTAAGTAATTACTAGCCATGGTCCAATCCCCTTTCGTAAGCGATAAAACTATCGATAAATTTTTGGGCCGATAAATGAGGTAAGTCTTGTCCTAAAAGATATAAACTGGTTGGGACAAGGTGAGCTTGGTCCAATAAAGCCGGTTGATTAAATAAATCAGATGGTACAAGGTCTGCAACTAAATGTCCCTGGTCAAAAACAAGACATCGTTGAGCATATTCTTGAATTAAATGCATATCATGAGAAATCATGATAATAGTAATGCCATGGTCTTGATTTAATTCTTGTAAGAAAGCCATCATTTTTGTCTGAGTCCGATAATCTTGTCCTGCAGTTGGCTCATCTAAAATAATCACTTGAGGATTTAATGCCAAGATAGAAGCAATGGTCACCCGCCGTTTTTGACCATAGGAAAGAGCCGAAATCGGCCAGTTCCTAAACGGAAATAAACCACAAATATCAAGAACTTGATTTACTCGAGTTTCAATCTTATCGGGCGACCAACCCCGATAAACCAAACCTAGACCCACCTCATCTTTAATAAAGTGGTTGGAAATCATTTGATTTGGATTTTGTAGCACAAAACCGATTGAATCTGCAATTTCTTTGATGGACCAAGCTTTTAAATCCTGATTACCTAACATAATTTGACCTGATTGGGGCCGCAGGAAACCACAGATTAACTTAGCTAAAGTAGATTTCCCCGCACCATTGGTCCCAACAATCCCAACCATTTGACCCTTCTTAATCTTAAAGCTAATATCTTCTAATTGTTTTTCTGTACGATCCTTATAAGCAAAAGAAAGTTGATTAATCGTCAAGATATCCTCAGCGTCTTGCTTTAATTGATTATGCTCCAAAGCCATCAACCAGTCTTCCACAGATTCTAAAATTTGATCTGGTAACTTAATTGCCTGATAATCCCCTAAATAAGGAATCGTCGGTAAATTAACCTGAGCATATTCTAAAGCTTTTAGATATAAGGGTTTCCGTAGTCCCACTTGATCAAGTAAATCGCTATGGAGTAAATCATTCATAGAACCATTAAAAGCCAAACGTCCTTGGTCAATGACCAAAACTCGATCAATATCAGCTACCAAGCATTCTTCTAAGCGGTGTTCGATAATTAAACTAGTCAGCCCATGTTTATGGCTAATTTGATTAATTAATTCCATTGTTTCCCTACCGGTTTTAGGATCAAGATTTGCCAAAGGTTCATCAAAGAGTAAAATCGGCACTTGATTAATTAATACACCAGCTAAGGACACCCGTTGTTTTTGCCCACCGGACAAGTCATGGGGTGCTAAATTCAATAATTTTTCTAAGCCCAAATCTTTAGCCCAATTTGTGACTCTAGCTTTCATCTCTCCTTGATTCACTTGATCGTTCTCCAAAGAAAAGGCCATATCTTCTGCCACCGTTAGGCCGACAAATTGATGGTCGGTATCTTGTAGAACTGAACCTACTTCTAAGGACAAATCAAAAATAGAGGCATTCTTAATGGAATGCCCTTGGATCCGAATATCACCTTCCATGGTTCCTGGAAAGGTATTAGGGATTTGACCATTTAAACATTGTCCCAAGGTTGATTTGCCCGAGCCCGAAGGCCCTAGGATAATGACCTTCTCTCCCGGATAAATGGCAAAGTTCAAATTATAAAGGGTAGGTTTAGCTTGAGCATCATATTTAAAGGAAAAATTATCAAATTCAATCACTGGAAGTGCGGTTGGTCTTGCCTCCATAAGGGACTATTCCTTATCTAGTGAACCAGAAGAAACCCGGGTTTTAGCATAAGCAGCTAACAATATACTTCCGAGGACCCCTGTGGCAATTAAATTAGCAAGTCCAGATACAATTCCTTGGGTAAAAACCTTATTGGCAGGTTCAGAATAGACAAGGATATCTAATACGGGTGCTGCTAATGCCCAAGTCACTAAATTTACGATGGCTTGGCCTATATTAAATTTTATTATATCGGTTTTATTGAATTGACCTTGGTTAATCTTCAATTTACGACTAACTAAACCAAAGCCTAAACCAGCTAAACCAGAACAGATAATCCATGACCACCAAGGACCAAACGTAAGGAAGTCTTTAATAGTATGGCCAATAAAGCCCACAAAAAAGCCAACAATTGGTCCATAAATCGCTGAAATTAAAGCCAAAAATGGATAAGTTGTTTCAATATTTGTGTTAGGTATACCGGTTGGGATTGATAAGAAACGACCTAAAATAAAAAATACAGCTGCACCAATTCCAATTGCAACAATTGAAGTTAATGAGAATTTTGAATTATTATTTGAATTTTGCATAATTTAAGCTCCTTTTACTTTTTTACATGAATAGTCCATTGATTACCCGTACCAATTTTATATCCTAAAGCGAAGTTACCTTGATTAATTCCCAGGGCTAGACGGATTAAAGAATTAACATAAGCAATCGGTCTACCAATTGCGACTGCAGCAAAAGATCGTCCAAATAGAACTTGTTCCCGGTAACGCTCTTGACCATGTTCTTTAATGACTATTTCTAAATAATCTCCTTGATGGATATTATTTGCTTGTAGTGTTTCTAAGGGGATATTGGTCCACAGAGAACCAAAACGGATATCTAAAATATCAATGGTACCCTGGATACCCTCTTCACTCACTACAGGATCAACTAGATCCAAATAAGTTAACTCACTCAAATCTAATTGATTTGGTAAACTTTCAAAAAAAGCATTATCTTGAGCGAGTAAGGCACCATTATAGACATATACATCTCGACCATGAAAAGTATGTGAGTCTTGGGAATGTGGCAAGCGGTTAACTGCCTCATCAATTTGACGTACTTGGTCAAGGCCCACATATTTTGCAATATGAGATAAGGTCCCATTGTCTGGGGTCACGACATAATGACCTGATTTAGTTTTAGCCATGATTGATTTACGTTGTGACCCAACACCTGGGTCAACCACTGATACAAAAACACTCCCTTTAGGCCAATAAGTCAAGGCCTGAAACAAACGATAAGAGCCTTGAAAAATATTATACGGTTCAATCCCATGAGTTAGATCATGAATCGTAATTTCAGGGGCCGTAAAATATGCCACCCCATACATGGCTGCTACCGCACCATCGTCTAATCCAAAGTCAGACTGAAGCACCAAAAATTTTTTCATGCTTGCATCCCTTTCTTTCTTATTATTACTCCCTTATTCTACCTTATAGCTAGGCTTAATCCTATGCTTTTTTGATAGATTTTAATGAAATTTTAAGAATTATTCGGACTTTAATGTATTACATTGTCATAAAAATCAAATGAATAGTATAGGGACTGGCCCTACATTGGAACAGTCCCTTCATTATTTTATCTTTTTTTCTTTTTCTTCAACATCCTCCGTAATTTCTTTTCTTCTTTTTGTTTAGCCGCTTGTTCTGGCGTCATCATTGGACCCATATCAGGGAAGCCTCCACCAATCCCCCCTGCTTGTCCTCCTTGCATCCGCTTCATCATCTTATTCATACCTGACATCTTACCATTAGACATTTGACTCATCACTTGGCGGGTTTGATTAAATTGTTTGATTAGTTGATTAACCGCTTGAAGGTCTAAGCCACACCCCTTAGCAATCCGTCGCCGTCGACTTTGGGAAATTTCATCAGGATTTTCCCGTTCATAGGGCGTCATTGATTGGACAATGGCCTTAACCCGTAACATTTCTTTTTCAGAAACATCAAACTCGTCAAGTCCAGGGATTTTATTCATACCTGGAATCATCTTGATAATATCTTTAATTGATCCCATTTTATTCACTTGGTCCATTTGGGCCACAAAGTCATTAAAATCAAAGGAAGCATCTTTGATCTTGCCAGCCATTTTCTCAGCTTCAGCTTCATCAAAGTCCTTTTGGGCTTTTTCAATCAAGGTCATCATATCGCCCATACCCAGAATCCGACTTGACATCCGGTCTGGATAAAATGGTTCAAGGGCGTCTAATTTTTCACCTTGTCCAGTAAACTTAATCGGTTTATCAATAATAGACCGGATAGATAAGGCTGCCCCACCCCGGGTATCACCATCTAATTTAGTAATAACTACACCCGTAATGTCCAAGGCTTCGTTAAAGGCATCAGCCACATTCACCGCATCTTGCCCTGTCATCGCATCAACCGTTAAAAGAATTTCATCTGGATTGACAGCTGCTTTAATATTACGTAATTCATCCATCAATTCTTCATTTACATGAAGACGACCGGCCGTATCAATAATAACAACTTGATTGCCATTTAGTTTTGCTTGGTCAAGCGCACGTTTGGCAATCTCGACTGGGCTGACTTGGGTTCCTTCATCATAGACTTCAAAACCTAACTGCTGACCAATAGTCTTTAATTGGTCAACCGCTGCCGGCCGGTAAACGTCCCCAGCCACAAGGAGAGGTTTCTTCTTGCCTAGCTCTTCAGTAATATATTTAGCTAATTTACCGACTGTAGTGGTTTTACCAGCCCCTTGAAGCCCAACCATCATCATAACGGTTGGTGGTTGACTTGCCATATTTAAGGGTTCACGTTCGCCCCCCATAAGGTCAGTCAATTCCTCATCAACAATTTTAACCACTTGTTGAGCAGGTGATAAAGATTTTAATACATCAGAGCCTAGGGCTCTTTCATTGACTTGCTTTACGAATTTTTTAACTACTTTGAAATTTACGTCAGCTTCTAATAAAGCTAAACGAATTTCCCGCATCATTTGTCTTAAATCTGCTTCTGAAATTTTCCCACCCTTACCAACGGATGAGATTGCACCTTGCAGGCGTTCGGATAGTCCTTCAAATGCCATAAATACGCTCCTTTATCTTACGAAATACGATCATTATCTAGGTCCAGTATGGCCTCAATAATAGATTGGTTGTCTTCATTTAACAATTGATTTAAAAGTTCTTGCCGTAACTGTCTTTTCTGATGAATCTTTAGTTGCTCCTCATAATCACTTAAGGCGGACTCGCCCCGTTTTAGACTATCCCTCACAGCTTGGCGGCTAATTCCATAATGTTCTGCAATTTCTGATAAGGAATAATCTTCCTCATAATAAAGAGCTAACATCTGGGCCTGCTTCTGAGTTAATAAAGATTTATAAATATCAAAAAGTTCAGTTAACCAGATTGTCTTCTCGATGGACATTAGCTCAACTCCTAGGAACTTAATTTCTTTTGTTAAAAAAGATAGGTCTTATATAGTGTACCATTTACCAAGGCCTACAACAATATTAAGCTAGTACTTATTCTATTTATAAAAACTTCCAAACAAAAAACCTCAAAAGCAGGATAGAAGTTGCTTTTAAGGCTAAACGATTCGGGTAAACCCTGAATCAGTTTTATTTTTTTTCGATGACTCCTTTAACGAGGTTAAACATATATTCTTCTGCATTAAATGGTTGCAAGTCATTAGCACCTTCACCTAATCCGATAAATTTAACGGGAATATCCAACTCATAACGAATGGAAAGAATGACGCCCCCTTTGGCTGTACCATCTAGTTTAGTAAGGACTAGGCCCGTAATTTCGGTGGCTTCATTGAATTGTTTGGCTTGGATTAAGGCATTTTGACCAGTCGTTGCATCAAGGACCAAGAGAACTTCTTGAACCCCATTTGGATTTTCTCGCTCAATAATTCGTTTAATCTTGGCCAGTTCTTGCATCAGATTTGCTTTGGTTTGCAGACGTCCTGCAGTGTCAACTAGTAAATAATCATAATTTCCTTCTTTGGCAGCTTTCACTGCATCAAAGACCACCGAAGCGGGGTCACCTTGGTCAATCCCAGTCACGACCGGAATATCTAACCGTTGCCCCCACACACTCAGCTGTTCCACTGCACCAGCTCTAAAGGTATCTGCTGCCGCCATAATTACTTTTTTGCCGGATTCCTTTAATTGATAGCCAATCTTGCCAACAGAGGTGGTTTTACCTACCCCATTAACCCCCACAAAAAGAATCACGGTTGGGCCATCGGGATTTTCATTTAAAATGACATTTTCATGCTCATGGTCTTCATAGACCTTAACCATGGTTTCTATCATAACCCGTTTAACATCTTCACCTTTATATACATTCTGAGCTTCAATTTCATCTCGAATCGCATCGGTTAAAGCGATGGTCATATTAAAGCCAACATCAGCTGAAATCAAGGTTTCTTCAAGGTCTTCATAGAATTCCTCATCCAACTCTCTAAAACCAGTAAATAAATCAGCTATCCGGTCTGAAAAATTTTTGCGAGTCTTTTCCATCCCTTTGTCATATTTCTCTAAAACAACTTCTTCTTGTTTACTTTCTTCTTTGACAATTGGATCTTCCCCAGTAAAGGCGCGTTTAATACGATCAAATAATCCCATTGATTTACTCCTTTTCTTTTTGTAAGTAATAGTCAATTGCTTTGGCGACTCCAGCATTATTATTAGTATCAGTGATGTATTCCGCTAAAGCTTTAATTTCTGGCTCTGCATTCCCCATTGCTACCCCATGACCGGCTTTTTCAATCATAGCCAAATCATTGAGCTGGTCTCCAATTGCAACCATATCAGCGGTATCGATATTTAAAACCTGGCTTAGCTGGTCTAAGGCATAACCTTTATCAATCCCCTGTGCCATGATTTCTAATTGGAAGGGATATGACCGTGAGAGGGAAAACTCTGCCATCAAGTCTGGATCCATTTTTCCTAACTGTTGTTCTAAATAATCTGCTTCAACTGTCACTACCAATTTATTAAAGCGGTGGTCAGCAGCAAATTGATTAAAATCTGCATGGGTTGCTGGTGCTGACGAGACCTTACCCACATAAAACGAAGGATGACCTTCAGGATAGCTAGCGGGTTCGTATACCCAATCCGAATCAATAATATTAAAAGGGATTTGTAAGCGTTCAGTTTCAGCATACCAACGAAGCATATCTGCCTGACTAATTGTTTTCTCACTAAGAACCTGGCCCGACACAGCTTTACGAATCTGCCCCCCATTAAAGACAGCAACCAAATCATGATCAGTAAAGCCTAATTGATCAACTATGGGTTTTACTGCTGTATATGGGCGGCCCGTACAGAGCACCACCCGAACTCCTGCCGCTTGAGCGCGGTGGATAGCTTTAATATTTTCTAAAGGTATTTCTTTTTGATCATTGACCAAGGTGCCGTCAAGATCGATAGCGATTAATTTTATCATTTAGCGAGTTCCTCTTTCTTGTATTTCTTCTATTGCTTCGGTTAATTTAACTGAGGCTAGCTTAGAAACCCCAGATTGCTCCATAGTCACTCCGTATAAAACATCCGCCGATTCCATGGTTCCCTTCCGATGGGTAATGACAATGAACTGAGTCTGGTCGGTAAAACTTTGAATATATTCACCATAGCGAAAGACATTGGCATCATCTAAGGCTGCTTCTACTTCGTCCAAAATCACAAATGGAACTGGTTTGACTTCTAAGATGGCAAATAACAAGGCAATAGCCGTCAAAGCTCTCTCACCACCTGATAACAAGGCTAAATGTTGTTTTTTCTTGCCGGGTGGCTGGGCGATTATGTCTACACCCGTAGTTAATAGGTTATCTGGTTGGGTCAACTCTAATTGGGCTTGACCTCCAGAGAAAAGCCGTCTAAAGGTCAATTGGAACTGTTCATTAATGACTTTAAAGGTTTGTCCAAAGCGTTTAATGACTTCTTGATCCATTTCATCCATGGTCTCTTGTAATTGAGCCATGGCTGCTAATAGATCTTCCTCTTGTTCGACTAACAAATCATAACGATCTGCTAGCTGGTCATAGTCTTCAATCGCATTTAAGTTAATCGGACCCAAGCTTTGAATATCCACTTTAAGTTGCTTAATCGTCGCTAAAACAGCCTTCTCATCTTCAACCGGTTTAGATAATTCTTGGGCCGCTTCAAAGGACAATTGATACTCTTGGTTTAGGTATAAGAGTTGGTTATCAATCGTCACCTGAATTTGATCAATCCTTGCTTCTAAGCGGGCTTGTTCTTTAAATTTAGCTTGATTATCCTGCAAGAGTGTCTGTAACTGAGATTCTGCCTCACGTATGGTCTGACTCAGTGCTTTCCGTTCCTGCCGCATACTTTCTAACTCCTCTGGTAATTGGTCAGATACGTCCTGATACTGAGCTAAATCTGCTTCTTGCTGAGCTAAATCTTCTTTTAAACTCATTAGATTGGCTTGGTAACTTGCTTCTTGAGCTTTAAATTGGCTTTGAGTCTGTAAGAAAGCTTGCAATTCTTGTTCTAATTGTTTCAGTTGCGCATTTACCTGGTCTAAATCGTATTCTTTTAAATTAATATCAGTTTTTAATTGAAAAATATCCTGGTTCAGTACTTGCGCTTTATTTTGTCTATCTTCTTGACTAGAATTAAATTTTTGCAATCGAGCTTGTAATTGTTGGCTTTCAACTTGAACTTGCTTTAATTTTTCTTGCGCCTCTAGTAAGGCGGCTTTATCTTCTTTCAAGGTAATGCTTGCTTGTTGGAATTCATCCTCAAGAATAATTTGTCGGTCACCTAATCGCTGAAATTCTTCCTGTTTCTGGGCTAAACTTTGTTTTAAATACTGCAATTCTAGCGAGGTTTCCTGTAATTGCTGACGATTTTGGTTGTATTCAGTTTCTAAGTTTTTTAAGCTCTGATTTAATGCTTGGTTTTCTCGGTCTAATACTTGTAGCTTTTCAGAATCTTTTTGGTTTTGACTTTTTATTGCTTTTAACTGTCCTTCTCTTTCGAGTACCGATTCTTGACGATTCTTATTTCGTCCTCCTGTAACCGCCCCACCCGCTTGAATCATTTCACCTTCAAGGGTGACAATCCGAATCTTTTGGTTTAGAGCTCGAGCTAGATTTTGTGCATTTGCTAGGGTATCCACCACAACAGTAGTACCCAATTGACTTTCAATAATGGCACGATATTGGTCATCCGTCTTTACGAGTTGACTCGCAATATCAACAAAACCCTGACTGCGCTGGGCAGTTTGATATAAATGACTGGCTAAGGAACGACTCCGAATATTACTTAAGGGTAGGAAGGTTGCCCGGCCTGCTTTTTGTTTTTTTAGGTAAGCAACTGCCTGACCTGCTGCTTGATCATTAGTAACAACAATATTTTGTAAGCCAGCCCCGAGAGCTGTATCGATGGCAATTTGATAGCTTGCTTCAACTTGAATTAAATCAGCTAAAGTCCCATGAATCCCATCTAATTGGCTTTGGGCCTGCATAACTGCCCTCACCCCAGCATAGAAGCCCACATATTGAACTTGCATCTGACTTAGGTGTTGTTCTTGGCTTTTATTTTGCCGATACTTTTGTAAGAAATCTTCGTAGTCTTTTATTTTTTTAGCTTGGGCTTGTTTTAGGCTTTGATAATTAGCTTGACTTGCTTGAATTTTCTCTCGATAAGTAATTTCTTTCGCTTCAAGTTGGTGCAATTTACTCTCTTCAGCCGTAATTTGTTCACCCTGTTGAGCCTTTGCTGCTTTTATATCATCCAGCCTAGTCTGGAAAGATTGATTCTTTACTTCAATTCCTTCAACTTCCTGTTTATATTGTTGTATTTTATTCTTATAATCCGCTTCTGATTGATAGATTTGAAAAATTTCATTCCGTAACTGGTCTGAAACCTGGCTTTGATCTCCGGTCAAAGCTAAATAATCTTGGTTTAAAGGTTCTAATTTAGTATGTAAGTCTGCCAATATACTTTCTAAGTCATTCCGTTTTTGAATTAACTCTTGGCGTTTTTCAATTAACTGGGAATTACTGGCTTCTTCTTTGTCGAAATTCGCTTGACGATCTGCTTGGCGGTCACCAAGGTTTGAAATTTTCGTTTGAAGAATTTGAATCTGACTTTCTAGAGCTTGTTTCTTTTGGGAACTTTCAAAATACTCATGCCGAGTAGCCTCTATCGTCTGAGTCATCGTTTCTAACTGGTCTTTATCATCTTTAATCCCATTTTGCAAAGTTTGAATATCTGCTTCTAGTTGATTAAGAACCAAGTTGATAGCTTTTAATTGGCTTTCAAATTCAGCCCATTGATTTTTAGCTAACTTTATCTGCAGACTATACAAGGAAATTTCTAATTCTTTTAATATCTGACTTTTTTCTAAATAGATTAGGGCTTTATCTTTTTGCTTGGCCAAAGGGTCTAACTGTTGCTTTAATTCATGAATAATATCTTTTACCCGGTTTAAATTGTCCTGGGATTTTGTTAGTTTACGCTCAGCTTCATTCTTGCGGTATTGATATTTTTGAACGCCTGCGGCCTCTTCAAAAATGGTCCGTCTTTCTTCGGGTTTATTTAAAAAGATTTGTTCTACTTGACCTTGGGAAATAATTGAAAAAGAATTTTTCCCTAGACCTGAGTCCAGAAGCAAGTCAACAATGTCTTTTAAACGCACAGTTTCATTATTAATAGTATAGGAAGAATCGCCATTTCGATTATAAGAGCGAGCTATAGCAATCTCACTATAATCCGAATCAAGATAATGGTCTTCATTATTCAAGACCAAGGTTACTTTAGCAATATTGACTGCTTTACGGTCTTGGGTTCCATTAAAAATAACATCTTCCATCTTACTGCCTCGTAAGGACTTAGCAGATTGTTCTCCTAAGACCCACCTAATGGCTTCAGATAAATTAGATTTTCCTGACCCATTTGGCCCAACCACTGCAGTCATTCCTTGGTCAAATTCAATCACCGTCTTGTCCGCAAAAGATTTAAAGCCGGTCATTTCAACTCTACTTAAGTGCATACTTACAATTTACCTTTCTCGTCCATCGCTTCTAATGCCGCCTCAGCGGCTGCCATCTGAGCGGATTTCTTACTATACCCTTGTCCTTGACTTACTAATTGATCATCAAGATAGAGGGCCACTACAAAGAGACGGTGATGGGCCGGTCCCTCTTCCTTAATAAGACGGTAATCAATATTAACGGGTCCTTGGCTCTGAACTTTTTCTTGAAAAAGAGTTTTATAATCAATGTTAATCACTTTAATAATTTGAAGATGGGGTTTTAACAAAGCTTGTTGCAAAAATTCTGTCACTCGTGCAAAACCTTGGTCTAGATATATCGCACCTAAAAAGGCTTCAAAAGCATCTGACACAATAGAATCCCGGAATCGTCCGCCTGAAGCCTCTTCACCCTTCCCTAATTGAATCAATTGGTCCAATTGGTATTTACGTGCAACCAAAGCTAAGGAAGGCTCTTTAACTAGTTGAGCACGCATCCGGGTTAACTGTCCTTCTGGTTTATCGGGATAGGTATTAAAAAGAAAATCAGAAGTAATTAATTCCAGGACCGCATCACCGAGAAACTCTAGACGCTCATTATCTTTCAATTTTTCTTTAGCATGCTCATTGGCATAAGAAGTGTGACAAAAAGCTGTTTGTAAGATTTCTATATTAGTAAATGTTATCCCAGTATTTTTTTGAATTATATCTGCGATTTTTTCCATGATATCCCTCAATTCTCTGTTCTTTATTTTACCCTACTTAGCTAAGTCAAGCAAAGTATATTCCATAATGAAGGACTATTGTTAGCTTTGAAACTTATGCTAATGAAGATATGGATTATTTAATGGCACAAAAAAAGGATAGACTTTCTGTCCATCCTTTCAAATTTAGTAGAGAATTATTCAGCTTGTGGTTTGTCAGATAATAATTTAATTTCAGACCATTCTAAGTCAGAACCAGTCTTGATATCATATTGACTCACCCGTTTGTTTACCGCAGTTAATTCTTGACGGAATAAGGTTGGGATAGCTGGCACTTCATCAATGAAGTATGCTTGCCAATCATTGAAAGCTTTCACACGGAAGTCTTTATCGAAGGCTTCGTCTGAGTTAATGGCAGCCAATAATTTATCATTTTCTTCAGAAGCAAAACGAGTGTAGTTAAATGGAGAATTACGGCCCCATAGACCTGTTGGGTTAGGGTCACCACCAGTACCAAAAGCACCTTGGTAAACATCAATACCTTCATCGTTGGCTTCAACACGTTCATAGAAGGAGTTCATTTCCATTAATTTACCATCAGTTAATTCAACCTTAATACCCACTTGTTGCCAAGCTTGGATATAATATTGAGCCAATGGTTCTGCAGTTTCACCACCAGACATTGAAGCAAAATGAAGAGTAAATTCATTTCCATCTGGATCTTCAACGAATCCATCCCCATTTTTATCAACAAAACCAGCATCTGCTAACAATTGTTTAGCTTTTTCTGGATCATAATGGTAACCTTCTTGGTCAGCGTTGTTGTAATCCTTGAAGAATGAAGGAATATGAGAATTCGCATTCATACGGAGGCCATGATAGAATTCAGCACCAACAGCATCATTATCCATAGCATAAGCCATAGCTTGACGAAGAGCCTTGTTAGCAGTCAGTTTAGTATCATCGTAAACTACTTCGCCTTTTTCTTCATCCCAAGTACCTAAGTTAAAGCCGATATAAGTATAAGCATTTGAAACTTGACCTAAAACATCAAAGTTCTTAGCGTCTTTGAAGGTTTCATATTGGTCAGCTGGTAATGAGGCGATATCATAGTTTCCGGCTTTCATCTCTTGGATAATTGTTGATGGGTTAACAATTTCTACTGTAACTCCGTCAAGAGCTGGTGCACCACGATAGTAATCATCATTACGTACAAAGGTTACCGCTTCACCAGGAGTGATTTTATCTACCTTGAACGGACCAAAACCAACTAAGTTGGAACGAACTGCATCTGAATCTTCTTGTTCAGCAATTGGAATATCTTTAAAGATATGTTCTGGTTCAATATAAGCAGAAACGCCACCACCGGCTTGTAACATTGAGTTAGAGAAAGTCTTATAGTGGACTACTAAAGTATAATCATCCACACGTTCTAGACCTGAAATTTCTTCAGCATCCCCATTATGATATTCTTCCATACCTTCGACGTTCATGAAATCTTCACCATAACGAATTCCAGTGTAGTCTTTATTCCCTACAACATAGTAAGGATAGATTACATCATCAATGGTTACGTCCTCACCATCATGCCATTTAACCCCTTCAGGAATAGTAATTTTTACTGTTTTATCATCTTTATTAAATTCAACATCAGCAAAACCTGAGTTATCGATGGTAAAGTTTTCATCATACCCGAATAAAGACTCAGCGAATAAGTTAATGACTGCAATATCAGGATTTGAAGAATAATACATATTGTTGAAGACACCTGGGAAAGTCGTATCAGAAACTAAAGCTTGTTTTAAAATTCCACCTTCAATCGCTTCACCCTCATGTTTTACATCAGTTGAGAATGTAGGTGCATCTCCTTCAGCTAGAACACTTGCAAGATTAATATTAGGAATAACAGATAAAAGTGCCAGAACAGCTGACATTGGTTTCAATAAGGTCTTTTTCATTTTGTTTCCCCTTCTCATTTAAAATTAATATAAAATTATAATACCTATAAAAATAAAAACTTAAAATTTCAAGTCCTTTTTTTAATTTCTTTTTAATATTAAATCGTTTTTTTATCCTAAAAAAAGAATTTTACTTAAATAAAAACACATTTAATGAGAAAAAATCAAATTTTAAAACAAAAACAAGAGGCTTTTTAAGACCTCTTGTTTCTATCGTATCTATTTTTTTACTCAGCAATTGGACTATCCGCTAATAGTTTTACTTGTGACCATTCTAGATCATTACCAATAGTAATATCCCAATTACTTACCCGATTGTTCACGGCTGTTAATTCTTGACGGAACATAGTTGGAATAGAAGGAATTTCTTCCATCATGTATTTTTGCCAATCATAATACATTTTTTGACGAGTCTTAGCATCAAAAGCCTCTGGTGAAGACATTTGTTCTAAGAACTTGTCGTTTTCTCCAGAACCCCAACGAGCATAGTTAAATGGTTCTGACCGACCCCATAAACCACGTGGATTAGGATCACCCCCAACACCCATGGCTGCTTGATAAATATCAATATTTTCATCATCATTTTGAATACGATCATAGAAGGAATTCATTTCCATAAGTTTGCCATCGGTTAATTCAACATGGATTCCAACTTGTTGCCAAGATTGGATATAATATTGAGCCAATGGTTCTGCTGTTTCGCCACCAGACATTGAAGCAAAATGAAGGGTAAATTCATTGCCATTTGGATCTTCTACGAAGCCATCGTTATTTGTGTCTTTAAAGCCTGCATCAGCTAAAAGTTGTTTTGCTTTATCAGGATTAAATTCATAGCCCTTTTGATCTGGATTATTGTAATCTTTGAAGTTAGGGGTAATGTGTGAGTTAGCTGCAATCCGAATACCTTGATAAAATTCTTGGGTTACCGCTGCATTATCAATAGCATAAGCCATGGCTTGACGTAAGGCTTTATTATTTACGATTTTAGAATCGTCCATCTTAATTTCGCCCTTTTCATCATCCCAAGTACCAAACTTAAAGGCGATATAAGTATAGGTATTAGCCAAGACACCTAAGGTTTTAAAGTTTTTAGCATCTTTAAAGGTTTCATATTGATCAGATGGTAAAGATGCCACGTCATAATGACCAGCTTTTAACTCTGCAACGATGGTTGATGGGTTTACAATTTCCATAGTCACAGAATCGACTGCAGCTAGATCTTTATAGTAATTATCATTTCTAACAAATTTTACGGCTTCACCTGGTGTAATTGATTCAACCTTGAATGGGCCAAAGCCAACTGGCATCTTCCGAACTGGTTCAGAATCTTCCATATCTTTAACTTCAATGTCTTTAAAGATATGTTCAGGCTCCATATAAGCTGAGATTCCCCCTCCGGCTTGAAGCATAGATGGAGAAAATTCTTTGTAATGAACCGTTAATGTATAGTCATCCACGCGTTCAAGACCAGAAATTTCTTCGCTTTCACCATTGTGGTATTCTTCCATACCTTCAACATTTTCATAGTCAGCCCCATAACGAATACCAGCATAGTCCTTATGACCAATTACATAGTAAGGGAAAATAACGTCATCGATGGTAATCGGTTCACCATCATCCCATTTTTGATCCTTAGGAATAGTAATCGTCACTTGCTTGTTATCTTGATCAATATCAATATCAGCAAATCCTGATGAATCGACTTCAAAGTTTTCGTTATAACCAATAATTCCTGGGTTAAACATTGAAATTACTTGAGAGTCAGTAGAATCTGAATAAAACATGCTATTGAACACACCAGCAAAAGTTGAGCCAGACATAACCGCGTATTTCAAGTCACCGCCTTCAATGGCATCTCCTTTATTTTCAACTTTTGAGTCAAAAATTTTAGCATCTTCTTGGGCTGCCACGTGATTTAACGCCAATGGACTTAGACTAGCTACCAAGGATAAAACTGCCGTACTGGCGGCAAATGACTTGATAAGTGATTTTTTCATGTAATTCCTCCATCTTTCTTTTCCTTAATAATGATAAGGACATTGAAATTTATTAAGTAAATTATAACATAAAGGTCACTTTTTTCAAAAAATTCTCTCATAAATTTTAATAAAAATTTTATATAAGAAACTATATTAAATCAATATTATAAAGGTAAAAAAATAATTAAAAATTATTGTTTATAATTAAATGTTTTACAATTCAACTAATTTTTTTCAAATTTTATTAATCGAATGATAACCTGTTCAATCAAAAAAAGCCTGACAGTTAATTACTGTCAGACTTTTCTGATAACTATAAATTATCCAATCCGTTGTCTTGAGTCGAATGCTCTTTGCATTGCTTGACCAATATAAGATATAGATAACATTAGAACTAGGATTAAAATAACAGCTGGTAACCATACCCACCATTTATTTTGAATAACATCAGGATTTGATGCAGTCGAGATGAGAGTACCTAGTGAAGGTGTCCCGAATGGAAGACCAAAACCTAGGAAAGAAAGTCCAGTTTCCACACCAATATTTCCTGCAAAGTTCAAGGTCAAATATGTAATAATTAATGAAGATAAGTTAGGCATAACTTCCATATACATAATCTTCCAATCCCGGGTACCCATCGTTTTGGATGCCGAAACATAATCTTTCGAACCTTCAGATAAGGTTGCAGTCCGGAAAAGACGTGCATTCCCTACCCAATAAAAGGCAGAAAGCAGGATGATTAAGGTCCACATATTAAAACGAGGAATAATGGTTACAATTACAATGATAATCATCATAATTGGTAGCACCATCAAGAAGTCGATAATACGCATTACGATATCATCTACGATACCACCGTAATACCCAGCCATAATCCCAATAGCTATCCCAATGACTGAAGTGAAAATGGTCACCATGAAACCAATAAACAAGGAATTACGGGTACCAATTACGAGTAAGGTCAAAATATCTTGACCCCCTTCATTGGAACCAAGTAGATAACCATCCACACCGGGTTCTTTATAACGTCCAAATAAGTTAACAACTTGGGCCTTTGTTTCATCCATAAAGAATGGTGCAATAAAAGCAAATAGTACAATTGCAACTAAAATAAACAGTGAAAACATAGCCACCTTATCATGTAAGAATTCACGAACAATCACTTCGAGTCCCATAGGTGGTTTGGATTCAAATTCTTCCAATTGACCAACGACTTGTTCTTCAACTGGAACTGGTTCTTGAGGATTCATTTCCATTGTTATATACCTCCTATCGAATTCTAATTCGTGGATCCACGAAAATCATAATAATATCTGAGAGTAAGGTTCCTAATAGGGTCATAAATCCAAATAACAAGACCAAGGTGGTCATGACAGCAAAGTCACGTCCAGTAATAGAAGTAATAAATAATTGCCCCATTCCTTGATAAGTAAAGATTTGTTCTGTAATAACTGACCCTGAAATCAATCCCGTAATGGTGTACCCCATTCCTTGAGCAATTGGTAAGATTGAATTTCGGAAGATATGACGACTATAAATTGTACTTTCAGGCACCCCTTTAGCCCGGGCAGTTCTCACATAATCTTGTGACTTAGCATCAATAACCCCTGAACGTAAGTACTGGATAATCCCCGTCGTACTTAATAATCCAATCGTAACAGCAGGTAGAATCATGTGGTGCAAACGAGAAAGAAAGTATTGCATGGTTCCAGGTTCAAGACCTGAACCAACAGTACCCCGAGTAGGTACCCATCCTAAGGTATAACCGAAAATCCATAACATAAGTAGACCGGCAACAAAAGACGGAATGGCATATGTAAAGAAGTTATAAATATTAACTACACGGTCAAAGAATGTATTTTGATACCGGCCGGCTAATAATCCAAGCGGAAGTCCCACAGCATAAGTAATAATTGTCATAAAGAGTGACAAGGAAACGGTTGGCACGATCCGTTGTCCGATTGCTTGGGTCACGGGCATTTTTTGTGACCATGAACGACCAAAGTCACCATGGAAGGCAGCGGTCATCCAATCAATATACCGTTCAGGCCATGATTTATTTAAACCGAGTGATTCGCGCATGGCTTCAATTTGAGCTGCTGAGATAGTTGGATCAATTAAACCAGTCAAGGCATCCCCAGGCATCAATGAACCAAGGATAAAGACCACAATACTCAAAAGAAAGACTTGTGGAATCATCAGGATTAACCGTCTTAATATTGTTTTCCACATAACTAAATTCCCCCTTCTTGAATAATTGACATGTCATTCAATGCCACTTTGTGGTTATCATTTAGACTTTGAAGATCATAAACACGACCTTCTGGTGAGAAGAATTGAGCACCTTCAGCATGGAATTCAGTTTCAACTTCTTGACGAATCCGTTTATTTTCTTCACGCATATTAGGATCAATTTGAGGAATAGCAGAAAGCAAACGACGTGTATAAATATGTTGAGGATTATGATAAATCTCATCACTATCGCCGTATTCAGTGAAACGTCCCCGGTACATAATCGCAATCTCATCACACATGTGCTTTACAACACCGAGGTCATGAGAGATAAATAGATATGAAACATTAAATTCATCTTGAATCTGTTTCATAAAGTTAAGTACTTGGGCTTGTACTGACAAGTCTAGGGCTGAAACCGGTTCATCGGCAATCACTAATTTAGGATTCAAGGCTACTGCCCGAGCAACCCCAATCCGTTGCCGTTGACCACCAGAGAACTGATGGGGATACTTGTAAAGAGCATCTTCAGTTAAACCAACGATTTCCAACAATTCAATGGATCGTTTCTTTTCTTCTGCCGCCGTCATATTAGTGAAGTTCCGTAAAGGTTCAGACATGATATCTATAATCCGGCGTTTGGGATTAAATGATGACATGGCATCTTGGAAGATCATTTGAACATTTTGACGGTATTCAGACCGACGTTTACGCGCTTGTTTTGATACTTCTTCGCCTTTATAGAAAATTTGACCGTCGGTGATTTTTTCTAAACCAATAATAGCTTTACCTATCGTTGATTTACCAGAACCAGATTCACCTACAAGACCGTAGGTTTTTCCTTCTTCAAAGTGAAGATCTACGCCATCAACGGCATAAACGTAATCAGTAATCCGATTGAAGAAGCCTGACCGAATTGGATAATGGACTTTTAAATTTTTAACTGTGATTAATTCTTCAGCCATCTTATGCCTCCTCATCTGGGAAATAGAAATGTTCATGACAAGTACATCTTACCCAATGTCCAGGTTCTACCTCATGTAATGATGGATTTTCTTCATGAACATGTTCTGGAATCCAAGGCGTCCGGTCAGCAAAACGACATCCGGTCCGTTTCATTTTAGTAATATTTGGAACAGATCCTTGAATTACGTGTAATTCTCCAGTTTCATCATCGACCATATCATTTGATTGCGGAATAGAACGTAAAAGAGAACGTGTATATGGATGTTTAGGATTATTAAATAAATCATGTACTTCAGCGATTTCAACAAATTGACCCGCATACATTACAGCAACGCGATCAGCAGTCTCTGCAACCACACCTAAATCATGGGTGATTAAAATAATCCCAGATTCAGTTTCTTCTTGAATTTGGTTTAACAAGTCCAAAATTTGTGCTTGGATTGTTACATCCAAGGCAGTGGTTGGTTCGTCTGCAATAATAATATTCGGTTTTGCTGCCAAAGCAATCGCAATGATAACCCGTTGCCGCATCCCACCAGATAACTCATGAGGATATTGTTTATACATCCGATTTGGATTAGCAATCCCAACTTGGTCTAATAATTCCAATGTTCTTTCTTTTCGTTGGTCTTTATTAAAATCCGTATGATAATACAAGGCTTCTTCAATTTGAGCCCCAATGGTCATTAATGGGTTTAAGGATGCCAATGGATCTTGGAAAATCATCCCAATTTCACGACCACGAATTTTTAAATAGTCACTTTCACTATAATTAATAATATCCTTGCCCTTGTATAGTATTTGACCAGTTTGTCGGGTATTTTTGGGATCATGCAAACCAACAATCGATGTAGCTAGCGTGGATTTGCCACAACCAGATTCCCCTACAATTGCTAATTTTTCATTCTTATGTAAGGTGAAGGAAACACCATCCACCGCATCATAGAATTTATCACGAATCCGGAACCCAGTATGTAAATCTTTTATCTCTAATAAGATATCTGATTGTTCCATTAATTCTCCTCCTGTACTTTTTAACAAAAAAACACTACTCACATATGTCAGCAGTGTTATCCATACATGTATTCCTTAAAATCTATTTTAATTCATCAATGTAACGCACTGCGTCACCCACATTTTTTAATGCCTCGATTTTTTCATCTTCAAATTGAATATTGAAAGTATCTTCTAATTCCATGACAAGCTCCACTACGTCAAGTGAATCAGCCCCTAGATCATCGAAGGTCATTGTTTCGGTCACAGAACCTTCGTTAACTCCGAAACGATCAACAATCATTTCTTTAACGATATCGAATGTGCTGCGATTTTCAGACATTCACGCACCTCCATATAAGAAAATATAGTGTTACCAATAGTAAACATTTTAAACGTAAAATGATAGTTTGTCTACTAGATTCTAATATTTTTAATTATTTTTTATTCAAAATGGTGGGCCATAGTTTCGATAGCACCAGACTCTAAGACTAAACGAGCTTGTCGAATCGCATTATAAAAAGCTTCTGCGTTAGAGGAACCGTGGGCTTTAATGAGAGGATGCTTAATTCCAAGTAGGACAGCCCCACCTTGTTTTGTATCATCTAATTGACCCATAGACTCTTTAAGAGCCGACTTAATCATTAAACCACCCAGTTTAGTTTGTAAATTTCCTGATTTTAAAGTTCTAGATAAGAATTTGGCAAATTCTTTAGCTGTTCCTTCCAGTGTTTTTAAGACAGCATTCCCTGTAAACCCGTCGGTTACTGCCACATCCACAATACCTGTTAATAAGTCCTTAGCTTCAATATTACCAATGAAATTAATACTTTCTTCAGATGCTAATAATTCAAATACTTCTTTAGTTAAACTACTTCCCTTGCCTGCTTCTGTGCCATTATTAATGAGTCCCACGCGTGGTGACTCAATACCGAGTACACGCTTACTATAATAAGAAGCGAGAATAGCAAATTGATGTAAATTTATCGGTTTACACTCAGCATTGGCACCGGCATCCATAAGTATAAATTGGGGATGTTCACTAGATAGGCTTGGTACAATCGGCATTAAGCCCGGTCTATCAATATTTTTTAAGCGTCCAATGACTAGAAGGCCAGAAGCTAATAAAGCACCCGTGTTTCCCGCAGAAACAATTGCTTGATTGACACCATCCTTAACTGATTGTGCCGCCATAACCATGGACGACTCTTTCTTGCGTCGTACGGCCCTTACTGGTTCATCCTCACCTGTCACTACATCCGGACTATGGTGGATACTAATCCGCTCATGATTTGAAATCAGAGATTCAAGCGAACCTTGATCACCAAATAATTCTAAAGAAATATCGTCAAAGTTAGCCAGGGCTTGTAAACAACCGTCAACAATAGCCTTTGGTGCATTGTCGCCCCCCATGGCGTCGATTGCTATTTTATACATAAATAATCCTCTTTCTTATAATTCAATCCGACTCTTCTGATTTAAACTATTTAAAATTTCTCGATCATTTTGATTCAAATCTTGATAATGTTGCAAGCACCAAGCTACATCTTGACGGGCTTGGTTTAAACTATCTGAATCTTCTATTATATTAGCATACTTAAAAGTAGGCAGGCCACTTTGTTGACGCCCTAAAACATCCCCCATGCCTCTTATTTTTAAATCAGCCTTAGATATTTGGAAGCCGTTGCTTTCATCCACCATAATTTTTAACCTAGCCTTGCCTTGGTCAGTGGTTGGATTCCCAATTAAATAACAAAACGAAGGTTGGTTGCCCCGTCCGACACGTCCACGTAATTGGTGAAGTTGGGCTAGCCCAAATCGTTCCGCCGATTGAATAATCATCATCGTCGCATTGGGAACATCAACCCCCACTTCAACCATAGTTGTGGCTACTAAGACTTGGGCTTCATTTGCTTTAAAGGCTGCCATTGTTCTTGCTTGCTGGTCCTTAGCCATTTGCCCATGCAAGATTTCAATCTGGTAATCTGGGAACACTTGATCCAGTTTAGCTTTAACATTTAAAACATTTTCCACCTGGTCCAAGTGTTCAGATTGATCAATGATTGGTAATACATAATATATTTGTTGCTCTTTGGCTAAGATTTCTTGCATATGTAGGTATAGCTTATCCACTTGTTTTTCCGAAACGAGTCGGGTCTGAATCGGTTGACGACCTGAGGGCAGCGATTGGATTGTGGACACAGACATATCGCCATAAATCGACAAAGCCAAGGACCGTGGAATCGGGGTCGCCGTCATTTGCAAGATGTTTAAGCCAGGATTTTGATCTAAAAGCAACTGACGCTGGTCTACCCCAAACCGGTGTTGTTCATCTATCACTAACAAACCCAGCTTATGAAAACTAACCGCATCTTGTATTAGAGCATGGGTACCGATAATCACTTGGTGAAAGCCCTTTTTTATTCCCAGTTGCAGTTCATTTTTTTCTTTACTTGATATCTGACTAATTAGCAAACCCGTTTGATCTTCTAAATCCGGAAAAAGATTGCAAAAATTTTGATAATGTTGTTTAGCTAAAATCTCAGTTGGAACCATCAGGGCAACCTGGTAGCCTCCAATCACCCCTGCTACCATAGCCAAGAAGGCCACAATCGTCTTGCCAGATCCCACGTCCCCTTGTAACATCCGCCGCATCGCATATGGAGCCAGTAAATCAAGGCAAATTTCATTAACAGCTTTCTTCTGATCAGAGGTTAATTCAAAGGGTAACTCCTTAATAAAATCTTTAAGTACCTCAACATCATAATAAACTTGAAGACCTTTGTCTTGTCGGTGGTTAAAAGAGGCTGTTTGTAATTGCCATTGGTAATCAAAAAACTCCTGGTAAATAATTTTACGCCGGGCTGCTTCATATTGTTTATAACTTTGAGGTTGGTGGATTCCTTGAAGCGCTGCTCTACTAGACATAAGCTGGTGACGCTCATTCAAAAAACTAGGAACCGCTTCTGGAATTAAAGGTCCATATTCTGCCAGAGCCTGGCTAATCGCTTGGACAATTAAACTTTGACGCAAGCCCTTGGTTGCAGAATATACCGGTTGGAAAATATTATCAGTTTTCTTTAAGACCTTCATTCCCATTAAAGTCTGTCGTGTTTGATCCCATTTACCGTAAATTGATTTCTCATCACTTAAAGCCACTTGCTTATTAAGGTAGGGTTGGTTAAAAAAGACCACTTGAATCACTTGATGGTCTTCCAATTCTAACCGAAAGCTTAACCGACTCCGTCTTTGGCCAAAGTAAGATACCACAGGGGGAGTAATCACCCGTCCTTTTAGTGTGACTTTCTCTTGATCCAGAATTGAAGCAAGGGGCCGCTCTTGAATATCATTAAAACGAAAGGGCAAATGGTAAAGTAAATCTGCAATTGTAACCACGCCCAACTGAGCAAAGGCTTGGACACTCTTAGGTCCGATTCCTTTCAAAACTGCTATTGAATCATTTAAAGTAGTTGGCATTCTGATAGCCCCCCTATGCCTATAATTAAAAAGCAGGTAACAAATTCTCTGCTACCTACTTTCTTATTTAATCAGCCTAAGACTATTCTACAAATAACATGTAATGATAAACGGGTTGATCTCCTTGTAAGAAATCAATTTCTAAATCTTCATAATCAGCCATGATTTGGTCTGCAACCTGATGAGCCAATGCTTCATCACCATCTTGACCAATCACTATGGTAAAGATTTCACTGTCATCATTTAGCATGGCTAGCATGGTGTCTAATAAAGTCTGTTCTAAGCTAGGCGTTGATACTTTAATTTTACCGTCAACGATTCCCATGAAATCATCTTTTTTAATTGAAACTTGGTCAATTTCAGTATCTCGAATTGAATAAGTAATTTGGCCAGAAACAACCGCTTCTAAAGCTTCGGTCATAGCCGTTTGATTTTCTTCAAGGGACATTTCTGGATTAAAAGCAATTAAACTAGCTAAACCTTGAGGAATTGAGGTTGTTTCAACAACTTTGGCTGGTTTATCGATTACTTGGCAAGCTTGCTTGGCTGCCATAATGATATTTTTATTATTTGGTAAGATTAAAATTGATTCAGCATTCAATTGTTCAATCGCCTTAACAAAATCCTCCGTCGAAGGGTTCATGGTTTGACCACCTTCTAAGACATAATCAACTCCGGAAGTTTGGAAGATATCTTTTAGACCTTGGCCAGCTGCCACTGCTACTAAAGCCACCTTCTTTTGATCTAAAACTGATAAATCAGGCATCTTTGTAATCGTGGATTGCATCGCTTCTTCTTTACGTTCTAATTCGCGCACTTGTTCACGCATATTATCAACTTTAACTTTAACTAGTTCACCATATTCTTGACCTAACTTCATGACCTTACCAGGGTTTTCAGTATGAACATGGACTTTAATAATTTCATCATCCGCCACTACTAATAAGGAGTCTCCCATTTCGTTCAGGGTTTGGCGGAATCCTTCATAGTCAAAATTCTTGTTGGTCGTTGGATTCTCACCAATCCGCACCATAATTTCAGTACAATATCCAAAAGTAATATCGTCCATTGAGATTGGATTCTCATTGGCTTCATCAAAAACTGCATGGGCATGCTGACTGGTATTAGCTTGCGCTAAATCTTCTGAAGTTAGATCTCCTTTAAGATATGCTAAGAAACCTTCATAAATCGTTAATAAACCCTTACCACCAGAATCGACTACCCCCACTTGTTTAAGAACGGGTAAAAGTTCTGGCGTTAAATCAAGTGCTTCTTGACCTGTTGCTACGATGGCTTCCATTACTTCAATAATATTATCAGTCTCTTCTGCCTTGGCTTGACCAGCTAGGGCAGATTCTCTAGCAACGGTAAGGATGGTCCCTTCCACAGGCTTCATCACTGCTTTATAGGCTGACTCTACCCCACCAATAAAAGCTTTTGCAAATAATAGGTTATCTAGTCTAGCTTCATCTTCGATTGCTTTAGAAAAACCTCTAAAAATTTGGGATAAAATCACCCCAGAATTCCCCCGGGCTCCCATCAATAAGCCCTTAGCCAATACAGCAGATAAACGCCCTACATGGCTTTCGGTTGATTTCACTAAATAATCATTACCAGAAGTAAAGGTCATATTCATATTTGTTCCTGTGTCTCCATCTGGAACTGGAAAGACATTTAAAGCATTTATTAAGTCCACATTATTAGTTAATTTTTGTGCACCTGCTTGAATCATGCCTTTGAACTCAGGTGCTTTAATCGTTTTAATTTCCAAGAATTATCCTCCTCTATCTGAAACTCTTTAATTATGAATCGAGTTTCACTCCCTGAACATGAACATTGACATAATTCGGTTCAAATCCAAGTAATCGATTAACATTATATTTAATAGTTTGCTGAATGTTCCGACAAATGACAGAAATTTTCGTGCCATAAGTTACCAAAATATAAACATCCACCGAGATAGAATCATTTTCTTGAGTCAAAACAATCCCTTTTTGGTAGTTTTCTTTTTTTAATATTTCAATTAGATTATCACGGAGTAAATTTTTACTTACCATACCGACAACCCCATAGTTATCAGTTACTGCTGCCCCAACAACTGTCGCAATCACTTCATTACTTAAGGTAATTTGACCTTGTTCAGTTGGAATTTTAATAGCCACGTTGGTTTCCTCCTTATAAGAATAAGACTAATAAATTATTTTCTAGTTAATTATAGCATTAGACAATAGCTAAAGTCTATCAAACCCCTATCAGACTGACAAGCTATCCCTAAGGATTAGGTAACCTTTAGTTGCTAAGTAGGGTTTGAGAAAAAGATTAAGTAATTCCTCTTGCAAGTTACTTTCAGCAATGCTATAATTTTACGGTATGATTATGAGGAGCACAGACTCCTGAAAAAAGGAGGAAACAAGAATGGCTAAAGAATGCTATTATACAGGTCGTAAAGCTAAAAGTGGTAACACTCGTTCTCACGCATTAAATGCAAGCAAACGTCGTTTTGGTGCTAACTTACAAAAAGTTCGTATCATGGTTGACGGACAACCTAAAAAAGTATGGGTTTCTGCCCGTGCACTTAAATCAGGTTTAGTGGAACGTGTTTAATAATAATAAAAGCTTGGCGAAAGCCAAGCCTTTTTTATGCATAAAATTTATTTCATCCTATTGAAATGCTTCATACTCCTATATAGGAAAAAATGAAGTTAATCAGACAATGGAACGCCCTAAACTAGTGAAGCTTTTGTTTTTCACTAAATTAGGGCGCTTCTTTTATTTTATTAGATTAATAACCTTTTTGGGGATCAACTTGATTTCGGACTAAAACACCTTCAGCTAAAAAAGACTGTAAATTAGGAAAGAAGATTTTAAAACTTTCTTGCATAAAGTGTTCAACTATCCCAGTAATATGGGGGGTAATCACAATATTATCCAATTGCCATAAAGGTGACGTTTCAATGAGCGGTTCGCTTTCAAACACATCCAAATAGGCTGATTCAATCAATTTATCTGAAAGAGCTTGATGTAAATCTGCTTCCTTAACAGAGGCACCACGACCAATATTAATAAATAAGGCACTGGATTTCATAGTTTTAAAGTAGTCTAAATCAAAATACTCTCGATTAAGATCGGTTAAAGGCATAGCATTAATAATAATATCAGCTCGACACGCCCATTCTTTATCCTGACCAAAGGCAATGCATTGATCAAAACCTTCAATTGGTCGCCCATTAGTATTGACCCCTATTAACCGGCTGCCCAAAACCGCACCGATTTGAGCCATTCTGATACCGATATTACCGGTTCCATAAACCAAAATAGTTTTGTCATCTAATGATCTAAATAAATTAGGGTCTGGTGGAGACCATACGCCTTGTGCTTGACTGGCAGCCATTTGGGGCATGCACCGATAATGGCTTAAAATATAGGCGAAAACATGTTCACTAATGGGTTGGGCATGAATTCCCGACATATTCGAAATCAAAAGGTCCTCTTTCTGCCGAAAAGAAAGTGGAATCGCGTCAACACCAGCCGATTCCTTTTGAATCCATTTTAAGGCCGGCATTGTTTCAAGTCGTTCTTGCGTAAGGTCGGACGACCAACCATAGATAACCGCAATATCTTGATCATCAGTGTCTAAGAGCTCGTCTTCCATTTTAACTTGGTAGCCATATTGATGGGCCAAGTCTTTAATTTGATCAACTTGTGAATCTTTAAATTCTTTAAACATCGCAATAAGTTTTGTCATATTATGTCCCTTCTAATCCTTTGCTTGAGCTTGCTCACGAATCCATAGGACCGCCACTAAACCTTGTGAGAAGCTTAAAGTCACAATATCTTTCGGATTTACAAATTCATTGGAAATTAAGGCCCGAGGATAAGTCCACTCACTTTGAGGCAGATTATATTTTGCCCCTTCAATTATCCAGTCTTTAATCGGTGTTAAGGCAATGATGGATAAATAATCAGAGTCTAAACGGTCTGTTAACCGATAATTTCCTGGCTGAAAAACTTGGACCTGACAGGCTCGCTCAAGAAAAATAATCTGCTCAAAGAGGTCTTTAAAATCAGGATGAAAGGCCATCCATAAATTAGCTATAGTATGGTCCAAACGTCCTCCTGGTCCCAGACAACCCAAAAGATAAATGGCTTCAATCTCATAACCTTCTTCGATAAGTTTCTTAATATGATAGAGTGCCATTTCGGTATCTGTATTGTCCTTTTCAGGAATCAATTGTTCAAATCGATCACTCGCAGCCTGAATCTGTAGACATTCTTCTGGACTAACTGAGTCAAAATCACCCACCGCGTAATTCAACTTTAAGCCGGTTTTTAAGATAGATAGACAGCCATAGTCTACCCCAATAAGATAGGCTTGATCTGAACTTTGATAAATATTTTTAAGACTATCTAAATCAGGCTTAGGCGCACCTGCACATACTAAAACAGTGATTGGACTTTGAGGCGTCATTAAATAAATTCTCCTGTCATATCAATATGGCTATGAAAGTCCAAAATAGCTTTAGCCCAATCTGTTTGGTTAAAAAGGAAAGACCCAGACACCAAGACATCAGCGCCAGCTTGAGCACAAGCTTTTCCTGTTTCAAAATTAATTCCACCATCTACTTCGATTTCAAAATCCAAGCCTTTTTCTTCTCTCATGACTTTTAGTTGCTTAATTTTTTCTAAGGATGCCTGAATAAATTTCTGACCACCGAAGCCAGGATTTACAGTCATAATTAAGACGAGGTCACACAAGTGGAGGATGGGTTGAATTTGATTTAAATCAGTCCCTGGATTTAAAACAACACCTGCTTTTTTACCCAAAGCTTTAATCATGGATAAGCTTTGGTAAATATGTTTGGTTGCTTCAACGTGCACTGAGATAATGTCCGCCCCTGCAGCGGCTACCATATCTAAGTAGCGTTCGGGTTGATCCACCATTAGATGGCAGTCAAATGTTTTATCGGTTAATGGTCGGACAGCTTGATATACCATTGGACCAAAGGAAATATTTGGCACAAAAGACCCATCCATTACATCAATATGGATATAGTCACAACCTGCTTGGTCCATGGCCTGAATTGCCTGACCCAAATTAGCAAAATCAGCACTTAAAATTGAAGGGGCTATTTTAATCATAAAAAATCTCCATTCTAATTTAACGATAGTTTATTTTCTTTTGATCAATCTGTTTAAATAAATTGACATAATGATTATATCGACTGGCATCAATCTTACCAGCCGCTACATCAGCTTTAACTTGACACTTAGGTTCATTGATATGTAGACATGACGAGAACTTACATCCTTTACTAGCTTCTGCCAAATCTGGATAATAATTACCCAAATCATACTTATCAATCATAGTTAAATCCATGGCAGAAAAACCAGGAGTATCGGCAATCAAGGCGCCTTTAAAATCATATAATTGTACATCGCGCGTGGTGTGTTTCCCACGATTTAAACTTTGCGAAATTTGATTAGTTTCCAAGTTTAAATCGGGGATTAAATGATTAATCAAGGTAGATTTTCCCACACCTGACTGACCCATAATGACATAAACCGCTTCTGGCTGCATGATCGACTCAAATATAGCTTTCAAATTCTGAGTATGGTCAATCATAACCACTTTATAACCCAGACTCTGGTATAACTCAATAATATGCATCAATTTACTTTGGCTATCCTCAACCTCTTGGATAAACAAATCATACTTACTTAATAAGATAATTGGTACAATATGGTTGATTTCCACCGTCAATAAATAGTTATTCAATAGATTAAAAGAGAAATCTGGCTCGACTAGCGACATGACAATCATGGCAAAATCTACATTCGCCACCGGCGGTCTGACTAATTGATTCTTCCGGGTATGAATTTCTGTTAATCGATGGTCAGACAAGTCATCTTCGGAATTATATTCAAAGGTCACCCAGTCACCTACCAGGGGTTTTATCTTCTGATGACGAAAGAGGCCTTTGGCTCGACTGGTAAAAACTTGTCCCTGACTCCAAATATAATAAAAACCACTTAAAGATTTATAAATTCTACCCTCTCTTAATTCAATTTCCCCCATAAAAAATCCTTTCTTGTAATTAGATAAACGTATTATAACATCTTTTATCAAACCGTTTCATTTTTGACCCATAAAAAACCTCACTCTTATCCTTATTTTTGAAAACTTATCTATAATAAACAAAAAACCATAATAAAGATAAGTATTTTAGTAATAAAGATAAAAATGAGGTTGTGGTTTTAAGGCTTATTCACCCGGCTGAACATCATTTCGTTCTTCAATCACTTGTCCATCACGAACAATGCGATATTGACCGACTGAATTAGTCTTGATATATAAAGTGATTTCTAAATTCTGAGATTGGGTAATTTCAAATTCTTCTGCGACTTCATTAATGTTGTTATTTGCATCACCAATAAAAATTTGAATTACATTTGAAAGCGGCTTATTTTGATTTGGATCATTTTCCGCATATCGTGGAACATATTCTATATAGGTCGGTATCTTAGTCGTTGTAATTGATTCTTCACTAGGACCAGATGATACGACTACTTCAATTGTATCACCAGGAGATAATTCAACTCCTGAAGCTGGACTTTGACTAATGACTTGACCTTCAGGAATATAGTCATCATTAGTGTATGACTCTGAAACACTTAAACCATAGGCTTCAGCAAAGGTATAAACCATCTTAAGTGGTAAATTTGAAAAATCTTGCATCTGCACATTATCAGAAGCAACCCCCACCGTAAAAGTTATTTGAGTTTCTGAAGGAATGACTTGGGTTCCAGGTTCAATACTTTGATCGAGAATTTTTCCAACTTGATCTGGGTCGTTGGTCCAGAAATCACGTCGTTCAACAATAAATGTATCGATGTTTTTCCCATTGGCATCGGTTTTTCCATAACTCATCAATGAGCGACGAATTTTTTCATAATCCTCGCCGACATAATTTTCTAGTTTAACTAACTGCTTCCCATCACTGATATAAAGGTCAACTTTCTTTCCTTTATCTATCTTATTACCTACTTTGGGCTCTGACTTAACAACCTTATCCTTTTCAATTGATTCATCCCAAACATGCTTTACTTCTCCGAGAGTCAACTTGGCATCTTTTAATGCTTGTTCCGCTTCCGCCTGGGTCATATTTTCCATATCAGGAACAGTGGCTTGTAAAATCACCTGATTAAAAGCCCAATAACCCGCTAAAGCTAGTGTTAATAGTGAAAGAATTAGGAAGAGTAATTTCAAAATCCTATTGCTTCTTCTCGGTTTAACCAAGGGTGGCAATTCATCATAAACTACAATTTCTTCATCCACTTTCTTTTGCTTTTTCTTTTCTTGGTGTGGATGTGATTTATTTTTATTTATTAAAGGTTTAATTGGTTTAAGGACCAGGGTTTTCTCATTTTGACTGGCTGGTACAAACAGAACTTCCTTCATTCGTGATGCACTTAATGAGGTCCGCAAGTCCTGCAACATTTCATCGACACTCTCATATCGGTCAGCTTGTAATTTTGTGGTTGCCTTCAAGACAACATTCTCCAAGCTTTGGGGTACATAATCTAAACTATCTTTGATACGTGGAAATGACTCTTGGAAATGTTTTAAGGCAATTGAAACAGCTGATTCACCATCAAAAGGCACTGTTCCCGTAATCAGTTCATAGAGGACGACACCCAACGCATAAATATCCGACTTAATTGTCGCAGCATTCCCCCGGGCTTGTTCAGGAGATAGATAATGAACTGAACCCAATAAAGTATTAGTTTGGGTGATTGAAGTATCGGTTAAAGCCACAGCAATCCCGAAGTCTGTAATTTTAACCTCATTATCCTTGGTAATTAAAATATTCTGTGGCTTAATATCCCGGTGGATAATATTTTGTTGATGGGCAATCCTGATGGCTGAGAGAATTTGACTCATAATATTTACTACTAACTCTAATGAGATAGGTGACTTTTCTTTAATATAAGTCTTTAAATCCGTTCCTTCTACATATTCCATAACAATATATTGTTGGTCGTTTTCCTGTGAAACATCATACACTTCAACAATATTATGATGGAGTAATTGACTCGCTGACATAGCTTCACGCTGGAACCGACGAATCGCATTTTGATTATCTTGGAAGTCAAAGCGGAGAACTTTAACTGCAACTTTTCGGTCTAAAATCAAATCTTGGGCTAGGAATACATTCGCCATCCCTCCTTGCCCAATTGGACGAAGAATTTTATAACGGCCTGATAATTTTTCATTGATTTCTACCATTAATCTTCCACCGTCCCTTCAGCTAGATCTGTCACCAAGATTAAAGTGATATTATCTGAGCCGCCAGCATCATTAGCTGCTTTAATTAGAGCTTGTCCCAATTGGTCCAAATCTATATGCTCTACAAAAAATGCTTCCATTGTTTTATGACCCACCATATTAGATAGACCATCTGAACATAAGAGTAAGTCATCCACTTGAGCAAGTGAACATTGATTAAATTCATAATCAACCCAGTCTGTTCCCCCAATTGATTGGGTAACGATATTACGTTGAGGATGATTTTGACCTTCAGATTCTGAGATTTCACCAGACCGAATGAGTTCATTAACTAAGGAGTGGTCTTCAGTTACTTGATTTAATTGACCCTCATGATAAATATAAGCCCGGCTATCGCCAACATGTGCAATCACTAGTTGATCTTCAGCGACGACCGCAATAACTAAAGTGGTAGACATACCAAATAATTTAGCATCCGTCATCGATTGATCATAAATAGCCTGATTCACCTGGGTGATTTGTCGAGCCATCCAGTCTTTACTATCTTCAATTGATAGTTCCCGGTCAACTGTTTCAAACGCTGCTCCCAATAATTCAGTCGTTGTTTTAGAAGCAACATCCCCTGCTTGATTACCACCAACTCCGTCACAGAGCACAAAAAGAATCTGCCCTGCTTGGGACTTAAAATAATCAGCATAATCTTGATTGGATGTCCGTTTTTTTCCAATATTTGAGTGAACTGAAATCTGCATAATACACCTCAACTGTCTTTTTACTTAATCTTTTTTAATCGTGCAATAAAGAAACCATCGGTATGATATTGATGGGGCCAAATTCTTATCATGCCTTGGTCATTGATTAAACCAGCTGCCATAACTTCATCAGCGATAATCTGATCTAATTCAAAGTCTTCGCGCTCCTGTAGAAATGCTCCGACTTGTTCCTCATTCTCCTGACTTGCCAGTGTACAAGTCGAATAAATTAAATATCCACCCGGTTTAAGCAAGGAACTAGTATGATTCAATAACTCTGCTTGAATTTCGGCCAAGGCTTGAATATGGTTGGCCTGTTTACTATATTTAATTTCAGGTTTACGACGCATCAAACCTAACCCTGAGCATGGTGCATCCAGATATATTCTATCATATAATTTACCATCTGTTGGTATAAATTTACTAGCATCTTCAACCTGCAAACTCACAAATTGAGATAAGCCTAAGCGTTGAAGATGGTCGTCTACTTTTGTTAATTTAGCCGAAGAAATATCTAAGGCTTGTAATTTTCCGCCACCCAAATCTCGTAAAATTTGGGCAATATGTGTCGCTTTACCACCCGGTGCAGCACAGGCATCCAGTACAGTCATCCCTGCCTGTAATTTTCCTAAAGAAGCCACTAATTGACTCGATTCATCTTGAATCGTTAAAGCTCCCTGTTGAAATAGTGACGAATGAACGGGATTGCCTGATTCAAACCGCAAACCCACTGGTGATATTGGACTAGCTTGACTCGTCAACCCTTCTTCTGATAACTGTTCCCGGGCAGCCTGACTATTTAAACCAGACTTGACGATTCGAGCCGACACATAGGGTTCTTCTAATAAAGATCCTAATAAAGCTTCTAAATCTGCCTCACTGATTTGATGCTGAAGCTCTTTAATAATCCAAGGAGCGATTGAATATTTTACCGCAAGAGCTTGAAGTGGATTTTCTAGCTTATTTAAATCCAAATCGGCTCGACGTTGAAAATTGCGGAGAACCCCATTGACAAAGCCACCTAGGCCAGCATGCCCAATTAGTTTGGCCATTTCAACTGCTTGCGAGAAAACCGCATGATCGGGAATACGGTCAAGATAAATAAATTGATAGATAGACAGGCGCAATAAGCTGGCCACCCAATCATCGACTTTTTTCCCCTTTATAAAGGGTGCTAGAAAATAATCCAAACTATATCGTCTTTGAATGACCCCATAGACTAATTTAACTACTAGATTAGTGTCTACTGGACTGAGACTGGTTTCTTGATGAAAACGATCGAGGAGGACATTTGAATATCCTCCATGGTTTTCCACTTGGTCAAGAATCAGTAAGGCTTGAAAGCGGGCTTGACTGGCTAATTTTCGAGCAACATTTTTCTTAACCTTCATGACCAGAACTCATTTCAAACACTTGGTTAACCAATTCATGGTCTGCCATTCCATTTAAATATTGTTTAACCGGCATTCTTTTTTTGCCATTAGGTTGAACTTCTTCAATGGCAAAATAAGTGTTTTGGCCTGCCTGAACAATCAGTTGGTCCTCGGTACTTGCTACAATTTGACCTACTTGACCTTGAGGAAAGTCTCCAGTAATTGGTCGGCCAGCCCAAATTTTAAACCGTTGCCCCTTTAACCGTGTAAAAGTTGAAGGAAAAGGTCTAAAGGCACGCACATGGCGGTCGATTTCAATGGCTGTCTGATTCCATTGAATTTCTTCTTCTTCTTTGCTGATATTAGGCGAGAAAGTTGCCTCTGCTTCATTTTGAGGCCAAGCTTGATCTGTCCCAGCAAAGACGGAGGGTAAGGTTTTTAATAATAAGTCACGACCTAGGTCGGCCATCTTAGCAAAAACATCAGCCACGTCATCCCGGTCAAGAATCGGAAGTGAGGCTTGGGCTAAGATATTGCCGGCATCCATTTTAGGTGTCATATAAATCAATGAAATCCCGGTTTCCTTCTCCCCTTTCCAAATTGCATAATGGATGGGAGCGCCCCCACGATATTTAGGTAGGAGTGATGCATGGACATTAATGGCTCCATATTTGGGTGCATTGAGAATGGATTTAGGGAGAAACTGACCAAAGGCTGCCGTAATGATAAGGTCAGGCTTCATTTCAATAATAGTTTTGGCTTGGTCAGACCCAGCTAATTTTTCAGGTTGAAGTACGGGAATCCCATAGGCTTGCGCCAATTCTTTGACTGGTGATGGAGTAATCACACGCTTCCGGCCTACCGGCCGATCAGGTTGTGTAACTACTGCCATTATTTCATAGGCCTGACTATCAATTAGGCCTTGTAAAACTGTACGGGAAAATGCCGGCGTCCCCATAAAAATTACTTTTTTCATAAATTGCTTCCTTTCTACATAAAGAATAAAGGATCATTGTCAATGGTTACATAGATACCATTTTTAACTTCACTTTGATTGCTTTCAAGAATAATATCCAAAGCCTGGTCTATTTGACTTTTTTGCTTATATTTTAATAATAACTGAAAATAATATTGATTGTTAATTTTAGCAATTCCTGATTGGCTTGGACCTAGTAAGATAAAGTCCCGATTAGTCCCTGTGATTGACTGGTTTAACTGACTTTTTAAATCATAAGCTTTACGAAGAGCCTTGCCTTCGTACTTACTAGAGACGGTAATTAAAGTCATAAAATAGTATGGTGGATAGGCTGCCATATGCCGTCGTTGCATTTCATAATAATAAAAGCCCTCATAATCATGTTTTTGGGCAAAATGTAAGACATAGTGTTGTGGGTTATAAGTTTGAATAATAACTTGGCCTTGATAGGCACCCCGCCCCGTTCGTCCTGCTACTTGAGTTAAGAGTTGGAAACTTTTTTCAGCGGCGCGAAAGTCTGGTAGGTTCAAAGAGGTATCAGCATTAATGACACCCACCAAGGTGACCTTTTCAAAGTCGAGTCCCTTAGCAATCATTTGGGTACCTAAGAGAATATCAGCTTGACCTTGACCAAATTGATTCAGGATTTGTTCATGTTGGCCTTTACGACGAGTTGTATCATTATCCATCCGTAGAATGCGAGCTTGTGGAAAAAGACTTTGTAGGCTTTCATACACCTTTTGAGTGCCAAGGCCATGCCCCCGTAAATGGCGTGAACCACACTGAGGACAGGTTTGCGGCACCTGCTCTCGATAATCACAATAGTGGCATTTAAGCTTAGCATCATGCTTATGATAAGTTAATGAAATATCACAGCGAGGGCATTGTATAACATGCCCACATTCGCGACACATGAGATAAGAAGAATATCCCCGGCGATTTAATAACAAAATAATTTGTTCTTGCTTGTCCAAGCGTGTTTGGATAGCTTCTTTTAGCAAGGGGGAAAACTCATCAAGCGTTTCTTGAGCCAACATTTGTGACATATCTACAATTTGAACGGGTGGTAAAGGTGCTTGATTTACCCGATCTTTCATCGTAATAAGATGGTAATTGCCAACTTGAGCCCGGGTACGCGACTCAATTGACGGGGTCGCAGACCCCAGGACTAAAGGACAATGGTGGTATTTAGCCCGTAACTTAGCGACCTGACGTGCATGGTAACGTGGGTTGTCTGACTGTTTATAGGTACTTTCATGTTCTTCGTCCATGATTATAATCCCAATGTTTTCTAAAGGAGCAAAGACTGAAGAACGTGCCCCAACAACAATTTTGGCTTCATGTTTGAGGATGCGACGCCATTCATCATAACGCTCCGCTGTTGACAAGCCAGAATGAAGAACCGCCACCCCTTGGCCAAACCGCCCCACAACCCGCTCAACCATTTGCGGGGTCAATGAGATCTCAGGAACTAATAAAAGAGCTGTTTGCCCCTTTTCTACTACGCGGTCGATTAATTGTAGGTAAACCTCAGTTTTTCCTGAACCTGTGACACCTTCAACTAAGAAGGTGTCATTTTTTTCTGTATCAATTGCTAAGGCAATTGCCTCATAGGCCCGTAATTGTTCCGGTTTAAGGTCCTGTTTTTGACTTCTTTCTAAATCCAAATGTTTTAACGGATCACGATATGCTTGGACTTGATTTAGACGTAACCACCCTTTATCTTGAGCCCGTTTAAGCACTTGATAATCAATCTTTGTATCTGTCATTACACTTTTAGCGGGGATAGCCTGTTTATCATCCACATCACGTAAATAATTTAATAAAGCACGTAAGTTACGGTAGTTCGCTGGAGTGTTATCTAAAATAGCTTGATAACCTGTCTGGTCCAGTAAGGGCTCGACCATTTTGATGTATTTCTGACTCGTTTGGTCAACCACATGGTATTCTAATTCAATTATTCCTTGGTCAACTAATTTACGAATACGATAGGCCGATAGCTTAGCTTCTAAGTCTTCCTTGGTTATAGCCTCTTGTGCTAAAATCCCCGTTTCGGCTTCAAAACTTTGTCGATCATGAATCAGAATCCTAGTCTCATACTTAACCCGTAACATATTAGGTAACATGGCCTCAAGCATGGAAATCTCAAATACTTGTAAATCGTGGGCTAACTGATGGGCCAAAGAAATCAATTCTTGGTTCAGAAATGGTTGATAATCCAGTAAAGCAGAAATTTCCTTTAATTTACCATCAAAGTTAGTTTCGTCAACCAGTTCAACAACAAAACCCAAAAGATGTCGGGAACCAAAGGGGACTTTCACCCGCATACCAACTTGGATTAAAGCTTCAAACTTTTTGGGAATCTTATAGTCAAAGGGGCGATTCACTTGTGCAACTGGAATATCCACAATAATCTTCCCAATCATAGGTTCAACTCCTTTTAACCTGTCATAAAAAGAGAGCGGGAGAACAGGTTTCTAGCTTGCCAAAACCTCTATCATCCCACCCCTAGCTTTGTGGTTTTCTTGGTGGTCTGTTTTATCTATTGATAAACTCCTGTGAGCCACCCAAATAGATAAACACAATCATATTTAATATAAATTATGGCTGAAACATTTATTTGTTCCAGCCATTTTTATCCCATTATTTATCAACGATTTCTAACTTATCTGCGACTACTTCTTCTAAAGCTTGCCCCACTGGTTTAACTGATTGGTAGTCATCTAATTGATATTTCTTATGGGCTTGCATCTCATGCGCACGTTTACTTGCTAAAATAATTAAACTATAAGTTGAAGGAACTCTCTCAACCAACTTATCAATTGAAGGATATAACATCATAGGTCTTCATTTCCTTTCTGAAAATAATCACGAATTTGACTCTGAATTTGGTCTACAACGCGATCTACTTTTAAATGTTCGCTTTGGATAATTGCATTTACCTTTTGAACGGCATTTGAAACTTGATCATTCACTACAACATAGTCATAGTGTTTCATCATTTCAATTTCTTCTCTAGCTTTCTGCATACGTTCATAAATGACTGCCATATCATCAGTGCCACGGCCAATAATACGTGATTCTAACTCATGGAGATTAGGTGGTGCGAGAAAGATGAAAATTCCCTCAGACATCCGTTCACGTACCTTTAAGGCACCTTGAACTTCAATTTCTAAGAAAACATCTTTCCCTTTGGCTAAATTTTCTTCTATTTTTTCAATGGGTGTTCCATAGTAATTCCCCACGTATTCTGCATATTCAAGTAATTTGTCATGACGAATAAGTTCTTCAAAATGAGAACGTGTTACATAATAATAGTCTACCCCATCTTGCTCCCCAGGCCGCATTTTGCGGGTGGTTGCTGAAACAGAATATACATAGTTAAAAATATTGTTTTCAAAAATAGCTGCTCTTACTGTACCCTTACCTACACCAGAAGGGCCAGATAGGACAATCAGCAATCCTCGTCGATCCGTCATGATCTACCTCCATCTGTCTGCCAATTTATAATCCCTATCATAACACATTAGAAGCTCAACTTAAATGAATTCTAGCATTTCTTCCAAATTTTTCCTAGAAAAACGCTTGACAAAACGAACAAGTGTTCGTATAATAAAAACACAAACACATGTTCGCATAGAAAAGAGATGAAAGAAATGGAATCACCAATTAAATACAACTTCATAGTACACTTAAACCAAGAAAAAAATAAACTAGTTAATAAGTTAATGGATACCTTTAATTTGGCTGAATTCCGGGCGCCCCTTTCTACTACTATCATGCCGGTCACTCAAGTTGAACAGACCCTTAACCAACATTATGTAAGCCTAGACCCAATTTATATTGAATTTGAATACTACAATCATCAGAATAAAATCCAAGAAGATTACCGGGTTGTTCAAGTACTTGCACCGATTAACCATGAACGACACGTTCAACTGCTAGATTGTCAAACCCATCAACAATTTTCTTTAAGCCTTCAACAAATCCTAACGGTCTCTGCCAAGGCCGCTTAGGATATATAAGAAAGACTTGTCTAGGGAAAGCTAGTATCTATTAGCTTTCTAAGACAAGTCTTTTTTATTTAATCATTTAATAAAGAAGAAGTTTCTTTACGTGATAGATAACGACTATGAGGAGGAATAATTAATTTCGGCCAAAGTCGAGCCACAATTGAAAGGATTCCCCCTGTAATTAGCCCTGTTAACAAACAAGATAACCAAAAATTAAGCGATGTCAAGCTAAATTGGTTTGAAGCTTGTAGTAAATAACTAGCCAGTAGAAAAGCTAATAAATAATAAACTACTGAGACCAAAATGCTTGCTGTTATTATATTCAGGTAGACAGACGAATAACGACGATTATTTAGGGTTTTTTGTGTATTTTTGGTAAATAACCCTAACAAGACTAAACTCATCACTGGAACCAAGTAACGCAAGATTAGGGGTAACCATTGATGTTCTTGACCAATAAACCAACCAACACCAAGTCCAGCTAGAGCTCCCGTCAGGATTGCTGCAGGTGCGCCTTGGCGTAAACCTAGCCAAATTAAAGGTATAAGAAACAAAGCAAAGCGATAAGGAAGTTGATTATTTAAGACTTGGTAAGCTACAAAAGCTAAGCCTAAAGCCAGAATTAAAGCAATCAAGCAGTCGCCCAACAAGCGGCGAGTTCGTTTATTCATAGGTTATTTCTCCTTTATTAACCTTCATCTTCAGGCTGATAACTAGAGCCTTCCATAATGATTGGCAAAATGACTGGACGTCGTTTGGTTTCCTTAAAGAGGTATTTACCAATTTTCTCACGTAGATCTGATTTCAAATTACCCCAGTCAAAATCGTCTTTGGCTAAATGTTCTTCAAGCACATCTAGGGTCATATCGGAACATTCTTCAATCAAATCTAAACTAGTCTTCATGAAAACAAATCCTCTTGAAGTTATTTGTGGCCCAACCAAAACACGTTTAAGTCGGCGAGAAATTGTAGCAACTACCACAAAAATACCATCTTCACTTAAAATACGACGATCTCTTAAGACCACATTCCCTATATCCCCTACGCCTGAACCATCAACGAGTACATCGCCAGCTGGCACAGAAGCAGCGATATTGACTGAATCCTGTTTAAATTCAATGACATCACCTAAAACTGGCATCAAAATTTGATCATCAGTATAGGCTAGTTCTTGGGCTAACTTAGCATGGGCATGTAAAGTTCTAGACTCACCATTAACTGGAATAAGATAATGGGGTTTTAAGAAATTCAACATAAACTGAAGGTCATTTTTATTAGCATGTCCAGAAACTTGTGCGTCTTCCTTAATCGAACGAACACTGGCACCAGCCCGGTAAATCATATCTGCCGTTTTAGCTTGGGTCGTTTCCATGGCAACAGATGGGGTTGTCCCTATATAGACTAAATCCCCTTCTTTTAAATGAACCGTTTTATGACGATTATTAGCCATCGCTTGCAAGGCTTTGATAGGTTCACCCACATTACCAGTTTCTAAGACAATAATTTTATCATCTGGGGTCTTAGTCATATCTTTCATTTGGCCAATGACATCTTTACTTGGAATCTGAATCTTATCAAGTTTAATAGCAACATCAATTAATTGCATTAATTGGTTACCACCAAAAAATACGGTCCGACCAGATAAGTAAGCCGCATTCAAAACTTGTTGAATCCGGGCGATATTAGAACCAATACTAGCAATAATGACCCGTCCAGGTGTATTCATAAATGTATCTGCCATATTTCCAACAATCGTGGTGACAGAATCATTGTTGGTCAAAATTTCTGCATCGGCTGAGTCACTTAGTAAAGCCAGAACACCCTTTTCACCAATATCGGTTAAACGGCCGAAATCTGTTTTATACAATTCTGAGGCAGAAGAATCAAATTTAAAGTCACCCGTATAGACAATAGCTCCTAAAGGCGTTGAGAGTACAATCCCTACTGATTCAGGGATGGTATGGGTGGTTTTAAAGAAAGAAACTGTAGAAGTCTCAAATTCAATTTCAGTTTCCGCATCAATCACAAAGAAATTATCCAAATGCTTCCCTAAACCAGCTGCTTTAGCATCTAACTTAGCTAGTTCAATCGTTAAATCGGTTCCGAATACAGGAGCTTCTAGCGTATCTAATAAGTAAGGTAAGGCACCCATGGCATCCGCATGCCCATGACTTAAGAAAATACCAACAACCCGTTCCTTATTTTCTTCTAAATAGGTAAAGTCAGGAATTACTGCATCAATACCTAACATTTCGTCTTCAGGGAAGACCAAACCACAATCGAGCACATAAATGGCCTCATCTATTTCGACCACATACATATTCTTGCCCTCTTCGCGTACCCCGCCAAGAGGAATAATTTTAACTGCATTCATATAGCACCTCATATATATTTATCTATTTTTCTTGTTTACAATCGTATTTAGTATAACACATTCTTAACTTAATTTAAAAAGCATCTGATTACTAGCGTCCTAAAAGATTTTTGCCTTAATTGCGCAAGTTTTTTACATTACAAAAAACCCAATCAACAAAAGGAATTAACCTATTGCTAATTGGGTAATATAGACAAATTTTACTTGATTAATACTTTCCGTGATAAATTAATCCGACCCCGGTCATCAATTTCAGTTACTTTAACTGTCACATCATCACCCATGGCTAAGACATCTTCAACTTTATCGATTCGTTCTTTAGCTATTTGAGAGATATGGAGTAAGCCTTGTTTGCCTGGTAAGATTTCAACAAAAGCGCCGAATTTTTCAATCCGAACTACTTTCCCCGTATAGACTTCACCAGCCGCCACTACATGGGTTAAACTTTCAATAATATCTTTGGCTTTATTAATCATGGCTTGGTCTTCAGAGTAAATTGACACATTACCTTCATCATCAATATCGATTTTAACACCTGTTTCATCGATAATTTTGTTGATCGTTTCGCCACCCTTACCAATCACCACTTTGATTTGGTCAATATCAATTTTAACCATTTCAATCTTAGGTGCATACTTACTCAATTCAGGTCTTGGTGCTGCAATGGTGGAAGTAATTTGATCCAAAATCTGCATCCGGGCTACTTTAGCTTGAGCTAAGGCTTCCCGCAAGATTTGTTCTGTAATTCCTTGGATTTTAATATCCATTTGTAAAGCGGTAATTCCTTTAGCAGTACCAGCTACCTTGAAGTCCATATCACCGAGGTGATCTTCTAGGCCCTGAATGTCCGTTAAGATGGTATAATCAGCATCATCATCCATCACCAAGCCCATGGCGATCCCAGCCACTGGAGCTTTAATTGGGATACCAGCATCCATCATGGCTAGGGTTGACCCACAAATAGAGGCCTGGGAAGACGAACCGTTTGATTCTAAAACTTCAGAGACAAGACGAATCACATATGGAAATTCTTCTTCTGAAGGAATAACATGTTTCAAGGCCCGTTCACCTAAAGCACCATGGCCCACTTCACGACGACCTGGGCTACCCATCCGGCCAGTTTCACCCACTGAATATGGAGGGAAATTATAGTGATGCATAAACCGTTTATAATCTTCGGTACCTAAGCCATCAATAATTTGATGCTCTCTTAATGGGGCCAAAGTTGCAACAGATAAGGCTTGCGTTTGTCCCCGAGTAAAGAGACCAGAACCATGGACCCGTGGTAAGAGACCAACTTCTGAAGAAAGTGGACGAATTTCATCAATTTTACGACCATCTGGCCGCACCCGTTCTTTGGTAATTAAACGGCGAACTTCATCTTTTTCTAAATCATGTAAGGCAATATTTACAGACTTAATGATTTCTTCAAATTCAGGATTACTATCATATTTTGTTTGGAAATATTCCACGGCCGCTGCCATAACGTCAGCAACGGCTTCTTCCCGGGCTTTCTTTTCTTCAGTTTGAATGGCTTGAACCATTTTAGCTTGGAAAAGTTCATTGACTTGGTCCACAATGTCAGGCAGAGGTTTAGCCAAGGTCAATTCAAATTTTTCTTTACCCACAGCTGATATGATTTCTTCTTGGAAGGCAACGAGTTCTTTAATAGCCTCATGACCGAATAATAAAGCTTCTAACATTTCGGCTTCAGGAACTTCAGCCGCATCAGACTCAACCATATTAATTGCTGTCTTAGTCCCAGCTACCGTTAAGTCAATTTCAGTTGTAGCGAGTTGGTCAACACTTGGATTAATAATTAATTGACCATCTACTCGAGCCACTTTAACCCCAGCAATTGGACCATCAAAAGGCACATCAGAAACACCTAATGCTAAGGAAGCACCAAACATAGCGGCCATCTCAGGACTATTATCTTGATCAACGGATAAGACGGTTGCTACAATTTGAACCTCATTCCGGACTCCATCAGGAAACATTGGCCGAATTGGACGGTCAATTAAACGCGCGGTTAAGGTTGCATGTTCTGAAGGACGCCCTTCTCGTTTTAAGAAGCCACCTGGTACTTTACCTACAGCATACATTTTTTCTTCATAGTTAACTGTCAGTGGGAAGAAATCACCAGTTCCAGCTTTTTTAGATCCAACCGCTGTAGCTAAAACAACCGTTTCACCGTAGCGAACTAGAACGGCACCCGATGCTTGCTTGGCAACTTGGCCAATCTCAACTTGTAGAGGTCGACCCCTAAAATCAAGCTTAAATACTTGTTTTGTCATATATACTCTCCTTTTTATTGCAAACGGTAGACTACTAAACAAATATCAATTAAACTCCTTAGCGTTTAGCTCATACTTGTATAGTAGTGACCAACCATTTGTATATTTTTATATAAAAAGAAGGATGACAAAAATGTCACCCTTTTTAAAATCATGATTAACGACGTAATCCTAAACGAGAAATTAATTCACGGTAACGAGGAATATCGTTTTCACGTAAGTAAGCTAATAAGTTACGACGGTGCCCGATTTTCTTCATTAAACCACGATAAGAATGGAAATCTTTCTTATGTTCTTTAATATGCTCATTTAATAAGTTGATTTCTTCAGTTAAAACGGCAACTTGTACCTCAACTGAACCTGTATCGCCTTCATGAGTAGCATATTCTTTAATGATTTCGCTCTTGCGTTCTTTGCTTAATGCCATCTCATTTCACCTCTTTCTATGATTTTGTCCCTAACCAAGTAAACGTTGGTGATTCGATTACTGAGTTAAGGCTTTGCGCCCACCGTCCGTCGGTCAAAGACAGCAACAGACGGCTACTTGAATAATATAGCTTATTTACTAAGGATATTCAAGCTAAAACCGGATTTTTTATAGGGTTTTTATTTTTTCTTATAAAAAACAGCCTTTAATTCCATAATAATATCTCTAAGCTCGGCGGCTGCCTCGAAGTTCATGGCTTTAGCATGTTGCCTCATTTCCATTTCTAAGCGGTCCAACTCTTCTTCTCTTTGGGCCCGCGATAGGGATTTGAATTGTTGCAAGATATTTTCTTCTTGTTCATCAGAAGATACTTCCTTAGATATCTTAATTAGATCGCGGACTTCTTTCTTAATGGTTTGTGGCGTAATCCCATGAGCTTCATTATAAGCCATTTGAATTTTCCGGCGTCGTTCTGTTTCATCCATGGCTTTCCGCATGGAATCGGTGATTGCATCTGCATACATAATCACCTTCCCATGATCATTCCGGGCAGCCCGACCAATGGTTTGAACTAAAGACCGTTCTGACCTTAAGAAGCCTTCTTTATCCGCATCTAAAATCATAACTAAGGAAACTTCGGGTACATCGAGTCCTTCCCGCAACAAGTTAATCCCGACTAAGACATCAAAGATTCCCAGGCGAAGATCACGAATTATTTCCGTCCGTTCCAGAGTCTTAATATCTGAGTGAAGGTACTTCACCTTAAAGTCTAATTCCTTCAAATAATCAGTTAAGTCTTCGGACATCTTCTTAGTTAAAGTTGTAATGAAGACCCGGTCACCACGGGAAATAGTTTCATTTATCTCACTAACAATATCATCCATTTGACCCTTGATTGGTCTGACCTCAATCACCGGATCAAGTAAGCCAGTTGGCCGGATTATTTGCTCAACATATTGGTTATCAGTTAGGTTTAATTCATAAGGACCTGGGGTGGCCGAAACATAGATCATTTGATTAACTTTTTTCTCAAACTCTTCCAAGCGTAATGGTCGATTATCTAAAGCTGACGGTAACCGAAAACCATAATCAATTAATTGTTGTTTCCGAGCCCGGTCACCGTTATACATACCGCGAATTTGGGGCAAGGTTATATGTGATTCATCGGCTACAATTAAATAGTCATCAGGGAAGAAATCCAAGAGAGTAAAGGGTGCTTGCCCTGGTACCCGACCATCCATGTGCCGAGAGTAATTTTCAATACCTGAACAATACCCCATTTCCAAGAGCATTTCGATATCATAGTTGGTTCTTTGTTCCAAACGTTGGGCCTCAAGGAGCTTATGTTCTTTATTCAGTTCGGCCAGTCTTTCTTCTAATTCAGCGCGAATGGTTTCCACTGCCCTCAAAGTCTGTTCTTGGTTGGCCACAAAGTGAGTAGCAGGATAGACTGGGAAGTGCTTCAATTCGGATTTAATTTCACCTGTCATCACATCCACTTCACGGATCCGGTCAATTTCATCACCAAACCACTCAACCCTAAGCACAGAGGAGTCATGGGAGGCGATGAAAATTTCAACCACATCTCCCCGGACTCGGAAAGTTCCCCGTTGGAAATCATAGTCATTACGGACATACTGCATTTCAACTAAGCGGTTTAAGACATAGGCACGCGAGATTTCTTGTCCTTCTCTTAGAGACAAAACTTGGTCCCGGTACATTTCTGGGTCAACCAAACCATAAATACAAGATACCGACGCAACCACAATAACATCACGCCGTTCTAATAAGGCTGAGGAAGCAGAGTGACGTAATTTATCAATTTCATCATTAATAGAGGCTTCTTTTTCAATATAGGAATCAGATGAAGGTACATAGGCTTCTGGCTGATAGTAATCATAATAAGAGACAAAATATTCAACTGCATTATCCGGGAAAAATTCTAATAACTCACTATATAATTGACCTGCTAAAGTTTTATTGTGAGCTAGGACTAAAGTTGGCTTGTTTATTTCCTGTATCACATTAGCAATAGTAAAGGTTTTACCTGTCCCAGTAGCGCCTAAAAGAATTTGATCCCGTTTTCCTTCTTTTAGACCTTTTACTAAATCGGCAATCGCTTTGGGTTGATCCCCTGACGCTTGATAAGGTGCTTTTAAATTAAAATGATCCATCGTTTTACTCCTTTACGAATGAATGTTCGCTTTTATGATACCCTAATTTCTAAAAAATGCAAAAAGTAGGATTATATCTAAAGAAAAATAAAAAAAAGATTGCTTTTAGCTTTTTAAATACGTTATAATACTTCTTGTTGACTAAGTCAGCTTTGACTTATATACTATTAAGAACCAATATTGAAAGAGGTGACATCATGGCAAACTCAGCACAAGCAACTAAACGTGTGCGTCAAAACACTACTAAACGTGACTTAAATAAAGCTCAAGTATCTGAAATGCGTACCGCTATCAAAAACTTTAAAGCTGCCGTAGAATCTTCAGCCGATAATGCACAAGAATTATTCAATGCAGCCGCAAGTAAAATTGATCGTGCAGCTAAAAATGGTTTAATCCATGGTAATAAAGCTGACCGCGATAAAGCTAAATTAAACTCATTATTAAATAAATAATTAAAATAAATATTTTGAGCCAGCCTCTTCGCGATGCTGGCTTTTTTCTTTACTCTTTTTTATTTATTCTTTAATTTAGCTTTTATTTTTTTCTACCATATCTTGTAATTTCATCAGTAAAATATAAAAATAGGTTTCTTTATTGCCCAATCCTTGTTTCATAGCAAAATCAGCTTCTACCAAATCCATATAAAATTGTTGTAATTGATTCAGACTAAGGATCCGGTTATTTTTTAAAGCTAATTTAACCCGGTAAGGATGGACCGAAAGGGTTTTAGCAATATCTCCTTCTAAGTGGCCTGCTTCCATGAGGATTCGACTTTGGATAAATAAGCGAAATTGGGTAATCAGTAAAGCGTGCAATTGAATAGGATTATTGTTTAATAAGAGTAAATCGCGGTATATTTTGACTGCCTTTTCAATTTGGAGGGCCACCACCGCATTCGATAATTCAAACACATTTGATTCTAGGCTGCGAGGTACCAATAATGAAATATCTTTTTTGGTGATTAATTGGTCCGGATTAGCAAAAGAATTCAGTTTATTTAATTCACTTGTTACCTTTGTTAAATCATAATTTGTCCTAATTAATAGTTCTTGGATACCCTCTCTTTGAATCTTAAATTTTCCATCTCTAAGAAATTCTTTTAAATAGGCTTCAACCGCCCGTTCATCCATCGGCGTCATTTCTACGAAATTCGCCTCTTTTAAGAGTGCCTTACTTAACTTGCGCCGTTTGTCTAAATTATCCTTTAAGACCCTAAAAATCAATACTGAAGCCTCATTGGGTTGGGCTAAATACTCTAATAAGGCTGCTTGCTCTTTATCGGTGATACTTTTACGACTGGCCCCAATCAGGCTATCCGCTTGATCAACCACAATGACCCTGCGGTCTGCAAAGAAAGAAAAGAGATTCGCTTCATCAAGGACTAGGGTTAAACTGTCTTCTTGTAAATCAAAGCGCGTTAAATCAAGCTCCTCTTGTCCTTGACGACAATGGTCTAAGAGACTAGACAGAAAGGTATCTTGGAGATACTGTTCACTCCCATATAATAGATAGACTGGACTTACTTGGCCAGTTTTTAATTTTTTTAGGGCTGATTGGTAACTTGACACGAAATCTCCTCCTCTTACAAGATTACAATACTATTATCCTAGTTTAGCTTATTCTTTACTTAAATTAAAGCTCAGACTTGCATGTATTTTTCAAAGCTATATAATAGGGAACATATTCTAGAAAAGGAGCCCATTATGAAAGCAAAAATTGGTATTACTGGTAATATTATTACCTACAAACGGCCTGAAGAAGTGGCTGCTTTTGACGCCAACTACACGCCACGTGAATTCTCACAAGCTGTAGAATTAGCAGGGGGAATTCCCTATATCATTCCGATTATGGATGAATCACTAGCTGAAGAAATTATGTCTAGCTTAGATGGCCTCATTCTAACGGGTGGGCAAGATGTTTCGCCCCTCTTATATAATCAAGAGCCCCATCAAGCCATCCAAGAAACTTCGCCCCAAAGAGACACCTTTGAATTAGCCCTTATCAATGCAGCAATTCACCAAGGTAAGGCTATCTTAGGTATTTGTCGCGGACTACAACTATTAAATGTCCGCTATGGGGGCACACTTTATCAAGATTTATCTGAAGATAAGACAGCTTACCTTCAACATAACCAACAAAGTTTACCCCAATTTCCAACCCATCGCATTCAAATCAAAGATCAGTCGAGTTTATCACCCATCTTTGGTAAGGAAATTACCGTTAACTCCTTCCATCACCAATCAATCGATCAATTAGGTCAAGGGCTTACGGTGATTGCTCAATCTCTGGATCAGGTTATCGAAGCGGTTGAAGCACCCGCAGATAATGTCATCGCGGTCCAATGGCATCCTGAGTTAACCCATATTCATGACCAACACTCCATTAACCTCTTTCGAAATTTAGTCGAACGTGCCTTGCCAAAAGATTAAAAAATAAAGCTAGAGAGTTCTTCTGAAGAACTTTCTAGCTTTTAATATTAGGCTTCAATTTTAACAATCCAATTTTTTTCTTCATCTTGTGAATCTAAGAGGCTGGGATTATTTTCAGCTTCTACATGTTTAACAACAATTTTACCCGAAATTGGACTAGGAATTTCAATAGTGGCTTTGGAAGCTTCCACATTTAAGAGGGTATCCCCTGCTGCAATTTCACCCAGACGGGCTATATTCGCATAGACAATCTCGCCAACTTCTTCTTGTAGGACTTCATTAACACCTAATACGATTTGACCTGAGGCTTCTTTTTGCCATAAATATTCTACATTCATCTTAATTCCCCTATCTTTTTGTATGTCTAAAAATCATCATTGTCGAAAATGTATGACTTATAGTGATAACGCATTGACAGTATCAAGCCTACCCCAATCATGTTGGAAAGTAAAGCTGAACCCCCTTGAGAAATAAAAGGTAATGGCACCCCGGTAATTGGTAGGAGTCCAATATTCATTCCAATATTTTCCAAAATATGGAAGAGGATCATTGAAATAACCCCAGTTGCAATATAGGTATAAAACTCATTCTTAGTTTTAAAACAAGTTTGAACCATTTGATAAATCAAAATAAAATAAATTAAAAGTAAGAATGAGGCACCGATAAAACCAAAATTTTCACCAATGGTGGTAAATATAAAGTCAGATTCCCTAACCGGCACGGTTACTTCTGAAACCCCTAGTCCTTTGCCAAGTAACTGACCTGACCCAATGGCTTTAATTGATTGAGCTAACTGATATCCAGACCCCCGCGTATCCGCAAAAGGCTCTAGCCAGTCTTTAATCCGGTTAATTTGATAAGCTTGAACCAACTTATTCTCAATCAAGAAGTCTGGGAAAAAGACCACAGCAGAAAGTATTCCTGCAGCCAAGGCTACAACAATCAGAATCGCCGGTAATAAGATTTTCCAAGAAATACCCGATACCAGAATCACACCGCCGGTAATGGCTAACATAACCAAGTTCGTCCCTAAGTCATTTTGAAGTTGAATCAAAACCATTGCTGGCAAAGCAACCACAGCAATTTTTCCTAATAATAACCAATCTGATTTAAGGGTTCTTTCAATAAATTCATGGTTATGTTGGGTTACTACCCGCGCTAACATAATAATGTAAGCCGGTTTAACAACTTCCGAAGGTTGGAAAGATAAAGATCCTAGTCTAAACCAAGAACGAGCCCCCGTTTCAGCAGCTAGTTGCCGGTCGTAAAAAATAAGCACAAAAACTAATAAAAGGAGTCCTAAGCCATACAAGTAAGTGGATAATTTCCAGTATTGTTCACTATTAAACTGCATGACTACAATAACGGCAATCGACCCTACAGCATACCAGAGGGCATGAAACAAGGTTGGGGCGATATTTTCCCCATTAATCATGGTCGTGGTTGCATAGACGGATATTAAGCCAATTAGGGCTAAGATAATAATTGTTAAGATTATGCCATAATCAACCCGAGATTCTTGTTCAATTTTTAATTTTCGTGACATGTTCATTTAAATAGACTCCTTCGAAGTGTGGTCTGACTCCACTTGATATATCTGATTTTGTAAAACTGGTTGACTTTGACCATAGTAAACATAATTCGAACTTGTGGCCCGAAAGACTGCTTGATCTTTTACTTGGTCTGAGATTTCCCAATAATTTTTTTCTTTAAAGTCGTGGTAAAAGACATTAATAAAAGCACCAATCGCAATCACCATGGCATTAAAATATAACCAAATCAGTAGGATGATAAAAACACCAATTGTCTGATTCGAAGTAGACCGGCCCATCATGGAAACAACCAGTCCAAATAATTGGGATATCAAGGTAAAGCCAAGGAGAGCAAATAAAGTGCCCGGAATAGAATACCGCCAAGTCCAATTAACATTTGGGATAAATTGATAAATAATTAATAGAACTAAAGCTAATAAGGCAAACCCAATCAAACCACTCTGATTAATCAGGATTTCCAATAAAGCAAAATCAAAGCCAAAAATATCTTTTACTGCCTGGTAGAAGGTTTCACCATATAATACGGCAAAGCCTAGGAAGACCCCTACCAATACAAAAGCTATCGTAAATACGTAGGAAAACATTCGAGCAATTAAGGCATTTTTTCTTGGTTCCGCCTTATAAATCGTATTAAAAACCCTTTGAATCGTATTAAACACATTTGAAGCGGGCCATAAAGAAATAATCAAACCGAGTGAGAAAGCTCCAGAAGATGTTGATGATAGATAATCTTCCAATAAAGGCAGCAGGAGCCCTTGCACTTGGCTCGGCAGAACATCTTTAATTGTGGCTACAATATCCGTAGGTGAAAATGGTAAGACAGAAATTACGTTAGCTAAAGCCAACATTAAGGGAACAATGGCCCAAATGATATAGAAGGAAAGCTCAGCTGCATAGGAGCCAAAAGCTAACTGCTTTTGATTGAATTGAAAAGTTTTCAGTAAACGTTGAAAGACTGATGGTTGTTCTGACACACTAGCCCTCCTCTCCACTTTAATAGTCTTAAAAATTTTAACACACTTAGGAAAAAATTTCACTCATAGCTATTGGAAATTTGCTTTGCTTTTCTTAGACTTTTTCTAAATCTAGGTTATAATTAAATGGTAAAGAAAGGGAGGAAGATATATGTCTAAAGGTTTGACATTTTATTTTGTAAGACACGGAGAAACCTACCTAAACCGCTATGGCCGCATGCAAGGCTGGGCTAATGCCCCTTTAACCGATGAAGGGATTGAAGTGGTTCACCAAAGTGGTAAAGGCCTATCAAAAGTAAAATTTGATGCGGTTTATACTTCAGACCTTCAAAGAACCATTGATACAGCTAATATTTTATTAGAAGAAAATTTATATGCTGACGGATTAGAGATAACCCCCATGAAAGAATTCCGGGAAGTCCATTTTGGTTTCTATGAAGGCCTACCTGCTGAAGAAATTTGGCCCAAGGTGATGGAAGAAGCCTTAATTATTCATGACCTACCCGCTGGTAGTGAACCTGACATTAAAACAAGTCTAGACTTGGTAAAGAAATATGATCCTTATCACTATGCTGAATCTTACGCTGAGTTTTGGAACCGAGTTGAATCAGGTCTCCTAATTTTATTAAATAAACACGCTGCGACTGATCAAAATATTCTCGTAGTCTGCCATGGTATGACCATTCGCAATTTATTACATGGTCTGGTGGCTGACTTTAAAGAAACCATCCCACTCGACAACGCCTCTGTTTCTATTGTCCAATACAAGGATGGTCATTTTAAAATGACTGCTTATGGTAAGACCGACCACTTTGCAAAAATTGCGGAAAAAGCTGGGGAATAACATATAAATCGATAATTCGCTCAACTTCTTTATTGGAAGTTGAGCTTTTCTTTTGAAAGTGTAGCTTTTGCGTTTAATAAAATAGTATGCTATAATTAGTATCTAAATTTTCGGGGGTGTACTGGTTTCGACAGATTTCATACGAGCTCTTGATGCGTCAGGAAGGCAGCGACTACCTAAAAACGCTACAGTTAAATATAACTGCAAACAATAATAATAATTTTGCTTTAGCAGCCTAATAACTGCTTGCAAAGATCAGCCCGGTATCGCCCATGTACCGGTTCCTGGTCTCAATTAAGTGGGATACGATTTAACTTTCCGTCTGCAAGTTAAGTAAGAGATTATCAGACTCGCGACCTCAAATGCCTGTTGGTCGGCTATGAGACAGCTAAATCTTAATAGGATCAACTATTGACGTAGATTCGGGAGTGGCGGGCTTTCTGGACAGGGGTTCGATTCCCCTCATCTCCATAATAAAATAGCTGGACTTTGGATGTTTATTATCCAAAGTCCAGCTATTTTTATGAAAAAATGTAATAATTGAAACGCCATATTTTTTATTTAATAATAAATATGCTATACTCTTTACAATTTGAGGAGGTAATTCTATGCGTTTGTTCCAAGTTGAGTCAATTACTGAAGATATTTTCCGTATCAAAATGCCCTATGTTTGCGTTTATGTCTTTGAGGGACGAGATCGAGCGCTTGTCTTAGACACCGGCTGGGGCTACGGGGACCTAAAGTCAGTCATCGACTCAGTCACCACCAAACCATATGATGTAATTATTTCCCATGCCCATTCTGATCATTATGGAGGCGCTTCTCAATTCAATGAAGTCTATATGAGTTTACCTGATAAAAATGGCTATTTAAACCGACTTAAAAATGATATTCGACCACGAATTATGCGCAATGCTCTCAAAAAAGACAACTTTCCCGTCCATAACCCCCTCTTTGTTGATCCTATCCCCAAAGCAATTAAATATTATTCTAATGGTCATATCTTCGATCTTGGGGGTCTTTCTCTCCAAGCCCTTCATCTACCAGGACACACACTCGGTGAAATGGTCTTTCTTATTCCAGAACGGCGCCTCCTCTTTACTGGTGACGCCTGTACCGACAATACCATGATTTATTTTGACCACTCTGCCCCCTTATCCGCATTTCGTGAGAGCCTTTTAAATATATTGAAAATTAAAGAACAATACGATACTGTTCTATTGAGTCATGCTCCCTATCAAATAGATAAAGAAATCGTCGACTCTAACTATTATTGGGTCGAGGAAATTTTGGCCAATCGGGATGATCAATTAATCATCGGTGATAATGACGGCCAACCCATCTATACAGCACGTGACCGCCGTAAATCATATCCTCCCCTTCAAAGCCTAGGTAATATTCGCTATAGCCAAAATCTAAAGTATTAAAAAACCTCCGAGGGGAGTTTTTTCTTTTATGCTTAATGATTTTTTTGATAAAGCCGAATAAAATAAACCACAAATATAACCGACATAGTCATGGTTAGCAATGCAACTTTCCAGTTTAATACAATTGATCCCACAACCAGGATTATAATCCCAAAAGTAGCTAATAAAGGACAAACAATCCCAAAGAAGGCTGATTTGATTTCCCCCTGCTTGTGGAGCCGGTAGGTTGCATAAAATAAAGGTAAAAGACAAATAGAGTTAAAAACCACAGCAGATTCACAGATATCAGATCCAGGTAACCATTGGTATTTTTCAACTAAATAATGAATTCCTAACCAAAAAATAGTTAAGCCATAAGTTAAAAGCGTTGATGCCGTGGAAACTTGATATTTCGGATGTAATTTAGCCAAGCGCGGTGACTGAATCCATTGACGTTCTGCCATGGCTTGAGGCAAACGTTGGGCGGCTAAATACATGCCGTCAGCAACCCCCATAACTGATACAATCACACAGAAGATAATAGCAGAAGCAAATCCCTTACCCAGAATCATTTGGGCCGCATATTGGATGGCAACATTTCCCGTAGATAAAATAAAGGTCTCCCCTAAGATTTCATTCAGTCCCCAGAAATAAACCACATAGATAAAGACAATAGCCAAGGGGCCTAAGGTATAAGCCAAAGGTAGGTTGCGTCGCGGATTCTTCACTTCAGGTGCAATGGTTGCGGCTACAGTCCAGCCATCATAGGTGAAGGCTAAAGGAACCAAGGACGCTAACCACCCCCAACCATTATCAAAGGGTTCAATCACCTTTATTCCTTGGGGTACAATTGGCAAATCTTTAGACCAAAAGAATCCAACGATCGCAATAATGACTAAAGGAATCACTTTAATAAAGGTGGCTGCCGATTGAAATTGCCCTGCTAACTTCTTAGACAGATAATTTATGGCTACAATCCCGGACATATAAACGAAGGTTAATGCAATTTTTGCTTCTAAACTAGCATTGGGATTAAAAATCGACAAAGTATAAGCTGACCCCACCCAAGAAACGATCACAGTAAAAATCGGAAAATAAACGAAGGCTTGGTAGGCTCCCACCCCGGTAGCAAGCGCAGGACTGACAAAATCGCCAATATAAGAGGCAATCCCCCCTGCTTGACTAGAGCGTTGGGCTAGTTGAGCCAAGGCTAGAGAGCCAAAGACAATAACAAGGGCACCAAAGACAATTAGGACAATTCCCAACCAAAGTTTCCCTCCAGTAAACATCAGGATATCATCGGCTTTAAAATAAATACCGGATCCGATTACGGATCCTACAATCATAGTAATGGCATTGGTAAGGCCATAAGTTTTTTTAATCTCATTTTGCATTCACTTCACTCCTATATAGGTCATTATTATAGGCTTTTTATTTGCAGATGGAAATACTTTTCTGCTTAAAAATTTGAATTATATAAATACTCCACTTTTAAACAGATCGTTTTCCTGTACTACTTTTATATTTTTACGCATTATCCTATTTATTCATTTGTTACAATAAAAAATAATAAATATAATTAAAATTTAGTCTAAGAATTTAATCATTATAATTGATTTTATTGTATACTTACTTTAACAACATAAGGAGGTCACTTATGACCCAGAAAATCGCAATTATTGGGATGGGGGTTGCTGGGGGCGCAGTCCTAGCCAGTTACCACAAATTTTATCCCAAGGAAAAACTAGAAATTGACTGTTATGATGACCCTATCCATTTTGGTAAAGGTATTCCCTTCCGACCTGATTCTAGCCTCGCCTTAAATAACTCCAGGTCTGACGCTATATCCTTTGATTACCAAGACATGGATGATTTTGTATCTTGGTTGAAAGACCAAGATATCCCTTTCCAAGAGTATATGCCCCGCTGGACTTATGGAGATTATATGCTAGACCGTATCCAAGAGCTTAGCCATGACTTAAAGGCCAAAGCCATATACCAAAGAGTGACCGACATAACTTGGCTAGACCAAACTCAGCAGTGGCAACTAGTCGATCAAAGTGGCCAAAGCCAGGATTATGACCAAGTCCACCTTTGCTGTGGGGATTTACCCGCCCACGATTTTTATCACTTACTCGGCCAAAACCACTATATTCATAATCCATACCCGCTCCAAGCTATACCTATGACTGAAATGCCAGACCAAACATTAACAGTCATCGGTACTGGCCTTGCGGCCATCGATGTCCTAAAATATTGTTTGACACATAGTCCTCAAAGTCTGATTCAAGTCTTTTCTTTAAACAATTATTTTCCAACTATCCGCGGCAGGGACCAAGTTGACCTAGATTATAAATTTTTGACAGAGAATAATTTAGACCATGCCATGGCTAACAATCAAGGTCACCTGTCTTTTAATGACTTAGACCAATGGATTCAAGCAGACTTCGAACAAGTGGGAGTCACCTGGCCCGTTTTCAAATCAGAATGGCTTTTACCAGGTAAGGCAGGCCTTGACTTAAGTATGGGGCACCCCAAAATATTTGGCCGGGCCCAAGCTCTATTTCTCCACCTCTCAAACCTCTTATCCACCCGCCTTGCCACGATGACCGTTTCTGATTACCAAGCATTTAAAGACCATTATATGGATGCCCTCATCAATCTAAGGAATCCTATGCCCAAAGATTCTGCACTTATATTATTGAGAGCCTTCGAAGAAGGACGCTTGAAAACTTTAAATGGTATTGACAGTGTCCAAGCTGAAAACCAGACCTTCCATTTATTAAATGAGGACCATACTCTCATAGCTAGTTCTGATTGGGTTATTAATGCCACTGGCTACGGCTTAAATGACCAAAATCTAAATCAAGCGTCTTCTATCTTTAAATCTCTCATTAATAAAGGCTATGTTCAATTTGCAAACCTAGGTGGCCTAGCCATTGACTTGGACACAGGTCAGACAATTTCACCCAAATTAGGCCCCATTAGCCACCTACTGATTCATGGCACCCTGATTAATGGCCAAGTATTTCAGAATAATTCCACTATTAAGATTCAAGCCTGGGCCGATAAGTTAATCAAAAATAAAGCGCTATAACCCATAAAGACCTCCCGTCTTGGATAAAATTTTCCAAGCACAGGAGGTCTTCTTTTTATTTCTTTTCTGACGTTAAACTACCAAATAACCACCCGGTCTTCAGGAGCTAGGTACATACCATCGCCTGGTTGAGTTTGGAAGACTTCATGGAACTCCGCCAAATTACGGGGTTGGATATTAGCACGTAATTCACCCGGTGAATGCACGTCAATCTTTAAGAGGAGTTGCATGTATTCTAAGCGGGCCTTACGACACCAGATTAAATAAATAAGGCCACCTAGCTTTCATAATCAATTAAGCTAGGTGGTGACATTCTTTTATCAAAAATTTTCTTTGTAAATATTAATTAATTTCTTAGGCCATGTAAGATATATTGGCGGACTTGAGAGATAAAATAAAGCGAGCCTGTCACTAACAAGACTTGATTGTTTTCCCCCTCAAATTGATCAATGAATTCAGCCCAATCACCAATTACATGAAGATTAGGATTTGGGTCTTCATTCACTAGATTTTGCCATTCAGCCTGACTATAGGATTCATGGTGGTCAAAAGGGGCAATATAAATTTGACTAGCGGGGAAAAGATCTAATATTTGCAAGTGGGCTGACTGATTTTTACGATTCAATCCAGCAAAAAGAATTGTCACTTGACGGTCAATTAAATAAGTTTCAACCACTTGTTTTAAAGCTTCAAGTCCAGCTTCATTATGGGCGCCATCAATAAAAATTAAAGGCTGGTCACTAATTTTTTCCATCCGCCCTTGCCAGTGGGTAGTTAATAAATCTTGAGCCATCTTTTCTTTATGGAGCTCTATACCCTGATCATACATCCAATGTTGGAAGACCATCAAGGCAATTGCGGCATTATGCATTTGGTGTTGTCCTAACATTGATAGGCGAAATTCTTCTTTCTCCATACCTAAGTCATTCCAGTAAGTAAATTTGGACCCGTTTTCTAAAGATAAAGTCATAGGTAGGGCCCCAAATTCGTGGCCGTATTGGTAGAGCTTAGCCCCCTCTTCTTCCACCTTTGCTTCCACTACAGCCACACTGGAAGCTGGTAGTTGTCCAATAAAGACCTGGGCACCCCTCTTGATGATTCCTGCTTTTTGGTAGGCCACTGCCTCGACGGTATCGCCTAATTTGTCCACATGGTCTAATGCAACGGTGGTAATGACCGCATATTGGGCATCAACGACATTAGTACAGTCATTTAAGCCTCCAATTCCGACTTCAATCAGACATACATCAGGTTGCTTTTCATGGAAATATAAAAACAATAAGCAGGTATAAATCTCAAAAAATACTAATCGACCATATTGGGTTTGAGCCATATGTTCATTTAAATCATAAATTAGTGGCATTAACCGCAATAAATCTGCATCAGAAATATCATGGCCAGCATAAGAAATTCTTTCATTAAATTTTTCAATATGGGGTGAAGTAAAGGTCCCCACTTTTAAGCCTGCCCCAGCAAAAAGATTTTTTAAAAATGCGGTCGTGGACCCCTTTCCATTGGTTCCAGTCACTTGGATGACTTTCAGCCCTTTTTGGGGGTTACCCAAATAATTCATCGCATAATAAATCTTTTCAATCCCTTCACGTTGAATGGGATTAGACTCTTGGTTCATCCAATTTAAGGCTGCATTAATATCAGTAAATTTCATAAGACACCTACCTTATTCAAACTAGACAAATCATACTTTATTTAACAACAAATTTCTATAGAAATTTAATATTTTACAAAGAATTAACATAAAGATTCACTAGGATACTTCCACGAGCTTTTGCTAGGACAAATGGGATGATAATAGACTTTCTGAGTTTGATAGTGACGACTTTTTCCTTATTCGTCAGTCCTTGCACAATATTATGACGACTTAACCTCCAACTCGTCACCCCTCCCTACTCCCCGCCAAAACACACGCCTTTTAAGACTAGAACGCAAAAAAGCCCTCGCCTAAGAAACGGGCGAGAGCAAATTAAAATTATCAATTAAACTAAATCTGATTCAGGAATAGCAGCAAGGTAGTCACGAATAGTATTAACCAAACCTTCTAAGTTGCCTTTTTCAAATGGTGACTTCAAGTTAGCTTTTTCCACGATTTGACGGAAGGATAAGGTACCCCCAGCACGACAGATTGCAAGATAATCTTCCCAAGCTTTTGGATCGTGGTCAATGACTTGACGTTTCCAGAATTGTAAGGCACAAACTTGGGCCAAGGTATAATCAATATAATAGAATGGTGAGCTAAAGATGTGTCCTTGTCGGAACCAGAAGCCACCAGCTTCTAGGAACTCATCACCATCAAAGTCTTTCCATGGATTATATTGTTTTTCGAGTCGCCGCCAAGTTGCCCGGCGTTCAGCTGGAGTCATTTCTGGATGTTCGTAAACTTCATGTTGGAAGTGGTCTACTAGGACTCCATACGGTAAGAAGGTCACTGTTCCCATTAAATGACTGTATTTATATTTTTGTTCTTGGTCTTGGAAGAAGTCTTTCATCCAAGGATAGGCAAAGAATTCCATGGACATGGAGTGAATTTCACAGGATTCAAAGGTTGGCCAGACACATTCTGGACTTTGGATCCAACGAGAAGAATAGACTTGGAAGGCGTGGCCCGCTTCATGGGTCAGTACATCCACGTCACCAGAAGTCCCATTAAAGTTAGAGAAAATAAAGGGTGATTGGTAACCTGGAATATAGGTACAGTAGCCGCCCCCTTGTTTACCTGGTTTAGTAACTAGGTCTAATAATTCATGGTCAACCATAAAGTCAATGAACTCACCGGTTTCAGGTGACATTTCATGATACATCTTGACCCCATTGGCCAAGATTTCATCGGAAGTCCCTACTGGTGTCGCATTACCCTCTTTAAATTCTAAAGGCAAGTCATAAGACTTCAAAGCATCCAATCCTAAACGCTTAGCTTGGCGGGCATAGAGTTCTTGGTCCAACGGAACTACATGTTTTAGAATTTCTTGCCGGTAGGTCTCCACATCTCGACGGTTATAATCTAAACGGTCCATGCGGACATAACCTAATTCAACGAAGTCTTTAAAACCAAGGTCTTTAGCAATCTTATCTCTCACCTTAACCATCCGGTCATAAATTTCATCAAGTTTTGCTTGATTATCTGCAAAGAACTTACTGTTTAAGGCAGCTACTTCTTTTCGGACTTGGCGGTCAGGGTCTTGTGCAAACTTGCCTAAGCCTGGTAAATTATAAGTTTTACCCTTGTATTCAATCTCAGCCGATGCAATCAAACGATTATATTCAGTCACTAGACGATTTTCTTCTTGAATCAATTCAATGACCTTAGGATCAAAGGATTTCAAGGAGTTTTCAGCTAATTTAAAGAAGGTGCCTGGTAAATCTTCTTTTAATTGGTCTAAGTAGGATGAATTGAGGATAGCCCGATAGAAGTCAGTGAACCATTCTGTCACAATTGGACTGTGTTCATCCCAAAAAGCTTGTTCAGCTTCATAGAATTCATCCCGACTATCAATGGAAGCCCGGATGCCCACTAATTCTTGTAAGGTCATTAAATCATTTTGAAGGGCTTGTAGCTTATCAAGATTTTCTTTGACAGTTTCATAAGAATCTGCCTTTTTAATCGCATCAATATAGCCATAGAATTCAGCTTTAGCTTGGTCTAAGTCAGGTCGTTCATATTTGTATTCACTAAATTTCATTCAAAAACCTTCTTTCATTTTCATAAAGCTAGTATAGCACAATTTACAGCGTGCACCCTACTACTTATCTTATTAATCATCTTCCAGGAGAATATTCTCACAACTGTTCTAAAAATCTAAGGAGCTGTCCCACCTGCTTCTTCAACTTGAGCTTGATACATTTGCGCATAACTTCCCCCAGCTGCTAAGAGTGACCGATGATTACCCAATTCGACAATTTCGCCTTGGTCCAAGACTAAAATCAAATCTGCATCCATAATGGTCGATAAACGGTGGGCTACTACAATCGACGTCCGGCCGGTTTGAACCACTTGCATAGCATGTTGAATTAAGCTCTCTGTTTCAGTATCAATATGGGAAGTGGCCTCATCCAAGATTAAAATCTTAGGGTCAGAGGCTAAAGCCCGAGCAAAAGAAATTAATTGTCGTTCACCCGAAGATAAGTCTTGACCTTTTTCAACCACTGGACTTTGGATACCCTGGTCTAACTTAGCCAAAAGGGGGCCTGCCCCTACTTTAATTAAGGCTTCTTCTACCATTTGATCACTAATCCCTGCTTGGTTCATGGAGACATTGGAAGCGATGGTACCAGTAAATAGATAAGGATCTTGTAAGACAATTCCCATATCCTGGCGCACACTTTCCCGGTTATAGTCTTGAATAACTTTCCCATCAATCCGAATTTGGCCCTTTTGGGGGTCATAAAAACGGAATAATAAATTAATAATGGATGACTTCCCAGACCCGGTATGGCCCACCAAGGCAACCTTCTGCCCTTCTTGCACAGAAAAAGTAATATCTTTCAGGATATAATTATCCCCGTCATAAGCAAAGGATACATGATCAAAGTCAATATCTGCTTGCTTTATGGTCAAGCTAGCCTCTTGGTCCACTTCAACTGGTTGGTCTAAGAGTTCAAACACCCGTTTGGCTGCAGCTAAGGCTTGTTGAACCTGGGTCATCATCCGTACAATCATAGTAATCGGGTCAAAGAGACGGCTAACATAATTGATGAGCATATAGATTACCCCAACTGAAAAGCCTAATATTCTTTGGTTAAAACGAATCCCAATCATCGCCATAATCGCAAATAGAACAAGGTTTTTGAGTAACTCAGATAAGTTCCAAGATAAAAAGGCATCAGTGAATAAGTATTTCTTTTGCGAATTGAGGTATGCATCATTATCTTGATCATATGCATCAACCATATATTTTTGGCGACCGAATATCTGAACAATTCCAATCCCATTCACTAGCTCAGCTACATGACTATTTAAGTTGGAATAGGATTCACGCATGGCGGTATTGACCGGTCCAATGATCCGACTATAGGTGAGTTGCCAAAGGATAATAATTGGAATCAGTACCAATAAGGCTAAGGCAATCCACCCATTGATGCGGGCAATGGCCCAATAGGCCCCAATCACAGTTAAGGCATTAATCAAGACATTATTGGCAAAGACAGCAAAGAAATTATTTAAAATCACTTCGGTATCATTCACCACCCGGGTAGCAACCTTTCCGGCCGGCTTATCATCAAAATAAGAGACAGGTAACTTCTGCATATGAGCATGGGCCTGATCACGGAGAATCTTCCCAATTCGATTGGTCATATGTCTTAAAAGGACTGCTCCTGAAAAAGACAGTATTAAATTTAAAATCTGCAAGCCCATATAAATTCCGAAAAACTGGGTTAATTCAGCGAGTGGGACTTGACTGCCCTCCCTATAGGCATGAGTCAACCGGTCAATCAATTTGGAAGCAAACATAGGTAAATATACTGAGATTGCAATAGCTGACACAAGGAGTAAAAGTCCTATAAGTAAGCTTTGCCATTCATAAATAAAATAAGCGGACAAACGTTTAACGAGTTTCATAAGGACTCACCTCCTTAAGATAACCCTGCCGACGAGCCTGGGCTTGATACCAGCCATCCTGACTTATCAACTCCTGATGGGAGCCCTGTTGAATAATCTTACCCTGGTCTAACACCAGAATTAAATCAGCCTCTTCTACAGCTGATAGGCGATGACTGACAATAATCTTAATTTGGTCTTGGGCCTGGGCTTTTAAGTTGTCAATAATTTGACTTTCTGTTTTCGCATCAACCGCTGATAAAGAATCGTCTAAGATAAGTAAATCACCTTGAGCTAGAAAAGCCCGGGCTAAGGAAACTCTTTGTTTTTGTCCCCCCGAAATGGCGACCCCTTTCTCACCAATCATAGTATCTAAACCTTGGTTAAGATTGACAATATCTTTTTTGAAGTCTGCGGCAATAATGGCTTGATCAAGTGAACTTTCATCTGCTTGCGGATTGGAAAAATAAATATTATCCGCTACCGATTTAGAAAAAAGAATGTGTTCTTGCGGAACATAAGCCACTAATGATTCATATTGACTGAGATCAAAGTTTTCAATTGACTGACCATTAATCAGAATTTCCCCCTGGTGACTTAAGGAATATTGTCGGAGTAACTGCCGGATTAAACTTGACTTACCTGCTCCGGTTTTACCCACTAAGCCCAGAGTCTGACCTTTACTTATTTTAAAAGAAATATGATCTAGGCTTTTAAGTTTAGCACCAGGATAGGTAAAGGAATAATCCCTAAATTCAATTTGTTCAATCTGACTAATCGGTAGATTCCCCTCTTGGTCAGGCTCCCCTTTTTCTGTCTGTAAGGTAGTTAACTTACCGTAAGAAATCATAGCTTGTCGATACATCACAATAATTTCAGATAACCCCCAAATTGACATATGAAACATACCTAAGTACATTTGAACCGCCACTAGTTGCCCCAAGGTTACCTGACCCTGGCCTAAAAGATAGCCGCCATAAGTCAAAGAAATTGCTAAACTGAGTCCCCCAAAAATATTAGGAACTGATCCGAAGGTGGCAAAATATGGGTTCAACCGGTCTGCTTGGGCGACCACATCCTGGGTCCGATTGGCAAAATTTGTCTGTAAGGTCTCGGATTGACCGAAAGCCCGCATCACACGGACCCCCTCGACTGACTCTAATACTTCTTGGTTTAGGGCGACTACCGCATCCCGTTTTTGATCGTAAAGGCGGTCAAAAGTCTGACTTACATAATACATAATCACTGAAAAAAGGATGAAAGGACTCAGAGAAATTAAAACCAATTTAGCTGGATATAATAGGAGCATTACCACAAAAACCGCAACACACCGGAAGCAATCTCCGACTACCATCATAAACCCATAGCCAAGAAAGTCCCCCACCATATCCATATCTGAAGACAAGCGGGTAATTAAATCTCCTGACCGGAAGCGTTCATAGAAGGGGGCCCTAAAGCCTAACAAACGTTTAAAAAAATGATGGCGTAAATCTTTAACATAAGTATAAGCATTTCCTAAAATAAGAATAACCCAGGATAAATCCACCAAATATAAAGTGACAATTGCCAATAAAAAAGTAAGCATCAGGGTCATCAACCGCTGATTAGATAATTGATTAGCCACGACCGTATCAACAAATGTTTCAACCACCCGGTTAGGAACCATCCCAATCAGATTAGATAGCATGGCAAAGAGCGTGGCCAAACCATAAGTGATCGGCTTGCTGCGCATATATGCCCATAAATCCTTTAACATAGGGACCTCTTTTCTAAGTAAATTTGCATAAAAAACACCTATTCATAGAGTTATAATCTCCACAAATAGGCGCTCTTGACAGAAAATTGGTGTAGGGGTACACCAAGACCTAAATATCAATGTGTGGAGAATTTAACTGCATTGTATTTTGAATTACTTTGATCATATTAAACCCTCCTCTTCAATAGATATTAACTGTATTTTAACCCTTTTCTTAATTTTAGTAAAGATAAATTTGCATTTTTATTAGAAAATACAGCTGTTTTTAATCAATTACTTAATAATAAATGTTATGAGCTATAATCAAATTAGGATAGCTAAGTATAAAATATTCTAAATAACTAAGCCTGAATGGCTTGCCCATCTTTTTCAAAAATATATATAGGTTCATCCCGGCTCGCATCATAGCTCACCCGTAAATCATGGCCATCAAAGAACCACTCATCACTGGCTTCAACAAAGAATAAATAACCATCTTTTGCTTGGAACTGAGCTACTGGATTCTGTGGTTGACTTAACTCGATAGCCAAGCCAAAGGAATCAGTCACTGGTGAATCACCATAAATCCGGTTGCGAAATCGTACTCCTATACCTGTGGGTTCCTGCGGCATCCCTACAGATTCCTTAAACCATTGGCCCGCTTTTTCTTCAATAATTATTTTCATGTCATACCACTCCTTAAAGACTCATTATAGAACAAGTTCTTAAGTTGGCACAGGAATTTGCCTAGTCTTCGACTAGTTTATGCTGATAAGCATAAATTGTTGCTTGCGTCCGGTCAGAAACTTCTAATTTAGCAAGTATATTAGACACATGGGTCTTTACGGTTTTCAAAGTAATAAATAATTCATCTGCAATTTCCTGATTAGAGTAACCTTTAGCAATCAAGAGTAAGACTTCATATTCACGCCGCGTTAATTCATCGTGGAGCTGAGGTTGACTATCCTTGATATCTTTAGCCAATAAAATGTCATTGACTTCATCGTCCATAACTTGTTCACCCGAATAAGTTTCTCGGATTGCTTCCGCAATTTCCTTGGCTGATGAAGTTTTTAATATATAGGATTTTGCACCAGCTTCCAAGGCTGGATAGACTTTCTCATCATCTAGGAAGGAAGTCACAATGATTATTTTAGCCTGGGGCCAATCTTGCATTATCCGTTGTGTCGCTTCAATCCCATCCATGACGTCCATGACCAAATCCATCAAAATAATATCCGGCTTTAGCTCAACCGCTAAATGGTAGCCTTCCAAACCATTGGCCGCCTCACCAATCACTTCAATATCATCTTGAATGGATAAATAGCTAGATACTCCCAGCCGAACCATTTCATGATCATCAACTAATATCACTTTAATCATACTGTGCCTCTTTCTATTTGCATCGGTCTAGTTTTAGGAATCGAAATAATAATGGCTGTGCCTTGTTTTGGTAGAGTACGGATCCGTAATTGGCCACCTAAACTTTTGACCCGTTCTTCAATATTAGCCAGGCCATAGTTACCCGCATTGCGTAATTTTTCTAGGTCAAAACCAATGCCGTCATCAATGACCCTTAAGTCTACACTATCGGGGCTCGCTTCAAGATAAACATCCAACTGGCTAGCCTGAGCATGGCGGAGCGTGTTGGAAATTGATTCTTGGGCAATCCGGAAAAGATGATCTTCAATCCCCGAGTCTAACCGAATACTAGGATCTAGTTGCCAGTTAATGGTAATCGGCACCCGTCCTTGTAATTCTTTAAGAATCTGTTCCAAGCCCTCAGTTAACCGCCTGTCCCTCAATTCAACCGGACGTAAATGTAATAGGAGCGCCCGCATTTCAGTTTGTCCCCTAGCAATCACTTGGTCAATCCTAGCCACAGCTTGCTTAAGTTTTTCTGGAGCTAGGTCATCCATGCCCTCATTCAAAGCTGAAAGCATCATGGTTGCCGCAAACAAATCTTGACTAACCGAATCATGTAATTCTCGGGCAATCCTGCCCCGCTCCCCTTCAATAATCTCTTCTTTGGTATCTTGGCCAACAAAGGTTGGAGCAGCTGAATATTCTTGAATATCACTGGATAATTGAATCAATTTTTGTCTTAAGTCTTCAATATCCTGATAAAGACTAATCATCTGATTGCTCGCCCCCTTTTTCTGATTGGTTTCAGAAAAAATAGTATGGTTATATTTCCCCATGACTAACCAATTAAGCCGAGCCTGGATATCTTCATAAGGTTGATTAATTTGCAAACTATAAATTGAAGCATAGAAAGCTGCAATTAATATAATCGCCGCTAGTAACAAAGCGGTTAAAGGTAAGTCAAATGCTTTTAGGTCCCAGAACTGCTGAAAGCTCAGGAGATCAAGCCCCCAAATAAAGAAAGCTAATAAAGCAAGTAATGGTACAAATAACATGAGTAGTTGTTGGGCAAAAATAAGAAGCCACAGCCGTCCTTTCATAAGAAAATCACCTCAATATCTCCAAAAGCAACCGAAATAATTAACTTAATCCGGCGTTGATTTTTCTCATAGTCCGGGGTCAACCAGCGGAAATTTTCCATCAATAGTTGATACTTTTCCTGCTCAAAAACTACTTTACCTGACATAATTGAAATATTTAAGTGAATACCCAAGTCTTTTGGAATAATAATCCGGGTATTCCCAAAAAGCTTACGTATCATCACAACATTCTCACCTTGAGGCATAACAGCATTACCTAGATCGATGATATCATTGCCGCCAATATAAACTAAATTAATATCATCCCACTCAAAAATCGTTTGATGATTACTTAAAGAATCTTTGATATTTTGTTTTCTTAAGAGATGAACCTGGCCATGCTGGGGTGCCCTTAATTGAAGACCTCGATAGTAAGTCGACCGATTTAAAGGCCGCAGATAAGCTTGATCAAAATGTAGCAAACTATTTCCTTCATCGGTTGAAAACAATAAATAGACGATAATTAACATGGCGGCTGCCAACCAAAATGATTTAGTGGCTAGAAGGGCTGACAACATCAGAAACAAGCTCATTAAAGTCAAAATAATCCTTGGTATCCGTGCTTCAAAGAAAAGAGAGGCAACTAATAATATAGCTCCAAGAGCAAATACAATTAAGAAATGCCCATTCATTAAAATTTCTAAAAAGATCAGCAAAATCGAGAATAATAAGACAATAAAAATATTTCGCTTTAATAATGACTTCATAGGCCACCTCCCTGTGCTCTCCTATATTTTACTTTAGCCCTAGGGAGCCTGCAAGGCCTTCAAAAGATTTCACCCTTATTAATAATAAAATTTTGGAATTATTTATATCCAGAGTTAAAGCAAGTTTTGATTCCCTTTAATTTTTTTCCAAATAAAAAAACCTAATCCTTACGCGCAGATTGACTTTTGACTCAACAAAAGCCTACCTAATAGCGCCAGCGGACTAGGTTACTTGATACTATTTATTTTCCTTAAATTTTTTCAATATTGGTGATTTCTACATCGAAAGCTCCACCAGGAGATTCGATTGAAACAATTTGTCCCAATTTTTTTCCAATCAGTGATTTGGCAATAGGGGAATCATTAGAAATTTTGAATTCCATTGGATCTGCTTCAGCTGATCCAACAATAATGTAGGATTCTTCATCACCATCAGGTAATTCTTTAAACGTAACTTTCCGACCTAAAGAAACTTCATCTTCATCAACATGCTTATCATCGATAATTTCAGCAAAGCGAATCATGTTTTCAATGGTAGCAATGCGACCTTCAAGCATGGCTTGTTCGTCTTTGGCAGCTTCATATTCTGAGTTTTCAGATAAATCACCAAATGAACGAGCAATCTTGATTCGTTCAATAATTTCTTTACGACGGTTTACTTTTAAATCTTCTAATTCAAGTTCCAATTTTTCCTTTCCCTCAAGGGTCATAGGATATACTTTTTCGTCCATGGGTCTATATTTCCTCTCTAACTTAACCATTCACATGATTGAGAATGGTTGCAACTTTGGTTGTTAACAAATCGATTGCCACTTGGTTATAACCACCTTCGGGCACAATTATATCGGCGTAGCGTTTTTGGGGCTCCACAAATTGATGGTGCATAGGTTTAACCACATCCACGTATTGGTTAATTACGGAATCAATCGACCGCCCCCGTTCCTTAATGTCTCGTAGAATTCGACGACATAAACGAATATCATCATCTGTATCGACGTAGACTTTGATATCCATCAAGTTACGTAAACGAACATCATCTAAAATAAGAATACCTTCAACAATAATAACTTCTCGTGATTCTAGGAATTGAAATTCACCTGTCCGTGTAAAACTAGCAAAATCATACACAGGCATTTCTACCCCACCACCTTTAATTAAGGTAGTTAAATGTTGGAAAAATAAATCATTATCGAAAGCAAGTGGATGGTCATAGTTCACCTGACGTCTTTGTTCCATACTTAGATCAGATTGGTCCCTGTAATATGAATCTTGTTGTAATAATAAAACGGATAAGTCCGAAAAATTTTCTACAATTTGTCGGCTTACACTCGACTTACCCGAACCAGATCCCCCGGTGACACCTATGACAATGGGCTGTGCCATCAAGCTCCCTCCTTAATCAAAAACAGAAGTGAGACTAGGAAACCTAATCTCACCGAATGTTTTACATTTGGTTGTTCTAAACATCCAATTAATAATGATAGTATACTATAACTTTCAAAAAAAGCTATAGTAAATTGCTTCTATAAATAAAAATTTATTGATTTGATTCATCTTGGTTATCACTTGCTTGTTCTTCTTGGTTGCTTCCACCAGTACTTTCAGATGAATCATTAACATATTGTTCCACTAAGGCATTATGCTCTTCTATCGTTGTTGAATAATATATTTTTTGCGTTTCAATATCTGCAACAAAATAATAATATTCATTCCAAGTTGGATAAATAGCTGCAACAATGGCTGTCTTCGACGGGCTATTCATAGGTCCTGGTGCAAGTCCGGTATTTTTGTATAAATTATAGGGTGAATCTACTTCTAAATCATCATATGTCACTTTTTCCTTATGCACTCCTAAGGCGTATAAGACTGAAATATCAGATTGAAGTGGCATTTCCGCCGCTATCCGATTATAGAAGACACCTGATACTAGGCCACGATCTTCCTCAGTCACCGCTTCACGTTCAATCAAGGAGGCTAAGGTCAGAACTTGATGATAATTTAAGGTAGTATTGACTAAATCATCTTTTAATTCTTGATAAACTAAGTTTGAAGCAGCGACCATATCTTCAATCAATTCTTGGGCAGACATCCCTGCAAAATAATCATAGGTTGCCGGATACAGATACCCCTCTAAAGGCACCTTCATTCCACTGGTATCTGCTAAACCTTCTAGCAAGGAAGGATATTTCTTCCTTAACTGCTCTAAATAGTCTTCGTTTTTTAATTCTTTCATGAAATCATCGGCCGAAATAGCAGTGTTTTCCCCTACCATCTCAGCAATTTGGTCTGCAGTCATCCCCTCAACCACGGTTAACTTAGTATCTGCATCAACAAAGATAGGTTCTCCTCCAGCCTGAATGGTTTCCATTACCTTAGCCGCATTCATATCCTTAGAGAACTCATAATGACCAGCTTGAAGTGCTTTATCATTATTAAAACGCATATAATAGTTAAAAATTTGACTATTTTTAATGATCCCAGCGTCTTGTAAAATTTGAGTCACATCTTTGGTAGACGAATTAACTGGAATCGTGACAGCAACTGTCTCGTGATTATTGGGATCCATAGCTTTTAAGGCATCATTTACATACCAGAACCCCAAACCAGCCCCAATAATTACTAGGACAACCAGGCCTAAAACTAAGTATTTTAAAATTCGATTCGTTAAACGTTGTTCTTGTTTGACTTGTTTTTCTTTGTCTCGCGCTTGTTTGCGCGCTTCTTGCCACCGTTCTTTGAATGACAGATTGGACTTTTCTTCTTTCTTGGTCATACATGCTCCTCTATCTTCTAGGATTTCCAAAATTATAACAAAAATTTCAGGAAAATACCATGCAGACAAGGAAAATCCCACTTTTCACTAGAAAAAGTGGGGTTTTCTTCAAATTTATTCATCATCATCTGCAAGAAATGTATTTAGGACCTCATCAATCATATCCCATTCTTCTTCAGTCTCAATCGCTTGAAGGGCACCCGTTGTCCCGTCATCCGCTTCGACATAAGAGTAGGCCTGTAATTCAATGTCTTCTTCTTCAGCCAAGCCTGCAGGGTAAATTAATACATAACTCTTATTAAAGTCAGGAGATTCAAAGGTAAATAAAATTTCATAAAGGACTTCATTACCCTCTTCATCGACAACAGTAATATATTCATGGTCATGATTGTGGTCTAATTGTGGTTGGTATTCCATTTTATGCTCCTTTACTACTTAGAATTAGCATCTAAATAATTTTGTAAAATAATTACAGCGGCAAGTTTATCAATGATTTTCTTACGTTTTGACCGTGATACATTCCCCTCAGAAACTAACATCCGTTCAGCCTGAGAAGTTGTTAAGCGTTCATCTTGATAAGCTATCAATAAATCAGGACGGATATCCAATAATTTCTGACCATAGCGCTGTGAAGCTTGAGCTCGTGGCCCAATCGTATTATTCATATTTTTAGGTAAGCCAATAACAACTTTTTTTACTTGGTGCTGATCTAATAGTTCTAAGAGACGATCAAAACCAAAATCACCCGCTTCTTCATCAATGCGAATGGTTTCTAATCCCTGAGCTGTCCAACCCAAGAGGTCACTCATGGCAACCCCTACGGTCTTAGAACCAACGTCAAGGCCCACGATCCGTTCATATGCTGTCATTTAGGCTTGATCCTTAAGATACTCACGCACCAATTCTTCCATAATTTCGTCACGTTCATAACGGCGAATTAGGTTACGAGCATCATGATAACGTGGGATATAAGCAGGGTCGCCTGATAAGAGGTAACCAACAATTTGATTAATCGGATCATAGCCTTTTTCTTTCAAAGCTTCAAAGACGAGTTCTAAAGTTTCTCGAACACTATGTTGCGCAAGATCATCAACATTGAACAATATTGTTTCATCTAATGACATGATAACATCCTTCCTTTCTAGCAATAATTGCTAAATAATCGTTTTAGAATGGTAAAAAATTCTAAGCTTGTTATCTTTCTACATTATAAACTATTTTACTAATTTTTCAATTTCTAGGTCGATGGATTCCATTAATTCAGGAATACCGACTGGATTTTTACCACCTGCTTGGGCCATTTGAGGCTTACCGCCACCACCACCTTGAACATATTTAGCCAAAGCCTTAATCAAATCACCAGCTTTTACCCCTTTGTCAATTGCTTGGTCATTCGCCAACACTAGTAGGTTAGCTTTTTCTCCATTATCGGCGGCGACAATTAAAAGATCGGCATTGGCTTTTTGCTTCCAAATGTCCCCTAATTGACGCATGGCATCAGCAGATTGGTCTTTTAGGCTTAGAGCAATATAGGATACAGCGCCTACTTCTTTTACTTCATCAAATAATTTATCAGAAGCGGCTTGCATTACCTTAGCTTGAAGGGATTCAATTTGAGCATGAGCTTCTTTAAGTTCAGCTTGCATTTGATCAATGCGATTCACTAACATATCAGTTTGACTTACTTTTAGACGGTCTTGGATTTGATGTAAAATTGCTTCTTGGTCGCGATAATAATTAAAGGCGGCTTGGCCAGTTAGTGCTTCAATCCGACGAATTCCAGCACCAATCCCTGTTTCACTTAATAACTTAAAGGTACCAATTTGGTTGGTATTAGCCACATGGGTTCCGCCACACAATTCAATGGATTCATTTGAAATATTTACGACTCGGACAACATCTCCGTATTTTTCACCAAAGAGGGCCATGGCACCTAAAGCTTTTGCTTCATCAATTGGCATTTCGGTCGTATTAACTGCAAGGGAAGCTTCAATAAAGGCATTTACCTTATCTTCAACTGCCTTTATTTCTTCAGCGGTCATCTTGCCAAAGTGAGAGAAGTCAAAACGTAACCGGTCTGGTCCAACATAAGACCCTGCTTGGTTGGCATGGTCACCCAAGACATCTTTTAAAGCCCGATGGAGTAAGTGAGTTGCCGTATGGTTTTGGTTAGTTAAAGTCCGGTGTTTAGGGTCTACTTGTAAAGTATATGATTGGTCTAGGTTGATTGGCATCGTTAAAGCTTCAACCTTATGCATGGCTTGCCCATTTGGTGCTTTTTGAACATCAAGGACCCGACCCACTTCATCGTTACCGTCCATTATTAGACCCTTATCAGCAATTTGTCCTCCCATTTCAGCGTAAAAAGGTGAGCGATTAAAGAAGACCCAACCAATTTGGTTTTTAGCCAAGTTTTGGACGGACTCATCTTCAAAAACAATGGCTTTAACCGTCGCATTGCTAACTAAGCTGTCATAGCCAACAAAATCATATTCCGTATGGATATCCGTAAAGACTGTTGATTGAACGTTCATTGACTCTTCTTTAGACCGTGCTTGACGGGCTCGTTGTCTTTGTTGTTCCATTTCGGCTTCGAAACCTTGAGTATCAACAGAGAAACCACGTAATTCAGCTTCTTCTTGGGTTAATTCAAGTGGGAAGCCAAAGGTATCATAGAGTTTGAAGGCTTGGTCACCAGGGATTTCATAAACTTCTTCAGTCTTAAGGCTTTCAATAATCGAAACCAGGTGGTCTTCCCCTGCTTCAATCGTTTCATGGAAGCGATCTTCTTCTGAAGCTAAGACTGACTGAACAAATTCAACTTTTTCTTGTAATTCACTATAGAATTGACCCATAATTTGAGCAATGGTTGGGACTAACTGAGCCAAGAATTTATCTTTTATACCTAAGCGTCGACCGTGCATCACAGACCGACGAATTAAACGACGTAAGATATATCCACGGCCTTCATTAGAAGGTAAGGCCCCATCAGAAATAGCAAAAGAAACCGCTCTGATATGGTCAGCAATCACTTTGAAGGAAACTTTATTAGCACCAGCTTCTTCGTAGACAATCCCATCTGTTAAGCCTTCGATTTGTTTAATAATTGGTAAGAATAAGTCTGTTTCAAAGTTGGTTGGTGTATCTTGAACTACGGAAGTCATCCGTTCCAAACCCATCCCGGTATCGACGTTCTTGTTAGGTAGGGGTTGATACGTATCATCTGGCATATGGTTAAATTCAGAGAAAACTAAGTTCCAGATTTCTAACCAACGTTCATTTTCCCCCCCTGGGTAATTTTCAGGGTCATCCTCGGCTAAATTATTATAGGCTTCACCACGGTCATAGAAAATTTCGGTATCAGGACCACATGGGCCAGCACCAATATCCCAGAAGTTGTCTTCAACTGGCACTAAATGATCTGGATTGAAATTAGGTTGTTGTTTCCAGATTTCAGGTGTATCGGTATCTTCCGGATAGTAAGTGGCATACAATAACTCTGGCTCAAAGCCCATCCATTTGTCTGAAGTTAAGAATTCCCAGGCCCAGGCAATGGCTTCTTCTTTAAAGTAGTCACCAATTGACCAGTTACCTAACATTTCAAATAAAGTATGGTGGCGGGCCGTCACGCCAACATTTTCAATATCGTTGGTCCGAATACATTTTTGGGCATTGGTAATCCGTGGATTGGCTGGCACTTCAGTCCCATCAAAATATTTCTTAAGGGTGGCTACCCCTGAATTAATCCATAAAAGGGTTGGATCATTGATTGGAATCAATGAAGCAGATGGTTTCACATCATGGTTTTTCTCTGCAAAGAAATCTAAATACATTTGCCGAATTTGTGCACTGGTCAATTCTTTCATTTATAGTCTCCATTCATAAAAATATATAAAGAGCCGCTATATGCAAGGGCGACATTCCGCGGTACCACCTTACTTATAACGACTCATCATTATCTCTCTTCTATCATTAACGCTGATGAACGCCAATTTTTCAATTGGGATACTTAAGGGAGCATTATCACTGTGTCCTTTCACCAACCGACACTCGCTTTTCATCGGATAATATGGCCTTAATCATTGGTATTATACAGAATTATAGGGACTAAAGTCAATCCATACAAAGTCGATTCATTTATTTATTCAAAAAATACTTATCCACGATCGCTGCAACCCCATCTTCATCACTCGATAAGGTGACCTCATCAGCCACAGCTTTTAGGGCTGCCGATGCATTCGCCATGGCTACCCCAAGTCCCGCTGCTTGAATCATTGAAATATCATTATTCCCATCACCCATGGCAATCACTTGGTCGATTCCATAACCTAATTTATTAGCTAGGGTTTGTACAGCTAACCCTTTAGACACCTTAGAATTATAAAATTCAAGGTAAAATGGTTTGGAAGAAGTGCAGGTTGTTTCTTGACCAAAGTGTTGTTGTAAATCCATTTCAACCGTGTTGACTAGGTCTGGTTCCCCTACTGCAATAAATTTTAACTTAGCTTCTTGTAAATTTTTGAAATAGTCTGGATCAATATAATCAGACATCCCCGTAAGCTCAGACTCAACATGACTATAGGTAGAAACTTTATCTACAATGATTTTCCCCTCATGGTAGGTTAAGACAGAAAATCCTTTTTCTTGCAAGAAAGGAATAAAGGCTTTTTGGTCTTCAAAATTTATTGGCTGCTTAAAGATTATAGCTTGGTCTTGCATCCGATTCACTTGAGCCCCATTCATTGAAATAATATAGGAATTATAAGAATGCAAGTGAAGTTCTTTAGCTAAACTAATCATACCTTCATAGGGTCTACCTGAAGCAAGCACCAATTGAAACCCTGCTTCTTGAAAAGCCATCAAGCGGTCATAAGTTTTAGGGCTAATTTCTTGGTCAGAGTTTAGTAGTGTGTCGTCAATATCTAATACCAACATTTTATAAGTCATGGGTCACGCTCATTTCTTTTTTTGTTATGTCTCTATTATACATGGACCTAAATAGGAAACAAAACAAAAAGTTGGACAGGATGGTTTATTTATAAAGTCATATAGCTTATAATAAATACAAATTTTAAAAAGGAGTTTACTATGGGTAAACCAATTTATATCATTTGTCATCCTGGTTCTGGTAATGGTAAGGGAGGCAAATTGTTAAAAGCCGTCACCGATTGCTTAAAAGAATTTCATTTAGACTATTTAACCTATTTAACCGATTATCAAAATCATGCTCAACTTTTGTGCCAACAACTAGTAAAACGGACCCAAGGGAATTTTCAGCAAGCCGTCATGATTATTGGGGGGGATGGCACCTTACACGAAGTCATCAATGGTTTCCTTGCCAGTGGTTATAAGGTGCCTCTCGCCTATCTTCCGGCAGGAACAGGCAATGACTTTGCTCGAGTTTGGTCACCTAAGTTAAGTCCTCGTCAACTGGTCGAAAACCTAATCTACCAAAGAAAAATCAGCCAAGTACCTATCATTAAAGCCTTTAACAATGCTAATGAACATATTGATTATATGCTAAATAGCAATGGGTATGGCCTTGATGCCCAGATTAACTACCAGGCCCAGGTCTTTCAAAAAATGCCCCTCTTTCAAAAGTTTGGTCTCCATAAACTTGTCTATCTAGCCGGCTTAGTCAAAAGTTTAAGTCAAATCCAACGTTTTCAGGTTGAATTAAAAGTTGATGGACAAAGCTATCACTTTAATGAAGTTGGAATCCATTGCACCATGACCAATCCTTACCTTGGGGGTGGCATCTACCTCAGTAATCTAACTCAGCCTGAAGAAAAATTACTTTGTGCTGTAACCTACCATGATATCACCCTTAAAGCCGTCTTCGATGCGATTAAACGCGTCTTTCTTTCAAAAGACCATGATCAATCACCTTACATCTCGCAAATTAAAGGCAAACAAATGCAGGTTATGATTCAAGAGCCTGTTTGGGGACAAGCCGATGGTGAAGTAATTAGCAAAGATTTGGTCAATGTTTCTTACGAAATGGATACCTATCCGTTTATCCTTAATGAAGAACCTAAGTCATAGCTTATCCAAAAAAGGCCACTGTATCTTAGTCTAACTAAGTTACAGTAGCCTTTTTCTATTTTGAGTCAATCCTTATTTTGTTGAACTGGAATAAAATCTAATTGGTCTGATTGTTGATTCAATAATTGCTCCAGTTCATCGACATAAACTTGCTTGCCACGGTACAATATATCCAAGGGATAGCCATTCATAATTGACTGATATTTGGATACTTGAAAGTCATTGGCTAAATAAAAAGCGAGCCGACGTTGCCGCTGCTGGGCATTAGCCGCTGCTTTATCCTGAGGTTCAACTTCTAGGACGATGCTATAGTCAGGAAATGAGTGACCCAAGGCTTTGAATACACGACTACCATAGCCTTTGGAACGCTTGCTTGGATCAATTACCAAGTAATTGATATAAAAATGATGAGAGGACCGCATGGCTGTTAAGAAACCCACAAAGTCTAAACCATCAAAAATTCCAATTAAATCTACATGGTCTTGATCCAACATAACTAATAAATCTGACCAAGATAATAACTCTGCAGGCGGAAAACTATCTAAATAAAGTTGTTTAATCCTCTCAATTAAAGGCGACTGGTTCCCACGAGCATGTAGAGTTTTAAGCTGTATCATTTTATCCCTCCTATAGTTTTATGCCTTCCATCCCTATCATAGGATCAATATTTTGGTAATTATCCATGGTCAGATGATAGTCTGCCACTGCTTCTTCAATTTTATCCCTGACACCGAGCTCTTGTAATCCCGCTTCTTGAGCTAGCTTTATTTCCTTTATTTCCTTAGCTGATTCTTCTTGGCCTGGCTTAAGCACGATCCTTGCTTCACTTGTCTCTTTATGGTCTTCAGGGATTGGGCTAACAGAATTATTTTCATCGACTTGGTCTACTCCTAGTATTGCTACTTTTAACAAGTCTAAGAGAAATGTTTTGCGCTTGACTTGTCCTGAGCTCACGGCTTTTTGAAAGGCAGACAATGAGCCCAATAAAATTAAGCTATCTTGTGCCCTTGTTACAGCGGTATAAAGAATGTCTTTACGTAGCATCCGGTAATAATCATTGACAATAGGTAGGATAACCAAGGGATATTCCGACCCTTGTGCCTTATGGATGGACATACAATAGGCTAAAGCTAAATTATTGAGGTCTCCAGTCTTATAGGCCAAGACTTGATCATCAAACTGAACTAACATCTCAAAGTTTTCCTTAAGCTTCTTGTTAGCTAAATTAATCTCAATAATTTGCCCAATATCGCCATTATAGACCCCATCTTCACTATTATTCACTAATTGTAAAACCTTATCTCCTTCACGGAAAATTCGGTTAAAATGTTGGTATTCAATTTTTTGAGGACTTTGAGGATTAAGGAGGTCTTGCAGCATGGTGTTCAATTGGTTGATGCCAGCCGGACCTTTGTACATGGGGGCTAAGATTTGCATCGTTTGGGCCGAAAACCCTTTATTTAGAGCATGACCTACTATTTGTTGGACCGATTTAACAATTTGATTAGCGGGAGCAGGAATAAAAGTTCGGTCATTGCGCTTTACTTGAAAATCTTCTGGTAAATGGCCTTGGCGAATATGGTGAGCAAGGTCAATAATCGAAGAATCCTGGGCTTGACGGTAAATCCGATTTAATTCAGTAGTAGCTAGGGTCCTTGATTCAATCATATCAGCGAAAACACGGCCAGGACCTACAGAAGGTAATTGGTCGCGGTCACCGACAAATACGACTTGAAGATGATAAGGAATGGCCTGAACCAACCAATTCATTAACCAAGTGTCGACCATTGACATTTCGTCAACTACCAATAAGGATCCATCTAACTCTTGACCAATAAATGTTTCATAAGAAGCCCCTAAGGTATAGCCAATCATCCGGTGAATGGTAGCAGCCGGAAGTCCTGTCGTCTCTTGCATCCGTTTCGCAGCACGCCCAGTAGGAGCTGCTAATAAAATAGGCATTTGATTGGGATTTTGATCTAATTGACTTAAGTCATAGTCATGTAAGATAGCATGAACTTGAATAATGGCATTAATCAAAGTGGTTTTACCGGTTCCTGGCCCCCCTGTAATAATTGACATAGGTGCACTAATTGCCTGTTTAATCGCTGCTATTTGGTCTGGGTCATAATTAATCCCCGTTTGCAGAATTACCTGGTCAATTGCTTGTTGGATATCCTCATTGGAGTAACGTTCTACTGCTTCATATTTAAGGAAATCACGAATACGGCGCGCAATATTTGTCTCCGCATGATAGAGACTAGGTAACATAATGCCTTGATCTAACCTCATCAAATGCTGGGTTCGGATTGCCTCCTCTAAAGCTTCTACTAGAAGATCTTGGGAGACCATGACAGGTCGACTCGTTTCTAAAATTTCTTGGGCTTTTTTGAGGGCTTGGTCTTGACTTAAAAAGGTATCTCCTTGATTGTTCGATACCTGATAAACTGCGGTATAGAGCCCGGCAACGAGACGCTGGCTAGCCAAAGCATCAATGGCTAAACTTTCTGCCAGGTCATCCGCCTTATTAAAGCCAATTCCTTCAACCTGTTCGATCAGTTGGTAGGGATTATCATGAATCACTTCGAGGGTTTTTGATTCAAATTGACTATATATTTTCTCAGCCAAATGGTTCCCAAACCCCCACTGGTTTAATTGCATAAAAATCCGCTCAGTGCCCTGGTTCTCCATTAGGGTTTGGTGAATTTGATCGGCAACTTCTGCTTTCAAACCTTTGATTGAATCCAAAACCCGACGGTTTTCGATAATCTGATCAATAGTGCTTTCACCCAAAGCTTCAACAATTCGGCTAGCTAAAACTTCGCCCACTCCCTTAAATCGATAAGAAGATAGATAATCAATGAGTCCTTCTTCCGAAGTTGGGGTCAGTTGTTGGTAACGATTCACCTGAAATTGTTGGCCATATTTAGGGTGGCTGGTTACATAACCAAAAAATTCATATTCCGTGTCATAATGGAGGGTGGCCATTTGACCAGTTAAGGTCATAGTACCATCGCTCATAAACGAGGTTTCGTTAGCATCGACTGCAACTGCAACCACCTTATAAAAATTAGTGGGGTTCTCAAAAATAATCGCATCCACCTGACCGACTAGCCGTTCTTCGCCTTGCTTTGCCTGCATCAATCCCCCACCTTTCCTTCAAAGATTTACTATGTTCTACTATATCACAATCCCGCATATTATTTTAGTTTCCTACAGGAAATTATATTAAAAAACACGAAGCTCAAGCCATACGGACGAGCTTCGTGTAAAATTTAGTAAAATTTGTAATCATTTAAACATATTGACGTTGGCCTTGGGCCACTGAGTAAGCAGCATCAATAATTCCGCCACCCAAACATTCTAAACCATCATAGAAGACGACCGCTTGACCGGGTGTAATCGCCCTAACCGGATCTTGGAAATAAACCCGACCACTCCCTTGGTCCTCATTCAAGACTACTTTTACCTTAACGTCTTTTTGACGGTAACGGAATTTAGCAGTACATTCAAATTCCTGCGGCATATCCCTATCCACGGTAAAATGGATTTGAGAAGCATCCAAGTAATCTGAATATAGATTAGGGTGGTGATAACCTTGACCTACATAGAGCGTATTGGTTTCAAGATCTTTGCCAACTACAAACCATGGCTCGTTGGATTCGCCTCCACCGCCTATCCCCAATCCGTGTCGTTGACCAATGGTATAGTACATCAAACCGGCATGGTCCCCCATAATTTGGCCATCAAGGGTCACCATCTTACCTGATTTATTCGGTAAATAGTTAGATAAGAATTCATTGAAATTACGTTCACCAATGAAGCAAACACCGGTTGAATCTTTCTTTTTAGCAGTCGCTAAACCAGCTTTTTCAGCGATTTCCCGTACTTGTGATTTTTGCAAATGCCCTAATGGGAAAAGTGATTTTTTTAATTGATCTTGAGATAATTGGCTTAAGAAATAAGTTTGATCTTTATTATCATCCAAACCTCTTAATAAATGAACCGTTCCATCTGCATCGGTTTCCACTTGGGCATAGTGCCCCATAGCAACATAATCCGCGCCTAAGTCCATGGCATAATCTAAAAAGGCTTTAAATTTAATTTCTTTATTACACATCACATCTGGATTAGGTGTGCGGCCGGCCCGATATTCGGCTAAGAAATATTCAAAAACCCGATCCCAATATTCTTTTTCAAAGTTAACAGAATAATAAGGAATCCCAATTTTTTCAGCCACTAAGGCTACATCCTTATAGTCTTCCGTTGCAGTACAGACACCATTTTCATCAGTATCATCCCAATTTTTCATAAAGAGGCCGATCACATCATATCCCGCTTCTTTTAGTAAGAGCGCTGCGACAGAAGAATCCACCCCACCAGACATACCCACAATGACGCGGGCTTTTTTTTCAGTCATAATTGCTCCCTTCTCTTAGTCTTTAATTTCTACGAAGACATTCCGGTCTACGAAACCATCAAAGATAAAGTTCACTTTTTCTAATAACATGTCATTATTTGCTAATTTGGTAATATCAACTGCCTGTATGCCAGACCCGTTTACGGTTGAAATTTTTAATCCTTTTAAGTCTTTATCTACCGTTACTTTTAAGACAAATTCTTGATTGGATTCATTCTCCATATCTCGCTTATACTGGAAATTACCCCCCCGGGTATTCACGAAGCCATTATCTCTCAAAGTATAGGGTCTAGCTTCTGGACTCACGGCAAAAACTCGGTCTAATCCTTTAATACTTGCTTCTTTTTTAAATGCCATAATCTTACTCCTTTATACTATACAATTATTTTTGACGTTTACGATGAACGAGTTCACTTAATACTTTAATAAATTGATCAATATCCGCCCGACTGGTTTCACGCCCAAAGGAAATACGAATACTTTCTTGCCACCGATCTTCTTGACCTGGATAGTATGCTTGTAGAACCGCTGAGGGTTGAATGGAACCAGCTGAACAAGCCGAGCCAGCTGAAAGATAAATCCCTGCTAAATCCATTTGAATCAGAACTTGACTTGCAGGAATCCCCTTCAGCCAAAGATTATGAATATGAGCTGCTTGGTGATCTGAATCACCATTAGACTCATAGTCAATGCCTGTCTGATCCATCTGGTCAAATAAATAACGACTAAGGTCTTGATGTTGCTTCAAAACCTGGTCTAGGTCAGCTTGCATTAAGGTCAAAGCATGACTCATACCAGCAATATAAGGTATATTTTCAGTTCCTGACCGTTTGCTAGCTTCTTGGCCCCCCCCATATAAGAGTGGTTCTAGCACCATTTCTTTTTGGAAAGGTTGGTAAACAAGAAAACCAATCCCTTTAGGGGCTTGAAATTTATGACCCGAACCTACAAAAGAAGTACAAGGTAAATCAGCAAAACTCCAATCCAAATGTCCAATGGCTTGCACTGTATCGACATGGAACCAATAACCTAATTCTTTCGCCGCTTGCCCTAACTCCCTGATAGGCAAAATCGCGCCCACTTCATTATTCACCGCCATAGCGGTCCACCCAATGGTATTAGCTTTAGAAGCTGCTTGAAAATCAGTCAACTTAAATTGGCCACTTGCATCAGGATTAATATAAGAAACTTCAAAGCCTTGACTCTCTAAATGCTTAAGTACATTTTTTACTGAGGGATGTTCAATCGCTGAAGCAACAATATGGTTACCCAAGCCTAATTTACGAGCTTGGTGGGCTTGTGACCGTAGGGCCCAATTATTAGACTCGGTCGCACCAGAAGTAAAATACAAGGAATGGGAATCCACACCTAAAATATTTGCAAATTCTTGCCGAGCTTGCATGAGCTCCATCTTGGCGTTCTTACCTAAACGGTAGGTTGCAGATGGGTTACCATAATTTTCTTGCAAGACTTGCTGGATTTTAGTCACCACTTCCGGTCGCACTGGACTAGTTGCTGCATAATCAAGATATACCACACTGTTCACCCCTTTTTTTAATAACCTGGTTATTATAACATTGATTTGAACGTAATCAAGTCACAAGACTTAACTTCTTTATATTATACACTAGACATCCGGGGAAACCAATCTCCACCTAAGCTTAGAAGTCGAAAATCATGTATACTATCTTTAGATAAAGAAATGAGGGATTCTAAAATGCAACAACCCCTAGCTTACCGGATGCGGCCGCAAGATATCGACCAAGTCTTGGGCCAAGAACACTTAGTTGGACCTGGTCGTATCATTCGCAGGATGGTTCAAGCCAACCGTTTAACCTCCATGATTTTATACGGACCCCCAGGTACAGGTAAAACCAGTATTGCCACTGCCATAGCTGGAACTACCCACTACGCTTTCCGCCAACTAAATGCTGCCACAGATAGTAAAAAAGACTTAGAAATTGCGGTCGAAGAAGCTAAAATGTCCGGCACCCTAATTTTACTGCTGGATGAAATTCACCGTCTGAATAAAGTAAAACAAGACTTTCTCCTCCCCCACCTAGAAAGTGGTCGTCTCATTTTAATTGGAGCCACCACCGAAAACCCTTACATATCAATTAATCCTGCCATTCGCAGTCGTGCCCAAATTTTTGAAGTCAAGCCCCTCTCTAGTGAGGAGATTGTTTTAGGTTTACAAAGAGCTTTAACTGATGAAAAAAATGGCCTGGGTAAGTATAATGTCTCTATCAGTAGTGATGTCTTACAACATTTTGCCCATGTTACCCAGGGGGATATTCGCTCGGCTCTAAATGCTTTAGAATTAGCGGTCTTATCTACCCCACAGAATGACCAAGGACAGATTGTTATCAGTCAGGCAATTGCGGAAGAATGTTTGCAACATAAACGTTTAACCCATGATAAGGATGGAGATGCCCATTATGATGTGATCTCGGCATTACAAAAATCAATTCGTGGCTCAGATGTCAATGCTGCTCTTTATTATTTGGCAATCTTACTTGAAGCTGGCGAACTTGTCATTGCTTGCCGCCGCCTCCTAGTCATTGCTTATGAGGATATTGGGCTCGGTAATCCCCAAGCCACTGAGCGCACTGTCGCAGCCATCAATGCTGCTGAAAAGCTGGGTTTACCCGAAGCCAGAATCCCCTTGAGCTTTGCCACCATTGAATTAGCCTTAAGTCCCAAATCAAATACTGCTATCACTTCAATAGATGCCGCTATGGCTGCTATTCATGCCGGTCAAACGGGATCCGTGCCGGACCACTTGCGAGATAGCCATTATCAAGGTGCCAGTAAACTAGGTCGTGGGACTGATTATAAGTACCCCCATGCCTACCCTGGTCATTATGTCGTCCAAGATTACCTCCCTCAGAACCTCCTTAATAAGGAATTTTTTCAGACTGATCCTAATAGTAGTTATGAAGAAAAATTGGTTCAAATCTACCAAAATATTCAAGCAAAAAAAAGTCAATAGAATATTGCTGAAAGAGTTTTCTTTATTATTAGAATAACCTTTAAACCAATATTCTTTACAAGTTAATTGCTACATGCTATACTATAAACAGTAAAAAGTGTCTGAGATGTGCGTTGTTCATATATCGTGTGGACCGAACACTTCTAATCAAGGGATCCTATGATTTTGTAACAATGACGAGCCAATGAAACTTTGGATGTCAAGACCTATAAATGTGGAGCCCACCTGTATATACTTACAGGTTCAGTACATATATGTACATAGACGGCATCATCGGATTCTTTTTAAGCCAACCCTCGGGTTGGCTTTTTTAATCGGTAAAATTGAACCGGAGGTATCATTCATGTTAAAACTTGCTTTATTTCTCTTCGCCTTGCTCTTGGGTTTTATAGGGATATTTGTTCTGATAAAAGCCTCTAGCTTGCAACAATTATTTAGCCTCAAAAACAAATTAGGCTTAAGCATTTATGCTGCTATTTTTCTCATATTATGTTTGGTTATTAATTGGGCGACCTTAAGTGATCAGATTCAAATTGCCTTGGGTGTGGTCTTTATTGCCATCCTACTTTCTCTTTCTTTAATGCCGATTCTTTATTTTATGTTAAGTAGGAAATTATAGGTTTATCTTTTATCCATATCCACCATAGGAATTACATTTCCAAGCACTTCTCACTTTGCCCATAAGCATTTAACTAAAAAGGAGACTGAGTATTAAAAAACTCAGTCTCTCTTTTTTAAAGAATCAATTAATTTTTAGACTAGGCTTAACTAGGATAACTAGTCTGAAAATTTTATTCTTTAGCAAATTCATCTTGTAAAGCTTTGATAAATTCAAAAGCTTTATTAGCTTTTTCAATCGTAGTGTCAGTCACATATTTAGCAGCATCTTCTGGATCCGCTGCAAATTTTTCATTTAATTGAGCCACGATATCATCAATTTCAGCTAAGGTTGCTTCTTCTTCGGCATTCACTTTTTCACGAACTGCCATCTTAACATTGTCTTCATCTGCTAGGACAGCTTCACGAATCTTATTAGTTACCCAATAATATGAATTTTCGTCATATTCATTTGTGGTTACCTTATAAGATTCAGCAGTATCAGTAATATTAGCAAAGAATGGTAGGTATGGTGAAGCCAATGGTGAACCAATTGTTAACCACATAATAGCTGGAGATTCAGCTGGCATATCCTCCCGAACTTGGAAGATATGAGCTTCCATCGTATTTTGGTTACCAATTGGATATAATTCTTTCACTTCTTCACCTTCAGCTGCGGCAGCTTCTTCTTCAGGATTACCTGTAGAAGATGATTTTCCATCAACTGCTTTTACATCAGTATCTTCGAAACGATCACGTTGGAAAGCAAAAATATCATCAATTGAAATCTTTTCATCGGTAGTATGATAGAAAGGATATTCTTCCATTTCTAAGTCAACTTCTTCAGTTGGGTTAAGGCGGTTAACCCCTGCCCAATACCGAGAATAAGTTCCTTCAGTTGGTTTTTCGCCATAAGAAGCAGCTACTTTAATCATTTCACCATCTTTAACTAAAGTGCCCGCTTCTTCAGCGGTTTTAACTAAGTTTTCAGAAGCAATCACATTTTCTGTATCAGTTACATCAATGGCACCCATAAAGAATGCATTAGGGAAAACAACGAATTTATCCGTTGGCATTTTGATTGCAGCATAGTTATGACCAGAAACAATTTCGATATACCAAGTTTCAGTTTGGTCAGCAATAATCAAGGAGTTGCCCTCAGCGGCACCTTTTTCATCGATGACTTTGGCTAACATTTCTACCCCTTCACGGGCGGTTTTAACGTGTGGCAAAATTAGGTTGGTAATAGCTGATTCAGCTAAACCATCTTCAAGTAATGGGTCAACAGCTAAAATTTCTTCCTTAACATAGGTAGAAACCGTAGCATCCATCATCACACCAAATTCATTGAAACCTGCTTCATGATATTCACCATATTCTGGTGTGGTATCAGGTAAAGCAGTATATTTGAAAGATTTTTCAGGTAATTCATATTTAAAACCATTCACATCTTCTAACATAGCACCTTCTTCGTTATCCTTTTCAGGGAAAACGACGAAAGTCTTATTATGATCTGTTTCCAAATCTTCAGTCCGACCAAAGATAGTTGAACCATCTTCAGTTAAATCCTTACCAACATAAACCCCAGTACAAGCTAGTGCTGGTTGCGACAACAAGAGGGCCAAGCCCAATCCTGACATCAAACTAACAAGTTTTTTCATTCTCCATAACTCCTTTTCTTTATTATTTATTACTATGATAAAACTTGTTTATTCTAAAGCGTTCACTTGTCAATTTCTCTCCCAAAAAATTTACCAAGCTAATCTGGCTATATTATAATACAAAAATAAAGATTTTGATAAAAACTTTGAAAATTCATATCTAATTCTTAAAACGTTTTCATTTCATTATAAGCGTTTTCATTATATTCTAATGATTTGTTCAAACAAAAATAACCCAAAAAAGTAACTTCAGAAACCACCTTTTCTTAAGGGTTATTAATTAAGTTTAATTTACAATGACCACCCGTTCATCCTGATCAACCTCGGTTAAGCGTACTTCTACCCGTTCACTTCTTGCAGTAGGAATATTTTTTCCAATGTAATCCGGACGAATCGGTAATTCGCGGTGACCACGGTCCACTAGGACAGCTAATTGAATGTTAGCGGGTCGGTCATGCATCATTAAGGCATCCATGGCAGCCCTAACCGTCCGACCCGTATACAGGACATCATCAACAATCACACACCGTTTATTCGTCAAACTTTGCGAAAAGTTAATTGACTTAATGCGGGGCTCAGCTTGTTTTTGACTCAAATCATCACGGTAAAAGGTAATATCTAAGCTCTCTAGTGGAATATCTACGCCTTCAATTTCTTTAATTTTAAGAGCTAGGCGCTGGGCTAGATAAATACCACGTGTTTTTATTCCGACCAATATCAAATTATCAGTGCTTTTATTGCGTTCTAAAATTTCATGAGCAATCCGCTTTAAAGTCCTGTCTAAAGCAACTTGTTCCATTATCTGTCTTTCCATGAATATCCTCCTCTCACAAATAGAATCAATCGATAAAAAACACGAACCTAGACAAGATGAGACTGTATTTTGAATTTCATTTCTCAATAATTATTAGAGAAGTGACTCAATACTCTGCCCTTTTCTGGTTCGTGTTTTTATAGTCAATAATGACTGTTTAAAGATGATAAATTTCTATTTTAAACGTTCAACATCACGGGCAATTTCGACTTCTTCATTTGTAGGAATATTAATTACTGTAACTTTAGAATTATCAGCTGAGATAATCGCTTCTTTACGAGTGTCATTACGTTCTGGGTCAAGTTCAATACCAAACCAAGTAATGCCCTTAAGAATATTTTCCCGTTCTTCTTTAGAGTTTTCACCAATACCAGCCGTGAAGACAATCACATCTACACCATTCATGGCTGCAATATATTGACCAATATACTTTTGAACCCGATTGTCAAAAATTTCAAGCGCTAATTGAGCACGTTCGTTTCCTTCGTAAGCAGCTATTTCAACATCCCGCATATCAGAAGAAACACCTGAAATACCTAATAAACCAGATTGTTTATTAAAAATATTAATCATTTCATTAACATCCGTAATATTTAATTTATCCATTAAGAAAGGAATTAATGAAGCATCAATATCACCAGTACGTGTTCCCATAGTAATCCCAGCTAATGGAGTGAAGCCCATTGAAGTATCAATTGATTTACCACCATCAACGGCAGTAATAGAACCACCATTTCCTAGATGGCAAGTAATAATTTTAAGCTCTTCGATCGGTTTACCTACAATTTCTGCAGCACGACGTGAAACATAACGATGGCTAGTACCATGCGCCCCATAACGACGAGCTCCAAACTTTTCATAATATTCATAAGGTAAGCTATATAAGTAATTTACCGCTGGCATAGTGGTATGGAAGGATGTATCGAAAACAGCAACCATATGCGCATTTGGTAAGCGTTTTTGGAATTCACGCATCACTAATGCTTCAGCAGGATTATGAAGTGGCGCAAATTCTGCCAATTCTTCAACTTTTTTAATTACATCTTCAGTTACAACGGTTGAATCCTTAAAGAATTCGCCCCCAGCAACAACCCGGTGACCCACACCTGTAATTTCTTCTAAATCTTCAATGATTTTGAATTCTTTTAATTTTTCAAATAAGATTTCAACTGCACGACCATGGTCGGCAATATCTTCCACCGTTTTAAATTCTTGGTCATCACCGTATTCAATTTTGAAGATAGAGTCACCAATCCCAATTCTTTCTACAAGGCCCTTAGCGATGACGGTTTCAGCCGGCATTTCAAAAAGTTGGAATTTTAAACTAGAAGATCCTGCGTTAATTGCAAATGTTTTTGTCATTTAGACATACGCTCCTTTATTTTTAATCTTACATATTCTATATTATACAGATTTTTCTTATTCTGTGCAGTAAAAGTTAAGCCTTTCCATAAAAAAGGCTTGTTATTTTCTTATAAAATCTATTAATCTATGTAATAACCTTTGGCTTTTATCTTTCTTTAGCGTAGAATAACAATAGAATTTCTTTAGAGAGAAGGATAATTATGGCTTTTAAAGATACATTTACTTTTGACCATTCAAAATCTTTAGGAGATGTCTTAAAAAAAATTCTTACCAAAGATAATGATCAGGCAGAGCTGGGAAAAATCAAGGATGAAAACGGGAATGTTTTACCTTACGATACATACTTAGACCAACTAATTTTCCAAGAAGAGTTTGAAACAGCCCATCAATTTATTAATGATTTTAAGTTTCAATTATCTCTCCATGACCACACGGTACTAGTCAATCAATATATTAATGGGCTTTACGATCTTGATCCTGCAATTCGGGAAAGAAATGGTCTGGGTGAACAACAATTAGAAGCCATCAGAACCCGCCTGAATGATATTTTATAATCCTTAATAGGTGGAATTGATCAAACATCAGTTAACACAAATAAACAGAAATATAAATTTTAAAAAATAGAGGGGGTTGGGCTTTTTTGCCCAACCCCCTCTATTTTTTTTAATTATTCTCTAAAGCTTTTTCATAAACATATCTTAAGCCCTTTGGTTTCTCTGCCACATAAATTATCCCAGACTGAATAAAACCTAAACTAGCAGCCAATGCTTGTAAGCGTCGATTCTTAGGATGAGTATCAATTCGAACAAAATGGTAGCCTTGATTAAGCGATAAGGTCAGTAAATGGCTGACGAAATTTCTGCTTATTCCCTGCCCCCTAACTGAAGGATCCAGGGCCAAACGGTGGATGGTTGTATAGGGTTGGTCAGGATACAGCCAATGGCCCGCATAAATTTCTTGATAGAAAGGATCCGCTTCTGTCATTAAAGTCGCGGTCCCAATAATCTTGTTCTCATGAATTAATAGTTGACACCACTGCTTATCAATATCTGCTTTCAAAATCTCTTCATTTGGGCCTTCGCCATTTTGCCACTGGTCTGATCCGTCCTGGGCTAAAAGCTGACGAGCACTCGCAATAATATCCATTATAGAATGTAAATCTTCAGTTTTTGCTGGACATACATACATAAGATGGCCTCCCTACTTGGAAATCCAACCTTGAATCATGGTTGTTTTATTTTCAAAAACCTGGTCCTCAATCTCACGATCAGACGTCTTATTTTTTAATTGGATCGGAATTTGGTATTTCTCCAACATCACCCGTGATTTTTCATTAAACCCAATTTTTTGAAATTGATTATCATTAAGATAATAGACTTTACCCACCCGCCGCGGCTGATCTACTTTATCAGTAAACTCAATCCAGCGTTTACCAGCAGAATAAATTCCATCTTGAATTTTAAAATAATAGACCCCTTGGGGGTTTTTACCAAGGTATTCGATGTCTTGGCTTTTTTCTTTGGCTATATATAAATCTGTCTTCTCAAATACTTGCGGAATCAAAGCGATACTATAGGCTGACTTCTCTGTAGCTGAATAAGGAAAATCCATCATAAAAAAAGTCCGTTTATATTGTCTTACTGCAGCGTTTAGGCCACCGGTTTTATTAATTAAATCACCATATTTAGTAAAACCATAAGCAGAATAGGCCCCTACAAGGAGTAAGACTATGCAGGAAGTTTGTAAAATTCTTTTTGCGGTTTTAGAAACTTTTATATGTGAAACAGTCGAAATTACCAACAAAAATGCAATTAATCCAATAATCAACATCACCGCGAAATGCCAGTAATAAAATTGTTCCATCTTTAGCCACTCTTGATACACCAGTAAATCCTCTTTTCATTTTCTTATTTTCTTCTAGGAAGTCTCTAGATAGTATCCTTGTGTTTTTCAACATTAACTTATTTAAAAGTATTTTTCTAAAAAATTTTAGGTCTAGTCAAGCCCAAGTTCAGTCTTTAACCGCACCTGAGTCTCAGCTAAAGTATTTTCATCTAATACTTCATAAGAAACACCATCAATCGTTTGCCCTTGACCACTTAACTGATATTCATTTACTTGGCTAATTGCAGGTCGGTAGTGATCATTCAAGTACATTAATTGTTTGATACTTAAATTGGTTTGAATATTATTTTTTAAACTCTTCATTAACCCCAAGTATTTAATTGGATTTTTTATTTCTAACGCAGATTGTAGAATAGCCATGATTACAATCCGTTGGTTACCTTGGCGACCGTAATCACCACCTGTATCATCCCTATTTCGAGCAAAAGCTAAAGCTCCTTGCCCATCTAAATGAATGGCTTGACCTTCAACAAAACTATATCCGTCTTGGTCAAAAGTGGAAGTAGGGGTAATATCTATACCTCCTACCGCATCAACAACTTCTTCTAGCCCTTCCATATTTACTGTGATGAAAAAATCAATTGGAATATCCAATAAGTCTTTTACTGTCCGACTGGCCAAATCTTCACCCCCATAGGCGTAGGCGTGATTAAGCTTGTCCATCCCCTCTTGTCCTGGAATTTGCACATAGGTATCTCTAGGAAGAGATGTCAGATTTGTTATTTTTGTCTCTGGATTAATGGTTGCTAAAAGCATGGTATCAGAGCGTCCCTGCTCGGTACGACCTAGATCTCCTGTATCTACTCCTAAAAGCAGGATAGAAAAAGGTACTAAGCCTTTATCCTTATCAGATAGCGTAACTCTTGGCGGTTCGTTTTTGACTGCCGCCATAGTCTGAGTTGGAACTGGATTTGCTAATAATTGACTATTTACTAAACTATATACACCTAGTACAGCGATTAGAATTAAGAATGCAATCGTCCATGGCCATTTATGACGTTTATGATGTCGTTCACTTCTAGATTTCATAATATTCCTCCAATTTTAAACTGTCGTTTGTGTCCAATCACGGGTCTTATAAATATAATAACCAAAAAGACAAACACCTGCATTTGATACGAGCATGGCGATCCAAATCCCTGTAGACCCCAAACTAGTCATTTCACCCAATACCCAAATAACGGGTAGGCGTAATAACCAAAGCCGACCAATTTCCATGAACATACCGTATTTGGTTTTACCACATCCTTGGAAATAACCATTAAAAATCGAGAATAAACCCATAAAGAAAATAATAAAGGCTGTATAAGCTAAGTATTCTTTAGCCTGCATCCAAAGCTCAACCGATGCATCTTGTTTGATAAATATACTCAGGAGGGGTTCTTGGAATAATAGAACTAAAAGCGATGCAACAAAAGAAATTGATAAAACTATAGCAACAGCCCGTTTAAAGAAAGCTCTAACCCGATCGTAAGCTTGGGCCCCCATATTTTGACCAATAATTGAGGTTAAAGCCCCTCCAATTCCCATTTGAGGTTGAGTAATAATGTCAGTTATCCGGTTAACCATAGAATAAGCCGCCAAAGTATCTGTCCCGTAACCTGCTATCAAGCCATTTAAGACAGTAAAACCAAGGGCTGATCCACCATAGCCGACTGCAGTTGGCGTTGCTACTTTGGTAATATGCTGGACAACCTGCAAATCAAACCGATTTTGTCGCATGGATACTGGAAATTCTGATTCTTTCTGACTAATCCTAAAGGCTAGGACGTATAATAAAATTTTCGAAATAACGGTCGCCCATGCCGCCCCTTGGATTCCCATGTTTAAACCTGGAAGTCCCAAAAGAGGGAGTCTCTCAAAGATAAAGAAAGGATCTAAAAGTACATTGGTTAAAGAAGATATAAAGGAGATAGTTGTTATTGTTTTGGTTTTGCCTTGAGCATTTAAAATAGCTTGATAGCCAAAGTATAAAAAGTCAAAAAAGAGTCCGATATAGTTAATTCTTAGATAGGCTAAAGACTTATCAAATAAAGTGCCCGTGGCTTGCATCCAACGTAACATAGTGGGAGCCGAGATAATCCCAATTAAACAGGCGGCCAAACCTACTAGAAAAGTTAACACTAAGGTATTATTCGCATAATGTTGGGCATAATTTTTTCGTTTGGCGCCTAAAAACTGAGCAATAATTGCGGTTGCTCCAACCCCAATCCCCATTCCAATTGCGATAAAGAGAAAGTTGAGGGGCCAGACGAAGGCCGTTGCCGCAAAATCTTCAGCGGAAATTTGAGCCACGAAGAGACCATCTGTCAGATTATAAAGTGTTCGCACCAAATTATTAATCATTAATGGAACCGAAATGGTCATAATGATTTGGTTAATTGGACCGGTTGTTATATAAGATTGTTTATTATTAGTTAATTCCATTTAATCACCTTTTACCATTATATGGCTTTATTTTCTAAAAGGCGATTAAAAAGCTAAAATGTTACTGATTTTCATGGTTATATTTTTATCTCATCGGCTATATAGACATTTATACCAAATTATATTGATTATTTCTTGATAAAAATACAACTTTATTTTAAATACAGAAAAGGTTTACTTAAACCTAATTTTCACAATCTATTTTAACTAGAATGTGATAAAATATTTATAAAGAAAAATGAAAGAAGGATTTCTCATGACCCCTAAAAAATTATTTCGGTCCAAAACAAATCGTATATTATTTGGTGTCTGTGGTGGTCTAGCAGAATATTTTGATATTGATCCAACCATAATTCGTGTAATTTGTGTGCTCTTTATTCCAGATTTAGTGATCTATTTCTTGTTAGCATTGATTATTCCTGAAGACCCACGATAAGGAGGTAAACCATGCAAAGACCTAATCTCTACCGGTCACGCAATGACCGCATGCTCCTAGGCGTTTGTGGTGGCCTAGCCGAATACTTAAATATGGATTCTACCTTAATCCGTGTTTTATGTGTTCTCTTCATTCCAAATCTCGCTCTATATTTTATAGCAGCTTTATTTATACCTAATCAAAAATAATTCATTCATCAAATTACACTTCAAGTCAAAGACGGGATTAGGCAAAAAGCCTCGTCCCGTCTTTAAATGCACAAAAAAATAACCGACTCAAGATTAATCTCGGGTCGGTTATAATGAAATTTATTATGCTTCTTGAGCGACTGGATAAACGCTCACTTGTTTTTTGTCGCGGCCTTTACGTTCGAACTTAACCACACCATCGATGGTTGCGAATAAAGTATCATCGCCACCACGTCCTACGTTAGTACCTGGATGGATTTTAGTACCGCGTTGACGGTAAATAATTGAACCACCAGAGATAAATTGACCGTCGCCTACTTTAGCGCCTAGACGTTTGGATTCTGAATCACGACCGTTGGCTGTAGATCCGCCACCTTTTTTGTGAGCAAATAATTGTAAGTTTAATTTCAACATATTCTAGCACCTCCTGTGTTATTTCTGGAATTGTTTAATTTTTATATATTCGGGGTAATTTTCTGCTAGCACATCCAATGCAAAAACTAAGTGTCGTAAAAGCAGCTGACCATCCTGGTCACGTCTTTTCTCACCTGTCTCAGCGATGTCTAACTTCAAATAGCCACCCTCTATTTCATCAACTTGACTTGTAACCGGAATTTCTAACAAGGCTTGTAGGGAATTCTCGATTGAAATCAACTGACTCGAAACCGCAGCACACACAATATCTTCTCCTGCCTCAGCAAAACCAGCATGTCCGCTAACTTCTAAAGACTGGATTTGACCCTTGTGGTTACTGGCAATTTGAATATTAATCATTAGGCATTAATCGCGTTAATGGTTAACTTAGTATATGGTTGACGATGACCTTGTTTAGAATGAGAATCTTTACGACGTCTGTATTTAAAGATAGTAATCTTTTTACCGCGACCTTGTTTTTCAACAGTCGCTTCAACAGTTGCGCCTTCAACTAAAGGTGTACCTACCTTAGTATCTTCGCCACCTACAAGAACAACTTGATCAAAAGTCACTTTGTCTCCTGCTTTAGCTTCTAATTTTTCAACAAAAATTGTTTGGCCAACTTCAACTTTAACTTGTTTTCCGCCTGTTTTGATAATTGCGTACATTCAAGCACCTCCTATTATTTTTTTACAGAATTTACATTCTGACACCGAGACTCGCCATTAAAAGTGGTTTAGAACTCTTAGAAACTTTCTCTGAGCGGTTGCAGATGGGTGCACAAATACAACATTAGAATTATAACAAATGCACCTTTAGCCGTCAAGCCAAAGATGCATTTGTTTTGAATATTCTGAATTATTATATAAATTTTATTAAAATACAATGTACTCTTCGTAACCCAACCAGCGTAAGATCCCTTTAATTGGGAAAAATAATAGAATCATAACTACAAGGTTAAAGACTAAAGTCGGGGCGAGCCGCATAATAATAAAATCAATAATACTATGACTCGTAATGCCTAATTCTAAATAGAAAAGATATACCAGAAAATCTTGTAGGGTTAGAAAGACAATGAATAACATGGCGTGAATTAGACCATTTTTAGGAAGGTAACGTTTTACCTTGATAATAATATAAGCAATGACCAAATATAAAGTCGCGTTGAGACCCAGTAAATTGGTATTGTAAGAGTCATAAAATAAACCAAAGACGAATGCATATGGTAAAATATATGAGTCTCTAAAATAAAAGGCAAATAAAATAATAAAATAAAGCGTTAAATGCGAAATTATAATTTGATTAGGTGTAATAAAAGCAGTCGGAAAAATAGCTGGCAAGGCATTATCAATGAGACTCGTTATAATTAAAATGATCGGAATCATCCAATTTAACCGCCGCCACCGATTTACTGTCATCTTCATTCCTGACCACTCTGCCCTTCGTCGGTCGATTCGGAATCTTCCACTAAACTAGCTTCAGATTCATCTCCATCCGTTTGAGATTCACTCTCAGCCTCACTCGAAGATGCCGATTCTGTTTCAGGTAATTTCATACCTTCGGTGCCTGTTTGCTGTTTGATTACTGTGACAAAACGAATATCTGTCATTTCACCCGCTGGTTCTACGGTTACTTCTTGGAATAAACCATAAGCGTCCATTTGAGCTTCTACCACTTTACCAATCAGTAAAGTCGACGGGATAACCCCACCCAAACCAGATGTGATCACCATATCCCCAGCTGCAATTTTGGCATTCGGATTAATTTGAGTCATATGGTAATAACCGGTTTTAGCATCATAAGATGAGATAATACCATTTGCAGAAGAAGACTCATCTTTGGTCTGGATTCGAGCTGCCACCATACCATCATTATTCTGTTGAGATGTTAGTAATAAGACCTTCGATGAATTTGGATTAACTTCGAGGATGCGACCGATTAATCCATTCCCTGCCATAACCGCCATATCTTTCTCGACTCCATCACGAGACCCAACATTAATCATCATTGTTTCAACCCATTGATCCGGATTACGTGAAATAACGGTCGCATTAATCACTTCATAATTGGATAAGACTTCTTTTAAATCTAATTCTTGTCGCATTTTTTCATTTTCAGTTTCTAAGTCTGCCACACGGACTTGAAGTTCATTAATTTGATCGATATTCTCTTTTAAAGCTTGGTTTTCATCAAAAGTATTAATTAAATTATCCAATGAATCTGCGAATTGCACTACCATATTGACTGGCTCAGAAAAAAGCCGACCAATCCAGGCACCCGTGTCATTCACAGCAGTTGAAACAAGATTGTGACTTCCCTTTGAAATGGAATAAGCGATTAATGAGATGATTGCTAAAGCAGACAAAAGTAAAGCAATCAATTTTTTTTTATCAAACATATCTATCCTCTTTCTGATTAACGATGGCTAACTTCTGCAGCCTTCGATTCTTTATCCATGCTCCTTAATAGCTTTCCTGTTCCTAGAATCACTGCATCGACGGGATTGGGGGCTAAATTTGTAGGAATTGCTAGAGCTTGGAATAACCTCTCTGGTAATCGTTTCAACTGGGCACCTCCACCGGTTAAGACAATTCCCGTTTGTAAAATATCCCCAGCTAATTCAGGAGGTGCAAACCGTAAGACATTTCGAATACTTAAGACTAACTGTTCAACCCATTGATCTACACATTTTGCAACCAATTCAATACTAATCTTCAGCTCTGTCGGCAAACCAGTACTGAGCTCATTACCAGAAACAAGTAGATTGACTTCTTTATCTGAATCAGTCAGGGCCGCATTACCTAAGTCATGTTTTAGTTTTTCAGCTGTGTCTTGTGAAATTAATAAATGGTGTTCATCCCTAACACGACTCACAATTAATTCATTTAAAGCTTGGCTACCGAAATTGGAATTATAAGAAGCGATGATTTCACCATATGAAATTAAAGCCACATCGATCAGACCAGCACCTATATCCACAAGGAGAAATCCTTTAGGATCATAAACAGGTAAATTTGCACCTAAAGCCGCAGCAAAAGGGGCATCAATAATCATTGCTCGACTGATACCAATATCTCTTAAAAGATTTTCATAGGCTTTCTGATCAACCTGCGATAGGCTACTAGGCAAGGCAATCGCAACTTCAGGCCGAGAGCCAATTTGTCTAATAGCCGCCTTTATGAAGTAGGCTACCATTTGCTTAGCATAATTATAATTATGAATACGTCCTTGAATAATAGGTTGAACAAGCTTATATTCTAAAGACGTTTTGCCTTGTAATTCAAATGCTTTTGTTCCAAAGACAAGGTCATTTGGCTTATTTTGATTCACTGCAAGAAGTGAAAGTTCTTTTAAAGCAATGCCTTTACGATTAATATAGACGATTGTTTTACTAGAGCCAAGATCTAAGGCGATTTTATTTTTACCAAAGAATCCCATATAATTTCCTCCCCTTTACAGTACTCGATAAATTATACCCAAAATTACATAACTTAACAAGGCTTTACATATCAACATTTACGATAACGTAACCATACATAACATTACTGATTTTTGAGAATTTTTGCCCCTTTTTTGCCCCATAAAAAATAAGCCTACCCCATATAAGTATAGTGACCCCAAAAAGTTGGACCAGAGAGATGAGTACATATTTTATGTACTTGTCTCTCTTATTTTTTGTTTTCTAAGCAGCTTGAAGTGAATGGCGATAAGCAATTGGGCTCATCCAGTTTAATTTTTCTTTGATTCGTTCT
>NZ_AUAT01000002.1 GCF_000428865.1 Eremococcus coleocola DSM 15696
AAGGTCTCGCATTTCTAACTTACGGTCAAACTCGCCAATCAGTAGATTTTTGTTATATCGTGTGATTCCGTCATTCCCAATCATTTCAGCGTTCACCTTTGATGTTTCTCGCACCGCTTCAATCTCGGATTTTAAATCATCGAAGTTAGGAATGCTTGCCTTGATTTCGTCTATTTCTTTCTTGGATAGTCCTGCTTCTTCTAATCGTTTGATAATGCTGTCAATATCAGCTTCCCAATCAATTGATTTGAGTTGTTCATCAATTTCAGCCATACGCTTTTCAAGCTCTATCTGAGTTTGTTTCATTTCTTTAATCGAAGTATTGACTAAATCCTCAACAACCTTGCTAAAGTTCAGGTCAACTTTAAGAACCCATGTTCCATTTTCCAAAACGTAAATACCCTGATTGTCACCATCTTCAAGGAAGATCATATCCCCTTCACGATAACCGTCAGGTTCAGGTAAAACGTTGGTAAACTCTAAACGATTACCCGCTTGATTGTAGACATAATTAATAAGTTCTGTCTTTTCTCTTTCTAACGCTTCTTGTCTAATCTTTTCTGACAAGGCGTCCTGAGATAACTTACCTCTGTTTATGTTCTTTTCAGCCTGTGATGTAGTAATACTTTTATTATCAAACCGATAACCTATGTTACGTTCAATCGCACCATCATAGGTTACCTCAACAACTTTCATATGAACAACTTGGCCATCTTTGAGTAGCACTTCCACGTTATCATGTAGCTTTAGTTGTGTTAGTTCACCGTATTCTTGCTCTAGTAAACCGAGTGTGTTCAGTGAAGCTGACATTTTAGGCTCGTCAACGCCAATATTATTCTCAAAAAACTTGCTCGCTTCAGCATTTAGAGCATTGATATTCTCATATTTATAACGAGTTAGTTCAACTTTTTCTGTCTCAGTCTTCTTATCATCCCCTGATCCAGTTTCACGCTCGTATGTAAACTCTGACTTCTCTTCAAGTCGTTCATTTCTAAACTCAACAAAACTTGTCCTAATAGGATAACCCTTATCAACATTAGGACTTAGGACAGGGTTACCATAAACCTTGGTTTCAGTCGTTTCTGCTTTATATCGAATCTGTGAAGAGCTTTTATCAGGGATAGCTTTATCAACTGCTAAAGTAGTAAATGGTATTATACGTGTCACCATCTCTTCAGTGTTGCTAGTGACTTTTAATTCTTCAACAAAGTCAGCTTCTCTGATTCGCATAGCGTTTGCACGTCCAAGTGTATTACCTAGCTTCATTCCTAAGTCAATGTATTTTACTTCTAGTTGATAAGCATTTATAATACCGTCATCATTGAAAAGAGCATTATATGCTGTAACGTCTTCATGTTCAAAATCGCCTCTTATTTTAGAATTACCTATAATTCTAATATCATAAGCGGGGTCTAGGTTATGCTGAATTTCTGTAATCATTTCTATAGGCGATTGTGAGGTGTATTTATGTGCTTTAACAACACTGTGTTTTAACTCGTGTAATACCCTAAGTTCTGCATTGACGTAAATAATACCACTTACGTTATCTTTCTCTGTTTCATATATAGTGAATTGAACATATTCACCATCTTTTTCAAACTGAGTTTTAATAATGTTCCCCTCAGTAAGATATTGTGACTCTTGTGCCATCATGATATGTGAGAACTGTAGGTCACAAAAACCGTTACTATAGGTTATCTCAGGGTCACTGACAAATTGAGTGGGTGACCCTAAGCCTTCATTGTTAAATGACTTATCATTTTTGTCATATATAAATAACATCTTATAACCTCCAGTTAGGGGTTACTTTGAGTGAAGTCACTTCACCAGACCATTTAATCCTTTGTCCTGAAGGTAATACAGGATATGGATAAGTATATTTCAAGTGACTCTGATTGCGATATGTATTAGGACTTGGTTTTGAATAAATCTTCTGCACCAAGCTATCAATATATAGAGTCTCCCCACTAGGAACTGCTTTCAGGGTGATTACTTCATCAGCGGTAATTTGTATATCCCCTGACCCAGATAACTCAAAAATTGGTTTCAATTGCCCAAAGTCATATTGGAATGAATCCCCGTTAGATAGTGTGTAAACTCTCTGAGAAACAAATGGATACCTTGCGGGTTGTAGGCGCAACTTCAATGTACCTTTCTGAGAACTCTTATACTGTCTACCACCCTGAAGTTCAATACTTTCAATCATACCCTCATACTCAGCATACGGGTCATGGTAGAAGTGGAAACGTAAGTTTGTGTATAATCTCAAATTGTCTAAAACATTTAGAGTTTTCTCAAACTCATCTTCATTCTTAGCAATTACTGTAATTTCAACATCAATCTCATTCGCTTCATCCGTCCCATTATCAATGGCTGTATAACCATCTCTACCTTTGAAAGTATATAAGTCACGTTGCCTGATTCGAGTAATTGTCTTAGGTCTACTTGCTACAAGGGTTGAAATGTTCTTGTTAAAATCTAAGACTCGCCCATCAGGATATGTAATAATTAGATTACCTGCGACTAATGGTTTTTTATTTTGTGTTAGTTTATAAACTGACACTATCTACCCTCCTATTCTTACAGGTTGACCTGTCCGCTTACTATACCGTTTACCCGCTTCAACTAACGGTTCGATTAATTTATCTGCTTGGTAGCGATTAATCGAATCACCAACCACTTGTACAGTGACATTCATTGTGATTGCTGATTCTGGAGTTACGGTTGTTTCAGACTTAGTTTGTTCTAAGTATTTTTCAGGGACTTTAATCTTTCTTAATTCATCTAAGAATGATTTATCCGTACCCGTTTTATACTTAGGAAGTCTATCTACAAACGGTTGTAGATTGATATTCTTCAATGCTTCACGTTTAAAGTTTGCAATAGATGGCCATACCTTAGTTCCTTCAGGGAGGTTATACTCAGTGTTTCTTGCGGGAGATACACCAAAGTACCCGTCAGGGGTTAGGAAAGGCTCTTTCTTCATACCGTCACCGAGGATTGCCAAACCACCCTCATGGTACTTAGTACCTGTTTTATGGTGACGTCCAAAGGTTCTATAAATAGTATTGATATAGTTTGTTACCGTTTTACCACGTAAACTATTGATATAACCTTGCGCTCTTGCTACTGCGGCCGAGGCATTATCAGTTGCTTTTAAAGGAACATTCGGTTTTAATAATCCATAGGTTGTAACCAATGCACTAGCAGCTCCAACAGGCACACTTGCATTATTTTCAGCGTTTAATGGGACTTTAGGTGTTAAAGCACCAAAATCATCTACAGCGCTAGTTGCTTCACCTACAGGGCCACCTGTTTCATTTCTAGCTAACAGTTTAGCTATGGCTTCCATACCTTGTACCTTGTTGATGTTAGCCTCAGCGCTTCCAGTGGCTTCACCTGTGTTATCCTCAGCTGTTAACTGAGCGGGTTGAAGTCCAAGTACGTTTATTAGCCAATAACCAACTAAAGCGCCTAAGTTGGTTAGAGCGTTACCTGTATTAGCTTCAGCGGTTAGGACTTTAGTATCCCCACTTGGGAAAATACCCCACTGAGCAAGTAACGATTGAACAGCACCTTCAGCGTCATCAGTATTCGCTATAGCATTTAGATACTTGTCAACAAACTCTGTATTGTTCCATAAGTCTTGTTGTTGAATTGCTGTACGTATTTCTTGACTAGCAATTGTGCCATCAGCAACTAATATTTTTTCTTCAGGGGACATAGCATTGAACACTTGTAAATCACTCATAGCCTGATTAATAGCTTCCTGAGCGGGTGTACCATTAGCGACTAGTTCCTGCACCTTAGCGTCAATAGCGTTCCATCCACCGATTTCTGCAAGTGCTTCATTGACTTGATCAGCACCTTCTACACCAATCATAGCCATCTTTTCTTCAAGGGTCATGAAGTCCCAAACTCTACCTGATTCTAAAACTTTGTTCACAAATTCACGAGTGTTATCATCAATGTTAGCGTCTTTTGACAGAAGCTCTAATTCATCCCAAGTCAATCCCGCTTCTTTAGCTTCTTCAATGAATTTTTCTAAGCCTTCAGTGTTGATATTCGCCATATCAATCCCGCTATCATTAATTGCCTCATTTAATTTGTTAAACGCTTCTTGCGCACCTTGTGTCATTTTTCCAAAGTCAATAGGATCTGTTTCCCAGATAGCTTTTATTTCTGCTTTAGATAAACCAGTTTCTCTTTCGAGATAAGCTAGGGCTCGCTGATAAGTTTCTGAGTTCTCATCAAAGGATTTACCTAATGATTCGGCTACCCTCTTTTGGGCTTCCATGTGAGAACGAATTAATTCAGAGTTTAAAGCCATCATTCTTGAATTGTGCGATCGTTCAAGTGTAGCTTGATTTTCTTTATATTCAGCATATCCCAGATTTGCTTCCTGAGCGTATTGATGGAAAGCGTCTAACTGTTCTTGATAAAGTTTGTCCTCAGCGCTTCTGAACTTTTTAATCTGTTCTTCACGCATTAAAACCTCTTGACCAGTCATATCCTTATAACTCTTAGTCATTTGTTGATAAATCTGATCAGTTTGCTTGGCGGTCTTACCAAGTGATATAGCATAGTCACCAAGAATTTCTTGTGTTAAACCTTGTACCTCTTTGAGATACTTCTCAGGTATGACCCCACTATTTTTTACAGTCTTTTCTTGAATATCGCCCAACCGATCCATAGCGTCTTGAACACGCTGAGTTTGCTGTTCAATATTCTTAATTGTAGCGTCTAGTGAGCCTTTAAGATTTCCTTGTACCGATTCGGGAAGTTTAGCAAACGATTCTCTCAATTTATCAATCTTTTCAGAGTTTAGCTTTTCGATTTCCCCTTGAATCTCACCAAGGCCACCGACAACACTATCCATATTAGAGTTCTGATTAAGATTGCTAATCTCAGCGCCTACTTTGGTATAAGCGTCCCGTACTCTGTAAAGTGAAGCCGCTTGCTTATCGGTAACATCAGTAATGCTAGGAAAGTTAGCTTGTATTCTCTGAGATTTTATAGCTTCAGAAGCAACATAAGCAAACCCTGCACCTAGGGCGGTAAGTCCTGCTGTTGCAATTCCTAATGGACTAGACAAGAACCCAAGTACACTTGCAACTTTACCTACAGCGCCTGTAAGTGCCATTGCTTCACCTGTAATACCACCGAGTTTAAGTAGTTTAAAGGCTTGTGTAACTGTAGATACAGCACCAGTTATACCACTAAACAGTTTTAATATCCCACCACCGATACTGATTACATTACCGATACCAGATACTACAGGCCCGAGTGCAATTGCTAAAGCACCCCATTTTACAATGTTAGTTCTAAGTCCTTGATCAATACCTGTAAACCAATCACTAAAGTCTCTAGCCATATCCTGAAGTCCACCTGTTGAATTTAACAAGTCCATTATAGATGGGAGTAAAGCGTTACCTATTTCAATAGCAAATAGTTTCAGTTTGTTTTTAGCAATTTCCCATTGAGCCGATGTTGACTCTAATTGAGTTTGATATTCTTGTTCTAAAGCTAAGTTTTCTTGATAAGCCTTACGTGAAGTTTCCAAGGCGCTATTCATCGTCTTATAACCATTAGCTAATTTCAGGATAGTATCACGCATACGAATCTCTTTTATACCTAAGTCTTCAAGGATTGGTACTAAGTCTTTACCCTCTTTTTTAGCTTTACCTAAACCATTAATAAATGATTGGAAAGCACCCATACTATCTTTATGGAATAGGTTGGCAAACTCATCACTCGTCATACCTGCGACTTTAGCAAGTTTACCTAATTGTTCTCCACCTTCAGAAACAGCTGAAGACATATCTACAAAGAATTTAGAAACACTACTTGCCCCACGTTCAGCTGTAATACCCATAGCTGACATCCCTGCTGATAGACCTAGAATATCTGCTTCAGCAACATTCATAGTTGACAATGTACCGACTAGCTGACTAGCCATTGACATAATTTCTGTTTCAGTAGTTGCAAAATTATTACCTAATGCAACCAGTGAAGAACCAATCCTGTCAATCGTTTTTGTTCCAGTACCTGATACGTTTGTGAAACGTGCAATAGCTTCTGAAGCTTCTTCAGCACTTAGTGAGGTTGCCGTACCGATTTTAGTCATTACCTCAGTAAACCGAGTAATGTTATCAGCACCTTTAATACCTAGCTGACCTGCAATTGCACCGACATTTTGTAATTGGTCAATAGCAATTGGCATTTCTTTAGCCATACCCATAATGCTCTTACTAATCTTGGCCATACCAGCGTCAGTTTCACCAGTGGTCTTTTTAATTTGAACTAAACCTTTTTCATAGTCCATAGCTGATTTTACGAATACAGCACCACCTGCTGTGGCTACAGCGCCTACTCGGGTAATGACATCCCCTACCTTACTGATACTACGTCCAAAGTTCATCATTCTGTCCCCAGCTTTATTTAAGCCATTAGACATCTTGTAAAATAAGTCGTTCTCACGTACCATGTTCTGAGCGAAAACGCTATACTCAGATTTAAGTTTCGCCATCTGAGAAGCGGTTGTTTCTAACTTTCTTGATAAATAGTCGTATTGATCAGTACCTTCTTTAGTTTCTTTCAACTTATTCACGTATTGACCTGCGACTGAGTTCAGGGTTGAGTATTGTTTACGCATAGCTTCAAGCGCCTTACTACCCATCCCTAAGGAATAGTTTTGGTCTTGACTCGCTTTAGTTAGGTTTCTTACCTGACGTCCATACTGACTTGCTTCTTTCTGTAAAGATTTCAGGCCTCGGTCAAAGTCAGCGGAGTCCATATCGACTTTTACAACGAGGTTACCTATTACATCTGACATTTATTCACCCCTTGTTTATATAGCTTCAGGGTGTTAGATACCTATGAATGTATCAAAGTACCCATCAACTACATTTTCATGTTCTTTATCTTCGTCAACAAATAGTAGGTCAAGTGCTTTGTAGAAGTCCATTTGGTCAATTTCTTCAATCGTCCAATTATAGGTTTCAGCTAAGTGTTTATAGACTTTCTTTATAAACTCCAGAAAGTCTACTTCATCTTTTTTCCCTGTTTTGAATCCTCGGCTTCTTCCTTTTGTTGGAAAGCAAGGTCAAAGATTTGTGAAGCTAGGTCATAGAACTCACCAATATGTTTAAAGAAAGCATAGTTGATAAACTCATCATAAGTGAACTGACCATTGAAGAACCCAACTATTAAATCAGTGGTGAACTCAATATCTTCATTCGGGTTAAATGCTGACGTATCAATATCATCTTCTTCCAACTCACCATCAATCCCTGCTTGGACCATTTTCAGAATCTTATTTTGAGTGGCTGTTGTACGTTTATCCCATTCAAGGACTTTTAGAATGGTTGCAACGTTTACCTTGTTTTGTTTGTAAATTGTTTTCTTACCGTCTTTGATTAAAGCAATTTCCACTTTTAGCACTCCTTACTATTTGAACTCTTTAATAATTTAAATTTATACAATAAAAAATAAGGGAGGTTTACCCCCCCCTTAATTGTTGCACTATGACTAATCTTCAGAACCTACATCGTGTGATCCACTATCTTCGTCATCAGTATCAATAGGCTCTACACTTTTACTTTCGTGCCATTTTGAAGTCACTGAAGCATTTTCAGCAGTACCACCAATCATATCATAGAAAGCATTGTTGAATAACAGCGCCATTGATTTACCTGAGATTGACGGTGTTTGATATGAGATTGATGAACCTTTAGTTTCCCAAGACTCCTCAAGTGGTGAGAACCGTACTTTATGAACTTGTACGAACTCATAAGAACCGTCTGAACGCTCTGCCTCAAACGTTACCCCAAAATATGGTGCAATTGCATTTGAAGTTACACGCATTTTACCATTAGAGTCAATTGGATAACCTAATAATTTAGCACGTTGTTTTTCAGTAAATGCTTTAGTACCTACCGTAATATCAAAAGCTGTTACAGCGGAGTTGTACTCAGATAAAATATCGTCCGCATATAAATCACCCTCAGTTACTTGTGGTGATAAACCGACTGACATCAAACCTTCAATACGAACAGGCTCGCCATAAGTAGCGCCATCTTCATCATCGGTTAATAATTCTTTAAAGTGAAAGTTCCGTACCCCAATACGCACTAGACCTTTTTCCATTGAAATTGTCAAATAAATCGTCTCCTTTATATTTAGATATTTATATATTTTATTCAGTAGAGTTAATATCGTATTCGATAAACTCCATATTCTCAGTTTCATCAACTATTTCATATTCAGAGTTGCTTGACTCGTCATAATAAAAACCTGTAGGTAATTTTTCATCTTTACCTACAGGTTGTATTTCATTGTAAATTGTCTCGTACTTATCCAACATATGTTTGAACAAGCTGTCATCTAGTTCAATCTTGATATGAATACTATAATGAAACAGGTTGGTATAAGCATTTTTAACGGTATACTCAGAGTTGATTATAAACCCAGCTTTTCTAAATGCTGATTTAATTTTTGCCCTCAGGAATCTGTATTCTTCATTTGCTGAAATATAGCTAACTTGAAATGTGTACCGTTCAAACTCAGGGGAGTCATCCGCATACATCGTATCTGTACCACCAATTTCATGGTATTCAAACAGTGGATATACACCATTTGTTGTACGATTCGCACCCACGTTATATATACCGTCAACTTGTGATATATGCTCTCTGACTTCAGGCTCTGAAAGGACAATATAGTGAATTAATTTTTCAATATTCAAACTACCACCCTCCCAGTGCTTCTCGAACTTCAGCGGTCATGACATCCTGAGCGCTTGCAAACATAGTAGGTAAAGCTCTTTCAATATGTTTACGAGGTGAGATACCTTTAGGATTACCCTTAGAGTAAGTACCTTCATGCACAAACCACATATACCAATAACTACTAGAACCGTAACCAACTTTTATAGATTTGTAAAACCCGCTTGTGCTTACATTCTCCATATCGACACTCGACTTAGCGTTACCTGACTTTGCGGGTGTAACCGCTCTATAAATCTCTTTAGCAACCTTACCACCTTCACGTACTGCTTCAGTGGTTTGTCTATTCATTTTATTGCTTAGGATAGCTAAATTATTTATGAACTCTGAAAGTGACTCAGGGGTAATTTCCATTGAAATATTAGCCATTCTAAGCACCTCCGTCTTCCAAGGCTTCCGCTAGGAAACGTATTCTATCATGAGTACCGTTAGTATCACCGACAATTGATACACGGTACATTTTCCCTTGGTACGTTAGTCTGTGTCTTGAACTTATTTTCTCGCTTGTCTTTGTGAGTCTGCATTCAAACTCTTTTCTATCTCTGAGGGTTTCAGCCCCTGATACAATTGTTTCTAATTGTTCACGATAAATGGTGACCTCACGACACCATACTTCAAAATCTTTTATCCAACGGGTTTCAACCGTACCAAGCTCTCGGTTTCTAACGTTAACCTGTTTATACAATTTAACCTTGTGTCGCATATCAGAGGTTTTAGCATTTTTCACTATACCTCACCTCCAACAGGGTTGGTTAATTCATCAATCGCTTTATCAGCCATGATAATTTCTTTTTCAGTCGCTTCAGGTGTTGGATAAAATCTCAATACATTAATAACTGCTGTAATACCAATCGGTAAAGCGTCTACACTCTTAAAGTCAAACCCCATCAAGTCACGATTCTCTAACCAGTGACCAACAATCATTTCAATAGCGGTCACTGTTAGAGGGTCTTCAGGGTGAAACGCCCCTGCTTTGAATAACAGGGATTGAGCACCCTTGATATATCGTTCAATTGTTGGATATTCGTCTTCGGTGTATCGTTGTGAGTCAGCGACTAGCTCTACGCTTATGATTGGTGTAATGAAGTCCATGACTCACCAACCTTAATGACTAGGCTTCAGGGCTAGCGGGTGCTACTGAAGTGTCAATTTGTCCCATCACTAAAGCTTCAGGGTCAAGTGATACTACACCAAAACGGTCAATAATACGAATATCATATGAGTTCCGTTTGAATGAGTCTCCACCAATTGTAGTAGGGGTAATTTCATATACACCTCGGTCTACAAAAGTGATAGCTTCTTCAAAGTCACCTACATAGAATGGTGCTTTTTTACCCGTATTAGCTAACGTGCGATCAGGTAATACTGTGATTGTATGACCATCTAAAGTATATTTATCAGATTGAGTCACGTCAGGTTGTAATAAGTAGTTACCATTTTTGTCTTTCATTTTCCGTAAGTAATTGTAACCAGTTTGATTAGTTACTAATTGAGCGTTTTCTCTGAAAGCAATATCTAATTTTAAGTCAAGAATATCTTTTACATCATCAACAGTAGATACAGCAACTTTGTTAGTGACAGCTTCTTTAAGCTTATCTAAGACAGCTTTGTTACGAGTAACAATAGTTTTCTTAGAAATATACTTAGCTACATAAGCCAACAAGTTTTGGTCTGTGTCTTGTAACAATTGACGAGGAATCGGTAAGATACCTGCATAATCACTAATCTTATATTCCTTACGCTCGAATTGAGGAGTTTCGATTTCAGGAATATTTTGCCATTCACTAACATTCACAAAAGGTGTGATAGTAGAAAGTTTTTCATAAGTGAACTCACCACTAGGAATATTAGTTTTGAACACACTAACTAACTTAGTTAAGTCAGCTTCTAACCCTCGTTTATATTCATGAATCATAGTTGATACTGACTTAGGAATGATGAAGCCACCATCTTCACCAACTGCTGATTGGAAATGAGGGTTCACTGTCGGAGCGTCACGTACTTCTAAAACACGGTCATAAACTTCAAAGTCACGACGGGTTAATTTAACACCAATAGGTTTTCGTAAAGCACGTACAAAAGTTTTTTCGTATTCTACTTCTAATTCTTCAATTGTTAATTCTCGTACTTCAGGAACGTTGTTCGCTTTAATTTCCACGTTCCGTTCTTCAACATTATCTAATACGATTTCACGGTCTTCAGAAAGGATAGTAATACGTTCTTTCATTTCTTTTAATGTAGAACTTAGATCTCGTAATTCATCTAATTCAGCTGTTTCTTTTACATCTTCAAACTCTGAGCGTTTTTCCTCATATTGTTTCAATAATTTACGTAATTCTTTATTCAAATAAACCGTCTCCTTTAATATTGTAATTTAATATTTGAACCTGTTTCCATATAGAAAGGTTCAGCGTCTTTAGCATCTGGTTCTTTATATTCGACAATGAAGGTTAAAGTTGAAATATCATCCTCAGTATTCGCACCGATTGAGATTTTCTGAACTTTCTCTAAGTCAATTCTTTCTACCGAGTTGCGGAGGATATTGATCAACATTTCATTTGTCATTTCAATCGAATCTTGCAACTAATCACCTCACAACATTTCATTTGTCATTTCAATTGAATCTTGCAACTAATCACCTCACAACAGTTCTACCTCAGATTGGATAATCAATCTTTCCCGTTCATCAGAATTATCTGATTGAACATTTTCCAAAGAGTTTAAACTCCTTGTAGATAACATGGCTTCCGTATCAGAATAAGCTGGTCTTGTAACGATTGATACATCGTATAATTTATCAATCTTAGTTACAGTCCGTTCATACATCCCGTCTGACCGTTTTCGCCATGTGTCACCTCCTTTCGGGATGGTAAAAGCGAAGCTACACTTACTGATTAAACCCTCTTTCATGTTTTCAACAAGGTCTCGTGAATAACTTGTATTAGTCGGCTTAAATTCAAACATCAATCCTGTATCGTCAACACTTAACGTCATATTATGACCTGCTCTAGCTAAGACATAGTTTTCATTATGGTTAAGTAAAGCTACAACATCACTCATATCAGTATCATTAAGACAGTCCCGTTGTAAATATTCAATAAAACCTAGGTCTTCAGAGGGTCTATTAAACTTCAGCGCATACCCACGAATCATAGTTTCATTGTTTTCTTCAAGACTTCTCACCTCAAAATCCGTATTAAATGAGCGAATATCAGTGTCTGTCAAGTTCTGATTCTTGCTGTTCTTCATCTTGTTTACCTTGTTGATTGTCATTTGGTTCTCGTTCATTCGATTTATCACCTCCTTGTAGTGCTACACCAAAGTTATTCGTATGGAATAAATCAATATTCTTGGCTGGTGCATAGTTTAGAGAAATGAACGGTTCGTTCCCATAATCTTTATCGTATGGGGAGTCCTCATTCTTAGCTCTTATCTCATTGATCGTGTTAAAACCATTGGCAAAGTTAATTTGATTGACTTCAGCTCTCGACTTACTGTCACCACGCAATTCAGAATCCATGTTAAATTTTACATAGTACCCTTGTTTAACCTCGTCATCAGTGAAGAGCTTGTTCATAAACTCTTGTTCAATCTGAACTACCCAAGGTTGAAGTGTATTCTTAACATAATCTAAAGATTGGTGTTCAATGTTGGTATAAGTCGCTTTATCCAAGTCATTAATCTTATGTAACGGTACTTTAAAAATACTTGCAATTCGTTGTGAGTTATACTTCTGACTACTCAACCATTGCATATCAGATTGACTAATACCAATTTGTTTATATTCTAAACCTTGATCAACAACCGCTATTGATTGATTGTTATTTATCTGTTCCCAAGCTTCCCTAACTTTCTGTTTAGCCTTAGTATCCAACATACCTTGTGCGGTTAAGATACCTTGCGGTAACCCACCGTTACGAATCATATTGTAATTATATTTATTAGCAATATCATTAGACTCTAATTGCAATCTTACAGCGTCAATTGGACTCATACCAATAATCCCATCTGTAGTCATACCTTTAATATGAATGATTTCAGACGAGTAGTATAGCTGACTATCACCATCTACAGTCGTTTGATAGTAAAGATTTCCTGTGTCTACATCAATGACTGGTCTAGTGATACTGGCAACCAAAGGTTTAAGCTCTTTAACGTTTCCTTTATTGTTGAACTCTATCAAGGCATAAAAATTACCCCAAGTACATACATCAGTTACTAGTAACTTTAAGAATGTATAAGGGGTCATGTATCGGTTAGGTGCAACTCTCAGGATATTGTAAATATCACTATCTGTGATAGGTTTAATACTTCCTGTTTTAGGGTCACGCTTATAAGTTTTAAAAGGTAACTTCGCTATATCATCCGACAAAACATTGATACAGGCATAAACTGTATCAAATAATAAAGCGTTACTAGGTGCTGCATGTGCGCTATTAAGTTTGTCTCTGTCAACATAAATATCAAACAGAGTTCCCCACTTATCATGCAATTCAGCGGTAGCCTGAACGTCTTTATAAAACAATTTCTCTAGCATTTATCTGTTCTCACCCCCTTTAATGACTCAATTTAGTCATTTATACTCACCTTCATACTCCTTAACTTCCTTTAAAACCCTATAGAAAAAGGCAAAAAAGAAGCCTGTGACGACTAATGTTAGTCCAAGAACAAACAATCCTAGAACAAAATTCACTAAAAAACTTGCATAAACTATGCAAAAAACCCCAATAATTACCAAAAAATCAAAGATAATTCCCATATTACCCCCTCATTTCTATACTCAAAACCTCTAAAATGACCAATTATCACTCAGGATAACTGCATTCATATCTACAACTTGGTCATCATACATAGCTCTAGCAAACGCATTTAAGATAGAAGCAATCGGGTCAATTCTATCTCTCGATACCTTTTTACTAATCTTTATATTCTCGTTAGCGTCAGTTATTATCACCGCATTACCTACTGCCCACTTCAGGAGCTTATCGTCTGTGTGAAATAGGGTTTGTTTATAGAGTTGTTCCCTAAATTTCTTAGTAGGTTCTGTTAATTTAGTAATACCTTGTGGAATATCCACCATAACAAACCCTTCATTTGTCAGGGTACTAGCTAAATGAGTAGCGTTCCATGTATCAAAACCTACTTCTCTACAGCCATATTTACGTGCCATTTCTCGTAAATCATTCATTAAATACTCATAATCAACCACCGCACCCTCTGTCAAGACAACCTCTCCTCGGTCTTTATACATTTCAAAAGGTGCTTTATCGTGTGATTTCCGCTCCATAAACTTCTCAGACGGGATATATGACCTCTGACCGCAAAGGAATTGACCTTTCTTAACTGCCACCCAACCTAGACTGGTTAAGTCAGTGGTTGAGGATAAGTCAATACCGTAATACATATTAGCGCCCTTCAGGAAATCTTCGACATCTGCCTCATTCATCACCTGACGCTCGTATTTCTTCATATCTATAAACCCATTATCCTTTTGGTCTACCCATTCATTCATATTTTTAGTCATAAAGTTTCGTAATTCTTCAGGTCTATCAAGTGCTAACTTCAAACCCTCTCTCAAAGAGTTGAGACCTTCTTCATACGTCACTACAACTGGATTCGATTTACCCCACTTAGACTCATCTTTTATATCGTCTTCGGGGTCTTTTTGGTATATTGCTACAAAAATACTATCATTTTCAATATCTCTATCTGGATTGAGAATATCCATACAGTATTGGTAATAGCTATATGCAGGATAATGTAAGTTAAACCCCGCTGTCGTGATATACAGCATTAAAGGCTGTTTACGTGCGACCATCCCTGTTTTCAGCACGTCTACAATCTCATTTGTTTCATGAGCGTTAGCATATTCATCAATAATTGCTACAGAAGGGTTTGTTCCATCCCCTGTTTTCTTTGCTTCACGAGACAAGGCTTTGATTGTTGAGCCATTCTTTAACACCTTAATTCTATGGTATGAATCAGAGTATTTATCTTTCAGCATATCCATATGCTCTATCTGGAATAAAATCTCCTCATAAGCTAACATTGATTGGTTTCTATCCCAACCCGCAATATATATTTCTTCTTGTTCTTCACTTAGAAAAGCTATATATGAAGCTAATAAGGACACTTTTTGTGTTTTACCTTGCTTACGTGCTTCAAAGATTAGTGCCTCACGAAAACGTCTATACCCTGTATCACTATTCTTAAAAGCTAAGATATTGGCTAGTTCAAATAGTGAACTAACATGTAATTCAATTGGTTGGTTAGCAAGAACTCCTTTACTATGCTTTGCTAACCTACACCATTCAGTGAACTTATAAACTTCTTCCCAATCGAAATACCATTTACTGTTATTCAAGTCTCTCAGGAAGCGTTCCATAGCCCACTTCATAGGTCTACCTTGGGGGATTGTACCGTTCAAGGACTCGTCAACATAAGTTAGTATCTGGTGTTTCACTTGTTTTATCCCATTGGTTAAGTAGTCCTCACTCAATTCTTCACCCCTTTTTTTATTATATGTATCTAAAAAAGCACCCTTTCATTTTGATAAGGTGCTTTCTTTTTTGTATATTTACTTAGTTGAAATGGTTGAGGGTTGGAGAGTATCTTCAGTATTCTACTGTGTACCACTCCAAAGTATTTGGCGCAATCTCTAACAGAATTAAACTCTAATACTGAGCCTTCAGGGAAAGTTACCTCTACCCCTTTAGCTCTAGGTTTCTTGTGTGTCACTCCAAAGATAACAGTACCGTTCGTCATAGGATTGTAGTCAGGGTTACTCATACGCTCTGCCTGAGCGTCTCGCATTTTCTTACTCCACGAAACACAAGCGCTACCACCATAAGTTAGGTTATAACCGTTCTCTACTGTGTCATATCGAATTATATATTCAGTTTCTTTAGCAATCGCTTGCTTCTCAGTGAGTCCTGTCAGAAGTATTTCATGTTCAAAATTATCAAACCCGTATTTCTGAATAGCGTTATAAAAATGAGTACACCCCTGATAATTCTTCCATCGCTTCTCAGGGTTCTTACTAATACCTACATACTTCTTACCGTTAATCTTATTGGTGTGCATATATAATGAATATTCACCCAAAAATATATCTCTCCAATAAAAAAAGCCACCGACTAAACGGTAGCTTCAATGTTTTTAATATCCTAATGCTGATCCAAATAATTTCTGCTCTTTGGTTTCGGGTTCTTCTTCAATTTGTTCTTTATCTTTACGTAACTTGTTACGACTCAGGAAGCCAATCCCTAGCTCCTTACCATAATCTAAAGTTTGCTTATGATAACGATTCTGGAGGTGGGATAGCTTAGTATAATCAGGGTCAACATAATCTAACTCTGCCATCTCAGCGGTAAGTTCCCAATAAAGTTTTTCAGCGACAAGGTAGCGACAAAGTGTGTCACTTTCTAAATTACTCATTAGACCTGTTCCCTCAAACTGATCAATGAACCAATAGAAGCGGTCATGAAGTTCATCAGGAAGTGAGTCAGTAGGAACAATTTCATCATCTTTCATCCTGATTTCTGTACGTCGCTTTTCCTCAATCTCTGCCTTTGTGTAATGCTTGTTACTATATTTTTTTGCCCATTCAGCAGGCATATTATACTGTGCCATTTTTTCACACCACCTTTCTTTAAAGTAATCATAGCTTGTGGCAATCTAACTTAATTTCACAAGTTAAACTCTCATAAACTCTGATTGGTTTTACACTAAAAAAGATAATTTTTGTCCCAAAAAGGTTAAAAAAGGGAAATTCATGTGAGGAGAGGGGGCGGGCGGTCTTTAGGTATAGTGAATCCGTGATATTTGCACGGGGTATGGGAACAAGCTTTCAAAACGTTGATATATAGGGGTTTTTAGTTGTTGCTTGTGGTATTTTGTTAAGTAAAAGTTTGTGATTTTCACTTGTTAATTGTTGATTTGTTGCAATTTTCTGCTGTTATTTGTGAATATTACAGCTATTATTTTGTTGCATTGTCATTATTGTTATAACAATAGCAATAATATTATTATATCAACCATTGATTGAGTTAGTTATTCACAAAGTCTTAGCGTTACTACCCTAACAGTTAAGCGCCTAACCTATGAGCTTGTAACTATTAGCTATAACATACGTTACCAACGATCTACACCTACAACAATTCATTGAATGGTTAATAGAATAGTAACTATATGCTAGACTATTTAATAACCAATCTAAGACAGAACAATAAGCAATCTATCCTATAACTTACTTACCTGCTATCAGAAGCAAACCTATACATAATATAAGCGGATACTATTTAAGTCTTTATAACAGTTAGAATTGACATGCACCCTACTCAATAACGCTTAGATATATCTAACCTGTATCAAAATCTATATGCTATATAGATAGGTTATCAAGGTATGGAGTACTCAATACAATATGATGAACCGATCTTTTTACTTCATTATAAGCAAGGTTTAAAGCTATCTTATTTCAGGACTTAGCTTATAAAGCCATCAATCAAGGCTTACTTATATTGCAATCTAACCTTGATAAGTCTTAAATCAGGGTCTAAATGTATTTAAAATGGCGCTTGTCATATTAGATATAGTCTTCATATAACTAGGGTTGTAAAATTATTTTAAGCGTATAAACGTGATAACAACGGGCTTCAATAGGCTTTGACTAAAATAATTTAAAGAAAAGATAAAAAACCTATTGACATACGTTATAGCGTCAGCTATAATGTGCTTGTAAATAAAACAAGCGCAAAAGTTTGTTAAACAACCTATAACATTCTATAAACTAGTTTTTTTTTACAATGTAAAGGTAAAATATTGCTAATCATTTTAATTAAGGAGGAAAAAGAAATGGAATTAAAAATCTGTATTTGGAATTGGGAAGACTATAACGAGGGGATCAGCTCTTGGAAATGGTTTAAATTACCAGATGAAGCGGACAACTTAATAGATTATATAAAAGATTGGGAAGAGCCTTTTATTTGTGATAGTGAACATAGTTTTATAGATGAAGATGATGACATATATTCGGTTATAGATTTTAGTCAAGATTATGCTAATCATGGTTTTTATGACTTTGTTCAGGATTACTATGATATTTATTCTGATGATTATATATATGACATGGGAAGCTTTGATGAAATGTTTTGCGGTGTTAATCCGCTCGATATTGCGCAACGTATTTTTTACGGTGATTTTAACCCTAACCACGATTATTTTATCTTTGACGGCTATGAAAATTTAAAAAGCTTAACAGAGTATGACAGAGAAAAACTTGAAGAAGGTTACTACAATGAAGCAATTGAGTATGCTTTTAGAAACTATTAAGGGGGTACAAGCATGAAAATATATAACGATTTAAAAGAATTAATGTGCGACAATGAAGAGTTAGCTGAAGAATTGTTGAACGAGTTTGACAATAATGGATGGGTAGAAAATCAATTGTATTTATATGAAACTGTAGAAGATTTTGCAGAATACGAATTGACAGAAGGTTGGTATACGAATATAGGCTTAGGCATGAATCATGATTACAGGGGTGCGCCTAATCCACTAGATTATATTGACTTAACGGCGCTAGGAGAAGCGTTAGTTAAATCATGGGATGTGTCAAGTCACTACATTAATAAGAAAAAGGTGATTGTTCGAAGTGATTATGGTTGGTAATGATATAACTGGAAAGAAGAAACGGTTTACTCTATGTTTTTACCGCTTAATTACTCAAATAAAAATTAGATATTAACAAGAAGATTAGAAAAATAAGAAGGGATAACTATGCAAAAATTACTAAACCAATTTAATAAAATTTATGAACAACTTTACAACAACGATTCAAAAAATATCTATACTTGCGGTTATAATGAAGCTGTAACCGCTTTTGATGAAAAAATGAAAGATGATAGCTTTAAAAAGTTATTAGGTGAATTTATCCTCTTTAGTGGCGATTTTATAATGTCAGACCGTGAAGCAGCGGCTTTCATGTTTGCACTAAGTGACTTAGATATGATATAAGGAGGAAAAATAAAATGCAAATTATAATTTGTATTCAGGATAGATTAGATTATAATAAAGGTATTGACTCTAAAGAATGGTTTACATTACCAAGGGATCTGGATAGGCTGATACATGTAGCGAATACATGGGAAAAACCTATTGTATATTATAGCGATTATGATTTTATAGGTGAAAATGATATAGATACAGTGATAAAATTTAGTAAAGATTATTGTAATTATAATTTTAATGACTTTTTAGATTATTATTCTGATAATAATTTAAATGGTGAAATTTATTCCATGTATAGATTTAATGAAGTGATGAACGATTTAAACCAACTAACAAATAACTATACCCCCTTAGATATTGTTGACAAAGTTTTAAACGGGGACAGATTTAATTCGGGCCATGAGTATTTTATGATAGATAGAAATAGAAATATAGTAAGTTTATCAAACGAGGACAGATTAAGACTTGAAGAAATGTATTACAATGAAGCTATAAAAACCGCTTTTATCAACAGTAGGAGGTATTAACCTTGTGCAATGAATTGAATAAAAAAGACTATAAAAAAGATTATAAAAAAGCTATATCTTTACTTAATAAGGTGTTAATGTTAGACTTGACGCCAATAGATCAAAAAAATCTTATGAAAGTTAAACGGCAATTACTAACGACTTTTAAACAATTAAACAGATAGGGCGCACCCTATCAGAAAAATAAATAGACTTATGAACCGTATATAAAAGGCGGTTTATAGGTCTATTTTCTTTTGTATGGATATATCTTAATTGCATTAGTGTACCCTTAAACGGGTAAGCAATAGACTTAAATTAAGCGTGATTTTAGGCGCTTAAATGTGTAATGATTAAATACCTTAATTGACAATTCAGAGGCTTTATAGGCTAATTATAAGCCTATATGCTTAATCAGGATATAGGGGAACGCCCTTTATAAAAGCCATGCACCTTATTTAAGCTTTTAACCGCCTTTTAAGACGTTTTAAGCTTAACCTATATAAATTACCCTACTTTTACATTTAAAAGCCTTGTAGGCCATTTATAAGCTATATATGACCTATTATTGTGATCAACAGTAAACTAATAACAACTAAGTGACTGAATTTAATGTTATAAAGTTAAATCTCATTTAGTTAAATCATAGACAACTTAAAATTAAGCTTTTAACCGCCTTTTAAGACGTTTTAAGCTTAACCTATATAAATACCCTACTTTTACATTTAAAAGCCTTGGACAGCGTTTATAAGCGCTTATTGAGTATAAAAAGCTTCAATCTATCAGTAAGGTAACCCATACCTTAAGACTCAGAAACTAAAATCACAAGCTAAAATATGACTGTATTATCATAGCTTTCTTGATATATTTATCATTCACTTTTCCATATATTCAAACTTTATCAGAACAAGAAAAAAGCTACGTTTTCCTAACAGGAAAAACCTCTGTTTTCGGACAGCGGGCCGCCTAGTTCACAATTTGAAAATTTTAAAATTAAATCAAAAATTTGTAAAAAATGAATATATCGTTTTTGATAAAAATTAAAACAGCGTTTTTTGCAAATGCCTTACAGGAAACTTTCCTGTTTTCGGACGGTCATTATATAGACGGTCTTTTTTTTATTTTAAATTGATAATCAGGAAAGTTTTTATAAAAGCAAATTAGTCAATAAACGTGTAAATCTTTCTGACAAACAATCAGGGTATATAGCTTGCAAGTGTTGATGGACTCAAATTATCATTGATATTTTGGAAAGCTTTTACCCTATTTTTAAATCAGGATATTATAGACAATCTTACAAATTAAAACACACTGACCGTTTACAGATCAGTGTGAAAGGAGGAAAATATGAATACAACTTGAGAAGTTCGATAAGTTATATTTCAGGAAGATATACTGTATCCTGCAAACCCCAATAGACCATCAAAGTTCTCTGAGAGTTAATATCTAATCTCTCAACAATACTATTATAACACAATTTACCCCCTATTTTACTGCACTTTCATTGTATTTTTTAAATTTTTTTATATATTTTTAAACAAATTATACTGTTTTAATATCAACTCACGTTATACAGCATAAAGATATTAGATAATAACGTTAATAATATAAACATAACCATCAATTGCCAGTATCCTATATTCATGATGAAACTAATTTTGACATAACCCCACTCAAACTAGATTTGACTCTAGGGGTATTGAAACGAAAGTTGAGTTCAGGGGTATGTAAAACCAATTTTGAATACAAGGGTATTGAAACGAATTTTGAATACAAGGGTATTGAAACCAATTTTGAATACAAGGGTACTCAAACGAAAATTAACCTCAGGGGTGTTGGGGTCTGATTTTATACTCAGGGTATACGAAACAAAATATAATCCCCTGTCACCTCCCCTACTTTCAGAGGTTGTGCGGTATACTTAGGGAGGTGAAACTTTTTAGTTACTTAAATATAAAGACTATATACTTCTTCTCTTAAAAGAAAAATAAATACTTTAGAGAATAAAAGTAAATAAAGGTATTGTGAAATAAAGTTTTCCGAGGTTACAAAAATAAAAATATGTAACCTTTATGTAACCTTTTTTGTAACCTTTAAAAAGACTATTATATCAATATTTCTAAAGAAAAAATAGTATAAGGTTACATGGTTACATAAAATTTTGAAAGTTCTACGTTTTTTATATTTTTTATATTTTTAACCCCTGATAGATTTTAATATTTCTCTCATTTTATAAAAAGATAATATTAAAAAATAAAACTTTTTAAAAATCCATGTAACCCATGTAACCTGTAACCACACCCTCTGAGCCTTACTCTCCCAAGGGGTATAAGGTTACATTATAGGTTACATGTTTTTAAAAATGTAACCTCTGCAAACGTTTTCTACACCTAATACGTGTATTTTGAACATTAAAATTATCTCATAATTAATGAGGTTTTTCTAATAATTTAACCATGTTTTTCTCATTATTTCAAACTAGAAACAATTTATATATTTTATATTTGTTCAAACAAATCTTTCACAAACTTTTCTTCATTCATAACAAATTCTCACTTTACCTTACCCTACTGTGAATGTTAAATCAAGGGTTAAGTGCATACCATGATTCCTGAGGTGAAGCCAATGAGAAAACAGAGCATAAAAAAAAGAGCCACTCAGAGAAAGTGGCTGGAAGATAAAAACTCACCTTAAGTACATTATACCATATTAATATACTTAAGTGAGTAACCATCAGAAATGATAAGGTAATTATTTTAGGGAATGACAACAAAAAACAAAATTTATGAATAAGAAACTTATCTTAAATATATTATATCACACAACTACCAATAAAGCAAGCTATTTTAAACATCCATTGATTAATTTTCCAAACCCATCTAAAACTAACCTTCAGGACGCCAACCTCCCATATCCTTACTTGCTGTTTTCCGATTATGGCACGACTCACACAAGCTCTGATGGTTGTTACTATCCCAGAACAATTTCTTGTTCCCTTTGTGCGGTACGATATGGTCAACAACCGTTGCAACGGTTGTTCTACCGTGTTTCTTGCACTCCTCACACAACGGGTGTGCTGATAGGAACGCTTTCCTATAACTTTGCCACTTCCTATCATAACCTCGCCTGTAAGCACTTCCCCTGAAGCGTTCATAATCAAGTTTATATTGACGTGCTTGGTCTTGGTGATCGGGGCAATAGGTTTCTTTGGTTAGGTTGGGGCAACCCTGTACAGCGCACTTACGATACCAAATTGACAATGTTAGTTCACCTCTTCCTGATGAAAGGTTAAGGGTGAGGTTGTCAATCGTTAGGTTGTAGTCAACTTATGCTGATAGAGTACTGATAGCGTACTGACATTACCCTTGACAACCCTAACCTCAATTTCACCTATTGTTTCATTCGTTCTTTTGCTATATTGAAATATTTTTCATCTAATTCAATCCCGTTGTTGTGTATCGATGTCTGCAGAATAATTGTTTAATCAACTTTATCATTGTCACACCCCGTTCCTTTCACCATAAATAACTTCTCATACTTACCTCCTGAACCTGTTCCACTTTGGAAGGTCGGTCTTGCTTTTTTAAACTCAAAAACACATTCAAATCGATTGTCTGATATTTCATAACTACTTAGTAAAACTATATTATCCTTAGCAGTTTTTACGCACCAATCATAAAAATCAGAGTAATTTAACGCCACTTTATAGTTATGCCTTGTGTTCTCATAAGGTGGGTCAAGATAAATTATTTGATTAGTCAGGTCGCTAAAATACTGGTAAGGTTCGGTGGATATGGATAGGATCGAATTGCCAAATCTATATGGCCTATTACCAGATGATTCTGTTTGACTTAGTTGCTGTAGCTTTTTCAACTGTTCCAAACGTTCCAACTGTGGAACCCTTTGTAACTGACCTAAACATTCCAACTGTTGAACCCTTTGTAACTGACCTAAACATTCCAACTGTTGAACCCTTTTAGAGTCCTTGCTCTTGTAATCAGCAAATGCCTTTTTATAAGTATAAGTCTGTATATAACCGTTAAAAACATCATGATTGTCTATAATATCTTTAGCTAAATTGTATTTAATATCGCTTATAGCTTCGTTGTGAAGATAATTTTTTCTGTTGTTACCAAACGAATTGACAAGTAACTTTAATTCATCATCAATCGTTTTATTTTCCTTATCTCTAAGTTTAAAAAAATCTTCTCTACTGATAATCAATGTTTTAAGGTATTCCTTGTCGCTATACAGTACCTTGGTAAACATCCCAACCGCTGTAGAGTCTAAATCATTATAGTGTACTGGTATCCCATTAATGAGGCACTCTGCTGTAATTGCACCACCGCCACCAAATATGTCATAAACCTTTTTATCCTTTAGATCAAAGTTCTGTTTTATGACTTCTATAATCTTCTTAGATATTTTCTTTTTACTTCCTTGATATGGTAAGCCCACCGGCTTACCTTTTCTGATTTTCTTTTCATCTAAAATTAAATTCATATATAAAAGGAATAGAAAACTAGTTTTTAAGCGGCCGCAACTGCTCCTACTCCTTTCTTTTTATTTAAATATCAATCAAAATTTTTAGAAATTTTATAATACTCTTTAATTAAATTATCCATATCTTGTGTAGAAATTGATAAATATATAATCCAGTAAATTTCATCTCATCCTCGACTAAATTATGGAATAATCTTCCACCACCTCAATATAATTTCCACCAAGCTTGTCATTTCACATTGCATGCAATTAGGTTTTGAATATACTTTAATCATTTACTATCTCCTTCACTCCAAATAGATATTTCTTTATTCTGTCTACACCGATTTTTTCAACGGCTTCTTTCGCTTTTTCTTCCGTATCAAAATAGTGTGGACCAGGCTTGTCGTTATAATAGCGATTCGAATAAAATTCTAAACCATGTTTTCCATTAAGGAAAAACCCCCAATTATCTCCACCCTCTACAAACGGTCTACCCATTTTCTCCAACTCTCGTAACACTTTTAGACGCTCTACCTCAAATTCCGCTTCTTCTTTAGTTTTGAAAACATTCCCAATTTCAAACATTTCTTTGCCACTCGTTGTGCCAACCCAAATCGCCCCATATACTTTTCCTGACTCATCTATGTACCAATACTCATCTCCCTCTTTAGGAAATTCCTCCTGTTCATATTTATCCTTTAGCTCTCTAATTCGCTGTTCATATTTATCCTCTAGCTCTCTAATTCGCTGTTCAAATTCTTCTTTTAGTTTTTGTAATTCTTCGTTCATTTAAATCCTCCGCTTTCATCTTCAGCTAAGTATTGGTTTCCTACCCAATGTTCATATATATTTCTTACTGCGATTTTAATCTCTGTAGATTGATAAGCATTAAACTTATCTTCAACTTCCATAAGTTCTAAAGCAATTCTATTTAATTTTTGCAACACTTCTCTTTTAAGTTCATACGGTTCTAATGATTTATTTAATTTCAAGATAGGTTCGGTCATTGTTTGATGTATCTGTTTCACCTCGTCTTCTTGAGTAACCGTCACTAATTCTATTCTACTATCAATCAAATTTGCTAAGACTAATTCAAGTTCGTCAATGATAATGTTTTCTGGTGGTCTGCTTTTCATATTCAAATATTGACTTATTGAAATAGGTTTAGAGATATCGTACCCTAATTGATTAGCTTGATCTTCAACTGTTTCAGCCATGATTTGATTCTTAGTTACAATAGTTGCACCAGTCTTTGCACTCGCCTTAATAGCTTTAGTTGTTTTTCCTGAACGTCTTGGTGCGTTAATAACTTTCATTCTTTTTATTCCCATCTACTCCACCTCCAACAACTCATATATGTTATCAGTAGCTTTTTTAAACATTCTCATGTACTGTTTAACGTTTTCACACTCATCTAAGTTAATCAATAGGTCTTTGTATAGAATCGCTTTTAAGGCACTTCTCGTGTTTGGATAGTAACCTACTATTTTCCAAGAGGCGCTTTCTTCTTTTGTTTTAGGATTAACCCCCTGTGTATATTCTTCAAGTACAACATTTATTTTTATCGTGCTGTCTAACCCTTAATGTTTCGGTTATTTTCATCTACTCCACCTTTTCTAGTTCGTACACATCACCTTTAAATTCAATAAAATATCTTGGTTGCTCTAGTTCCATCTTGCTTTTCGTATAATCAGCATAAAGTAGCACACAAAAAAATAATAATACTAACCCAAGGATCCCCATTGTTAACATAGCAATAAAGCCTTTATTTTCGGATATCATCTATTCCACCTCATCCTTAATCTTCGCATCCTCCAACCACATCAAAGTCATAATGGCATAATTAGCTAAGTCTTTTAACGTGTCTTTGATTGACTCGTCTTTCACTTGCTGACTATCATTCTTTGTTAAAGCTTTAATTCTGTTCATTTTGTCGCTTAATCGAACCACACCTGCGATGACTCCAAACTCGTCAAGTGATTGAGTGAAACTGTCGCCATAGTCTGCGTTCTTACGTTTGTATAAATCGGTCATTTCTGTTGTAATTTCTTCAAATCGTTTATGAAGTGTCGTCATTTACTCTACCTCCTGATTCAAGTCTTTCAATGTCTGCCAACCGATGTCATCAAAATTCTTGCTTAGTCTGGTAATGTCTTTCAACACAAGTGAATTGTCAATTTCAGTATCTATATATTGCCAACCTTCGGCCCCATCGTATTCATAGCGAACCATGATAAAACCATCGCCTTTAATTGTTAAATCACTTGCTACTTCCTGTGCGCCGAATCCATCGTCATAATTCGTACGTGTTGCCACTGTGATAAAGTTACTGATACTAATCTTAAAATGGTCTCCATGAATTTGTTTGATATCAGCAAAGGATTTACCGTGTTTCTCTAATGTTCTGGTCGTTTCTTTGAATAGATTAGTCATTTACTCACCATCCTTTATAAATACACCATCAACAACCTTGCCTGTTCTATCCTTAATCACATCATAAGCGGTATCTAAGCACTCTACCGCACTTGAATCAATTGTCTTAGCTAGGATAATCAAAGTGACTAATGAATCACCAATCGCATCAATTGTGGCAAATTTATCATTTCTAGCTAACCCTGCGGCAATCTCGCCAATTTCCTCAACCACTTTAAGATATTGCGCCCTAGGGTCTGCTTTATCTAAACCTTTATTCATGGCCCATACTTCAACTGATTTAACTAAACTACTCATGTTCATTTCTGTTCCTCCTGCTTGTTCGTCCATAATTAATTTCTCTATTTTAAGAGGTCTAAACCCTGAAATAGGGTCGTGACCATCTGCTATTATTACAGGCATTTGAGTGATACCTTTACTTCTTAACGCCTTTAGTGCTTCATCGTCTTTAAATATATTTACTTCTTTAAATTCAATACCTTTATATTCTAAATATCGCTTAGACAGGTCATATTGCATGCAATCGGGTTTAGTGTATAGTGTTATCATATTGTTTCCTCCTAGAATAATTCTTTAAATATTGCTTCAAGCACATCAACTACAATTGAGTTACCAGCTTGTTTATAAAGTTGCGTGTTACTATTTACTTGTTCCGCTTTATGGAAATCATCATCTGAGAATCCCATGAGTCGCCAACATTCTTTAGGTGTGAGTTTACGAATACGTAAGTTGTCAACTACACCCTTACTATTGCTAGTGTCTAGTGTTTGAACCGTATCTCTCTGTACTCGCCCACGTCTTGCGGTACTATTAGGATAAGCAAGGTCAATTCCATCTCCCTCAACTGCTTCAAGATAGCCTTTTTTAGTTCCGTTTTTAATTGGAATCCCATGAATACAATTAATCATAGGAAGATGTCCTCCACCTGTACCCATTGATGACGTTAAAGTTGTAGATATACCATCCTTTTTGATAGCTTGATTTTTTTGTTCCCCACCTAGTAAAAATGGTTCATCTTTTAAACTGAATCGATAAACTAATTTGTTCGTTTTTTCATCATCTAAATAAAACTTCTCGTCAACTTCATCTTCTAAAACATCTTTTAATCTCAAAGTCAATTCTTGCTTTTCAGGAAACACATAAGGTTCATGTTCTCCTAAGATTGATACTACAAACACACGCTCTCTGTTCTGCGGTATTCCATAATCTTTGGCATTTAAAACTTGCCAATAGTTTGTGTAGCCTTGCTTTTCCAACCACTCTAACCATAAGTCAAAGTTATGCTTATGCTTCTTGCTGACTAGATTCTTTACGTTTTCCAACAATAAATACTTCGGTTTCTTAACTGCTATTACTTTTTGACATTCCCAAAGTAAACCGCTTCTTGTTCCACTACCTTCATCAAGTCCTAGTCCTTTACCAGCAACTGAAATATCCTGACAAGGAAAGCTATAAGTGAATAAATCATGATCAGGAATATCTTCTGTTTTTATTTGACTAATGTTGCCTAAGTTATTTGTTTCTCCGTGAATTGCTTCATAACTCTTGATGGCAAATTTATCAATTTCTGCAATCGCAACCACTTCGTGATCAATACCTAAATTTCTTAGTGCCATTCGTTGACTTCCAACGCCTGCAAATGCTTCAAATACTCTTAGTGTCATAATTTACAAAGGAGTAAAGACGTCTTTACATGGTGGCCACCAAACCTCCACTCCTTTCTGGTATTTAATTATCCTATACTTACCTAAACCTCACCCTGAATACTTGCCAAATAATCCATACAAATATCATCAATAAAAGGTAGCCCTCTTAACGTTTTATAAGCTCGTTCTCTTCCAAACTCTCTTTCAAGGTGTTTGATATACGTTTCAAACAACTGATCCATTTCCTCAGGAGTCAGTTCTCGTAACTTGTGACAAGTGTTTCCATTCATTTCTGAAAGTTCAAACATACCTTGCAAAATATCAATTGCTACCATACAGTCCCTCCACTTATTTATATATTCATTCGTATAACTGTTATAAACAATATTTGTTTCTAAACTTCACTTCCTGTTGACCATTCTTTTCAACAATTTCAATACGCTTTATCTCTTTTAATTCAAATGTTGACAACAATATATCTATAAACTTTGAAAACTTACTTGACTTAACAAACTCATCTTCACTTATTTCACGATTCATCAAACTGTAAACATCCATCCCTGTCAGAGCTGATATTTGTCGTGTCTGAAACTTAGTCGGTCTCACTGCTGCTGTTAGTACATTTCTGGTAGTAGCGTCACTCATAACTCCGCCTCGCTGAATGTCAATAGGGCTTAATTTATGTACGCCCATAAATTTATCTAGGTTTTTTCCTATAATGGTTTTAGGAGCGCTTGAACGTTGTCTTATGCTCTCACAGTGTTTACACAATTTACTTTCACCTTTAAAACATCTTAAAGGCAATACCAATCCACAAGTATCACAGTATCTAACTAACTGAGTATCAATTGGAAGTTCAATTTCTAGTATGGGCGATTCCTTTTCAATGTCCTTATAATCAATCAGAATATTTCTTTCTGTACTAGGTTCTTCCATTAAAACCCCTTCAGATAATTTACGAACACTGATTAGATAGTTAGGATAACCCTTAACCCTATATCGTTTGCATAGTTCTACTTCGTAAGACTTCATATAACCACTGCTTCTGGACTAACGAGTCTCAATCTTAGCTAGTTTATCAGGCGCAAACCCTGCAAAAGCATTATCTAAGTCACCTACTGCAACAACAGGTAATGATTGGAAACCACGATTTTCTAAGTCTTTTATTACTTCTTGGTGTTCAGTAATATTAATTTCTTTAAATTTAATACCTCCATTTTTGAGATATTGTTTAGTGAAAACACACTGCATACAATTCGGTTTTGTGTAAACAATAATTTGTTTTTCGGTTGTATTTTCTAACATACATTAATCTCCTTATCTATATATCTAAAGTTCTTCCTTAATCAATCCTAGCTTATCGGCTAGTGATTCCATGAATTGTAGATAACTCTTTTGAGCTGTTCTAAAATTCTTACCAACTAAGTCTGAGGCCTTGGTCATAGACACTTGACCCCCCTTGAAATACATCAAAGCAATCATTTCTTCTATCCATTCAGGAAATTCTCGGAGTGTTGCTTCAACAGCACACTTTTGTTCCTCAATTCGTCTGAGTCTGCGATCGTCCGATAGTCTAACCACAAAATTTTCAGTCTGACTTATAACCCTATTTGACTTACCACCGCCTATATTTTCATCGGTTTCAACATAAGGGTGTTTAATACCAAGTCTTATTTGACGTATGTAGTATTCATAGTACGGGTAGTCTGCAAGCACTTGCTTGCAATAGTCCCATGCTGATTGTCTCATCAATTACCTCCGATAACTAAACTCTGCTATATTTCCTGTTCCACCTTATCTCAGGAACGTCTATGCTTTCTGAAGTTGATTGGTCTTGTTCGTTAGCAATATCTTCAAAATCTTCTTCAAAATCTTTTTCAATATATTCTTCAATATATTCTTCAAAATCTTCAATATCTTCTTCAAGATAAGTACCTTGTCGCTTCTCTTTCCAATCGCTATCTCGCTCTAAACCTAATTCATTATCAGGGTCATATAGAAATGCTATTCTACATCTGAAAGGTTTATTATGTTGTAAATATTTAAAGCAATCTCCTTTGTTATGAGAGTGGAATACGATTGACTCAGTGCGACTATCTAAAATCATATAGTGACTATGCTGAGTCAATCTTGTTCGACTCTCTTGGAGATGGTAGGCGTAACGATTCATACCTTGACCATCTGTCTGTTTCATTCGATTCTCCTTTGTGAAATAATTATCTAACTTTTAGTGTCCTTAGACTTACGAGGTATAAATGTTTCAACCTCTGTATCGGTCAATACACCTTTACCTTTTAATCGTTCAAATACTTCTTCAGTAGTAACGTTCGGTACAATGCTATAAACCCTCTGAGTCTTACTGTTTATCTTGCGAGGTTTCGGCTCTAGTCCAAAAACTTCCTTTACAGTGTCTTGAAATTGTTTTCGACTCTGACAATTGAGGCCATTTTCATTCGTCCAGACCTCATACTCGTCATAAATCTCAGGGGTGCGCATACCATGAATATCTTCGGGGTTTTGGAAACCGAGGTATTCAATTGCTGTATTATTCTCATGATGGTATTCTTCGTTAAAGTCTTCAATCGCTTTACATGGACTAAAACCACCTTGTTCATACAGTCTGAAATAACCTTCAATGATTAATTTTAACCAGTACTCACGGGCTTCTTGTGTCGTAAGTTTGTTGATAAATTGAGGGTCTTTTTTAACAGGTTTGCTATACATTGGTAACCAGTTCACCCGCCGTTTGTATGAGTCACCTTTTTCATAAGTTTTAATCTTATGATTAGAAGTGAAAATTAAACTTGTAATCAATTGAATTGGTTTTGATTGTTCATATAGCTTGCGCATTTCAATAACATCTCCTGAGGAAATGTTTTTCAGATACTTCATCTGAGTATTGTTGATTGGTTCATCCTGAATATCGTCACCTAGGTTCACTAGCTTTCCTTGAATGGATTGTAGGTAACGTTCATCTTCAAGGTTCTTTACTGATAACGCTGAACAGTTTTCAGTACCAATAATTGAACGAATAATTGTTAGTAATGTACCTTTACCATTACCCCCATCCCCTACAAAGATTGAAAATGTAGCAAGCAATCTCACCATTTCAGGGTCAGTAATTAGAATATGTCCGAGTATTTCCAAGAGTCGTTTCTCATACTCTTTATCCCCTCCTGTAAGGTGTTTGAGATAATCGTCAACATCTTTCACGGGGGTAGCTTCAGGTTTGTAGTCAAGATCGATAACAAAAGGTGTAAAGTCTTTATAATCAACTTCAATGAAACGTCCTTTTTTAAGCACTCCGTTATTAAGTTTGATATTGAAAACAGCGTCATCTGATAACACTTCACATCGCATATCAATTTGAGATAAAACCTCCTGCACGTATCTAGTCTTCTGACCTTCACAATAGCGGTACACAATACGAGCTATCTCGTCTTTATCAGAGGTATATTCACCCCCATTAAACATATAAATTTTACCCGCATACTTGATAACCCGCTTCTCCTGCATGACTAAATCAGCAATTAAACTTTCACCATCTTTAACCGCTTCTATGTTTGTTTCCCGCATTAATAAATCAAGTTCTTCAGGTGGTAACGGGGTATCAAATATGACATCATTAATAAATCTCAGAATCGTCTGCCAGTGAGGTTTATTATGCACCTTACGTCTATGAGCAAACATTTTATTATTCCGCCCGTCACCGTCACCTAAACCTATTAATATGTCGTACTTACCTTTCTTCAGGAAATCGGGTAGGTCTTCTCTAATACCTGCGTTTTCAACTTTACGGGCTTTACCGTTACGTTTAACGGTAATTGATTTCGTATTTGATTTGTGTTTATATTCCACCTCGAATCCTAAAGGTGTGACTCCTTTACTCCCCCTGAAGCCATCAGGTTTTTTGAAATAAAGGTGTACCCCTCTATCTGTCCATACTAGGTGAGTTTTGATATTAAAAATCAGAATCAATTTTTCAATCTGATCATGACTAAGACAATCAATATCAACAACTAGGTCATTGTCTTCAAGGATATATCCTGCGTCTGAGAACGAATCTAAACTATCGCTTATCTCAGCTCCTCTAACTGAATGTTTAGCACCTTCTACATATTCGATATACAAATAGTTTCCTCCTTACTTCCATCTATCTATGACTTTGTTGATTAATTCATAATAGAAATTAATATCCAAACTTCCTTTAAAGTTCTTCACTTCATCATTCCAAACAATCATTGTTTCAGGACTATTAGGGTACATAGCCTTTGCACCGTTGGAACGTTGTTTAAACAACTTTACCCCATGCTTCCCTGCAAAGACCCGATTGACTTTTTGATACTTCTTCCCTGTATCATCAAACGTCCCTGCATAGGTGTTTCCTGCTTGGAGTACCATTTGAAATAACTCAGGTTTATCTAAGTTATCCATGATTGAATCAAGTGGATCAATGTTGTATACCAGTTTATTTACTACAGCTATATCTACAATTCGATTAGAGCAGTTCTTGAACGGGTTGCCCTTGTAGTATCTACCAACATCTCCTCCCTTAACTTTTAGTTTTCCATCAGGTTTTACACCAATGTAATTATTTACATCTTTTTGAATGAAGGTTGTATATTCTTCAAGCTCTAATGTAAATCCAAAGTCTTCTTCCCATTCTTTCCATACGTCTTTGTATTCCTCTGTATCCGAGGTGAAAGCAATCCCATCTGTGTTTACTTGAACAATCTTACAACTAGGTGCTAGTCGTCTTGCTAAGTCGTATAGAATAATCTGACCGTACTGACAGACAGATTGACTTGCTTTCATGTTATAAAGTAGCGAATATTGGTTCTTCAGTAAGCCATATACTGAATTAATCATAAGCTTCAATGCTCCTGATAAAACAGGGTCTGTGTGTTTCACTGAAAGTCGTTCATTTACAATTTCAGCAAACTTACTAGTAGCAGTTCCTAAAGTATTTAGGTGTATGATAATATTAGGATATAGTGAAGCTACATCTAATAATTTAACGTTCTTAAACACTTTCTGACTATCACTATTCACAGCGTGAAGTCCACCCCATCCAAATTCAAAAGTGGCATTAAACTCCTTGTGAACATATTTACCCTTGCCCGCTTTATCAGTCTGTTTCCAAAACTCTTTAACTTCAGGGGGTACAAGTTCATACATGTTATACTCACCGTCTTCACGATATTTACCGAGTCTAATAGAGAACCATTCAGGTATTGGTTTAGTTATTAATAGGTTTGCTGAAATGGTAGTTGTGTTCCATCTTAACGCTTTGTCTTGTAAGTGGGCTGGTAATCGTTCGATCAGTGATAGTTTAGGGGTGAAATAACTATCTTCCCTTAGCTTGAAAACGTCTATTGTTCGGTCCACGTCATAAGTACAATACTTAATCGTTTCTTCTACTTCTTCAGGTGTCAGTGGTCTATCAATTGTAAAATCAATCTCTGACTCATAGATATTAGAACCAAGGTTTGCTTCAACTTTTTTCAATGATGGCATACCTACATCTATCTGTTGGAAACAGTCAAGACTCAATATTGATGAGTGAATATTGTTCCAACTAATTCGCTCTCCTCCGATAATCTTATCGTTGAGCTTCTTAATATGATATTGATTCTTACCGTACAACATGTAAGTGAGAATATGGTCATCATAGAAGTAATTGTTATAACCTATCAGGGTTTTACCCCTGATAAGGTCTAACAATCCATCAAAGTTATTGTGAAATACCTTTATTAAATTATGGTTTATATCTTTTAAAACCGCTATTGAGTCATGCTGAAAGACTTCTAAATCATAGAACACAAGCTTTTCATGACTTAGTATTTCTTTCAAAACATCCTCCTATTTTGGCTTTTTCATAGCTTTCATTTCACCAAAGACATTGCCATTTACGCTCTTAACCTCTACCATTACTGTTTTACCAATGAGTGAATCTTTTTCAGAAAAAGGTACGTGGAACTTATTTTTGAAATTATTTAATTGACGTTTCTTTTTATCAGGGTCTTTAAACAATTTCATTTTAGAATCTATATTGACACGTACTGAATATCCCATATTTGACATATATTCGTCACCGTCAACATCATAAATAAATTCAATCTTATTCAATCGTTCATTATCAGTGATACTAATAATTTTACCCGTCATAATTTCACCGACTTGATTCAATTCAAATTTCTTAGGTATATTGAACTCAACAATATGATTAAAATCGCCATAGATGTAGACATCTTTCTTGACTCCAATTTGATTGGTTAAATCTTCAAAAGTCGTTCCAAATACTTCTTTTACATAACCATTGACCTTCCCTGCTTTTTCAAGGTCAGGAACAAATTTCTTTGCCTCATTATCGTACCCTGAACGCTGTAAAGTAACTCTTCGCACTTCACCTGCTTCTTCATTTAAAAAGACTAGTTCGGCTTTATCTGAACCGTTCTCATTGTTATACTCGACTGCAACCAATTCCAAATTTTTTTCAATTTTCAAATTGTTACCCTCCTAAAGTTTGTTGTAATTTATGTTGTTACCATTTAAAAATTCAATGACATTTATAAAGTCGTCAGCGTTTAAAATTTCTAATTTATACGTCTTAGGTTTTTGTTCAATTTCTTTTACCGTTTCTCGGACAACCTCTTCAGCTTTATCAATCGCTTTATGGCGACTATTTACAATCTCAATAGCTCCTGATATACTGAAATTATTAAGGTACTCTACAATCATTTCAGAGCCATAGTCCATAACCTCTAATACACCGAGGTCTTTTTCTACGTCCTTTAATGTTTCAACGAGTTCCTTTTCTGCTTTATCAAGACTGGTACTCTTGTTAAGCATTTGAGGTTTGATGAAGTTGTTCGTATCGACTTCATACTTTTCAATCTTAGGGTAGTGTCGCAAGCGTTTTTTAATAACGTCTTGTAACGCTACTTTTTTATTTTCACGCTCTTGTTCTTCAAAGGCTCTTACCTGAGAACGAACAATGCTTTCACCTTCCTTGACTGTCTCGACTATTTCTTTGACGGTTTCTTCAAAGTCAAGGTAAGGTACAAGTAATTCTTTCTTCACTCGTTTTCTGTGGCTATCTAAGAAATCAGCTTGCTTACGTACTTCAGCAACTAACTTCTTATTAGACTTGATTGTATCGTCAGTGACGACAACATTTCTAAGTTCCTCATTCAATCTCTCAGCGGAGGCGAGTATTCGTTCTGCATTTAGAAATTGAACGCTACCCTGTTTGACCTGAATGCTAGTGGGATCAAATTGAACAAGGTTATTGTCTAACTCACTAATCATCCCAATCACCAAAGTTTTCTCGTAACTCCTTTAAGAATGACATAAGGTCAGTAGGTGCTGATAGAGCATTCACATCATAATCAGCTAAGATGGTTTCTAACATCGACTCTTTTAAATCTTCGGGGTCACCTTCTAAGTAGCGAATATACGCTGTGTGATAAACTACATGATTACCACGTCTATCCACGACTACTTGTTGAGTGAAATGAGTTCCAATTACAAAAAAGTCTTCGTAAAATTCTGAGACTTGCTCCTGAAAATCAATTCGATCAGGACTAGTAATAACTTCTAATTTCATTCATTCCTCCTAATGTTGTTATATTTGTCAATAATTCATTGTGTTTAATTGTCTGAACATAATGTAATAACGTCAGTAGATTATCAAAAGTCAAAATTTATTTTATATTTGACGTTATTTTAATTTAACTAATAGAAACGTTGTGACTTGTGCAACTCAATCCATTCAGAGTCTTTACTCTTTCTATGGATAAAGTAAAATTCCTGACTTTGCCGAGTGCTTAAATGACGTTTAGCACCTTTTCTCGGGTCATATCCTTTAGTAGGTCTAGCTTGTGCTATTTTCACCTCACTGTGATTTGACTCGATAAATAAATAATCAAACTTTTCAGCTTTATCTACCATATCTAGCGAACTTGTATCCGTTGCATAAATAACCCGTTCCCCTGCTTTGGTAGTCCATTTATAACCATACGTCAGGACGTCATGTACTAATTGAAATGGTTCAATTGTGTATCCTCCAATTTCAATTGGATAACCGTTGTTGCTGATAATATCTAGTTCAACTAGTTGCGCAACTTCATAGTTACCTATGGTTACAATTTCAGGAAATAGCTCCTGCACTTTTCTGAAAGTTGTTTTATTCAAATGGTCTGTATGAACGTGTGTCACGATTAGATAATCAACATCATAAAGGTGTTCTTTTAATTTCTTAAAAGGTATTCCACAATCAATCAAAATGTTATCAATCCTAACAGCATTGCCACTTGAACCACTTGCTATTACTTCATAATTCAAAGTATCATCTCCTACTGGTGATACTTTGATGGTCTATAGGTTTTTACTTAACTTCAGCAATCTTCAACTCTTCCTCTGACAGTTGATTAGCAAACCTTAAATCATACATATATTGCATAAACCGCATGACCTCTTCAGGTTCATTTAAAACTAAGCCCTGAGGAGTAATGAAATAATCATCACCTTCAACGAGGTAAACCTCTTCGTTCCTCCAATCAACATATTTCTTTTCTGGTGCTTCTTGCATAGTGCCTCCCATTTATCTTGATAGGTATTTGAAATTCAAAATTGTATGAAGCTTAAAATTGATTTGACATTTTTCCATTTTATTTTTCTTACACGACTTCAACCTATCAGGCTCTGAAAATGAACAGCGTTGCTACATATCCTGTTTAAACAGCTGATAACTGTCACCTAAGTTTTCATAAATGTATCGGTCAACATTACTTTCAAGAACATATCCGTCAGGTGTGTTATAAATATAATCACCGTCATAAATATAATCCCCGTAATAATCTTCACCTATTGGTGTCTCCTCCTCAGGCTCTAAGGGGACTCCAAGGGAATCACGTATCATTGTCCTCACCTCCTTTCAATTTGTAAGGAGTATCATCTCACTGTGTTAACCAAAGAATCATTGACACTACTAACCCTATGCAAAGGAAAGTGTAAAGAAAGAACTCTTGATTTTTCATATCAAGTTCTTGTCTAAGTTCTCTAATCACTTTGTCTCGGGATGAAATTGCTTTTCTCAGAATGGCATTTAATTCTTCCTGAGAATATTGCTTGTCAGTGTTCCAAGTATTCATGTGTTAATCCTCCTATGAAAATTATGAAAATACCGCTTAACTATTGACTTCGTAAGCAATATATTCTATTATAAAAGCATAAGAAAGAAGCCTACAGAATCTGTAGTATTATTCTCCCGCCAAGAAGAAGTTTATTCAGTTTCTGTAAGCTCGCTTTCGTAACTTACAAGACACAGTATAACCGAATATTTAACTGAAGTCAACACTTTTTTTAGTTATATTTTCGTTTTATTTTGTCTTGCACTAGGAGGAGTGCGAAAATGAATATTGTTGAACCTATTAAAGAACTAGCGAATGAGAATAAAATAACCATAGCTGAATTAGAAAGAAAGCTTGGCTTTGCCGCTTCCTCAATCAGAAAATGGAACGAATCCATCCCTTCAATTGAGAAAGTAACAATGGTTGCTAATTTCTTCAATGTTAGTTTAGATTACCTAATTGGTAACTCACCACTGAAAAGCAACCGTGCGGGTCTATCTGAAAAACCTCTCAGAGTTGCTGGTCATATTGAACCTGATGTAAGTGATGAAGAAATGAAAGAAATTATCAATTATATTGAGTTTTTAAAAAGTAAACATTGATCAGGTGATTGTTTGAATGATTATGAGAAATTGTTAGCTGAATTTGAAAATGAAATTAATTTTGTCTTTGATCATAACCTCCCTGATAAACTCCCAGCGGTTTTAATTGGGGATGTTATTTACGTGAATGATAGATTACCATTTAATCAGGCAATCTCGTATCTTGTTGAAGAAATAGGCCACCATAAGACATTGCCTGAAGGTACGAATATTATTGACTATTCAAAATTGTATAATATCAAATTGGAAAATAAAGGTAGGGAGTGGGGTTACCGTAAACTCATCCCTTATGAAAAGTTAAAGAAATTTATAAATCAAAAAGACTCAGTAACCGTCTATGAGTTAGCTGAGACATTCAATGTTACTGAATCCTTTGTAGAAGAGACTATAAAATTGTATCAACGAAAAGAAAATATGCTTTAAACTAGCCTGTTGACTCAGGCTTTTTTATTGTCAGTTTTATTTAAGTCCATGCTTACTTAACATCATCATAGGAGTTTTACCACCAATATCATTTAAAATCTCATCGTCCGTTAAAGAGTTTAAATAAATTTGTGTTGTCTTTATACTTGAATGGCCTAGTAGACGACTAATAGTATAGATATTTGTTCCTGATTTAAGTAGTTTCTGAGCAAAATAGTGTCTTAAACTATGACATGATTTTCTTTGGACTTCTTCTCTCACTCCGACATTTATTGCTGAATCCTTTACAATTTTTTCTATCATTAGATTTGTACCCATTTTCTTACCTGATTTTGTCAGAAATAAATAATCTTCAATTTCTCTTGAAATTCTTAAATTCCTGAAATAATCATATTTAACTCGATTATATTTTTTTATTCGATTTAATAAATATGGGGATAATGGAACGACTCTTTCCTTATCACCTTTACCTAAAACAATAAAATAACCATCTTTTATATTTTCATTCTTTAGATTCCGTAACTCAGATACCCTCAAACCTGTGTCCGCAAACGTTTCTAATATTAATTTGTTACGTGTCTTTAAAAAACCTTGACCTTCATAAAAATTAATCATATTCAATACTTCTTCATCGGTAAAGGTTTTTAATAGTGTCTTTTTATCTTTGAGTAAGTTGATTTTATCCATAGGGTTATCAAGTAAATAACCCTCCCCCTCTGCATATCGAAGACAGACCCTTACACTTTTAATTAACGTATTAATATATGTTGATTTTAATTCCTGTTCTTGAAGTGCTATGATTATTTTCTTAATATCCACCCTCGATACATCAGTCAATTTATTTTTACCATTTTCATTTAACATATTAAAAATAATTCCAATATTTCTTGCATAGGTTTCAATCGTTCTTTTTGATAAATTCCTTATCTGACAATCAATAATAAATTCATCTTTTAACTCGTTTAAGTCCATATAAAAAACCCCTTCCTATGATTGACATAAAAAGGAGTTAAAACACTTTATAACTCAAAACACTTTATAACTTTAAAATACTATTCACAGTATACTGTACCTGTACGTTTAAATTCAAACACGTTTGTATTTAGCAATACGGTCAAAAACTAAGTATTATTTATTTTTTAAGTTATAGAATGAAGTTAAACCATCATATTTAGCCACTTCGCCTAATTCATCTTCGATCCGTAATAATTGATTATATTTAGCAATACGGTCCGTGCGAGATAATGAACCAGTCTTGATTTGGCCAGCGTTGGTTGCAACAGCGATATCAGCGATGGTTGAATCTTCAGTTTCACCAGAACGGTGAGAAACAACGGCAGTATAACCAGCACGTTTAGCCATTTCAATTGCATCGAAGGTTTCAGTTAATGAACCGATTTGGTTTACTTTGATTAAGATTGAGTTACCAATACCTTCATTGATACCACGTTCTAAGATTTCAGTGTTAGTTACGAATAAATCATCCCCAACTAACTGAACCTTGTCACCTAGGCGTTCGGTTAATAATTTCCAACCTTCCCAGTCATTTTCATCCATACCATCTTCGATAGTGATGATTGGATATTTTTCAACTAATCCTTCTAAGTAAGCTACTTGTTCTTCAGCATTACGTTTTTGACCTTTTTCACCTTCAAAGATGGTATAGTCATAAACGCCATCTTCATAGAATTCAGATGAAGCACAGTCGAAACCTAAGAAGACATCTTTACCAGGTTCGAAGCCAGCTTTCTTGATAGCTTCTAAGATAGTTTCTACGCCATCTTCAGTTCCTTCAAAAGCTGGTGCGAAACCACCTTCATCACCAACAGCAGTCACTAAACCACGGTCATGTAAGATTGATTTCAAAGCGTGGAAGATTTCAGCACCCCAACGTAAAGCTTCTTTGAATGATGGTGCACCAGCTGGTACAATCATGAATTCTTGAAAAGCAATTGGAGCATCAGAGTGAGAACCACCATTGACGATGTTCATCATTGGAGTTGGCAATACTTTAGTATTAAAGCCGCCTAAGTATTGGTATAAAGGAATTCCTAGGTAATCAGCAGCAGCACGAGCTACAGCAATAGATACACCTAAAATTGCGTTGGCGCCTAATTTGCCTTTATTTGGAGTACCATCTAATTCGATCATCATTTTGTCGATAGCTTGTTGATCAAGAACATTGTAGCCTAATAATTCAGCTGCAATAATTTCGTTGACGTTTTCAACGGCCTTTTCAACACCTTTACCTAAATAACGACCCTTGTCACCATCACGTAATTCAACCGCTTCATGTTCACCAGTAGAAGCACCAGAAGGAACCATACCGCGACCAAACGCACCACTTTCAGTATAAACTTCAACTTCAATCGTTGGGTTACCGCGTGAATCTAATACTTCGCGTGCATAAACATCTGTAATAAATGGCATAATTTAATACTCTCCTTTTTGTTTTAATTACATATTAATTGTAGATATTCTTTTGCTCAAAAGCAATCAATATCTATTTTTTTATCAAAGACTGACCTGTCATTTCAGCAGGTTGTTCAAGCCCTAATAAATCTAACATAGTTGGCGCCACATCCGCCAAACGGCCATCTGTCCGTAACTCGATACCTTTCTTAGTAACAATGACAGGCACTGGTACTGTCGTATGGGCAGTATGAGGACGTCCATCCGGCGTAATCATGGTTTCTGAGTTACCATGGTCTGCAAAAATTATAGCAGCGCCACCCTTTTCGAGAATGGCATCAACAACTTTACCTAAGTTTTCATCAACCGCTTCAATGGCCTTAATGGTTGGTTCTAACATACCAGAGTGACCAACCATATCAGGATTAGCAAAGTTTAAGATAATCGCATCATTTTCATCATTGATAATGCTCTTATACAAGGCATCACCGACTTCATAAGCTGACATTTCGGGTTTAAGATCGTAGGTTGCTACTTTGGGTGATGGAATCAGAATCCGGTTTTCACCTGGGAATTCTTCATTCCGACCCCCATTCATAAAGAAGGTAACATGGGGATATTTTTCCGTTTCAGCAATCCGTAATTGTTTTAAACCAGCTTTAGATAGGACTTCCCCAATCACATTTTTCATTGGAATGGGTGGGAAAGCTACTTCAGCATCGATGGAAGGATTATAAAGGGTCATTGTTACAAATTTAAGATTTTGTAATTTAGGCCCCCGATCAAAGTTATCCCACTCTTGATCAGTAAAGGCATTAGATAATTGGATAGCCCGGTCAGGACGGAAATTGAAGAAGATAACCGCATCATTATCTTGGACTTTAGCCACTGGTTTACCAGCTTCTTCAACAACCCCAGGCACGATAAATTCATCATAGACTTCCTTAGAATAATTATTATCTAAAACTGCTTGAGCAGATTCAAAACGAGAACCTTTCCCGTGAACTAGAGCTTCATAAGCAAGTTGAACTCGGTCCCAGCGTTTATCACGGTCCATGGCATAGTAACGACCAGAGACAGTAGCGATTTGTCCAAGACCTACTTTAGCAATATGATCTTCCAAAGTTTTGATGTAACCAGGACCAGCTTTAGGGTCGACATCGCGGCCGTCCATAAAGGCATGAATATAGACCTTCTTCAAACCTTTGGCTTTAGCTGTATCAATTAAAGCTAATAAGTGGTTGATATGGCTATGAACCCCACCATCAGACAAAAGACCCAGTAAATGTAAAGCAGAGTCATTATCTAAGGCATGTTGAAAAGCGTGATTTAGGGCCTCATTGGTCATAAACTCGCCGTCTGCAATGGCTTTATCAATCCGGGTTAAGGATTGATAAACAATCCGGCCTGCTCCGATATTGGTATGCCCCACTTCAGAATTTCCCATTTGGCCATCAGGTAGACCAACGTCTAAGCCAGAAGCCTTCATGGTTGCATGAGGAAATTCCTTATAATATCGGTCAAAATTAGGTTTCTTTGCTTGGGCAACCGCATTACCCACAATTTCTTTACGACAACCAAAACCATCTAAGATAATGATTGCAACAGGTGCTTTACTCATTATTTTACAGCCTCCAATAAGGCTAAGAATGAATCAACCTTCAAGCTTGCGCCACCCACTAAGGCACCATCCACATCAGGACAAGCCATATATTCAGCGATGTTTTCAGGTTTCACTGAACCACCGTATTGGATGCGAACTTTATCAGCCACATCTTGGCTAAATTCACCAGCCACAACAGAACGGATATGAGCACACATCTTTTGTGCATCATCTTTAGTCGCAGATTTACCAGTCCCAATCGCCCAGATTGGTTCATAAGCTAATACTAATGAAGCAACTTGGTCAGCAGACAAGTCTTTTAATGCAGCTTTAATTTGGCCACCCACGAATTCTTCTGCTTTACCCGCTTCATAAGTTTCTAAGCTTTCACCACAGCAAATAATTGGCAACATATCATTACGGAAAATAGCATGGGCTTTTTTATTTACTTCTTCATCAGTTTCATGGAAATAATCACGACGTTCAGAGTGGCCAATAATTACATAGTCCACACCTAATGCTCCCAAGGCTTTAGGTGACGTTTCACCGGTATAAGCTCCTTCATCTTCAAAGTAGCAATTTTGAGCGGCTACTTTTAATTCAGAATCTTTCGTGCCTTTAGTCATGCCTTCAACAAATAAGTTAGGAGCACCGACAACTGAATCTACTAATTCATTGGCTGGAACTTGATTTTTGACAGCTTCAATGAATTCACGGGCTTCCGCCGCAGTTTTATTCATCTTCCAGTTTCCGGCAATAATTGGTTTACGTGACATAAATGTCAACTTCCTTTCTTTAATTCCGCAAATTATTATTTATCAGCAATTGCTTCTATACCAGGTAATGGTGAACCTTCTAAATAAGCTAAAGAAGCACCACCACCGGTTGAAATATGAGTGAATTTATCTTCATAGCCCAATTGAGCAACGGCAGCCGCAGAGTCGCCCCCACCGACAATCGTCGTTGCATCATCTAGACCGGCAAGAATTTCACAAACCCCATTGGTTCCTTTAGCAAAGGTAGGCATTTCAAAAACACCCATTGGTCCGTTCCAGACTACTGTTTTTGCATCTTTTAAGATAGCAGCAAATTTTTCCAAACTGGCTGGACCACAATCTAAGCCTTCCCAATCTGCTGGAATTTCATCCACAGAAACGACTTGAGTATTAGCATCATTAGAAAAGTCATCCGCTACTCGAATATCAACTGGTAAGACAAGCTTGTCTCCTGCTTTTTCAAGTAATTCTTTAGCTAATTGGATACGGTCTTCTTCTAATAAAGATTTACCCACTTCTTTACCTAGGGCTTTTAAGAAGGTATAAGCCATACCACCACCAATAATTACATGGTCAGCTTTAGGTAATAGGTTTTCGATTACTTTAATTTTATCAGATACCTTAGCTCCACCTAGGATAGCTACAAATGGACGTTGCGGTTGATCAACTGCACCTCCAATATATTTAAGTTCCTTTTCAACCAAGAAACCTACCGCTGAATCTAGGTTAGAGGCGATTCCAACATTAGAAGCATGAGCCCGGTGGGCAGTACCGAAAGCATCATTCACGAATACATCACCTAAGGAAGCCCAATATTTACCTAATTCAGGATCGTTTTTAGACTCTTTTTTACCATCAAGATCTTCATAGCGAGTGTTTTGCACCATTAAAATTTCTTGTGGTTTTAAGTTCTTAACTGCCATCTCTAATTCTTTACCACGAGTTTCAGTTGAGAATAGAATCTCTTTATTTAAGATTTCGCCTAAACGTTTAGCTACAGGTGCTAAGTCGTTTTTAGCCTTATCAGCTTCTTCTTTAATCTTACCTAAGTGAGCGAAAAGAACGATTTTAGCATCTTGACTCATTAAATAGTTTAAAGTTTCCAAAGATTGAATAATCCGATTTTCATCGGTAATTTTACCATCCTGCATTGGCACATTATAATCAACCCGGACTAGGACTGTTTTACCTTTTACATCAATATCTTTTAAAGTCTTCTTAACCATGCATTTCCTCCTTTTTATAAAAAAAGCGGGGAAGCGTCAAGCCTCCCCGCCTATCTGGATCGACGCGCTTATAAAACGGTTATCGAATTATAGATTTGCGAAGTATACTAAAGTACGAACTAATTGAGAAGTGTATGACATTTCGTTGTCATACCAAGAAACAGTCTTAACTAATTGTTTGTCGCCAACAGTCATAACTTTAGTTTGAGTAGCATCAAATAAGGAACCGTAGTGCATACCTACGATATCAGAAGAAACGATTGGATCTTCATTATATCCGTAAGATTCGTTAGCAGCTTCTTTCATGGCTGCGTTAACTTCTTCAACAGTTACTTGTTTTTCTAAAACAGATACTAATTCTGTTAATGAACCAGTAGGAACTGGAACACGTTGAGCAGCACCATCTAATTTACCGTTTAATTCTGGAATTACTAAGCCGATAGCTTTAGCAGCACCAGTGGTATTAGGTACGATATTTTCTGCAGCAGCACGGGCACGACGTAAGTCACCTTTTTTGTGTGGTGCATCTAAAGTATTTTGGTCACCAGTATAACCATGGATAGTTGTCATTAAACCTTCAACGATACCAAATTTCTTGTTAAGGGTATCAGCCATTGGAGCTAAGCAGTTAGTCGTACATGAAGCACCAGAAATAACTGTTTCGTCACCTGTTAAGGTTTCATGGTTTGTGTTGAAGACGATAGTAGGAATATCATTTCCGCCAGGAGCAGAGATTACAACACGTTTAGCACCAGCTTCTAAATGTAGTTCAGCTTTTTCTTTTGAGGTGAAGAAACCAGTACATTCTAATACGATATCGACTCCTAAATCACCCCATGGTAATTCATTTGGATTAGGGTTAGAGAAGACTTTGATTTCGTCACCATTGACAACTAAACCATCTTCTTTTAACTCAACTTCGCCTTGGAAACGACCTTGAGTAGTATCATATTTGAACAAATGAACTAATTGAGCAGCATCTGTTAAGTCGTTGATAGCAACAACATCAATACCTTCAACATCTTGGATACGACGTAAGGCCAAACGACCGATACGACCAAAACCATTAATCGCTACTTTTACTGACATAAATAAATTCCTCCTTAAGAATTTTTGTTTTATGGCGGTTAACCATTTAAAACCTGTTTAGCAAGTGCTTCATCACAGAATAAAATACCTGGATGTGGCACCATTTTATAAAAGGCTGCTATAGCTTGGGCTTTCGCCCGCCCCCCAACAATCGTAATTATATTGGGAATATTAGCAAGATCCTCTATTTGAAGTCCAATTCGCGGATAGCGAATGACTTCGCGCCCCTCTTTGTCAAAGAAAACACCAAAGGCTTCACCTACGGCCGCTTCTTGACTAATTTTACGTCGCTGATCTGGAGTAATGTTACGACGCTGTCCCATCACATCTGCTGTTCCAACACTTAATAGAAGACAATCCGCTTTTTTACTTATTTCGATAGCTTCCTTAACTGAGGGTTCTTCCATTAATAAACGACTTGTTTCTGCAGTTAAGGATTCAGGAATAAAAAATGGAATATAGTCGGCTTGTGATTGTCGTGCCATTAAACCACCCACTGTGGAGGATTGAATGGAGAAATCGCCCCCAAAACCACCTCTAGTTGGTACAAAGGTTATCTTTCGCCCTTTCCGATAGTGCGGTTGAAAATACCGTCCTACATGGGCTAAGGTATATCCACCAGTCACCGCAATCACATTATCTCCCTCATGTAATAGCTGGGCTAATAAGTCTTGCACAGCATGACTCATTTCTTCATAAACACTTTCTTTACGAAGACTGTCACCCGGAAGCACAATACAATCTTTTAAATTAAAATGTTGTTTTAATGCTGTTTCGTAATAAGACAAGGATAAACTGGTATCAGTCTCTAAGACTTTTTCAATTTGAGCTAGGGTTTTCTGCCCAAAATCAGTTAATTGAACTCCATTTCGTTCAACATCAACAATATTTTGACCTCGCAGTACATTAATGAGCGACCGCATGGTCCGCTCAGATAAATTTAAGGCTTGGGCCAAACTTTGCCGCCCAACTCGGTTATCCATGACCGATAAATATCGCATCAATTCTAAACGAGCAGGTAACAACTGATCAAGTTCAGGAACAAGTGATCGAATGATTGAATAGACATCCATCAAAATTCCCCCTTGGTCAATTTCTGTCCAAATAATTATCAAGTGAAATTTGACAAGTGATTGGGAGGACTAAGCCCTATATCACATTTTTTATACTACCATTTATACTAGCAAAAAGCAATTAAAAACCTTTACCCTTCATAATTTTATTTTAATTGGACAAATGTTGTCCACTAATTTAAAGTTTATTTATTCATAGCAAATTCCACTTGGTTTTGAACTTTAAATTTATTAAAGTTAATACTATATATTACTTGTCTATAATGGCCAATTATTCTCAGGCTTCTGCTCCCAATAAGTGAAAAAATTTGTACAAAAAAGACTAGGTAAATTTACCTAGTCCGCAAATAATTCTTATTTCTTTTCTTTTAATTTCTTAGCATTTTCCATAATTCCGTCAATCAAACCATAATCTAAGGCTTGTTGAGCAGTCATAAAGTTATCACGATCAGTATCTTTCTGAATGACTTCAAGATCTTGTCCTGTCGCATCCGCTAAAATTTTATTTAAACGGTCACGGGTTAAGAGAATATGCTTGGCAGCAATTTCAATTTCAGTCGCTTGACCTTGTGCACCACCTAATGGTTGATGGATCATAACCTCAGCATTTGGTAAGGCCCAACGTTTACCCTTAGTCCCTGACGCTAATAAGACTGAGCCCATTGATGCTGCCATCCCGATAACGATTGTTTGGACATCAGCATTGATAAATTGCATGGTATCATACATGGCCATACCCGCTGTAACAGAACCGCCGGGTGAGTTAATATAAAGATAAATATCTTTATCTGGATCTTGGGCATCTAAGAATAATAATTGAGCAATCACCGAATTAGCCATGGCATCATTTACTTCACCACTTAACATAATAATCCGGTCTTTCAATAAACGAGAATAAATATCATAAGCACGTTCGCCACGAGACGTATTTTCAATCACTGTTGGTACTAAATTCATAATAGTAACCTCCTATACTTTATTACAAAACTGAGTATAACTTATAGGTCAAAAAAGGTCAAGGTATCTGCTTCCAGCTTTTTCTAACCTAGACCCGATATAAACACAGATAATTAAATGCTTAATAACGGCGTCTACTGCCCATATAGACATCATTTAAAGTAATAAAAAACCTAGACTACCATAATAGTCCAGGTTTTAATATTTCGATTATTTTTCAATGACTTGACGGCCATTGTAGTTACCGTTAGCATCAACACGATGGCTCATACGGTATTCACCAGTTGTTGGATCAAATGATACATTTGGTACTGATAAACCTTTTCCACCACGTCTTGAGCGTTTTTTAGCTTTTGATGTTTTACGTTTTGGTACTGCCATGGGGGTCCACCTCCTAATTCTGATATCAATTATCTTGGTCGTTTAACAAGTCTTTAAGCTTGGCCAGTCTTGGATCGACTTGGTCTTGGGCTTGCGCTTGCTTTTGCATAGTGTATTGCTCTTCAGTTAAAACATCCCAATCATTACCTTGGGGTAATGTATCGTCCGTTTCATCTTGGCCAATGACACGTAAGGGTATATTCAATAGGATTAAATCAATAACAGCCGCATCAAGATCAATTTCATCGTTCTCAATGACAATCGTTGTCGCATCATAATCATCTACTTTACCCTCATGTCCAGGATAGACATAACGTTCATTAATGGGGACCTGTAACTGAACAGAGACAGGTCTTAAAGTTCTCGAGGATGGTAGTGACAGATTTGCTACAATATTACCGTTTAAGATAATCTCATGATTCAAATCTGTTAAGTAACCTACCGCATTCACTGAATCAACATCTAGAATATCAGAATGTCGTTTCAATAATGAGGTCTTAATATCCAAATGACAATCAAATGGCATGATATCTTCTGGATACTCTCTGATTTCTTTAATGGTCCATTTCATCGTTTCACCTCTAAGACAACAAATAATATTATATGAGATTTTATTCAACAAGTCAATAATATTTTACTTGAAGAAAACTATTACATATTACTAATACTACCATGTTATATACCTAAAGCAAAGTACTTCCCTCATTTTTTTATTCCTAGTGGAAAGCGTCCTTTGATCTGGTCGGAAACCTTATCATTCATTGAAAAAACTTTATCCACTCTGAGATTCAAGCCATAATTTATATAGTCTTGTTTTAAATTAGCAAAAACCTTTATTTTACTCTGATCTAATTGTCGTAAGTAAGTCTGCCCTAGTCCAGACACGGCTAAACACCGTAGGCAAGGTGCTTGCCAGAACTTGGCCCGGTAAGCTTCAAATTCCTGCCAGGATATATTTAATAAGATAGCTAAACATATCCGCTGCAGTGAAGCTCTGGTCCAGCGTTTTGAGGTGAGCAGGCTGATAAAGTCGTCAAAGCTTTGACTAGCTTCAATCTTAGCCAATAGGCTATATTCTAAACCTTCTCTTACCCCAAAGATTTGACTAAGACTTTCTGGACTATGGGTCAAAAGGCGATATTTTAACAGGTGGAAATAATCTTCCCAGGTAACCAAGGCTTGATCCTGAACCAATTCTTGACTTTTCTTAGGCAAGGGTATGCACTGAGGATTGCCTCCGCCTGCTAAAAAGGAACGAATTTGACTCCCTGACATCAGGCGTTGCTTATCTTGTTTTACCAAGCGCTTTAAAACCTGGATTACCATAGGCCGACTTAAACTTTGATTGGCTTGAATATATTGAAGCGCCAAGAGATGGTTAGGTAAGCTTGGGTCAAAAGCGCTTTGGGATCCCAAAGTATGAATTGCCTCTTGATAGGCAGCTGCATAAGATAATCCTTGCTTCAATTGCTTTTGGACTGCCTGATCCAGATCAAGCTGGTTCTGGTGACGCCAAGTAAGATGATTTTCAAGATCGCTTAGAGATGCCTTTTCTGTACCAAAGCCAAAGCTAGTACAGGCTAATAAATCTAATAAATTAACTCCCACCTGAGCAAACTGGTCGGCTGCTTGGAGGTTCATTAAGACGGGGGCTTCAATAACCAGGTCTGCCCCTGCAGCTAAAGCCATTTGGGCACGCGACCATTTATCATAGGCCGCAAACTCTCCTCTTTGGACACTGTTGCCACTCATTAAAACCAGCAAAATCGCTTGATTATCAAGGGATTCTTTAAATTGCTTCAACTGATAATCGTGTCCTAAATGAAAGGGATTATATTCAGCAATAATTCCAAAAGCATCCATAGCTACCTCCTATTTATGCACGACAAAAACCCAGCGACTAGTATCAGACTGCGGTTGACTATCTTGAAAGTCTGGCCAAACAGAGATTTTATCTATATTAAAACCAACGGCTAAAAGGGCTGCCAAATAATCATCCAGTGGATAGGTCCGCTCCTGTAAGCTAGTTTGACTTCTCTGATAGGAATTACCTTGGCCTTCATAGACGGTTAAATCATGAGTCACCTGAACTTGGTCAAAATCGACTTGACTTTGCCAAATAAGATGACCTTCATCAAAGCTTTCAACATTAATGAAGTCATCAAAGAAATCGAGTAAAAAATCTTGGGTCCAGACATCAAAGAGGAAGGTACCACCTGGCTCTAGCACCCGATATACTTCGGCAAAACAAGCTTGAACTTGATCAAGGTTAGGCAGAAAACATAAAGAGTCCAAATAACAGGTAATACAATCAAAAGTCTGATCAGCAAAAGTTAGGTCCGTCATATCCTCGACCTTAAATTCAAGAGGTGACTCACCTTGCCCTAGTTTTTTCTGAGCCATCTTAACCATAGCAGGATCAAGATCGATTCCAATTAATGCTTGACAGGATTTGGCCCATAAAAATGAAAAATAGCCTGTACCACAGGCTAAATCGAGGGCCCGCTTAGGGGGAGTGGGTACTTGTTGCTTAGTAAAATCTATCCACTCCTGGTAAGCTGCTAAATTATTTACTTGGTCGTAAATATGCGCAATCTGGGCAAATGACATGGCTATGCCAACCATTCATGGATATCTAAAACTGGAGCATCTTTCCAGATATTTTCTAAATTATAATGGCCACGTTCTTCATAATAGAAGACATGAACAATCACATCGAATAAGTCAATCAGAATCCAACGTCCTGAGCGCTTTCCTTCGACATCCTTAATTTCGATTTTATGGTCTTCTGCTGCTTCTGTAATAGCCTGCACAATTGCATCTAACTGTCTTTCATTTTTGGCTGACATAATCACAAAATAATCAGCAATCGGCGTTAACTCCTTAACATCCAGAACTTCAATATCTGTAGCCAACCGATCATCAGCAGCTTTTACAATAACTTGAACTTTATCTAATACTTCTTTCATAATACCTCCTAAGAATTTAATTTCTGGCACCATGCGTTATAGGCATCCAGACTTTCATAATAAATTGCTTTACGTTCTTGAGCTAAATGGGCAATTGTCTCTGCCATTTGATACAAACAGGCTTGATCCAAATCTTTCTTGGCTAATTTACGGGCAGTTGCAACCCCCTTAAAATCGCGGCCTGCTTCAATATAATCTGCTGTATATAATACTTTAGCTAGCGAATCCATTTCTGGACTCGCGATAGTATGAACTGCCACCGCTTTTAAAATCGATGGATTGGTAATACCAAAGCGATCACGACCAATTTGAGCAGCCGCTGGACCATGCCAAATAGCGGGGGAACCTTCTTTCAAGCGTTCATTCCCAGTATAAATCAAGGCTAAGCCCAACATCGTTTCGGGGTCCATATCTTTAGCAAAATCATGGAGTAAAGCTGCGAGTGATGCTTCAGCTAGATCAACTTGATTTGCCTCAGCTAATTCCAAAGCCGCCTCTTCTACTCCTAAAACATGCTTATATCTTTTTTCTGAGACTTGATCTTTCAATTGAGTCAGAAGCTGGTCTCGACTAATATTAGTTAAACTTTCTGAATACTCGGGAAATTTCATTTTAAGCTCCTATTCCACCGTATACAACCTATGTTCATAAATATATTCAGCAACCAGGTCTGGTACTTGATACTTAATTGATTGTTCCAAATAAACCCGGAGCCGAATTTCTGTGGATGATAAATCAACCATAGGTGAGTCCACCCACAAAATAGGATATTGATTATTATAAGGAGCTTGACCTGGACGTCTTACCCCTACAAATTGAACCAAGGAAACTAAGCGGTTAATCTGGCGCCAAGTTGGTAAATCATTGGCTGAATCTGCGCCAATTATAAAATAAAAATCACATTCCGGATACTCTTCAACAAAATAAGCCATAGTATCAACTGTAAAATTTTTGCCTCCTCGGTTTATTTCATACGGTTGAATTTTAAAGCGAGGATTATCCTTTATCGCTAATTGCAGCATTTTTAACCGGTGTTGGGAAGCAATAGTGGTCTTCCCTGGTGCATGAGGCGGTTTAGCTGTAGGCATAAACCATACTTCATCCAAGTCTAATTGGTTTCCTACTTGTTCCGCCATAAGTAGGTGGCCTATATGAGGCGGATTGAAGGTTCCCCCTAATATTCCAATCCGTTGCCGTTTTTCTTTACCTGTACCAGCTTGCAACTGGGTCATCGTAATGGCACCTAAAAAATCATCCAGTGATTCAGCCAACTTATCCTGCGTCACTGCTTGTGTTTTCATGGGTTTCCCACCACTTTCTATAATGCCTTTACCTTTTGTGAGAGAATTTGATATTTCACTTGTGACGACGGCCGGAATAAGATAGCTGTTGAACCAATTGTTTGGACGACAACAGCATCTAACTCACTTGCAACTGCATGGGCAGCCTCTTCTAAACTTTCATCACTATTTTGTAATAGATTAAATTTAACTAATTCTCGCCGTTCGAGGGCAGAATCGATTTGTTCCATAAAGGTTGGCGTTAAACCATTTTTCCCCATTTGAAATAGAGATTTCTGGGTATGGGACATTTTGCGTAAATATTTGATCTGATTCTTATTAAGTGTCATGGTTCTTCCTTTCTTAAATCATGGCTGGACGCACTGCATAGGTCACACCCTGTGGTAATTGCAAGGATAGTGAAACTGCTTGGTTGACGGTAACCCAACCTAGGCCCGCTATTGCTAAATCTTGATTAGCTTGTAGTTGAATATAATATGTTTTAAATGCAGGTAACTGGTCCTTAGCCTGAGGCGGACTCAATAATTGTCCTTGATGGTCTGCCAATAGTTGGTCCGCCTTCTCTGTTTTAGTTCGATGTAAGAGCAAATTATTGGAGACATAGAAAGTGAAGCTTGTTTTGTCTCCTCGCTCAAAATCCAGTCGTCCTAATCCAGCGAAAAAGATGGTTTGACCGCTGTCTAATTGGAAAGACCGAGGTTTTATCATTTTATCTGGCAAGACAACTTTTATTCCCTCACGGTCTAAATAATGGGTGATTTGTTGACTACGAATAATCCCTGGTGTATCAATTAAAGCGTGATCTTCGGTTAAAGGTAATTCGATGAATTCAAGGGTCGTCCCCGGCATGGCTGAAGTGGTAATCAAATTATCTGCCTCACCCAAATCTTTTAACACATGATTGATCACGGATGATTTACCCACATTGGTTACTCCTACAGTATAAATATTATGGTTTTGAATCTTGTCTTGAATGACTTCGATTAATTGATCTAAGCTAGCCCCTTTTTTAGCTGATAAAAGAATTACATCTTGAGGGTAGAGGTCAAGGGCATGGAGGCGCTGGGTTAACCATGATTGAATCCGACCTAGTTTAACTGATTTGGGCAATAGATCAATTTTATTTGCCACTAAAATAAAGGGCTTATTGCCAGTGAAGCGATTCAGCCCGGTCAATAAGGATCCTTCCAAATCAAAAATATCGACCAAATGAAAGACAAAAGCTTCCTCATCTTGACCAATCTTATCAAGTTGTTCCAAGAAGAAATATTCAGACACATCAAAATTCTGAATTTCATTATAATGACGTAAACGGAAGCAACGTTGGCAATAGAATTCACCCTTGGCTAATCCCTTTTCATACGCGGATTGGGGTGTATAACCAGGTGATTCAGGATGATCTGTTTGAATATAGGCACCACAACCAATACACTGATATGCCTCTTCTTTATTTTGAATGTCTTTAGTCAAGTGTTTTCCCCCAGTCTTGATTACGATCGATTCCCACCATTTTCATGGCCATGCGTTCCAATTGGCGATTCAAAAGCGTATAAATATTATCATGGTTAACCAAAGGCTTTACAAGAATGCTTTTCAATTGGTTACGATTGGCCCCCACGATGTCTGTCATAATCTGATCCCCTACCATCACAAGATTTTCTCGGTCAATCCTTAAATCTTCGATGGCACGAGTAAATTTACGTCGAAATGGTTTCAAGGCCGAAGCAGCAAACCGTAATTGTAAAGGATCTGCCACCCGCGCAACCCGGTTAAAGGAATTATTAGAGATGATATAAATTTCAATGCCTGCTTCTTTCATTTTCTGAGCCCAGTTAATCAAGGCCTCATTGGCTTCTAAAATATTCCAAGGGAGAATCGTATTATCTAAATCAATCAACATTCCTTTTATTTGATGGGCTTGTAATTGTTGGGCAGAAATATCGTAAATTGTATTAACATACCAGGTTGGTTTAAATAATTCTTTCATAGAGGCTCCCTTCCTTATATTAGCTGAATTATACCATAAAATGAGCCAACTTGTATTCTGATACAATCGTCTTCATGGTGACTTGACTCTGCAGCCGTTGAAATTAACCTAACATACAAAAAACCCATCCCCAGACCTTCCATCATTTTATGAAGGTGAAGCCAGACTTTAATAGAAATCTACTCTCTTAAAGAAACCCTTCAAGCGCTGGCTGTGGGAATGGAAAAAAACAATCAAATGATCGCCTAGAATGCTGAGCATCCTTAGCCTAACAATTCATAAATTTCAATTGCAACTAGGTCCAAATTATCAAAATAGTAATAAGCATCTCTATCTAGATCATGTAAAATAAATAAACCAGTCTGCGCCTGCCACCTTACCGTGCACTTTTCTTGATCATCTGCTTCAAAGCGACGTAGTTCATCACTTTCACTAAGTTGCATAATTTCTAAGCGTTTAATAATGTAACTTAAGGCTGAACGAGACATGAAAACTTCCTTCCTGACGACTTTACTTCCACCATAATTTGATTATAGCCTGAGTTCCTGCATCCTGATAGCCTGCTTGACTCAACTTTTGGTAGAGAAGTCTAGCTAAATGGGTCATTGGTAATTCTAATTCTAATTTTTCCGCTTCTTCTAGGACAATTTTGAGGTCTTTAACAAAGTGCTTTACAAAGAAACCTGGTGAATAATCTTCAGCAAGAATCCGGGGTCCATAATTAGCGAGTGAGAAATTAGCAGCGGCCCCACCGCTCAATGCGTCAATTACTTGTTCAAGTTCCAATTGGGCTTGGTCTGCATAAACTAAGGCCTCACTCAAACCTAACATCGTGGCTGCTACCATTATTTGATTGGCCATTTTAGTATGTTGACCACTGCCTGCGGATCCAAAATATTGAACTTGTTTAGCAAAAGCAGCTAAAATGGGTTGGACCTTTTCGTATTGGTCTTCAGGACCCCCGACCATGACCGATAACTCTCCCTTACGGGCACCAATATCACCGCCAGAAACTGGCGCATCAAAGACTGTCACCCCTATTTCTTGACCTTTCTGCCATAGTTTCTGAGCTAAACTAGGCGAAGACGTGGTTAAGTCAATAAAAATTTGACCAGACCGACTGCCATTAAACAAACCATTAGTTCCTAAGTAAACATCTTCCACATCTTGGGGGTAACCGACAATGGTTAAGATAATATCAGCCTTTTCAGCAACTGCTTGAGGAGACGAACACCAGTTAGCCCCTAACTTAATCAATTCATCTGCTTTGGACTTAGTCCGGTTATGCACATAGAGTTCATGGTCAGCTAATAAGAATTTGGCCATGGATGATCCCATAACTCCTAAGCCAATAAAACCAATTTTAGTCATTTTGTTCACTCCCTAATACTAATTCTCGGATAAAGCGTTTCATAGAATTCTGAACTTGATGGGATAAGGAATTTTTATATTTTTTAGGGTCTGATAAAATATCCTGATAGAAGGCTTCAACGGTTGCCCCAAATTTTTCAGCTGAAATGGCATATAGTTGAGAATCAGAAATGGGTGCTAAGCTTTCTGTCCTCAATGAATTAACTAACTTTAAGGCAGTCGCTTTAAACTCACTAACATCCTGATACAAGAAACCAAAATTCACTTGTCCTGTAAAGACCTCTTTTAAATAGTCATTTTCCTTAGCTACGACAGGCACATGGTTTACTAAAGCTTCAATATAAGTCAATCCTTGCGTCTCGGAATCACTGGCGTTTAAATAAACATCACCTAAGCGATAATAAGTTCCTACTTGATCATGGCTAACTTCACCTAAAAAAAAGATGGCTTTATTTAATAATGACCGTGACAAAAGTTCAAGATTTTCTTTTTCAGGGCCATCTCCCACTATTACTAGGGCTGAATTAGGGTCTTCTTGGTATATTTCTTTAAAAGCCTGGATCACAACATCAATACTTTTTTCCTTACTTAAACGAGACAATGAAACATAAACTGTTTGACCTTGGTCTAGACCCAGGTCTTGTTTAATCTTGAGAGTCTCATTATAACCGTTGTCAGAACAGGTATTAAATTTATTTAGGGGGATCCCTGTGGGAATGACTCGCATGTGGGTTTTCACTCCATAGGATTTCAGGGTATTGTAGGTCAATTGTGACGGCACAATCACACCTGAGGCTAATGAACAGAATTGCTTGGTTAATACCTTTACTTGGCCTGGTCCAATCAGCAGACCATCCGCAATATAATGGGTATAGCGCTCATACATGGTATGGTAGGTATGGACTAAAGGTAAATCTAAACGGCTTGCGACAAATTGGCCAGCCAGTCCTAATGAAAACTCAGTATGGGTATGGATAATATCTAATTGCTTTTCTTGAGCAATTTTCAAGCACTTATCAAAGCCGCGGTAGGCGACACGTCGGTCAGAGAAGGCAATAAAAGGGACGCTGGGTAAGCGCACAATCGTGGGATCTTCTGCAGCATTCGGATCGGTGGTTGTAAAAATCGTTACCTGATGCCCTTGGCTTTCCAATTCCGCTTTCAGAATACTAATTGACGTCGAAACGCCGGAAATTTGCGGAAAATAGGTATCGGTAAAAAAACCTATATTCATAACTTTTTAAACCTTCTCTCTTTGAATATATAGTCATAAACATTATAGTAAATTTAAAGTAAAAATTAAAGACCTTATCTGATTTCAATCTTATAGCTAGGCAAGTGGCATAACAAGTGTTATAGTGTTTTTGAACTTAATTTCATTTAAGTCATTGATCAAAAACGTCAGAGTAGGGATAAAGCGTTAAGTGTTACAGGATGGAATGTTGCCTGTAAACGAAGATTGGAAGATCGCGATTTTATCCTGCATTCGCTACATAACCAAATATCTTATGTAGCTCTCTGTAATAGAAAAGGAGAGTATTAATGAATAATAAGATTGATCAAATGTCAAGTCACCGCAGTGCCTTCCGAGTTTCTTTACTAGGGATTATCCTCGGCCTCAGGTTAGTTTTGGGCTTTTTACCTTCCCTAAATTTTGGCAATCAAATCCAGATTGGCTTTGGTTTTATCGGGGCTGCCTTATCCGGTATTCTTTTTGGGCCTTGGTATGCTCTAATCGTCTCGGTTGCCGCTGATATTATTTCAAGCTTACTTCGCGGCGACAATTTTTTCCTAGGCTTCACCCTTTCAGCTGCCCTCGGTGGCCTCTTTTATGGTTACTTTTTGTGGCGGAAACCTCGTAGCCTTGGCCAAATTATGCTAGCAGTTGGCTTAGTCAGCCTACTTATCAATTTAGGTTTAAATTCAATTTGGCTTCATATTATGTATGACAAAGCAATTTTCGCGCTCTTGCCGATTAGAATTTTTAAAAATATAATTTCATTTTTTGTAAATTCTTTCGTCCTTTACTATCTTTTTAACCTTCCTAGTATTAAACACCTCATCGATAAATATCAATTTTAAGGATCATTCTAGGAACTTGAATGACCGTTAATATTTTCAGACTAAAACAAATATTTAATTCAAACCTTACTCTTTAAATGATTGAAAGTGGCTAAACCTGTGAAAACAAGAAATTTTCGCAGATCTAGCCACTCCTTTTTGTATTCAACCAAATACGCTAGTAGACTATCTTAATATTTCAACCACATTTTTACGTGCAGCTTGGCGGGCTGGAAAATATGAAAAGACCAACCCGATTAAGACCGCAATTGCCACCGAAATTAAAGCAGACTTAAGGTCATACACTGCTTTGAAAGGTAGGAAGTTTCCGACCAGTGCTGCCAGCCCCAGACCTAAAAGATAACCTAATAGACCCCCAAAGGTGGTAATCGCAATTCCCTCTAATAAGAACTGGGTTTGTATACTGGTTTGGGTCGCACCGATAGACCGCCGGATGCCAATTTCCCGGGTTCGTTCTGAAACGGAAATATACATCATATTCATCACCCCTACGCCAGCAATAAACAGAGAGATTGAAGCAACCGCTGAAATAAAGAGGGTGACCATATCCAATTGTTTGCCAATTTCTGCCATCATCTCTGAGGTATCATAGTAACCGTATTCTCCATTATCTTTATCGGGGCCATGGTCTTTTAGATAATCCGCTATGGCTTTAGATACAGACTTAATATTCGTCCCTTCTTCAAAATATGCCGTGATTCCAAAATTTTTGCTTTCTTGGGGATGGTCTCGTTTATAGCTTGCTTGCGGTATGTAGGCTTGGGGATTAGAACTGGTCCCAAAACCAAAACTATCCTGATTCGCCAAGTCTTCTTCACTCATCTGAGACTGAAAAATACCCACAATCGTATAAGGTTGTTCATCCAGGTCGACACTCTGATTGATGGCTGCTTGAAAATCCTCGAAATAATTAGCAGCTAAATGTTCGTCAATGATCAAATAATGACGCTTAGCCTGATTATCTGCTTTCATTAAGTTACGTCCAGCCAATAGTGGTAAATCAGTCTGTTCCTCATAGCCATAAACAATATCAACTTTGTCCTTCCGTCCCTGCTTAAAACTAGCATATACTTGCGGGTCACTTTCTTCTGAGTCAAGTTTAATTTCATCCACACCTGGAAGTTCTTCGAGTTCAGCTACAATTTGATCATTAAAAGGATTTAATTTCTGGTAATCCTCCTCTTCCAAGCTGGTCACGTTAAAATAAAAAGACTGACTCTGACGGCCCTGGTCGTCTTTGACTAATTCGTCCAAGGTTTTTTGGCGGAAACCATTTCCTAGACTTAATATGGTAATGACAGCAGCAATCCCAATAATAATGCCAAACATGGTCAAGAAGGTCCGGCGACCATTCATTCTTAAGGACGTAAAAGAAGATTTAATAATCTCAATAAGTTTCACGATTAAAAACCTCCTGAAAAATTAAAGGTTGATCTGCGAGTTGGTGTTCAATCTCAGTTGCGTAATTGGCTTCGATTTCGCCATCAACAATTTTAATCTGTCGATTGGCATAGGCTTGTAAATTAGGATCATGGGTAACCATAACAATCGTCACCCCTTCTTCTTGATGAAGACGGGCAATGATGTCCATAATAACCGCGGAAGTTTTGCTATCTAAAGCTCCCGTAGGTTCATCGGCGATAATAAATTTAGGCTGATTAATGAGCGCCCGCGCAATCGCCACTCTTTGCTTTTGGCCCCCCGATAATTCTTTAGGATAGGCTTGGGCTTTTTCCTTAATCCCCACGCGATCGAGGGCGGCTAGAACTTGTTTTTTCACTTTATAACTGGGATTACCTTGATATAACAAGGGTAAGCGCACATTTTCAGCCACCGTCATTGATTCGATTAAGTTAAAATCTTGAAAGACAAAGCCAACCATGCTATTTCGCAATTGCGAAACTTGTCGGTCCGTTCGTTGCTCAACTGCTTGACCTTGAAAGCGATAGTCCCCTTCAAAATCTTTATCTAGAAAACCTAAAATATTAATGAGGGTCGATTTTCCTGACCCCGATGGACCCATAATGGTCACAAATTCTCCGCCATAAATATTTAAAGAAATATTTTTTAAGATTTTGAATGACTGTTTGCCTAACTGATAGGATTTATTGACTTGGTTCAACTGGATTAGGGGTACTTCTGTTTTAAATTCTGCCATGCTCATCCCCCACTTTATTGGGATCCCTCAGCTGAAAGAGGGGCTTCAATATTTTGGTTATCTATTATATCAACAGTTTGACCATCACTTAAGTCAATAGGATTTAAAATAACTTGTTCGCCTGCTTTAAGTCCCCGTTTAATTATATCCTGACCGGCCTCTTGCTCTAGCTTTATTTCTTTTTTAAAGGCTCGTCCATCTTGGTAAATAAAGACATATGTTTTGCCCGCTTGATCAAGAATAGCCTCAGCTGGAATAACATAACCGGGTAACTTTATATTTACTTTTGCTGAAAAACCTGCTTGCAGTTTTGTTTCAGGTTTTACAACAAAGGCAAATTTAGCACTTTCTGCATTACTTGAGCTAGGACTAGGATTCGTATTAAGCCCTTCTTGTTGACTGCTACTAGCATTAGTGCCACTGTAGGCAGGAATATCTTCATACGAAATAATACTGCCTTTCACCGTCCGATCTTCGGCCGGTAGATAAATTGTCACCGGTCGGTCTTCGGCTAGGACATAGAAATCAAACTCATCGACTTGACCCCGAACCACAATATCTTCGGAAACAATTCTGACCAATGGCAGACTAGAATCCGTTTGCCCGTTTAAGTCTAAATAGACCTTTCCATCCGCTTGAGCCTTAACACTGGAACTCTGTTTTTCTTTCAAACGTTCAATCTTAATGGTTGCATCATCAATTTGCTGGTTTAGTTGACGAATTTGTTCCTTAACAGATTCCCCCCCATCTTGGTCATCTAAACCTTCCGATTCTGCTTCAGCTGAAGAATTGGGTGCAGACACACTCTGTCCGATTTCTGCGACAACATAGTATCCGTCCTTAGCGTTAGGATCTAATTCAATTTGATCTCCTTTAAAATTATAATAGACCCCAGTCAATTCAGTGAGTTGATTCAATAAAGATTGTCTTTGGTCAATCAGCCTTTGATTCTCCCTTTGGGCATCCTCTAATTCATATTTAAGATCTTGGCCGTTATTATTATAAGTAAAGAGAATATCCCCCCGCTGAACTTTCTGTCCATCCTTAACCTTAATGTCAGCAATATCTCCCTGATTCGAATCATAAAAATAAGCGCTATCCCCCGCTAATTGGACTGTCCCATTGACAGTAACTGGGGCTTGGTCTGCTACAGCATATACCATATAAGCTGCTCTATCATCCGCTTCACTTTGACTTTGCTCAGCATCCTCTACGAGAAGCAAAACTTGTTTGACCGCAAGGCCCAATCCTGAAAGAAACAATAGGACCAGGAGTCCAATAAATACACCTTTTCGAAGCTTGAACATGATACACCTCTCTTTTCCACGTTTTGTGGAAGATTTCACTATCAGTGTATCCTATCATTTTAACAAAATCAATATGATCATTACCATTTTTAATATTTTTTTAGGCGCGCCAATATATTTATTAATAGGATTTTTCTCATAAAATAAAAAAGACGACCCTATTCTCTATAATTAGAAGAGGTTCGTCTTCAAAGCTATGAATTATATCACTTAGGCTATCTCTTTACTTTTAATCGTTAAATGAAAGAAATAGTAACCTAATAAGAACATAAACGATAAAGAGAAAACCGCAATTTGTTGGTTGCCGGTCATTTGAGTAATCACAGAAACCAAGAGGGTTCCCACAAAGGAAGCTCCCTTTCCACAAATATCAAAGATACCAAAATACTCACCCGATTTATAACTTGGGATTATCTTGGCATAATAAGACCGGGACAAGGCTTGAATCGCTCCTTGGAACATCCCCACAGCCACCGCTAAAATCCAAAATTCATGCAGTTGATCCAATTGAACCCCATAAATTGCAATACCGGTATAGGCCAAGATACACACCTTAATTAAGGTTTCAGTTTTGAAGCCTTTAGAAAAACGAGCAAAAAGTAAAGCAAAAGGAAAGGCGACTATTTGCGTCACTAATAGAGCGAGAACTAAACCCATGGTATCTAGACCTAAAGAAGTGCCATAGGCCGTAGCCAGATTAATTATGGTATATACGCCATCAATAAAGAAAAAGAAAGCAATTAAATAAAGGAAAATTTGACGGTTTTGTTTAATTTCTTTAAACGTAAGAACTAAATCTTTAAAGACTTGACCTATCTTAGGCGTAGATTTATGACTAGAGATTTGTTGGTAACTTTTTAAGAGAGGCAAGGACATGATACCCCACCAGATTGCATTTACGAGAAAAGCAAGAATAATAGAAATTTGACTGGACAAGCCAATTTCTGGACCTCCAAAAATCAAAACAATCGCAATTAAGAAAGGCACGACTGAACCAATATAGCCCCAGGCATAACCATGAGAAGAAACCCTATCCATTCGTTCGGCTGTCGTCACATCATTCAACATCGAATCATAGAATATTAAAGAAGCATTATAGGCTGACTTAGTCACCACAAAGAGTAATAAATATGCCAACCAATGCTGGGCAAATGGTAAGGCTGTACAGCCTATCACACCAATTATTAAGGCAATGGTAAACATCCGCTTCCGTTGCTTGGGTAAATCTGAAAGCGAGCCCAAGATTGGCCCCATAAGGCCTACAATCAAGGTAGAGGCCGTCACAGCATAACCCCAATAAGCTAAATAGGTATCGTCATCCAAATGTCCTTTAGCTAAGTTATTAAAGACAATCGGAATAATCGTCGTCACCAGTAAAATAAAAGCAGAGTTACCAACATCATATAAAATCCAATCACGTTCAAGTTTGCTTAACTTATCCTTCATGTTCAATCTCCTGACCATTATAATCTAAATTAAAGTCTGCCAATAAGGGTTGGTCTTCAAAAATATAGGCAAAAGCATTTGCCAATAAATCTGGGGCTTGTCGTAGGCTTGCTTCATAGGCTGCTACTAATTGAGGATTGCTCTGACTTGCTTGGGGAAAGGCCGCTACTTGCATAATTAATCCGTTATAAGAGGCTTTCTTACCTACTAAATCAAAGATTTTCAAGAAAATCTCACCCTTAATCGGATTTGGACTATAAAACAAGTGTTTTATCATCCGAAAATATGCAACCGAAGCTTGTAGATTAATGAATGACCCTAACCCATAGGAATAATAAAAGTCATTCATTAGCTGACGATAAGTTTTCTTGCGCGGAATTAATTGAGCTGGATTAAACTGGGTTGGCTCATAACCATCGACTTCAAGAAAATACCTGTCAAGTTCTGTTTCTACAGTGAGATGGGTAAAATCATTAGGCTCACTGAGGGCATCCACTAAGGGGTGGACTTTTGAATCGAGAATATAGTGACACATTGTACCTAACAAATAAGCTGCTTGGGGACTATTGAGACCCAGATTTTTAAGCCAAGACTTTTGCCGGTTTAAATAATCCTTACCAGCATGATTATGAATAATCATTCCAAGACTATCTGGCCTCATTAACCATCTGGGATGAGCAAAAAAGATATCTGGGCCTTGTTGACCTAATTCATACAAATCAGGATATAGAATAGCGAGATTTTTTAATTCAGGTTTTAAATAGTCTACGAGGTCGCGACCAAAACGATGATGGGTATAAATACTAGGCATAGCAATACTCCTCTCTGCTTATAGTTTATCAGATAAAACGAAGTTTGCTTGTAAAGATTATGTAAATATTTCAATAATTCTCTCCATAAAAAAGAGCAAGCCCAAGAGCAGGACTTACGTCCTAACTCATTGCCTGCTCCAAAAACCTAGCTAAATGGATAAGTTTTCAGCTCATTTAATTGATTCAATGGGCTGATTCAAGACCTGCTTAATATTTACCCGTTTGATTCGCCCTTTTTCACTTTCGATTACTTTAAAATGCAAGCCTTCAATCTTACAATCATCCCCCAGTTGGGGAATCCGTCCCATTTCTTCCATAATTAAACCCACTACAGTAAAAGATATCCAAATATCAGGATTATCCATCTCAAAAAAATCTAAAATATCTTGAATAGCAGTTAAACCCTCTACCTGAATTTTTTTATCCGGCTCAATAATTTTAAGATCTTCACGGTAGACATCATACTCATCAAAAATATCTCCAACTATGAATTCTAAGAGATAAACCAAAGTTGCCAATAGCTTGGTAATTAAATGAAGAGGCTCTGCAAAACGCTTAGCTATACTTTCTGCTCTCATCTTAGCAATATACTTAGGTGAATTTTCCGAAAATATTAATAAGACTACTGTGGTGACAACCGTAGACACCATGGCCCCGTAATGGGGATACAATTATACAAAAGAAGTCAGTCGCAACCGCAGAACTGGCAATAATAAGAATATTATTTCCAATAAGAATCGTTGATAAGAGACGATCGAAATGTTCCATCAAATAAATTGCTTTAGCCGCCTTTTTATCTCCATTTTTGGCCTCGCCAGTCAGACGAATCTGATTCAAAGAGGTAAACGCAGTCTCTGAAGAAGAAAAAAACAGATAAACTAGCACACACGATGAAAAATATAATACTGGATATCTGGTCAGAATCCAAGAAGTAGTCCCCCTCAAGGTAAACTAATATTAGCTAGGTTAAAAAAACTGTATATGTAGAAAAACTCGGCCACTTCTTAGCATAAAAGTCTTAAACAAGCTTTTACAACTAAGTAGTGGCCGAGAATTATAATATTAAAAAATTATTTATTAACTAAATCATTAACTAATTGAACAACTTCTTCAGCTGTCGTACATTCAGTCACAGCCTTATGAGCCAACGCTTGAACATCTGGCATTGATAAGCGACTCATCAAGCTCCGCGTTTTCAAGATACTTGAAGCAGACATAGAGAATTCATCCAAACCTAAACCTAATAATAATGGCACAGCTGTTTGGTCACCAGCCATTTCGCCACACATCCCCGTCCATTTACCTTCTTTATGAGAGGCTTCAATTACGTTTTTAATTAAACGTAAAATAGATGGATTATATGGTTGGTATAGGTAAGATACTCGTTGATTCATCCGGTCAGCGGCCATGGTGTATTGAATTAAGTCGTTAGTACCAATTGAGAAGAAATCAACTTCTTTAGCAAATTGATCTGCTAAAACAGCCGCAGCTGGGATTTCAATCATGATACCTACTTCAATTTCGTCTGAAACTGGAATGTTTTCAGCCACTAAGTTAGCCTTTACTTCTTCTAAAATAGCTTTGGCTGCCCGAAATTCTTGTAAGGTAGCAATCATTGGGAACATGATTCTTAATTTACCATGGACAGAAGCTCTTAGTAGGGCTCTTAATTGAGTTTTGAACATATCAGGACGATCTAAACAGATCCGAATAGCCCGGTAACCCAAGAAAGGATTCATTTCTTCTGGTAAAGATAAATAAGGTAATTCCTTGTCGCCACCAATATCCATGGTCCGTACAACAACGGCCTTATCACCCATGGCTTCTAAGACAGCTTTATAAGCTTCATATTGTTCATCTTCAGTTGGGAATTCAGCTGAATCCATATATAAGAATTCAGTCCGGTATAAACCAATAGCTTCCGCACCATTAGCAATCGCACCCTCTGCATCCTTAGGCGTACCAATATTGGCCGCTAATTCAACATGGTTACCATCCGCCGTTACGGTAGGAACATCGACCAATTTAGCCCATTCTGCTTTTTGATCTTCAAAAGCTTGTGCTTTTGCTTGATATTCAGTAATTTCCGCTTGGCTAGGATTTAAAATTACTTTACCTTCTAAAGCATCCACGATAATCACTTGGCCATCTTGAACATGGTCCGTAATTTCTTTAGAACCTACAATGGCAGGAATTTCTAAAGAACGGGCCATAATAGCAGAGTGAGACGTCCGACCACCGATATTAGTTACAAAAGCTTTTACATACTTTTTATTTAACTGTGCGGTATCAGAAGGAGTCAAGTCATTGGCTACAATGATTACTTCTTCTTGAATGGTTGCAGGACTGGCTAATTTAACCCCTAATAAGGCAGCTAAAATACGTTCTGACACATCCTTAACATCGGCAGCACGTTCTTGCATATAAGGATTATCTTCCATAGAAGAGAAAATCATAATAAACATCTCAGAAACTTCTTTTAGAGCAGCTTCTGCGTTTACAGCTTCATCTTTAATCTTAGCAGTAACTTGACCCGTAAATTCAGGGTCTGATAAAAATAATAAGTGAGCATCAAAAACTTGAGCTTCTTCGGCCCCTAGTGATTCAGCCGCGATATCACGAATAGTAGAAATTTCGTGGGTTGCTTGTGCCACAGCCGCATCAAAACGAGTAGCTTCGGCTTCAACATCTGCAACTTTAGTCGTTTCAAAGCTTAAATCGGGGTCTGCTAAGAGATAAACAGGAGCAATTGAAATCCCATCAGAGGCAGCAATACCTTTTAACTCAGCTTTTGTCATTATTCAGACAAACCTTCTTTTTTCATGGTTTCTTCGATGGCGGCAATCGCTGCAGCTTCATCTTCACCTTCAGCAGTAATCACTACATCAGCACCTTGGCCAACACCTAGTGACATAACACCCATAATAGATTTTAAGTTTACTGATTTACCCTTATATTCTAAGTTTAAGTCAGAAGCGAACTTGCTAGCAGCTTGTACTAACAAAGTAGCGGGACGAGCGTGAATACCTGTTTCTGCTACAACGTGAAATTCTTTCTTTTCCATAATCAAAGTCTCCTTTAAAATTTAATATTCGCTGAGAAAAAATCAGCCTTTACTTATAGATAGTATCATTTTTGCTAATAAAGCACAAGAAATTTAGGAAAAGGCTTTAATTAAACCTCTTACAATAGCTTTTCCAGCTCAATGTCAGGATATTTAGATGTAAACCAATTTTCTGCAAACTGATTTTCAAATAAGAAGACCGGCCGATCAAAGCGGTCTTTGGCTAAAATATTCCGACTAGAGGACATCTTGGGATCCAAGTCTTCCGGCTTAATCCAGCGGGCAATCTTATGCCCCATTGGGATCATTTCAACTTCAGCATTATATTCATTTTGTAAACGATATTGAAAAACTTCAAATTGGAGTTGGCCTACCGCACCAATAATATAATCTTCGGTGTGGTAGGTTTTATATAATTGGACCGCTCCTTCTTGGACCAGTTGTTCAATCCCCTTATGGAAGGACTTCTGTTTCATAACATTCTTAGGCGTTACCCGCATAAATAATTCGGGAGTAAATTGTGGTAAGGCAGGAAACTTAACCACCTGTTTGCCCTCATAAATTGAGTCTCCAATTTGTAGATTTCCGGTATCATAAAGACCGATAATATCTCCCGCAACTGCACTTTGAACTTCTTCCCGGGTATCGGCCATAAATTGAGTAGTATGTGACATTGATAAGGACTTACCGGTCCGTTCTAACGTAGTTGACAGACCTTTTTCAAACTCACCCGAACAAATCCGAATAAAGGCAATACGATCGCGGTGAGCTGGATTCATATTTGCTTGAATTTTGAAAACAAAACCGGTAAAACGTGAATCAGCAGGATCAATTACTTGTTCATCTACAGTTAATGTTGCAGAAGGGGCAGGAGCTAGATCCACAAAGGCATCAAAGAAAGTTTGAACCCCGAAACCAGTTAAGGCTGATCCAAAGAAAACAGGGGTTAATTTACCAGAATTAATCCGATTTTGATCGAAAGGATTTCCTGCTTCGGATAGTAATTGAGCATCTTCCAGTCCTTGAGTATAGAGACTAGAGGATTTAAAGTCATAGTCCCCTTCAACTTGCCCTTCATCATTTAAAGGTAGGTAATGACTATCATCATCGCCCCGCCGTAATTCTACTCGGTGATTATATAAATCATATAAGCCTAAAAGACTAGAGCCCATCCCCATTGGCCAGTTCATTAAATAGGCATCAATGCCTAAGACTTCTTCTAATTCCTCGACCAATTCAAGCGGTTCGCGGCCATCTCGGTCCAACTTATTCATAAAGGTAAATATTGGAATGCCACGGTGACTCACAACCTCAAACAAACGCTTCGTTTGTGGTTCAATCCCCTTGGCAGTATCAATGACCATAACGGCAGCATCCACTGCCATTAAGGTTCGATAAGTATCTTCCGAGAAATCCTCATGGCCCGGGGTATCTACGATATTTACCTGATAGCCATCATAGTCTACTTGCATTACCGATGAAGTTACTGAAATCCCTCTTTGTTTTTCAATTTCCATCCAGTCTGACTTAGCAAATTTATTTGACTTCTTCCCTTTGGCCTTAACCGTGCCAGCTTGACGAATGGCACCTGAAAAAAGCAAGAGTTGTTCGGTTATCGTGGTTTTACCCGCATCTGGGTGAGAAATAATTGCGAATGTACGTCTTTTTTTAACCTCTTGGGCTAATTCCTTACTCATAGGTCACTTCCATTTCATAGTTTGCTTTTAATAAATAGGAAAAGGAGCGGGCAAGAAGCATGAAAATCTCTGATTTTCGCTACGTCTGCCCACCCCCGCACAGCTGATTAGGTTAAATTAAGCCGCCTAGCGACACCCAACCTAAAGTTAAATTCACCGTTCTATTTATGAATTATTTGAAAATAATAAGCGGATTTTTTCTTGATCACTCTCAACTGACTTATCTTCTTTATTCTCTTCTTTTTTCTCGTTATCAATGACATCAGAGATTAGCTTTTGTAATTCCGCTTTTTCAGCTTCACTCAAATTCGCTTCTGGACTGAGGTCTTGGTGACTCTTCCAGGCATCCATTGATTCAGTTTCAAAGTTCTCAACTTGGAGTGAAAATTGTTCAATTTTCTTCTTAGGATATATTTTATCAAAGTTAGTGGTATCGAGCATATCTTGGTATTCCTCTAAAATCGCTTGCATCCGATTTTTCATTTCTTTAAGCTGATCTTTAAGTCCAACCCCAGATTCAATGAGCCCCTGACTTTGAAAAACAAAATCTTCCTTATATTGAGTAATTTGCTCTTCCGTTTGATTTATCATTTGAACCGCTTTGTCATTTGATTCTTGGATAATTTGATTTCCTTTTTGCCGCGAATCTAAAATGGAGTCTTTAATGCTGGCTTCTAACTCTTTATATTTTTCAATTTCACTTTGAGCTTGAGCTAACTGTGCTTGTAGATCAGCTATTTTTTGCTTTTGTTCTCCGAGCAAATGATCAACTTGACTCTTTTTATAACCGAATAAGCTTGAGCTTAACTCTTTTCCTATTACCATCTGACTCCCCCCTTTTTCTTTTATTCAATCCGTTACTAATCTATTCTAGCAAAAAATCACAAAAGATTCATTAAATTATTGAATTAAATTCAAGAAGAAAGAAGCAATTGAAAAATAAATAAATACTGAGGTTAAGTCACTTAAAGTAGAAATAAAAGGTCCCGAAGCAACAGCCGGATCAAAACCTATCCGATCCATTAGTTTAGGAATCAGCGACCCTGCTAGATTAGCCACAATAATGGCCATCATCATAGCAAAACCAATAATAGCTCCTAAAAACAAATTATGTTGCCATACTAAAACAATAACCATGACCGCTAAACCAACCACTAAGCCCGTGATAGCTCCGGTTAATAACTCAAAAGATAAGGATGAAGTAAAATCATCTTCTTCACTTTTATTGGTCAGCTTGCGGACTGCAACCGCTAGGGATTGAGTTCCAGCGTTCCCGGCCGTACCAGTAATTAGGGTGACAAAAGCAGATAAGATTGAGGCTGAAGCAATGACATCTTGGTACTGGGAGATAACCGTAGAAGTTCCCATTCCCAAAAATAACAAGGTAATTAGCCAAGGTAAACGACTCTTTGCAGCTGAAAAAGGTGATAAATGTTGCTCTGATACATCGACGGCAGCCAAACCAGAGTAATCACTATCAGCCTCTTCCCGAATAACATCCATTATATCATCAACTGTAATCAGCCCTAGTAAAACTTGATCAAAACCAACTACAGGTAAGGCTAGCAAGTCATAATCTTGGACCATTTGAGCAACTTCTTCTTGGTTGTCATTCACTTGCACGGTAATAACTCGATTATTCATGAAGTCTTTTACCTGCTTATCTTCTTCATTTACAATTAAGTCCCGCAAGGATAAAACACCGGTTAACCTACCTTCTTCATCCACCACATAGACATAATAAATGGTTTCTGCTTCTGCCGCTTGTTTGCGAACTTTCCGATAGGCGTCACCCAAGGTGATATTTTCAGGAATCGATATAAATTCAGAGGTCATAATCGCCCCGGCAGTTTCTTCCATATAGGACATCAACTTAGAAATTTCGCGGGCACTTTCTACCGGCATCAGGTGCAAATAGATATTCACTTGATTACGGTCTTTCAATGAATTTAACACATCTACCGCATTATCGGAGTACATGGCTCCCAATAAAGAAGCTGCATAAGAATTCGACATCTCGTCAAAATAACCAATTACTGAGTCATCTTCGTTTTCTAACATATCAAAGATATCGGCTAACTCAGTAGGCGAAAGGTATTGATAAATTTTATTACGATCATCTACTTCCAAAGCCGCAAAAATTTGGGCCCGGTCATAATTATGCAAGGCCAAAAATTCAGTCCTGAACCGGGTCATCCGATTATGGGCTAATAATTGATGAATAATTTCAATATTTTCTTCTAAGGATCTTTCAAAGATTTCCATAACTAATTCCTCCTTAACTCCTTAGCTTTCTCAAGCTTGGGCCTCAAGCCATGCTTGCATATCAGCCGGTAAGGCTTGTTTAAGTATAATCTGCTCATGACTAAAGGGCTGTTTGAATTCCAGTTGGCCACAATGCAATGCTTGGCGCTGGATTTGGTCTTGATAAGACCCGCCATATAAAGTATCCCCTACGAGTGGACCTCCCAAATGAGCTAAATGCACACGAATCTGATGAGTCCGCCCCGTCAGCAGTTGTAATTTTAATAAAGTTGCCTCTGGATACTTATCTTGGACCCAAAACCGGGTCAAAGCAGGCCGCCCACTTACGTCTACTCTTCTTTGGATAATTGAATCAGGGTGACGGCCAATCGGCGCATCAATCAAGCCCTCCCTTGGCCAATCAATACCTTCTGAAATAGCATAATAGTACTTTTTAATGGTCTTATTCCTGATCTGTTGATCAAAGTAGGCATGAGCCAAGCGATGCTTAGCAATTAACATTAATCCCGAGGTATCTCGGTCTAAACGAGTCACTATATGAATCACTTGATCAGAGTAGCCCTGTTGCTGGTAATAACCTTTAATCCGGTTAGCCATGGACGAATCTGGATGTTTCTGTGATGGAATTGAAACTGTGTTAATAGGTTTATTTACCACCAAACAGTCTGGATCTTCATAAACGATTTCTATTGGGAGTTGAGAAGCAGGAACTGTTTCATGACCGAGTTCTGGTGCTGCTTGTACTTTCAATCGATCGCCTGGTCTCAAGCTTGCTCTGACTGTCACTGCTTGTCCATTTAATAATATACTACCGCCTCGATATTTAACTGCCGACAGAAACTTCCGCGGAATTCCCTGTGCTTGTAAAAAATTACGAACCAGTTGAGGCTGGTCGGCTTGATAAATCCATTCTAATTCCATACTATTTCCTTACTAGTCTATTATAATTTAATACTTGCGACCAATAAATGAGCCTTCAACACGGTTCCAAAAATGCAGGTGTTTAAAACTAGCAAAAGCAATTCGTTCTTGAGCAATCTGTACGCGAATGGCTTGAACCGCTTTATCTTCATAATGAAGATGGTCCACACTCAGAGAGAAGGCAGTTTTATCTGCGATCGGAATTAATTTAATCCATTCATCTTTAGCAATAATAATTGGTCCGCTTAAGGTACGATAAACCCGGTTATTAATTGAAGCCATTTCAGTCATTTGGAGAGCATCGAGTCTTGGATGGATAACTGCCCCACCCAATGACTTAGAGAGACCGGTTGACCCTGTAGGTGTTGCTACACATAAACCATCTCCACGAAATGTTTCAAAGAAGTAATCTTTAATAAAAACTTCAGAGACAATCGTTCCTTTATTAGACCTTAAAGTAAATTCATTCAAGGCCAAAAGCGATTCTTTCTTACCGTCCTTATATCTTAGGGTGACCTGTAAAAGAGGATAGGTAATGGATTGCCCTTTGGGTTGGCTTAGAAACTGAATTAATTCATCCATTTGTTGAGGTTGCCAATCTGTGTAAAAGCCTAGATGCCCCGTATGAATACCGACAAATTGAGCCTGGCTCAAGTATGCTTGAAATTGATGAAAAGCTTGCAGAAGCGTCCCATCCCCCCCAATAGTTACAATATAGTCTGGACTATCCTGATCATCGACGATCTGTAAACCTTTGGCTTGGGCTTTTCGTAAGAACTCCTCTTTCACCAACCGTGACCGTGAACTATTGTTAGTATAAATCAATAGCTTATTTTTCAAAGTTAGTCCTCCCATTCCTTGTTTCTTTCCTCATGACGTTTTTCGAAAAATCGAGTCGCCTCCTGGATTTCATTTCGAATCTCAGACATTTCTTCATCCAATAGGAAGGCAGCTTCTGAGGCTCTTTCTAAGCGTTTTAAAATATGATCAGGGTATTTTCCTTGATACTTATAATTTAAAGAATGCTCAATCGTGGCCCAAAAATTCATAGCCAACGTTCTGATTTGAATTTCACAAATGACTGGAATAACCTCTTGGGCTCTTTGAACCGGATATTCAATTACCATGTGGTAAGAACGATAACCAGATGGTTTATGATTAGCAATATAGTCTCTAATTAGAAGGACTTTAAAATCTTGACGTTTACTTAGTAAATCAGCAGTATAATAAATATCTTCGACAAATTGGCACATAATTCTAATCCCTGCAATATCTTGTACACCAATTAAAATGTCTTCTGGCGCAATTTGGCGAACTTCCATCTTTTCCAAGATAGACTCTTTTGATTTTACCCGCCCGGTTACAAATTCAATCGGCGCATGCAAGTGTTGGGCCTGATATTCTTGTCGTATTTGTTTTAATTTTAATTTAAGTTCTGAAACAGCTTGTTGATAAGGTGCTAAGAAAACCTGCCAATCTTCAATAAAATTATCTGCTATCATTTTTCTTGCGCCCCTTTCCTTAAGCTCACAGATAACATTTTAACATAAAATTCAACTGAAACTATATAAAATAAACAGAGATAAAATTATTATTAATTAATTTTTGAGCTTTCTATTGGTAATAAATTTTTTTCTTTGTTAACATGTAAATGAACGCAAAAGCAAGAAAGGAGGTCACTCGTGAGACAACAGAATTATCAAGTAGAATATAAATATAATGGCGTCCAAAATATTTTTGAATTTTATTTATTTATCAATCCTTTAGGCACTCTTTGTTATCAGTCTGAACAAGAAATTACCAAAGCAATTGATGTTATCTCCACGAATACTGACATCTATATCTTGCCCTTCCATAACCAGGATATCGTTAATTTATTTATGGAAAGGAAAGGGATTAAACGCTGCCATCTTGGTCTCCGAAACGAATTCTATCGTAAAATGTACCATGCTTCCCTGGCTTTTATTGCTGCTAGTATGCAGGGGCAGAAGAAAGGCCGACATTTTCTAATGGAAATGCAAGCCCAAGTTTCAGGTGAAATTGACCGTTTTGATAAAGCCTTAGTCTTAAAAATTGCCAAGCAATGTCATTTAGATTTGGAAACCTTCCGTCAAGATATAAATTCTGACTTTGTCCGAAATCTCTACCTAAAGAATCAAAACATTGCAAAAGAAATGTTAGTCCATCGCACACCTACCTTAGTGATTCAAGAATTACAATCAGGCGATGTACGTACCCTAACAGATAATGACATTGAATTTAATTCTATTCTGGATGAAACGGATGATATTGTGGCTCAGTACTTTTATCAAGTAGCCCAAGGGCCGGTACAAAAAACTAAAAAACACACCCAACTCCGTATCCTACGCAAAAAGTAGAATAAAAGGAAGCGGCTGGAACCTAAGATTGTTCCAGCCGCTTCCTTTTTCTATAATTTATAAAATTGACTAAGACAATTGACATCACTCATCTTCTTATATCTATCTGTTGTTCCTAATCCTTAGCTGACGTGAATTGGCTATTATACAAATCATAATAAAAACCTTGGGCCGCTAATAGGGAGGCATGGTTACCAGACTCAATAATATGCCCCTGATCCATCACTAAAATTAAATCAGCATCTTGAATGGTAGATAAGCGGTGGGCAATCACAAAAGAAGTCCGCCCTTCCATTAATTTATCCATTGCTTTCTGGATTAGGAGCTCTAAGCGGGTATCTACAGAAGAAGTCGCCTCATCTAAAATTAAGATTTTTGGATCGGATAAAAGAGCCCGAGCGATGGTTAATAATTGCTTTTGACCCAGAGATATATTAGAGGATTCTTGATTCATATGCATATGATAACCGCCTGGTAAAGTACGAATAAAATGATCGACATTAGTAGCTTTTGCAGCCGCTACGATATCTTGGTCTGAAGCATCTAAATTTCCAAACCGTAAATTATCCTGAATGCTTCCTTCGTACAACCAAGCATCCTGTAATACCATTCCAAACTGTTTACGATACTCTTGGCGGGATAGTGACCGGATATCAATGCCATCTACTTCAATAGACCCTTCATTTACATCATAAAACCGCATTAATAGATTGATTAGGGTGGTCTTACCGGCTCCAGTTGGTCCAACAATCGCCACAGTCTGACCAGGTTCTACTTCAACTGAGAAATCTTCAATTAAGGGTTTATCCGGACTATAAGAAAAAGCCACATCTTTAAAGGAAACCTGACCACTAAGAGCTTGCTGTAATTCTTGGTCATAAGCTTGAGTCTCTTCCTCAGCCTCTAGTACTTCCATCACCCGGTCAATGGCTGCGGTGGCAGATTGAACCATGGCTGATAATTGTGTAATCATTTGGATAGGTTGGTTTACTTGCCATACATATTGGGTAAAGGCCTGCAAATTACCAATTGTCAAACGTCCAGCAATGGTCAAAAGTCCACCGACAAGAGCTACCGCTAAATAAGCTAAATGAGAGACCACGGACACAAGTGGCATCATCAAACTTGAAAGAAAGGAGGATTTAAAACCTGTATCAAATAATTCTTGGGTAATTTGACGGAATTCAGTCTTAGATGAATCCTCATGGCCAAATAACTTGATGACATTAAAGCCAGTCAGGGATTCTTGCACAAAGCCATTTAATTTACCGAGAATATTGGCTTGCTTTTTAAAATGAGGCTGGGAGACTTTTACAATCGCTCTAGCGACTGCATAAGATAGGGGCATTGAAATTAAAACAATTAAAGCTAATTGCCATTGGAGAATAAACATCATAATTGCCACAAAGAGAATTGACAAGATAGCATTGACAACCTGGATAATCGCTTGCTGTGCAGCATTAGCAATCGCTTCAACGTCATTAGTAAAGCGACCTAACATATCTCCAAATTGTCGTCGGTCAAAATAAGATACGGGCAAACGATTAATTTTGCTCATGATTGCATCTCTCAAATCCCGGGTCATGGCTTGAACTGCTTCAGTTACATAGTAGTTAGACCCATATGTCCCCAATTGATTAATTAAACCCCGTAGGAAATAAAGTAGCAAAATCATTAAGATATAGCGGTAATTTAAGCCCGCTCCTGCTTGACCTTGAGCCATGGCGAGGACATTGGCGGTAATTTCAGTAATGGCAAGACCTAAAACGAAGGGCTCTAGGACATTAGTGATGACCGTCATAACCACACAGACAATCGATAAAATTAATTTAAACCGATAAGGTTTGAAGAAAGGCCAGATTTTTTGAAATGAATTAAGCATGATCTTCATCCCCTTCCTTAAATAATTGATCACCCTTCATTTGTGAGGCGGCAATTTCTTGGTAAATTTTATTTTCAGCCATTAGTTGTTCATGAGTGCCACGACCAACAATCTCCCCTTCATTTAAGACAATGATTTGATCAGCTTGGCGGATTGATGAAATACGTTGGGCCACCACAAGGACGGTCGAGTGTTTGGTAATTTCACTTAACCGACGCCGAAGTTCGGCATCGGTTTTGTAGTCTAAGGCAGAGAAGGAATCATCAAAAACATAGATTCCTGGCTCTTTCACAATGGCACGCGCAATGGATAGCCGTTGTTTTTGGCCTCCTGATAAATTAGCGCCACCTTCCGCTAAAAAGGTTTGATACTTTTCTTGCGTCCGTTCAATAAAATCAGATGCCTGGGCCACATCACTGGCCCGGATTAATTCCTTTTCTGAAGCATCATATTTACCATAGCGTAAATTTTCACTAATGGTGCCGGTAAAAAGTAAGGCTTTTTGCGGAATATAGCCAATTTTCTGCCGCAGGGCTGAAAGTTTATAATCTCGCACATCGACCCCATCGACTAATATCCGTCCTAGCGTCACATCAAAAAAACGCGGCACTAATTGAACCAAGGTTGATTTCCCCGACCCGGTCGAGCCAATAAAAGCCACCATCTGTCCTGGCTGAGCTTTGAAGGAAATATTATGTAAAACCGGACTTTCAGTTTCACCAGGATAGGCAAAAGTTACATTATCAAATTCAAGGTAACCATTGGTCTCAGTTTCGGTCACCCCATCTTCATTCGGTGAGATAGAAATTGGCATTTCTAAGACTTCAGAGATTCGATTGGCTGAAACATTGGTCCGCGGATACATCATAAATAATTGGGAAAACATCATAATTGAAAACAAGGCATGAAAGGCATATTCAATAAAAGCCACTAATACCCCAATATTTAAGCGACCTGCTTCAATCGGTCCTAAAGAAAACCACATAATTAAAATAATCATCCATATTAAAATATGGAAAAAGAGCGGATTGGCTAAGCCCATTAATTTAAATAAACGCCCTGCCACTTGGCTATAATGGTTGGTTTCCTGATGGAATTTATCTGCTTGGAAGTCTTCGCGACTAAAAGCCCGAATGACCCGTAAACCCGTTAGATTTTCACGAGCATATTGGTTAATTTGGTCCAAAGACTCTTGTTGTTCTTTAGAAATTGGGCGAGATTTCTTAGCAATCCAAACAATCGAAGCAATTAAAAATGGCATGGCAGCGAGTAGAATCCAAGCTAAAGAAGGACTGGTAGTAAATATCATAATGATAGATCCTAAAAACATCAGCGGCGTATTGAAACCTAAACGTAGGGTCATTTCCGTAAATTGCATGAGGACAAAGGCATCCGTAGTAATCCGGGTAACTAAAGAGGAGACCCCAATTTTTTCATATTCTTCATGCGAATATAATTGCAATTTTTCAAACATATCATTTCTTAAATCCCGAATCATTAAAGTGGTTAATTTGCTCGAAGCGTAGGATAGTAATACTCGCCCAGCTGCCCCTGCAATAATCACCAAGATCATAATAATAGACCAAAAATATAAAAGATTAACCTTTTGAGGAATAATCGCCTCGTTAATCATCTCTGCTAAAATCGTAGGTAAACCGAGGTTAATGAGAACGAAGAAAATTGCACCAATAAAATTTAAAAAAAGTAATTTTGGTTCACGTTTAATATAACGCCATATATGTGCCATAAGAGCCTCCTTTTCAATAGATATTTTATAGATATAAAAAAGATGAGTACCTACATCTAAAAAAATATTTTAGATACCAGCCCCATTTTATCATAGATATAATAAGAGGTAGAGCAAGCGGTGAAGGCCGGATACTCTACCCTAATAATTTAATTATTTAACAGCAGCTTTAGCTTGATCAACTAATGCTTCAAAAGCTTTAGCATCATTTACAGCTAAATCAGCTAACATTTTACGGTTCATTTCAATTCCAGCTTTTTTAAGACCATTCATTAATACTGAATAGCTTACGCCATGTTGACGAGCAGCTGCATTAATCCGAGTAATCCATAAACGACGGAAGTTCCGTTTAGTTTGTTTACGGTCACGGAAAGCATACATCCGAGATTTCATGACTTGTTGTTTAGCCATCTTGAATGAAATTGATTTTGCTCCGTAATAACCTTTTGCTAACTTAATTGTACGTTTACGACGTTGACGCGTAACGTATCCACCTTTAACACGTGCCATGCTTCGTTTCCTCCTCTAGTCTTATAATGATGAAATCATATGTTTAATACGTTTGTAATCACTTGCAGATACGAGTGATGCTTTACGTAATTGACGACGTTGTTTTTTAGTTTTACCGTGGAAACGGTGAGAAGTAAAAGCACGTCCCCGTTTTAATTTACCTGAACCAGTTCTCTTAACGCGTTTAGCAGTTGCGCGGTGTGTTTTTTGCTTTGGCATAATAATCCTCCTAGTTAATTTACTTAATTAGCACTTGGGGCTAAAATCATAAACATTGAGCGTCCTTCCATTTTGGGTTTAGATTCTACAGTAGCTACCTCAGCAGTATCTTCAATAAAATCTTCCAAAACATCACGGCCTAAATCTTTATGCGTAATGGCCCTTCCTCTAAAGCGAATGCTTACTTTGACCTTGTCACCTTTTTCCAAGAACTTAATGGCTTGTCTTAGTTTAGTTTGATAGTCATGTTCTTCGATTGAAGGACTTAAACGAATCTCTTTAACATTGACAACTTTTTGGTTTTTCCGTTGTTCTTTTTCCTTCTTTTGAAGTTCAAAACGGTACTTACCATAATCCATAATTCTTGCAACAGGTGGTTGCGCATTAGGCGATACTAAAACTAAATCAAGTTCAAATGATTCAGCAATCGTCAATGCATCGTTCAGAGATTTAACACCTAATTGATCCCCATTATCTCCAATAACACGTAGTTCTCGTGCACGGATTTGTTCGTTAATAGGTAATTCTTTAGCGATAATTTCCACCTCCATATTTGTTTGAGAGTGACAAGTTAAAAAAAGCCAGTTCTAACGAACTCGCTCCACATAAAATAGCATAGGTTATCCTTACACTAACTTTATTTGCCAATCGCTCTTGCTTATGGCGAGAAACGCGAGTTTCTACTTGTTTTCTCAACTTTTAAATAATAACACACGTTTCTTCCCTTTGCAAGGATTATTTTAATTTTTCTAATTTCTCTTTTGAAACTAGAATAACAATCAAGAAGATGTAGGCAGTTTGCACCCAAAAAATAGCCACATCCATCGTCCCATGCACCAATACAATCAAAATGTAAGCAGAAATCAAAGCAAATTCTGGTCTTAAAGATTTGTCCTTAAATAATGTGATTAAATGGTGCCATAAAGGCTTCAACAAAACCAGTATTAAAGTAGCCCCAAGAACTCCATAGTTAGCTAGGGTATTGATATATAAATTATGGGCGTGCATTTGAGCATAATCACTATATAGGTAATAAAAATTTACAAAGGCCATGGCGCCCCTACCAAAGAGTGGTCGGCTCAAGAAAATAGCTAGGCCAACCGCCCACAAATTAAACCGGTCTTGAAAGGCATATGTTAAAGTTTCCATCCGTGGGATGAGCCCCGGTTTCAAGGTTAAAACCATCCCACCAACTAGGGCCAAACCAATAATATACTTGACCCAACGTGGTTGTAACCAAGCTAACATCCAGATTAGAACAATAACTAAAGTAGGTAAAAGCATTCGTGATGCAGTTAATATGATTGAAATTAATACTGCTCCAATGGCTCCCGAGCCGAGTAATAACCACTTATGATTGGACTCTTTTTTCATTATATAAAGGTTGGTCACCAAAGCCATTAAACAATACATACCGTAATAATTAGCATTAAAAAAGGTTGCTTCAGCTCGGGTTTGAATATTGGCATATTTAAAAATATACCAAGGACCATAGCCATGACCTAGTGCATAATTCAGATAAGTATAAAGACACATGACAGTTAAAGGAATAATTGCCAGGGCAATCACCTTTAAGGATAGATAATAGGTTTTCGCTTTAATTTGCTGAAGATAAAAATAAAAGAAAAAGAAGCCAAAAGCATAGACTAAGGGGACGGTCATCCCCGAAAGTGTCTGATTATAGATACCTACTGCCAAACTATACAATACAAAAATATAAAAGAGAAAATTTTTCTTTATAATCGTCCCTAAATGTTTGCGATTTTGAATACATAGAAAAAGTGTATATAGGATAAATGCTGCCGATCCTAAATAAAAAGAGAGAAACATCAGAATCAAGATAAGTAGAAACATCAGTTGGTCCAATTCCCACTTATTCTTTTCAAAAAAATTACTTACTTTTTTCTTCATAGCTTCCCCCTTTCTATTGATCCTGGTTTTTATTATAATTTCTCCACGATTACTTGTCATCTATTTAAAACGATATTTTATGGATTTTCTATGAATTTTCAGGTATTTATTGAAGACTACGGTTTCACACCTAGTCAACCTAGCTTGTTTTCGTTATAATATCCTAGAACGATTTTATCCTAGGAGGAATGATTTTGAAATTTTCAAAAAATATATCACTACTGGTTCTTGCTGTGATGACCATTACTTTAAGTGCTTCAAGCCCTGCCACTATTTTTGCCCAAGAACTTAGTAAAACACCAAATTTTGGCAAGGAATCAACACTAAATACTGTTGACCCATATACTATGCCAAGTGATTATCCCCAAGAAATTCTTGACTGGTATAGGGATAATATGGATGCCCGTTCTTATATCGCAATTGATCAGGAGACAAATCGGGTTTTGGCTCAACAAGAGGGAAATAAACCATATCCAATTGCATCCATGTCAAAAATTATCTCTACTTATTTAGTTTATCAAGCAATCGACGAAGGTAAATTATCAATGGATCAAATGATTTCCATTGATCCAGCAATTATTGATAACTATACTTCAAATCCTAACTTATCAAATGTAGGTTTGGTAGCTGACCAAGAATATAGTGTGGAAGATTTACTCAATGGTGTGCTCCTGTCTTCAGGTAACGATGCTACCTCAGCCCTTATGTGGCAAATCTATGGTAGTGAAGAAGCAGGTGTCAATGCCATGAGCGACTTGCTACACTCTTGGGGCATTAATAATTTTAAACTTGTCTCAGTTTCGGGAACTCCTAATATTGAGCTAGCAGAAAATATCAGAATACCAGGAACAGGTGAAAACGATGAAAATACCATGTCTGCAGCAGACATCGCCTTAGTTGCTCAACATCTAATCACAGACTTCCCTCAAGTCTTAGATATTACTAATTCTGATTCTTATCAATTCAAGGCAGGTACTGACTACGAACAAACTTTGGTTAATAATAACCTTCTTAGAGCGGGCCAAGAGTATGGTCGGGACGGTATCACTGGTTTGAAATCTGGATTCACAGATGGAGCAGGCCGTTGTTTTGTCGCAACTTCAACTGAAAATGGGCGTAAGGTAATTGCTGTCACTATGGGGACCTTCACTGACCAATCAAATTCTTATTGGGAAACTGAAATTCTTCTAGATGAGTTGCTAAAATTCCCAGATCTTTATAAGAACGAAGCTCTACCTACCAATCTACCACAAGCAGATCCAAAAGAAGATGAAGCATCAGAATCTGACAGTTCTGAAAGCAACTCAGATAAGAAAGAAAAAACTTACGAAAACAAACGAAATAATCCACTGACTAATTTCCTAGGAAACCTGTTCTAAAACAAGAATATTGATTTAACAACTTAAGGGTTAGACTTTTATCCACTTAAAAGATTTTATAAGAGAAGAAAAGAAGCTGGGCAAAAAGCCCAGCTTCTTTAGTTAATTGAAAACAAATAATTTATCGCAGTAGTTGATTAGATGGAGACCACGTCGCAAAGCGACTTGTTCCATCCTAATCAACCTTGCGGGGGCGATCAGACGAAGCGAAAATCTGAGATTTTCTACTTCTTGTTCGCTCCCTTTTATTTATTACAAACGCCAATACAAGTATGACGGATCATCCATTAACTTATCACCTTGAATTCCTGAAACATCAATTAAGACCTTTTTAACTCGATCATCTTGGCTAAAGAATCCATCAATTTTATTTTTATCTAAATCTTTAAAGACTTGATGGGAAACGGCTAATATGATTGCTTGGCATTCTTTAACTTCAGCCATAGGTGACAGCTCAATATCATAGGCTAACTTAGCATCATCTGCATCAGCAATAGGATCTACCACTAGTGGGTCAATCCCATATTTCTGCATCTCTTTATAAATATCTAAAACTTTGGTATTACGAACATCGGGCACATCCGCTTTAAAGGTAAAACCTAGGATAGCAACCTTGGCAGATTTAATTTTTAAATCTGCTTGAATCATCAGTTTAATCAGGTTATCAACGACAAAGTGTCCCATTTGATCATTGATCCGGCGTCCTGAAAGAATTATTTCAGAATGATACCCTAATTGTTCAGCCCGATAGGTTAAGTAATATGGATCTACTCCAATACAGTGGCCTCCAACTAAACCTGGTGTAAAGGGAAGAAAATTCCATTTGGTCCCCGCTGCCTCCAAGACAGCACGGGTATCAATATTCATTCGATTAAAAATCATAGCTAATTCATTCATAAAAGCAATATTAACATCCCGTTGAGAATTCTCAATCACTTTAGCAGCTTCCGCTACTTGAATAGTTGGTGCACGATGAACGCCAACTTCTACCACTAATTCATAAACCTTAGCAATTAGCTCTAAAGCTTCAACATCTGATCCAGAAACGATTTTGGTAATATTCTCTAAGCGGTGAACCTTATCCCCAGGATTAATCCGTTCAGGTGAATACCCTACTTTAAAGTCTTGACCAAATTTTAAACCTGATTCTTCTTCTAAAATTGGAATACAAATATCTTCCGTAACCCCAGGAAAAACTGTAGATTCATAAACTACATAGGATCCCTTTGTTAAATACTGGCCCAGTGTCCGTGATGCGCCAATGACAGGCCGTAAGTCGGGTGTATGATCAGCATTCACGGGTGTTGGTACCGCAATGATATGGAATTTTGCTTGTTCTAATTGACTTGGATCACTGGTAAAGCGTACCCCTGAATCCTTAACCGCTTGATCACCCACTTCATTCGTTGGGTCGATTCCTGCCTGATATTTGGCAATTTTGTGTTCATTGACATCAAAGCCAATAACATTTAATTTTTTGGCGAAAGCCACCGCCAGTGGCATACCGACATAGCCCAAGCCGACAACTGCTAAGGGTACATTCTTTTGTTTTAAATCTTCGTACAAATTCATTTTTCTAGCTCCTAATCTCTTACTCTGGATAAAAAAGAGCCCGACCTCTTGTCGAACCCTTAATTGGCCTATCTTAAATTCTATAGGTTGATCCACCACTATTTACGATTGTTATGTTTATAACGATGGGTTAATTGACAATATCGTTCATACCATATATCAATAAATGCTGTATTAAAAGGGCCTTTTTCCTCTTCAATCCAACGTACTAACTCCTGGATTTGATACTTAATAATGGTATCAATTTCCTTAGAATAATGGTATTGACGTCCATGTAATTCGTACTCATCTAAGTCAAGCAAACGCTTTTCACCATCTGGGAAAACCTTAATATCTAAATCATAATCGATATATTTTAAAGCCTCCTTGTCCTGCACATAAGGCGAGGCCAAGTTACAATAATATGTAACCCCCTTCTTACGCAGCATGGCAATAATATTAAACCAAAAATGACGGTGATAATAAACAAGTGCGACTTCACGGGTCCGCCAACGGCGTCCATCAGATTCTGTGACAAGAGTGTGGTCATTACAAGCAATGATCGACTGTTCGCTCGTTTTTAAAACCATATTATCATGCCAAGTCCGATGTAATAAACCATCGTGTTTATAACTCTTAATAGTGATGAATTCACCTTCTCTAGGTTGTCTCATCACTGATCCCTCTTTCTTTCAAGCATATGGGGAAGCCCCATATATTCTTAACCATTATATACCACATTGAGGGAAAGTTACAAGGATAAGACTAATCGAATTGGCCAGCACTTTGGTGAGCCATTTGTAATTGATAATAGAAGCCTTTAGCCTGCATTAATGTTTTATGGTTCCCATGCTCAATGATATGTCCCTTATCCAAAACCAAAATATGGTCAGCATTTTGAATTGTGGATAAACGGTGGGCAATAATGAAGGAAGTCCGATTAACCATTAATTGATCAAAGGCTTTTTGAATCAATACTTCGGTCAAGGTATCTATAGAGGAAGTCGCTTCATCTAAAATTAACATTTTAGGTTTGGCCGCAAACACTCGTGCAATTGAAAGCAATTGTTGTTGTCCTGTTGACAACTCTGCTCCCGCTTTATCTAAATACGTATCATAACCTTGGGGGAGCATATCAATAAACCGATCTGCCTTGGCGGCTTTGGCGGCCCGAATAATATCAACCCGACTAAGGTTCGGATTAGCATAGGCGATATTATCCGCAACTGTCCCAACTTTAAGCCAAGTCTCTTGAAGGACCATACCAAATTGTTGGCGGATGCTTGCCCGGGTATAGACTTCAATATTCGTCCCATCTAACTCAATTTTCCCTTGGTCTACATCATAAAACCGCATCAATAAATTAATTAAAGTTGATTTCCCTGCACCTGTAGGACCAACAATCGCGACTGTTTGCCCAGCTTCAGCATTAAAAGATAGATTTTCAATTAAAGATTCAGTTTTAACATAGGCAAAATCGACTTGATCAAAGCCAATATCCCCCTTCAACTGCTCGCTATCAAAGACAGCTTGACCAGTTTCAACTTCATCTTTTTGGTCAAGTAACATAAACATTCGTTCTGCACAGGCTAGAGATGCTTGGATTTCAGAAAGCACACTAGAAATATCATTAAACGGCTTCATGTATTGATTAGCATAATTTAGGAAGGTCGTTAATTCTCCGACAGAAAAAGTACCTGAAATAATTCGCACAGCACCAGCAAAAGTCACTGAGGCATAGATTAAAGCATTGATGAAACGCGTAGTCGGATTGGCTAAAGCTGAATAGAAAATTGCCCACTTAGAATAATCTGCATAAGTGTGGTTCCGATTAATAAAGTCATTATTCATGGTTTGATGGTGATTATATAAGCGAATGACCTCTTCTTGCTGGACACTTTCTTCAATAAATGAAGCTAACTCTCCCCGACTTCTTGTTTGTTTTTGGTACATTTTATAAGAACGACTTGAGATAAACCGCGCCACAATAATAGACAAGGGACTTAACCCTACAACTAATAACACCATTAGTAAGTCTAGCCATAACATTGAAATCAAAGTAAATACAATTGTTAGAATTCCTACAAAGAACTGATTAAATACCATGACTAAACCATCGGCTAACTGGTCAGAGTCAGTGGTAAGCCGACTCACCAAATCTCCAGTTGACTGTTGGTCAACAAAAGATAATGGCAAACGATGGACTTTCTCTAAGGCTTCTTGTCTAAGACTTGAAACCATCTTATAGATCATTCGGTTATAGAGGTAAGGATTGAGGTATTGCAGTAAGGTAGTTACGCCAATAACCACTAGCATCTTTAAGATTAATAGGCTTAAAGCTTGAAAATTAACCTGGCTCGGTCCGACAATATAATTAACTGCCTGTCCAATAAGCACAGGTAAGTAAACCGTTAAGAGCACTTGAAAAATTGTCGCAATCACAATTATAGTAAAAGAGAATTTATCCTCCAACAAACGATCAAATAACCGTCGAGTCGTTGTCGACCCTTGGCGGTTTGATTGAACTTTATTGTTCATGGTCTGTCACCTCCATAACCGTTTGAGACGCATAGATTTCTTGGTAAGTTTCATTGTTTTCTAATAAATCATAATGATGACTCAGTCCCACAACCTTCCCTTCGTCCAAAACAACAATCTGGTCGGCCGCTTGTAAGGAGTGGACGCGTTGTGAAATCATAAGAATCGTCATATCTTGGTAGTTTCTTTTCAATTCAGCTTGAAAATTAGCTTCAGTGACATAATCCAAAGCTGAGGTTGAATCATCAAAAATTAGGATGGGGGCCTGTTTTAATAAGGCACGCGCAATGGCTAACCGTTGCCGCTGACCGCCAGAGAAATTCCGTCCAAAGGCTTCCACTGGAGCATCCAAAGCTTGGTCTAATTGGGACACAAAGTCCTTTGCTTGTGCACCTGCTAAAGCTTGCCACATTTCCTCGTCACTGGCTTGAGGATTGGCCACTAGGAGGTTAGACCGAATAGTCCCTTTAAAAAAAGCTATTTTCGCCGGTACCAAGGCCATCTGCTGACGAAGCTTTTTTCTTGAACCATTTGGAAAATAAGCTTGATTAAAGATAATTTCACCTTGGTCTGGTTGATAAGATTGGGTTAATAATTTAAGTAAGGTTGATTTACCTGACCCGGTTGCTCCAATGATTCCGATAAATTGTCCTGCTTTGATATCTAAATCAATTGAATCTAAGGCTAATTCATTGGCTTGAGGATAGGTAAAGGACAAATCCTTCATCTTAAAAATTGAGTCACCCAAATCACCTGTTTTAGCTGTATCGGTTGCTTGGAGATTCTCCACTGGACGTGTGATAATCTGACTAATCCGGTTAGCCGATACCATCGATTTATTAATAGTTGTTACGACCATGGCCATCTTTACTAATTCCACCAGAATTAACAGTAAATAATTAATAATCGCGACGGTCTCCCCTTGGGTCATAATGCCTTGATTGACTCGTCCCCCCCCCTGCCAAATGATAATCACCAAGAAGACATTAACTATCACATACGTTAAGGGATTGATTAAGGCGCCAATTTGCGCTACCTTGACTTGCTGACGGGTCACACTTTGATTATGGTCTGAAAACTCTTGTATTTCACTAGCTTGTTTGTCAAAGGCTTTAATCACACGGATTCCTTGAATCTGTTGCCGCGTTAATTGGACTAATTTATCAAAAACTTGCCGAATTGCTTGGTATAGCGGACTAGTCCAACGTAAAATCAAGAAGACCACCGCAAAGAGCAGCACAATCATCATCAAAAAAAACATGGATAAGGAAAAATTTAACCGCATAGCCATAAAAAAGGCCCCAAACACAATAAAGGGGGACCGTAAAAATAAACGCAAACTAGTATTTAACCCGGCCTGGACCTGAGCTGCATCAGCGGTTAACCTGGCAATCAACGACTCTGGACTAATTTGATTAACTGCCCCCTCACCCAGTTGAATTACTTGACTGTATAAATCATTCGTCAAATTTTCCGTAAATCCAACGGCTGCTTTAGCTGACATAAATTGTGAAGAGTCAGCCATAATTAAGGAAATAAAAGCGACCGCAAACATGGTTAGAAGATAAGGGTATAATTCACTGACTATTCCTGTTGGAATCGCCTGATCAATAATCTTAGCCACAATCAAAGGTACGGTTAACTCTAAAAGGGCTTCAGCTAATTTCAACAAGGGGGCCAACACAGTAACCAAGCAATATCCTTGGAAATATTTTAATAAAACTTTCATAGCTTACTCCTCACCTAAATCAAAATTATATTGATACATTTTTTCTTGGAGGCTGGAATGTGGATGGTCACTTAGATGGTCCAAATCGACCCATTCTAAATGATCTCCTAATGGAAGATCTTTAGGCCATGTGCCCTCTAAAACATCCACCTGCCAAATACGGTGACTAAAAATATGCTTAACATGACCCCTGACTGCCAAATTCAAGCGGTCAGCTTGGCCTTCCAAGACATGATATTTCTCAATGAAGGGCTGGCTTAATTCATCTTGAGAAGCAGCTTCTATCACTAAATCTGCCTCTACCATGGGATAATGCCATAGACCTTGCAGGAGTTCTCCTTCTTGATGTTGGCGCATCAACCACTGCCCTTTTTCATTCGATATATAATAAGCTAAATAATGCTGACTTTTAGATTTTTTCTTTTTAGGCTTATTGGGATAGTTTTTAGCAGTTCCATGTTGGTAAGAAAGGTCAAATTCTTTTAAGGGTGAAGCGTTAATATTCAAATTGTCTGGCGTCATCACCGTAGCACCTAAATCCATCATGGCTTGGTTAAAATCTCCCGGTCTATCCGGATCAATTAATTGATAGAGAATGCCCAATAATTCTTGCTTGGTCTTGGCCTTGGTCACATCATGGTCAATTTCAAAGAGCCGGGTTACGATTCGAATTAAATTGCCATCGAGAGCGGGTTCCACTTGACCAAAAGCCATAGAGGCAATGGCAGCAGCAGTATAGTCACCAATACCTTTTAAAGTAAGTAATTCGGCTTTGGTTTGTGGAAATTGTCCGTCAAAGTTTGTCACAATTTCTTGGGCAGCCGTCTGCATATTTCGAACTCTTGAATAGTAACCCAAGCCCTGCCATAGGCTGAGGATTTGCTCTTCACTGGCCTTTGCTAAGGCCGCAACATTAGGTAAGGTTGTCATAAAGCGTTGGTAGTAAGGAATCACGGTTTTAACTTGAGTTTGCTGCAACATAATTTCTGAAACCCAAATTGAATAAGGATCTTGATTCTCACGCCAAGGTAAGCTCCGCCCCATTTGGTCATACCAATTTAATAAGGCTTGACGAAAAGCCTTAATTTTTGTTTGAGACCAGCTAATAGGATAGGTTTCAATTAATTCTTGTCGTGTTTTCATGGGGGCTCCTTATCTAATATCCTTTATTCATTCTCAAAAATTGGGGTTTGGGCAAGCCAGTCATTAATCCTGTCATTATCAAAGCCTTTCCGTCTTAAGGCAAGATAAAGCTTCTGTTTTAAGTCATAACCTTGGGCTTTTCTTTGGTATTTAGCTAATAATTTATTGGCTTGGTGCGCCAAAACTTTGTCTTGGTCTTCCAAATATGCTTGGAAATCAAATTCAGCCAAAAGTCTTTTAATAGTGTCCCTAGTAAACCCTTTTTGATATAAATGTTGATAGGCCTTATCCTTAGCGGCCTGTAGGCTCAACTTTGATTTGGTCCGTAGATATTTATCTAAAAGGGTGTGGGCATTAGCAAGCGCTTGGTCTTCAGAATAATTTTCTAAGACATGATTAATTATTTCAGCTTGGACGCCCTTTTGCCGTAAGTCTTGTTCAATCAACTTGGGACCTTTAGCATTCAAGTGTTGGGCATCATCCAAATACATTTGGGCAAAAACCTGGTCATTCAAAAGGCCTTCACTTTCTAACTGGGTCAACAAGTGGTCACAGGCTTGATGGGGTAAATCTAATACTTTGGCCTGTTTTTTTAAATAAGTGGTCATTTCTTGTTTGGACCGCATGCGGAAAGATAAATAATTTAAGGCTTTCTGGTAAAGTTTGCTTTCAACTTCATAAGCGGTAATTTGATCCATTAAAGCTTGATCCAAGCTTTGCCCCTTAAATAAGGCAAACTTCAATAAGACCCGTTCATTAATTCCTAGCCAAAAAGCCTCATCAACATAAAGAGAATACCGGCCTGGGTGTTTTTTTTGGACTTCAATTTTAGTAATTTTCATTGGCTTCACCTCCAAAAAAATCTAGGGAAATATGCTCTTATATGGTAACATTAAATGGTATTTAACCCAATTAAAAAACTTGGAAGAAGGGATTAAATGGTCACTAAATATAAGAAAATTGCTGAAGTGGCTGCGTTAGCCGGTAAAATCCTGCTGGAATCCCATGCAGAATCTTATCGAGTTGAAGAAACAGTCTACCATATTTTAAAAACATCTGGTTTCTCAATGACCGAAGTAGTTTCAACCTCAACAGGTCTCACAATGACCCTAGATGATGATGACGAAGCCATTGACCCTATTACCCTAGTTAGACGGGTCAATGAACGAACTACCCATTTGAGTAAAATATACCGGGTCAACAATATCTCACGGGCTCTGGTAAAAGAAGAAATGGATATTGAAACCGCCTATAAAAAGCTACTCAAAATCGATGCGTCCGAATATAATGTCTTTTCAAAAGACCTAGCGACCATCTTACTGGTATTAGGCTTTGCTATCCTCTTTGGGGCTAATGGAATAGAATTAATTCTTGCCTTTTTGACAGGGTGTCTCGTTGCTTTTTCACGTATTTTAAAAGAATGGTTAGCCTTGAATGGGTTTATCTACGGGATTATTTCAACCTTGATTAGTTCCTTTTGCCTTTCCCTAATAGTCACCCTAATCCCGGGGAAAATTAACCAAGATATTATTATCGTATCAGCCTTAATGCCCCTCTTTCCAGGAACAGCTTTTACTAATGGGATTCGTGATGTCCTTAAAGGAGACTATGTCTCTGGGGTTGCCCGAATTGCCGATGCTTTCGTGATAGCTGTCAGCCTTGCCTTGGGCGTTGCCTTGGGCCTCTTCTTAAGTCAGGGGGTGCAGTCATGGTTCAATTAATCGACCCCTTCTTTAAAATTATGGGAGCTGGCCTAGTAGCAGTCACAGCGGCCATTATCCTAGAAGCACCCCGAAATAGTCTTAACAAAATCACCCTTTTAGGGGCACTTTCCTATACAATCTATTTATTAACTCTATCCTTCACTTCAATTGTGAATGCTGTCTTTATTGCCTGTCTTTCAGCCTCCTTAGTGGCCCAGGCCTTCGCCCGGTGGTTTAAAATGCCCGTGACCATCTTCTATGTCCCGACTTTCTTTCTCTATGTCCCAGGGGCTTCAATCTATAAAACCGCCTATTATTTTATTAATAACCAACTTGACTCGACCCTCTTTTATTTAACCGAAACCTTACTGATAGCGGGTGCTATTGCTCTTGGCGTCTTCATTTCAGACTCTCTCTTAGAAATCCTTAAATCACTGAAAAGCAAAACGAAAGGAAAAGCCTCATGATCGACCTTGACCAACCTGTATTTCAAACCATAGAAACCCATCCTGAACTATTAGATATTTTAGTCGACCTGGGTTTTAAGCCTCTGGCTAATCCTAAGATGCTAAACTCTGTGGGAAAAATCACTAGCCTACGATCTGGTTGTAAATTAATTCGTTTAGATATAAAAAAACTTATTCAAACACTCCATAACAATGGTTATCAAGTAAAAGGAGTTGAAGACCATGACTAATCATCAAAATCGTATCCAGACCTTGAAAGAAATCTTATTAAAACTGCATGATGGAGCTGCCCCTGAAAGTGTCCAAGAAGATTTTAATCACCACTTTACTGGGGTTTCTGCGATTGAGATTTCCCTCATGGAGCATGAACTCATGTCAACGGATACTGGCATAAATTTCCAAGATGTGATGCGCCTATGTAATGTTCACGCTAACTTATTCAAAGATGCTATCGACCCTGTTATAGCAAATGATATGGACCATCCCGGTCATCCGGTTTTTCTCTTTAAAGCCGAAAACCAAGCCCTCCAAGCTTGCTTAATTCGTATCAGTCGCATTTTAACCCGCATCCAAGAACAAAAAGACCTTTTGCAAGACCCAGACGTCATCCGTGGTCTCCAAAGACAATTAGCTCTCCTAGACCAATTTAAAATCCATTATAAACGTAAAGAAGAAGTCCTTTTTGCCCATATGGAACGATACGGGCACGATGCGCCACCTAAGGTTATGTGGGGCGTCGACGATGACATTCGCGACCTCTTTGACCGATCCGTGGCGATCAGTCAATCTCTTTCAGCCACTAACCTTCCTGACTTTATCAAAGCTTTTAAGGAATTTCAGGTCGAATTTGAAGAAATGATTTTCAAGGAAGAACAGATTTTGTTAAATATCTTTCTCGAAATTTTCAGTCAAGAAGATTGGTATCAAATTGCTCAAGAATCTCAAACTTATGGTTACGCCATTATTCGTCCTAACCAAGAATGGCAGCCCCAAAACGTAAGTAACCTGAATAAGCCGCGTCAAGTCTTATCACAAACAGAAGCTCCTAAAATTAATGAACAAAAAAATAAGCTGGACCTTGACCCAAACCAACATTCTATTCAAGTGCCGGGAGGCCAAATAAAGTTTGAGTGGATTCCTGATCAGACCCATCCAAATCTCACTTCCAATCCTGACCAGATGTTGCCCCTAAATCATGGTAACCTTAATTTAAAGCAAATTGATCAAATCTTTAGGCATTTACCGATGGAAATTTCTTTTGTTAATAAAAATAATATTTTTCAATATTTTAACGACCTAGGAAAAGAAGGTCAAATGATTCTTAAACGAGTTCCGAGCCAAATTGGACGAACCATAGAAGAATGCCACCCTCCTCGTCTAGTAGCTATGGTGACTGACCTAATCAGTGATTTTGCTCAGGGTAGACGAGACCGAGAATCGCTCTGGTACCAAAAAGGCAAGCAAATGATTCTCATTACTTATATTGCGCTTAGAGATGACCAAGGAGACTTTCTAGGAGTTTTGGAATTAGTCCAAGATATTCAACCCTATCTTGATTTAGCCGGAACTTCAAAAACTGTGATATCACCTTTAGATACTGACCAAAAACCAGAATAAGATTAAATAGCAAAAAGCCATTTTCACTGATGAACAAGTGAAAACGGCTTTTTGTTTTTTAGTTTAGTTAAAATCCCAGAGGTCTGGCTGTCTTCTAATATCTAGACTGGTGGCAATGGTTGGCCATTGAACCAAGACAGTTAGGATACCTAAACCAATCGTCAACCATTCAATATAGGCAATATCAAAAGCATTCAAGATGGCAGCTAGGGTCATGATAATAATTGAAATAAGCTGCAATTTCTGACCAAAATAGAAACCCGTTCGACTGGAAAAATAAGTCCTAGCCAAATAAAACATAATATAGGCTACAGTTGAAGCTAGAGCAGCACCACGATAACCCCACACAGGTGTCAATAAAGCATTCATCAATAGACTAGGAATAATCGTTAAAACCGAAACCCAGATATTGTATTGAGTTTTACGGGAGAAAACAATCCCTAAAGTAGTTGTTTCCGATAAAGTGTACATGATATGGGGGAAACATAGTAAGGCAAAAATGTATTGAACATTTAAATAGCCCGGGTCTTGGGTTGAGACCAACCAACCCACTGGTTTTTTAAATAAAAGTAAACCATAAAAGAGAAAAGTTAAAACTAAGAGAATAGCGTCAGAGATAAATTTATAATGCTTCATCGATTTCTTTTCTTCATACCAACGATAGGCTGTCGGTACCCAGAAACTCGAAAAAGCTGTCTTAATAATCCCAATAACTCCGGCAATCCGGATTCCCACTGAATAAACCCCTTGATCAGCTACGGTACTATACTGTTTTAGAAACATAATATCCACTGAATTAAGAGCTGATTGTAAAGCTGTGGCTACCATCAAGGGTAGTCCAAACCAAAACATACGCCGGATTAATGATTTATCGACACTAAAACCTTTAAAATTCAAGAGTGACCGATATTTATAGAACAAGTATAAATCCACCACAATTTGACCAAAAATTAAGCCATAGACGATAACGCGGAAGTCCCGCATCCCAATTGCAATTAAAATCATAGATAAAGCAAAGACACCAATTTTGAGAATTAAATTATACATGGAATATTCATATGCCCGTTCTTCCATCCGAATACTTAAGAGGATAAAACGCTCAAGAATAGCAGATAAGATCCAAATCGCTGAATACCAGACAATATAAGTGTAATCAGGACTATTGAACAAATAATTCGAAATTGTCCCATCAAAAAGAATAAAAACTGCAAAGATAATTAAGCCCACCAGCATAGGAATAAATAAGGCAGCCTGAATTAGATGTCTTTTATCATCGCTGGTATGATATTCACGGGTATAGGCTTGGTCAATCCCAATATAGATAAAATTTGGTAGTTGAAGCAAGAGGGTTTGAAAAGCCCCAGCATAACCGTATTCATCGACCGATAAAAAATAAGTTAAAACGGGAACCTGAATAAACGATATAACTGCACCGAGAATTGGACCTAAAGAAAAGCCAAACAAACGGTAAAAGAATTTTTTCATAGTGTCATTCCTTAAATAATATAGTGAGAAATGTCTTGTTTAAGAAACTTTACATAAAGTTGGGCTGAACTTTCATTTGAGAAATTCTCTTGTTCAATCCGATATTTCCGACTTTGCAAGTCAGGGATTTTTCTCTGACTTGCTTGCGAGATAGCTTGATACCAATCAGCCATCGGATCTTTAAGATTCAGTTGCTGAACTAAGTTCAAGTTTAAATCAACTTCTTTAGTAATCGTATCTGACATTACAACGGGTAAACCAATGGCTTGGGCTTCCACTACCACGGTTGGGAGCCCTTCATAGATAGATGGTAATAGTAGGACATCAAACAAAGGGTAATAGTCTTGCATCGGACTTAACCGTCCCATGAAGGTCACATAATCTTCTAAATGCCTTTGAGATACCTCCGCTTTAATTTCTTCTAAAAGATTTCCAGTTCCAGCTAAAAAAATCCGTCCTGGTAGTTTATTTTTTTTCATGTAATAAGCTAATTTTAGGGTAAAATGATGATTTTTTACTTTTTCAAAACGGGTGACCTGGCCAATCACAAAGTCCTCATTCTTTACGCCAAACTGTGCTCGTAAAGCTTGTTTTCGTTCATTTAATTGTTCTTGGGATTGGATGAATTGATTGACATCAATACTATTAGGAATCATCATCATCTGATTTTGTTTGACTTGATGCCCATAGACGCCTGATATGGCCAGCTTACCACAACCTAAATAAGCTTGCGTTAAGGACCGATTTAACCATTGATTTATATCCAATTTTACATGGTTTAAAATACTATTACTCATAGTATAGGACTGATGGGCATGGATATAAAAACGTTTAATCCCCCACTTATAAGCAAGATAACGATAAGGAAGTACCCGGTATCCATCAATATGACAATGAATTAGGTCATAATGATAGGCTTTTAAAACCTTGGTAAAGGAATGTTTAAAAGCGGACCAACCCTTTTTCTTTGGGTTAATTAATTGATAGACATCGCCACCTGTGGCTTGAATTGCTGCTACAAATTCTGGCGAACATTGGTCATAGGTGACAACATCAAAGGTAATTTGATATTTTGGCATGGCAAGAGCTTTATTATAGATAAAAGAAGAAATACCCCCACCAAATCCAGACATGATATGTAAAACACGAATGCCTTTCTGGGTATTCTGTAATTGAGCTTGCATAGAAACCCCTTTCTACGGGTAAACACATTTAAAAAGCGGTCTTCTTTTTCAAAGAAGCAGCCGCTAATTATTTAGGTGTGATTATTTTTATTAGCAATACTAATCTAATCCATCACTTGGGGCCGATTATCTTGGTTGTGATTCCGGAGTTTCAACGGGTGGCACTTCTTCACTGCCAGGAATCTCTTCTGGAGGATCACTTTCCTCGGGGATCGGCGTTGAGGGATCAGGATAATTAGGGATAGATTCGCTTTCTAACGGCCCATTTTCTTCTGGCCTTGGCTCCGGCACAGTGGACTCTTGATTGTCGGTAGTGCCTCGATTGGGATCATTATAATAGCCATTATTAGCAGGTCTACTTGGACGATAGACTTCAGTTTGTCTTATAGTTTGAACCGCCGCTTGATCTGATTCAATCTCTGCTAATTTATCATCAGAAACCCCTGTAGGATACTGGTTAATTACAACAATAAGATTTTTGGCCTGAGAAATAGCTTGATCAGATGGCTCACGTAAATCCTTACTACTAATGCTAGCTAAATTTAATTGACTCCGCAATTCATTAGAGACCCGAACGCGATCCGCTAAAGGAATATGGAAATAAAAAACACTATCAATATAAATTTGCTCTAATTGAGTAAATTTAACTACAGAAATTGTTTCCAAAGCTGACCGGTACTTTGCTAATAAAGACACGGCTTCATTAAGGTTAACATTGGTCTGGATATTCTTGCTGACTACCTTCAATAATTTTTGATAATTAAAGACTGTGCCCACATCAAGGGCTTTATTCACAACCGCTTGAATAACCAATTTTTGACGGTCTTGACGTCCCAATTCTCCCCGGGGATCATCATAACGCATCCGGGCAAAATTCATGGCTTTAACCCCATTTACTTGGCGAGTCTCACCTTTCTTAAACGAGGTACCCCGATATTCGAAGGTTAAGGGACTTGTGACCTCAATCCCTCCCATAGCATCAATGAGTTCTTCTAAGCCACTCATGTTCACAACAGCATAATAGTCAATTGGAATATTCAAGAAATTTTCGACTGTTGAAATAGTTAAATCAATTCCACCATAGGCAAAAGCATGGTTAATTTTATCGGCTGGATGATCACTATTAATTTCAGCTAAAGTGTCCCGAGGAATTGAGACAATTTTAGTCTGCTTTAATTCAGGGTTTAGGGTAACTAACATAAGGGTATCAGAACGTCCCACAAATCCCTTGTCTTCCGTTCTTTCCAAATCATCAGCATCAGTCCCTACTAAAAGCACATTAATAGCTTGTCCTTCAATTGGGGCTGTGTCCTCTTGATTATTAGATTCACTGACGCTAATTTCTTTATTTATATCGCCAATCGTTTGGGATATATCAGCATAAAGCTTTCCTGCAAAGGCAGCTCCGCTTAGTAAAAGAATAATAAAGATATTACGAATAAATTTCCACCATGAGAACTTATCCTTATTATTTGTAAAATATTTTTTTAGCATTTTTTCAACTCATTTTCTGTTGTTAAATTTCAGCGTTTTATCTTTGCTAACTCGTCTAATGAAGTAATTAAGTGATAAGAAATTCTTAATTGCTTAAGATTATAATCAAAATATAGGTCTCTTAGCAAAGGAAAAGGTAGCTCACTATGAACAAAATCTTTTGCAGCCTTTAAATTTCCAGATAAGTGAGGCAGGTTTCTCCAATCAGTCATTTGTTCAAGAACTTTACTCAATAAGACATTTTTTCGTTCTTGGTCACTATGATGATCCTGATTTAGGTTTGTAAAAAGCATCTGGTAGTCACGGGTGCTTAGTTTATAAGCTTGATTTGCTTGGTAACTTGTTTTAGGACTAGTCACTGGATCAGAGAAATCAGCAATGATTGGTTCTAATTGATCCAATAATGGTTTACTTTCCGCATTGTTAATTAAAATAAAAGGCAATTTTTCTACTTCCAAATAGGCTGCCAGATCCTGTCTAATAGCTAGATAATTTGCTTGACGGTCATAATCTTTAATTTCCTGATTTTTGTCCATTAATTTCAGGTCAAGTTGAATATTAGCAATATTAAGTTGACCTGCTTCATTATTTAGGGAAAGTAAATAAAGTAATTGTAAACCATGATTACCCAAACGACCAAATTCATCATAGTCTGTTACCATCACTAAAAATTGTTTAGACTCATTTTCAGTAAAAGTCATGGCCTGTTCATTTTGGTCATAATTAGGCTTTAAAGCCAGATAATTTTTTTGAATTGAATTATATTGGTTCATACCAGCAATGGATAAAATACCAAGGGATAGTAGGACCACCATTAAAATAATAAATTTAGATAGAGACCAGGTTTTAAACTTTGGCTTTTCCTCTAACGTTTTGACCCGTTTTGAAGACGAGTTAAATTGATTATTTTCTAGCTTAGGCATAATTACGCTTCATAACCCTCAGGGTTTTGTGACTGCCAATGCCAAGAATCACGACACATATCCACAATATTTTTTTCAGCCTGCCAGCCTAACTGATCATTAGCACGACTAGGATCGGCAAAACAGGTTGCAATATCCCCCGGACGACGGGCTACAATTTTATATGGGATTTCAATCTGGTTGGCTTCTTCAAAGGCCTTGACTAAGTCTAAGACGCTGACACCCTGTCCAGTTCCTAAGTTAAAGACCCCACTTTTTTGATTACGTGCAAGCCATTCTAGGGCTTTAACATGACCCTTAGCCAAATCTACCACATGAATATAATCACGAACCCCAGTACCATCTGCAGTATCATAATCATCCCCAAAGACTGATAAATAGTCCCGTTTGCCAATAGCTACTTGGGTAATATATGGCATCAAGTTATTTGGAATTCCTTGCGGATCCTCACCAATTAGGCCAGATTCATGAGCTCCAATCGGATTAAAATACCGTAGCCGAATGGAATGAAATTCTGGTTGGGAAATTTCTAGATCTTGAACCAGTTGTTCATTCACAATTTTAGAGTAGCCATAGGGATTAGTGGCCTGATAGGTAGGCATATCTTCTTTTAATGGAGAGGGGTTATTTAAACCATAAACAGTTGCTGATGAAGAATAAATAAAGTGGTTTACTTTAAATTCCTGCATAACTTCTAAGAGCGAAACCGAACCTTCTATATTATTATGGTAGTATTTTAAGGGTTGTGCCACTGACTCACCTACGGCCTTAAAGGCAGCAAAATGAATGACTGCTTCAATCTGGTGTGTCTTAAAAACACTACGTAAGAATTCTTTATCTAAAATACTCCCTTGATAAAATTCAAAGTCTTTGCCAGAAATTTGGCGAATTCGATCTAAGACTAAAGGTTTTGAATTTGAAAAATCATCTACAATGACCACATCATAATTAGTTGCTAACAGTTCGATTACTGTGTGACTTCCAATATAGCCAGCCCCACCCGTTACTAAAATAGACATTAAACCACTCCTTAAACTAATTTTATCGGTCTGCTCAATTCGTAATTTAGATTATACCATACAAAACCCCTAATTATTACTGAGGAAATACTAAGTTTTTGTGACTTTTTGTAAGCTATTCTCTCATAAAATAAGACAAGATTAGGCTATCCCTCCCATTTTCTGATATAATTGTTACTGATTACAAACAAAAGACAAAGGAGATTGTATAATGCATAAAGCACTTATCATTTATTCTTCCCTCACTGGTAATACAGCCCAAATAGCCGATATCTTGGCCGATGAATTAGAAGACCGTCAAATTGATGTCAGCATCTTGGATGCCATGGAAGCAGATCCTGTGGATTTACTTGAATATGATATCATTTGTATTGGTTCTTACACTTTTGGAAATGATGCCGAAATCCCTGATGAAATGCTAGATTATTATGAAGAAATAGCAACCATGGATTTAAGTGGCAAACCATTTGGTGTCTTTGGTTCTGGCGATGATTATTATCCTAAATTTGCCACAGTAGTTGATGATTTTGAAGCACAATTAATTAAATCAGGTGCCATCAAGGTTGCACCTGGGGTAAAAACCAATATCGCACCTGACACTGAAGAAGAACTTGAAGCTATTCAAACTCTAGCACAAGCTTTAGCTGATTATTTTAAATAGAAAGTGTGTGTCTAATGACTTTACAAAACTTTGATCAATTACTCAAAAAATATGCTGATTTATTAATTTACAAAGGAATTAATGTGACTGAAGGTGACTATGTTAATATCCAGACCGATGTTAACTCAATTGAGCTTACCCGCTTACTTGTAGCGGCTGCTTATGAAGCGGGCGCTGCGGATGTCCATATTCAATGGTCCGATGATCAAATTGCTCGTTTAAATTATCAAAACCAAACCATTGACCAGCTTAAAGAAGTCCCTGATTATGTCGTTGCAGAGTCTGATTACTATATTGAAAAACGAGCTAAACGCTTAGCTATTCGGTCAACCGACCCTAATAATTTCAAAGGCATCGATGCTGATAAAATCGCGGCAGCCAACAAAGCTAAGTCCATAGCCATGCACAAGATGCGCCTAGCGACCCAAGCTAATGTCGTATCTTGGACCGTAGCAGCGGCAGCCGGACAAGCCTGGGCCCAACTAGTTTTTCCGGATAAATCACCAGAAGATGCTTTAGATGCCTTATGGGATCAAATATTTAAGACAACTCGGGTTTATGAAGAAGATCCAATCAAGGCTTGGGATGACCATGAAGCCAAGCTCCAAGAAAAAGCAAAATACTTAAATGACCAACAATTTGACCAACTCCATTATACTGGTCCAGGTACAGACTTCACGGTCGGTATGCCCAAAAATCATGTTTGGGAATCTGCCGGCAGTCATAATGAAGCCGGCCAAATCTTTATTGCTAACATGCCAACCGAAGAAGTTTTTACGGCACCAGATTCATTCCGAGCCCAAGGTTATGTTTCTGCCTCTAAACCACTTTCCTATGGGGGGGTTGTCATTGATGGCATGAAATTTTATTTTGAAGATGGTAAAGTTACTAAGGTTGAAGCCAGTCAAGGCCAAGCAACTTTAGAAAAATTAGTAGAAGAAAATGATGGGGCCCGTTCCCTCGGTGAAGTTGCCCTAGTTCCCCATAAATCTCCTATTTCTCAATCAAATATCATTTTCTTTAATACCTTATTTGATGAAAATGCTTCTAACCATATTGCCCTTGGACAAGCTTATGCTACGTCTATCCAAGATGGCACTAAAATGTCCCAAGACCAATTAAAGGCAGCCGGTCTAAACCGGTCGACCGTCCATGTAGACTTCATGATTGGAAATGGTCAAATGGATATTGACGGCATTAAGGCCGATGGCTCAGTTCACCCAATATTTAGAAATGGTGAGTGGGCGTTTTAATCTAACTAAAGGAGGAATTTGCAGTGGTTCAACCAAACAATGATAATAAAACGACTGCCCTACCCCAACAAATCGAACAAGAAATTCGCCGACAAATGGAAGAAATGGATAAACGACTCGATCGGTCTGGCTGGTTGTATCTTGTCTTAGCCCTCGTTGCCCTATTTATATTCTTATACTTTTTTATGGAACTCAATCCTAGCTCCGATGAAGCCTATGATAGTTCTTATCAGGCCCTAGTGGAACAAGTCGATCAACTCGACAATCAAGTGGAAAGTCTTCAAAATCAAGTGGACCAACTCTTAGAAAAACAAGCTGAGGAGTAATTTTAATGCGGATTTTACATATAAACTCTTATTTTTCTACTTCTGGCTTATTCAAGCAACTCTATCAGCGCCAAGAAGCCGTCGGATTAGACCTAAATGTGTATGTGCCAATCGCTCATGAATATGACATGGAAAAATTAGCAGCCAGTGGTTCCTACACTGATGTCGTCAAAAATTTCCACCAATGGGAACGGGTCATATTTCCGATGAAACACCACCATATCTTGAAAGATTTAGTGGGGCGGTATAACTTTGAAAACTTTGACTTAGTCCATGCCCACTCCCTCTTTTCTAATGGTTGGCTGGCCTACCAATTAAAACAACGATTTGGCCTCCCTTATATGGTGGCAGTCCGATCTGCTGATATAGCCACCTTCTTTGGAAAAATGCCCTGGATGCGGGCTACGGGGATTAGGATTTTACAAAATGCCGAAAAAATTATTTTCATCTCGCAAAATAATTACAATGAAGTTTTTGAAAAATATATTCCTAAACATAAACTCGATGATATTCAAGCTAAAAGCCAAGTCTTAGCCAATGGAATTGATGACTTCTGGCACCAGAATGCCCCTAGTCAAGCAAAAGAAGCACCCCACCACCCGCTTCGAATGGTCTCAACCGGTAAAATAATGAAACGAAAACGCTATGAAAATTTGGTAGCTCGCCTGGATAGTTTCCAAAAAAACCACCAGGAAAAACTGGAACTACATTTAGTTGGACCAGAATGGGAAAAAGGCCTCTTAGATAAACTAACAGCCTATCCTTTTGTCCATTATCACCCAGCTATGTCAAAAGAAGAATTAGCTAACTTTTATGCCGATATGGATGTCTTTATCTTGCTATCTTATCCAGAAACCTTTGGCTTAGTCTATGCTGAAGCCATGAGTCAAGGATTACCTATCATCTACACTAAGGGACAAGGCTTTGATTCCTTCTTTTCCAATCATTTAGTTGGCGAATCAGTTGACCCTCATGATCAAGACCAATTAGATCAGGCTATTGGCTACATTCAAGACCATTATACGACCATGTCTGCTGCCGCCTTAGCTAATGTCCATTATTTTGATTGGAATAAAATCAACCAAGAATATTTATCAATTTATCGAATGATGCTCGATAAGCAATAGTTAAAAGTTAAATAAAAAAACATTATCCCCCAAGCTTATATAAGCTGTTGGGAGATAATGTTTTTTAATTTATTCTAGAGGTTAACGGGGTCTAATTTATCTTGTGAGGTTAGGAGAACAGGTCCTTCCTTAGTGATAGCTAAAGAATGTTCATATTGGGCACAATAACCCCCATCGCGAGTATAAGCGGTCCAGCCATTCGGATCCATTTTCATTTTCCAAGTCCCCATCGTAATCATAGGTTCAATCGTAATAACCATACCCTCTTTAAGCCTTAAACCTTTTCCAGGTACCCCAAAATGTGGAACAGCGGGAGCTTCATGTATGGTTGGCCCAATGCCATGACCGATAAAGTCACGCACGACCCCATAACCATATGACTCAGCATAAGTTTGGATGGCATGGCCAATGTCACCAATTCGATTACCGACTTGGGCTTTTTCAATCCCCTTATACATAGCTTCTTTAGTTACATCCATTAAAGCTTGATGTTGAGGTGAGATTTGACCCACAGCATAAGTCCAACAAGAGTCTGAAATAGCACCGTCTAGGTCAACACAAAAGTCAACTTTGACAATATCCCCTTCTTTTAAGACCCGATTACTTGGAAAACCATGACAAATCTCTTCATTAACAGAAGTACACGTCGCAAATTCATAGCCTTCGAAGCCAATTTGAGCGGCTACAGCACCATGTTTTTCAATCCGTTTTTGGACAAATTGGTCAATTTCATGGGTCGTCACACCTGGCTTTACAAAATCTCTCAGAGCCACATGGATACCTGCCAATAATTTGCCTGATTCATGCATTTGTTGAATTTCACGTGTTGATTTTAAGGTTAACATATTACCATCCTTTATTTTATTGCCAGCAGAAGCGAATCTGACAGGCTTCTTCATTTTTTGTCATATTTTTTATCTTAAATAGATATTGAGGAGAGTCATCAATACTTGTTTTTTTTAAGTCAATCATCACTCGGTGACCGGGTAAAATTTCTTTGCTATATTTCACATCAATGCGGCTTAATTGTCTATTTTCCTCGATGGGTAAATATTTAAGACACCAACGGAGATAAACCAAATTATTGACATGGGCATTTTCATCAATATCATCCGTTTGAATATTTACTTCATAAGCCCCTAAGTATTGGTCAAATTCATCTGCTTTAAACCGATAAAATTGACTGCTGATAGTTTGATCAACTAAGTCATTATCAGTTAAAAAATCTCTTCTTAGTGGCACCATCTTCCGTTCCTGGAAGTCCAGCGCAACAAATTGCGCATCAATCGTCATAATTTGACGCCCCGCCTGACTTAATTCAAAATATCGATCAACCATAAAACGATTAACCTTTGTTAAACGAGTAGATATTGAAAGTGGCTGCTCTTTTTGTAAAAGAGCTTGACCAAAGGAAATCCGATATTGGGTGACCACCCAAACTTGTCCAGGTTGAATAATATAGGCTTGATCTGGGAAGGCTTGACGTAAGGCATGGTCATGGTAACCCGAAACTTGTAAGGTCGACTCCATTAAATGAGAAAAATCAACGACACGGCGATTTTTAATTTCTTTAAAAAATGAATCATTTACAACAATATTCTCAGTATATACTTTTAAGGATTTTGTCATTGAAATCCCCCCTTTACGACAAACCCGATTATAGCACTAATATTAAAATAATAAAAGCACCTGAACTGGGTGGACTCTTAGACAATATATGGTGGCACACAAAAAATAAATTTTTCTTAAGCTGTTATGTCTTGTTGATTAGGAAGGGACAAAAAAGAGGGACTGAGCTAAATGCTCAGTCCCCCATTTCTTATATTAAATTATGCTCTACGTTTCAACACAAATGAAACAATAAGGATTAAAATAATTGCTCCGATTAATGATGGAATGATAAAGAATCCACCCATTTCAGGTCCAAAACCAGATAATAAATTATTACCAATCCATGAACCTAGGAAACCGGCAACGATATTACCGATAACACCACCAGGGATATCTCTACCTAAAATTACGCCAGCTAACCAGCCGATGACACCACCGACGATTAATGACCATAACCAACCCATATATATCAACTCCTTTTTCTTAGGGTAATTAAATTATATAACTATTTTACAAAAATTACCAAATATATGCTCACAGCAATATTTTTTCAACTAAACCTCTTACAATTTTTTGAAATTTTACCGCATAGTGACGAATTCTTCTGCACCCGTTGGATGAATGGCAACTACTGAATCAAAATCAGCCTTAGTCGCTTTCATTTTCATAGCCACACCGAAGCCTTGGATCATTTCGTCAACCCCTTCGCCAATGGCATGAAGTCCCACGACTGTTTCATCAGGACCTTGACAAACTAATTTAAAATGACAAGCTTCACGGTCCAAACCGCCTGAAGCGTACATGGAAAAGAAGCGGTTGGTATAAACCTTTATATTTTCTGTTCCAAATTCTTTCTTAGCTTGGTCTTCGGTTAAACCAATCATTCCAATCGTTGGATGAGAGAAAACTACCGTTGGGATATTAGTATAGTCCATCGCTCCACTAGGTCCATCATTGAAGAGATATTCAGCTAGGCTCCGGCCTGCTTTAATCGCAACCGGGGTTAATTGAGGCCGGTGGATGACATCACCCAAGGCAAAGACATTCTCTTCTCCTGTTTGATGATTTTCGTCTACTTCAATGAAACCTTTATCATCCAGTTTAATGCTAGTTTGTTCAAGTCCTAAATTTTCTGTATTAGGTCTACGACCAATGGCTTGAATCACCCTATCCACTGTCAGGATTAATTTACCATCTTGATAACACTCAATTTGGCCAGATTCATTTTGTTTGTAGGCATCAAAATTAGTATAAGGATGGAGCTCAGGACCATTTTTGGCCATCATTTCTACCAACTCATCCGTAACCATCTTATCAAAGGTTCTCAATGGACGGTCATGCCGAACTACTAAATGTGTTTCAACACCTAGACCATGCAAGGCTTGAGAGAGTTCCACCGCAATGTAGCCGGCCCCAACCACAGCAACAGATTTAGGTAGGTCAGTCCATTTGAAGAAATCATCAGAATTATCCAATAGTTCATGACCCGGCACTTCCAATTCACTTGGGCGACTACCCGTGGCTAAAACAATATACTTAGCCTGATAAGTCTTTTCACCGACTTGAACTTGGCCTTGACCTAAGAGTTGGGCGTAACCCTCAATATAGTAGACCCTATTTTTTTCAAAATTACGGCCATAAGAAGCTCTTGACCGACCAACATAACCATCCCGTGATTCTAGAAATTTATGATAATCAAAGCTTACCTTATCGGTATCAAAACCATAGCCCGGTCCAAAGCGGTGAATAGCTTCCGCAACCCGAGAAGCATACCAGGTTAATTTCTTCGGCACACACCCGCGGTTCACACAAGTCCCAGCTAAAACACCCGCTTCAATAACCGCTACTTTCGCCCCACGTTCAGCTGCTCGATTTGCAGATGCAGAGCCTCCAGACCCAGAACCAATAATAATTAAATCAAATTCTTCCATTCAAGCCACACTCCTTTTTCTAAATACAATTATAAAGGATAGGCGTAATTTTAGCTAAAAGATTGCCTAAAGCCTAAACTAACAAACAATAAAAAGATTCCTATATGAAGCATTGCCCTTAAAAAAAGCCAAGCTTTCAGTCCTTCACTAAAAGCTTAGCTATCTTCATCTATCTTATTTAGAAAAATTAGAATAGGCCGACAATATTACCTTCCGCATCAACATCAATCCGTTCAGCTGCAGGTTCCTTAGGTAAACCTGGCATGGTCATGATTGAACCGGTTAGGGCCACAATGAAGCCAGCACCGGCGGACACTTTAAGTTCTCGGACGGTGATATCAAAATCTTCGGGTGCTCCTAATTTATTCGGATCATCTGAGAATGAATATTGAGTCTTGGCCATACAAATTGGTAATTGACCAAAGCCTAGGTCAGCTAATTTCTTCATTTGACGACGGGCTGGACCCGTTAATTTAACCCCACGACCGCCATAAACATTTTGCACAATTTTGTTTAATTTTTCTTCAATTGAATCATCGGCTTGATAAGCAAAGTGGAAATTATTTGGTGCCTCAGTTAATTCAACCACCTTTTCTGCTAAGGTTTTGCCCCCTTGACCACCGTGGGCCCATACATCAGACAAGACCACTTCAACCTTCCCTTGCCGGCAAGCTTGATCAATCGCATCCAATTCAGCTTGGCTATCGGTTGGGAATTTATTGATAGCAACCACGACCGGTAAGCCATAGGTGTCTTGCATATTATGGATATGACGTTCTAGGTTAGGGATACCAGCCTTAACTGCTTCAACATTTTCACCATCTAATTGTTTCTTAGAAACTCCCCCATGCATTTTTAGAGCCCGCACGGTAGCAACTAGGACTACAGCTGCTGGTTTTAAATTTGCTTGACGACATTTAATGTCTAAGAATTTTTCGGCACCAAGGTCACCACCGAAACCAGCTTCGGTTACAACATAATCAGCATATTTCATGGCTAGCTTAGTCGCGATCACAGAGTTACAACCATGAGCAATATTAGCAAACGGGCCACCATGAATTAGAGCTGGCGTATGTTCTAAGGTTTGAACCAAGTTAGGATGGATTGCATCCTTGAGTAAAACGGTCATGGCACCATGGGCCTTCAAATCTTTAGCCGTCACCGGTTGTCCTTGGTAATTGTAACCAATAATGATCCGACCCAAGCGTTCTTTCAAGTCAACAATATCAGTTGCTAAACAAAGGACCGCCATAATTTCAGAAGCCACGGTAATATCAAAGCCATCTTCTCGTGGCACACCATTGGCTTTCCCTTGTAAACCATCCACCACATAACGTAACTGACGGTCGTTCATATCAACCACCCGTTTCCAAGTAATATTACGCGGATCAATGCCTAAAGCATTACCATGATGCATATGGTTGTCCAACATAGCTGCTAATAAGTTATTAGCAGCAGAGATGGCATGGAAGTCGCCCGTAAAATGCAAGTTTATGTCTTCCATCGGTACCACTTGGGCATAACCACCCCCGGCAGCGCCCCCCTTAACCCCAAAAACAGGCCCTAAAGAAGGTTCCCGTAAAGCAATGACCGTCTTCTTGCCAATTAATGACAATCCATCCGCCAAGCCCACAGAAGTTGTGGTCTTTCCTTCACCAGCTGGGGTAGGATTAATCGCTGTTACTAAGATTAATTTTCCATCTGGCGTATTAGCCAAACGTTCCATTGAAGTCATGTCAATTTTTGCTTTGTATTTTCCATAAGGAATTAAATCTTCATCGCGTACATCTAATTCTTGGGCAATTTCAGTAATGGGTTTCATTTGATTGGCTTGAGCAATCTCAATATCAGTTAAAAAAGTCATAATCATAACCCCTTTTCATAATCTAAATTAATTAACCATAAAATCACAAATAAAATAAAGGCCCCTCTTTCTATGAAGGTAACCGTTGTCATCATCTTATCATAATTTCACAACCAAAAGAATAAAAACGATTTTTTATCATAAAGATGATGATAATAATTCCTTTTCTGTCCTTCACAGGGATGGCTGAGACTATATTTATTATTCAAATCTAAACCAAGACCAAAGTGTTACAGTTAAATATCTCCTTCTCCATCCTGAATTACGACCTGAACCACAAGCTGATGGTTGGGGTTACTATCCAGAAGAATTCCGCGATATGGAAAGTGAATACCAAGCCCTAGCTAAGAAACATATTATTCCACTCAAAGAATTGGAAGACCACTTGGCTCAAATCGTCTTAGACTATGACCTTTGGGAATCACAGATGTACTTTAATGAGGATGGTAGTTTTGACGTCCGAGACGATGAAGGAAAAATTTACCACTTCTCATATCTCACAGGTGAACGATTAGACCAAGAAGAAACCAATTCAGAAGAAGGAGAAGAAAAAGAAGAAAATAACCTGAATCTAGAAAAATGGGCCCAAGCCTATGGTATGGATCCAGAAGACCTCAATAATCGTTTGATTAAGATTGCTATTAAGTTTAATGTTCCTTTAGCCAAAATAGAACTTGAAGCTCAAAAAGTAGTCAGACTAAACAGTGATAGCAAGACTCTCCTGGTTTCCATCGAAAGTCTAGAAATCATTGAAACAGAAAAATCAGAAAAAGAGTCTGAAATGACAGGTAATCCGACAATTCATTCTGACTCTGACCTAGCTGATGCTGGTGATCAAGGTGAGGAAACATTAGCTAAAGAAGATGAGGAGGAGGAGGAAGACCAAGAATTAAGTCAAGAATCAGATAATCAAAGTGAGCGTGAAACTGACGACTCTAATCAAGATTCTAACTTAGGTTCCTCTCTAGCTTCTGATAGTGATGTTCCTATCAGTGAATAGGCTTCCTCCAGCCTCTTTTAACAAAAAATTCCCACTTAAGCGGATTAAGATATAGCTTAAGTGGGATTTTTTTATTTAAGACTCTATAAGTAAAAACGTTTATTTTTATTAGTTGGATTAAAGAAAGTAAAACCTTGACCGATAACTTGTTGAACATCCGAAATGGTGACAAAAGCATGAGGGTCAACGCGGGAAATTAAGCGTTGAATCCGTACAAGTTGGTTACGATTCACAATCACATATAGTACATCCTTGTCTTTATGCGAATAATATCCATACGCTTTTAGCACCGTAATCCCACGATCGATCTTTTCAATAATTTCTTTGGCAATGGCATCTTTCTGGTCTGAAATAATTAACATGGACTTACGGCGGCTTAAGCCTTCAGCCATAAAATCCAGAACATTGGTAGTGATATATTTCATGATTAAGGTAATAACCGTATTCTCTGCCCCAATAACAAAAGAAGACCCAAGAATGATTAAGGAATTACACAAGAAAACACCAGCTGAAAACTGAAAGCCAAAAGAATTCTTCAACATAATCGCAATAATATCGGTTCCAGCTGTCGTTCCGTGACCTCGAACAATAATCCCCATACCCGCTCCCATTAAGACCCCAGCAGCAATCGCTGAAATCAAGGCATTATCCGAAATAAAGACTGGCAAATGAACCCAGTTCATCATGGCTGACATGGCAAAGAGACAATATATAGTAAAAATTAAGGTTCGTTTTTCTAGGTACTTCCACCCAATCGCAATTAAAATGGCATTTACAATAAAGTTGGTGGTCCCAGTCGCTATGTTAGTTATATAATAAACCACAATGGCGATCCCGGCTACGCCCCCATTCCCAAAATGATTGGGAATGACAAAAGAGTTCACTGCGATAGCATACAATAAGGACCCCAAAGTAACCATAAAAATGGAATAAGCAAGGTGTTGGGGGGACATCTTAATGTAGCTGAAAATTTTATTCATCGTTTACATAAGTCCTTTCACAAAATAACTTACTTTCCCCTATCATACTTAAAAGCCAGACACTTGTAAACGGTATTTTTCTTGTCTAAGTTAATTCTAATCTGGATTTTTTAAATCGACTAATAGTATTCCTGAAAAGACCAAAATAATGCCAAACACCATTCGGAGGGTCAATAGCTCCTTAAAAAAATTGTCGCTAGGATGAGAGCCACAATGGGATCCAGATAAGAGAACAAGGCCACCCAATGACTAGGGAGCTTGCCAATACTAGAAAAATATAAAACATAGGCAAAACCAGTGTGGATTAGACCTAGGATGAGGTCGCTGCCAAGCTAATAAGAGACCTAGGGCTAAAGCCCCTAAGATACCACGACCAAAAGCAATCACAGCTGACGAATATGGGATATACCGGGTTAAAATCCCAATGGTTCCAAAAATAACCATAGCCGTGATTAATTGACGTAGCCCTGTGCGTCTGGACATTTCTCTCATCCTTTTCTCATTTTTTCGTATTATTGTAACAAATTTGCTAGCAAAGAACCACTTATTTCACCCCAAAAAGTATAAAAAAACCTAGTTAAGGGATTGTCATTGATTTAGGACAATTTCCTTAACTAGGTTGTTATTATTTTTCAGTTGGTTACTTTAATCCATTTGGGCGTAATCAGCGGCTTCAATTTCAATATTAGAATTGAAATAAGTGGTCAAGGCTTCGATCATATATAAAGTATCCTTAGAACCCGCTGTCTCATAAGTTGAATGCATGGCTAATTGAGCCAAACCAATATCCAAGGCATGAACAGATACTTGAGTATTGGACAAGTTACCTAAAGTTGAACCACCTGGTGTATCAGACCGGTTGGCAAAATTTTGCACAGGCACTTGAGCTTTCTTACAAATTCGTTTGAAGACGGCTTGGGAGAAGGCATCGGTGGTATATTTTTGATTGGCTGCTTCTTTGATAACAATCCCTTGATTCATAAAGGTCCGGTTTTGGTCATCTGTTTTTTCAATGTGGTTAGGATGGGCTGCATGGGCATTATCAGCTGAAATCAAGAAGGACTTTGCTACCGCTTGGTGGTATTGGTCTAAGTCAAAGCCTAAAGCAGCATTAATCCGTTTCAAGGTGTCGGCTAGGAAGGTCGACATGGCTCCTTGCTTGGTATTAGAACCCACTTCTTCATTATCAAAGTTACAGTATACATTAACTGCTTTAGGATTATCTCCAGCTAAGAAGCCCATCAAGGTTGAATAAGAACATTGGAGGTTATCTAACTTAGGTGAAGACACAAATTCATCTTTATACCCCCAGATAGACGGTGCTTGGCGGTTAACCAAGAAGAGATCACGAGCCAAGATTTGGTCAGGATCGACACCTAATTCTTCAGCAATCATCTTATCAAAATCACCCTTTTTCAACTCACCCGCTGAAAATAAAGGTAAAAGATCAACTTGACGATTGTAATCATAACCAGAATTAATTTTGCGGTTAAAGTGGATGGCCACATTTGGAATAATCAAAAGGTCCTTGTCGATATACAATAATTTAGACACAGCCTTGTTGCCTTCTTCAACAAGAACCCGACCCGCAATGGATAAAGGCCGGTCAAACCAAGTTGAATCAATCATGCCGCCATAAGCTTCTACATTTAAACGTAAATACTCGGCAGGGCCTTCTAATTCAGGCACGGATTTAATTTTAAAGGTTGGAGAATCACCGTGAGCGGCAGACATTTGAAAGTGGTAGTCAGATAAGTCGGACCCGATTTGGAAAGCAATAATAGAAGAATCATTTCGCTTGGTATAGTAATGGCCGTCCTTTTCTAGCTGCCAAGTACTTGATTCTGATAAATAAGTATAACCAGCTTCTTCTAAACGCTTAGCAATCGATTGGTTGGAATGGAACATAGAGGGAGACTCTTGGATAAATTGGACGAGGTCCTTTGAAACTTCTATATGATTCATAGTAAAACTCCTTTATTGATTTAATTGCTGTAAAAGTGACGGTAATTGATTTAAATGCTGGATTTGATGATCGACTTGACGAGGATTTTGGTCTACTATTCCTTGAGGATGATACCAGACCGTTGTAATACCGGCATTGCGGCCTCCTTGCATATCCGACGATAAACTATCGCCAATGATTAAGGTTTGATCTAGACTAAATTCCTTATCTTGAGCCTGAATCTGGTCAAAAACGTAATCAAAATAAGCTCGGTCTGGCTTAAAAGATCCTACTTCTTGGGACAAAAAAATGTCTTGGAAATACTGTGTCAAACCTGCTGCGGTTAATCGCTTAGTCTGAATATAAGTAATTCCATTAGAAGTAATATAGAGGGGGTAATCCTTTTGAAGTTGGTTTAAGAGTTCTAGGGCCCCATCCATATAGTAGACCTCTTGGGCCAAGTGGTCAGCATACACCCAGCGGGCCTTTCTCGGGTCTAAGTCAGGTCTATCAATGGCTTTAAAGAAATCCGAAAACCGACGGTCTTGCAGACTTTCTAAGTCAATCTTGCCCTGTTCAAAGAGTGCCCACATGGCTTGATTAGCAGTTAGATAGGCCTGCTCATTGGTCGGACTGGCTTCAATCTGATAATCATTAAAAGTTGCCAGCAAGGCCTGGTGCTCTGAAGTATGGAAGTCCAAGAGGGTATTATCTAAATCAAAAAGTAAATACTTATAATTCAAAGCTAGCATCCTTTCCAAAATCAGCCTAACCATGAGTTACTAAGTTTACTATACCATAAAATAATAAAGAGAATTAGCTAACCAATTCTTTTTTTACTCTAGATGTGGCGTTTCCTGCAATGCTTGCAGCTGAGCTAAGCTTTCATACCTCTCTTTCATCACTGGCATAATGCAGTCGAAATTCATCCTATAAAAACGGTGTACTCCTTGTTTTCTAACAAGGAGCACCTCAGCCTGCGTCATCAATTTAAGATGATGAGAAATTGGAGGCCGAGACAATTCAGATTTCTCAGTAATACTGTTAACGTTCAGCTCCTTATTTTCCAAAATCATCAAAAGAATGGCCTGACGCTGCTCATCACGTAAAACATCAAGCAAGGGAGTAGCTTCTTGCAAAAGTTTCGCTAAATTATTCATCTTGGCTCCTGTACTTATTTGAAAATGCTGTCATCGTAATATTAGTCCCTTAGCAATTGAAACAAGGTCATACATTGCGAGGCATTCATTTTCTAGTCGCTACCAAGAGAGGTCCCTGTTCAATCTCTCCATTATACTATTTTTTATGAATTATCTCTAATCAATCCTCTATCCTTCTTTACTTAAGTTACAGTGTAACATCAAAAATTTTAGCGACTATAGCCAATCTTATCATAAGTTCGTGGTATTATTTAGCACGTCGTGCTGCTGGTCCGTGCATAGACAAGGCATAAGCAATCGCTGACCAAGCATTGATATGAATTTTAACCGGTTTATTCTGTCCCAATCTGACAATCTGTTGCTCATAGTAGCTCAATCCAATGAAACTTCCCAATTCCTTGTCTAATTTCTTAAGGCCTGTCGTTAATCGAGGTAAGGTCATTGTCTTTAACTAAGTTCGGGTTAAGGACAAAGGGTCTAGCCATGCCAATCATGGCTCTACTGCCTTCCTCAATTGCTTGTTCCATGCTAGCTTGACTTCGAAAATCACCTGTCACCACAATAGGTCAGTCAATCTGGGCTTGAACCCGACTAGCAAAATCAATAAAGAAGGGTTTCACATTCTCATCCGCTAAAAAGACGGACTTCTCATAGTTCCCGCCAAATTGCCCTAGCTTAGCATAAATGGGATACCTTACCCCTGACCACCAAACGATTTTTAACCTATATAATTGAAAACGTAGAAAAATAAAAAATCAGGCCACAATATCTACAGGTATATGCTCTTAACAGTTAAATTAATGGATCTAGCCGTAATGAGATAGACAGTTTTGATAAAGTGTCCTGATTTTTAATTATTTTTACATCAAAATTTACTTAATTCATCAATAAATCGGTTTGCTCAATTGTTTTTACAATTTTTGCAGGAACGCCTGCTGCAAGACTGTTTTTAGGAATATCTTGAGTTACCACAGACCCTGCCGCAATCACAGAGCCAGACCCAATGGTCACGCCGGGCATGACCGAAACATTAGCACCAAACCAGACATTGTCACCGACTGTAATCGGACGGGCTTGTTCCAAACCTTGGTTACGCCGATCAGCATTTAAGGGATGACTCGCTGTATAGAAACCCGTAAAGGGACCCACAAAGACATGGTTACCAAGTCGAATCGGCGCCCCATCCATAAAATAACAAGAACTATTAACGAAACAATCATGGCCAAAGGAAATATTATAACCATAATCACAAATAAAGGGGCTGACAATGTCTAAACTGGGATAGTCTTGGCCTAATAATTCTGTCAGTACCGCTTTACGAGCTTCTACTTGACTGGGTTTCAATTGATTTAAGTCAAAACACAGATCTTGGGCTTTGCGCCGTGCCGCAATTAATTCTTGGTCGTAATTGGCGTCATACCAATCACCAGCCAGCATTTTCTCTTTTTCACTCGGCATTCAATCACTCCTTTTTACCAGTATAGCATAGCTAATGGTCTACCTTAATCCACTTGTAACATTCTTATATCAAATTCAATATTTTCCCTGGCAGCCAGGGCGAAATTCACCAACGCCTAGAAAATGGTAAAAGCGATATCGCTTTTACCTCTAAGTACGGCTCAGACGATTTTGAATATAATCCTATTCTTAAAGACGAGTTGGTTGCGGTTCTCCCCTTGGACCATCCTCTGGCCAAAGATATTTCTGTACCGATTGCAAATATTCAGGACTACACCTATATCTGCTCTGGAGAAAAAATCGATTTTGAAATCGGTGATATTCTCAAAAGTCAACATATTAAACCGATACAGACCTTGAAATATTTGATGAGATGTTCGCCCTTCACCTGATTGAAGCTGGTTTTGGAATAACCATCTGTTCCAAATTTTTCCTTGACTCCATCCCCAACCATGCTCGGATCGCAATTCGACCATTTAGTGAACATTTTTACCGGTCGATCATGATCGCCCAAAATAAAGACCGCTACAATTCAGCAGTCTCAGAGCTATTCCGGCAATTCTGCTTCGAATGGTAGCATAAAAATGTTGAGAATTTAAATTAAAATTGACAAAAAAACCTCCAGCCAATCGCAGACCTGCGATTAAAACTGGAGGGATTATTAAATTCCACCTAAAAAACTATTTACTTATTCTTGGCCTTCGGGAGCTAGGGCTTCTTGAACCACTTCGATGGTTCCATCATTGTGGACATGATAAACACCGGCAGACCTTTGATCATCATCGAAAATAATTGAAATAATCCAAGAACCATCAGTTTCATCTTGACTAGCCACATCTAAAGATACACCTGTTAGACCTGTTTGATTAAGGACCGCAGTTAAGGCTTGATCTTGGCTAAGCGCCTGACTTTGGCCACTTTCTTGACTTTCGTCTTCGCTAGACTCACTGCTTTGACTATCATCACTGGCCGCTGAATCTGACTCAGGCAATTCGGGTACAGGTAACAATTCAAAGTGATTTTCTAAAGCAACCCCATTAATCATTTTGCCAGAGGTAATGCTTTCAAGTGCGCCTGCACTTAAGCCATTTAAATTCTGTAAAATAGTGACTTCCTTACTTTCCTTATTCACGCTGAAACGGTTGAAGACATTATCTTCATTTAATTTTTCCACTAAATAAGGATAAGCCATGTAAGTATTGACTTGATCATCAGAATTCAAATCATCAAAATCATAGTCCAAACTTTGCGGCATATAGCCAGAAGTCAAACCAATGAGCATAATATCATTGTAAGATGCTGGATCTTCAATCTTCAAACGATTGACCTCAGCTAACCCAGCCAAGAGTTTATCCTTGAGACTTGCCCCCACTTCTTCACCAGCAGCCATACGAGCTTCCACATAAGTGGTCCGAATTTGATTGAGGGCCGCTTTTTCATCAGCGTTTAAGTCAGGCTTCATGGCTTCAATAATAAAGGTATCATTATATACATTAGAATCTGCAATGCTACCGTCATTGATAGCTGCCATTAGGGCATCGGCTGTCGCTTGGATAACTGGATGATACTTATTGGTATCTGAAAAATCAGGATTACCCTTGGCTTGAATTTCTTCAAGACTTTGGCTAGCTTCCGCTGGCATTTCTTCCAGAATTGATTGCCAGTCCCCAGCCAGGTTCACATCTAATTGTTGAACGGTATCTTTATTCTTGGCTGTTTCAGTTTGAGCATATTCCTTTAAGAGACCAATGATATTTTCTTTATCAGCATCGTCCATTTGTATTTGTTTATCGGCTAATAATTTATCAACTAAGGCATTCACATCAAGATCTTTACCGTCTACCAAGTTAACCGTAATTTCTTGTTTCAGTTGGGTAATGACTTGGTTAATTTCTACATTAGATATTTGGGTATTAGCTTGAACATTTTGAATGACTTGGATTTCTTTTTCAGCGACTTTAACCGAAGCTTGGTCTAACTTGGCTCCAGTGGCTTCCATTAAAGCATAAACTCCAGCTAAAGCCCCTTCCCCGGTAACGGGCTGAATGGTCGCAATCCGGACTAAGACATCCTTGGCCCCCGCCGTAATAGCAGCATTCTGATAGGTATCACGACTAACCTTTTGGATATTTTCAGGGGTTACGATTTCAACTCTGACACCAGATCCAGGAGCTTGGGGCATAATATAAGCTGATGAAAAAACCTGGGTAGCTTCATTAGAACCGTCTTGCAAATATTTATTGATGGTCGGTCCGTCCACATAAAGAATATTATCAGCGGGTGCAGCACTTGCCCCTAGAATTCCTTTGGTTTGTTCTTGAGCGGTTGGATCGAGCGAAGCTCCTAAAGAAACAATGGGTTGTCCCGCTTGTTGATTAGAGATGGCATCCACGGGAACAAATTGTCCAAATAACAAAGACGCAGCAATAACAAGACTAAATTTTTTTGCTTGCATAGGAATTCCCCTTTTCTATCAATTAATTTCCAAACAATGATGACACAAATTCTACAATAGCATTCCAAATATTTTGTAACATTTGCATAAAACCAGACTTAGTTTCTTCGTCTAGACCATTCCAAGCAGTCTTCGCCTTATCTAATAATTGACCGCCTTGTTCTTGCAAGGTTTGACCAAATTGGGCCAGTTGATCTTTTTGAGCTTGGCTTAATTCTAGGTTGGAGAAATTAGTCATATAATTCTGGATGTCTTGAATATTATTATTGGATAAGATATCACCTAAATTATAATTGTTTATCACGTTATTCACAATATTTTGCACTGCTTCCTGGGTAATCGTTCCTCCATTGGCATCTTTTTCGGTTTGGACATTTTGCTTAATTTCAGCAATGGCTGCATTCAAGAGTTCATCTGAATAGCCTGATTGATTTTGGTGTTCTTGGTTAATAGAGGACGTAACATTCAATTCATCTTGGGCAACTGCAACAGCCTGGCTATCCAGAGTTTGACCAGAAGCTTGGAAGGCTTTATAAACTCCGGCTAAAGCGCCAGAACCATCCACCTTGACTGCAGAAGCCACTTTAATATTGACATCCACTGCTCCCGCGGTAATGGCCGCATTTTGATATTGGTTAGGGGTAATATCAGTGATGGTATTCGGAGTAACAATCTCAACCGTCACTTGACCATTGTTGGAAGCGGGGGTGATATAAGTCGATGAATACACTTGTTTATAAGGATAGGTGTCATTCAAGAGACCATTTAATTCGGATACCTGGACTGGAATTTCTTTCGTACCCGCTTGGACCCCTAAGGCCTTCCGCGTTTCCACTAATTGTTCTTGGTTAAGTGACCCACCATAGGTGAACATGGGGTCAATGGCAACTTTATCCGCAAAAACAAGAGGCGACATGCTCGCCATGACTAGGAGACTAGATACTACTTTAATTAATTTTTTCATAATTCAATCCTTTCAAAAATCCATTTGGACTATCTTCACTATACCGATTAATTGTGAATAAGCCGTGACTATTTAAGGACCAAATTTGAAAAAAATGAAAAGGCAACCAACGGCTGACAGCTTTAGTCAAGCAAAAACTGGAACCACACCGGGTTCCAGTTTTTACTTTATCAATTATTTTTGCTTTTATTCTGCGTCTGCTGCTGGACGGCTCTTACGGGCTACATCTTCATTTAGTAAGGCAATAAAGTCTTCTAGTGAGACAGAGTTAGAGTCTTGAGCGCCATAGCGACGGATATTGACGGTCCCATCTTCCACTTCTTGGTCCCCAATGACAATTTGGTAAGGGATTTTTGAAGTTTGCGCTTCACGAATCTTGTAGCCTAGTTTTTCATTCCTTAGGTCCATTTCTACCCGAAAACCAGCTTCTTGTAAAGCATGGTAGATTTCTTCCACCCGGTCACCATGATGTTCTGGTGATACTGGTAAAAGAATAGCTTGAACTGGTGCCAACCAAGTTGGGAAGGCCCCCTTGTATTCTTCGATTAAATAAGCCACGAAACGTTCCATGGTTGAAACCACGCCACGGTGGATAACCACTGGACGGTGAGTATTTTGTCCATCTTCACCCACATAGGTTAAGTCGAACCGTTCTGGTAATAAGAAGTCTAATTGGATAGTAGACATAGTTTCTTCTAGACCAATCGCAGTCTTGAATTGAACGTCTAATTTAGGGCCGTAGAAGGCAGCTTCACCTATAGCTTCGAAGTATTCTAAGCCCAATTCATCCATGGCTTCTTTTAACATGGATTCTGCTTTTTCCCACATTGCGTCGTCATCAAAGTATTTTTCTTTGTCTTCAGGGTCACGGTAAGATAAACGGAAACGATAGTCAGTAATATTGAAATCTTCATAAACGTCAGCAATTAAGTTCAAGACGCGTTTGAATTCGTCTTTAATTTGATCAGGACGGACAAAAATATGAGAGTCATTCAAGGTCATTTCACGCACCCGCTGTAAACCAGATAAGGCGCCTGATTTTTCATAACGGTGCATCATACCCAATTCCGCAATCCGGATTGGTAATTCACGGTAAGAGTGAATTTCATTTTTGTAAATTAACATATGGTGCGGACAGTTCATTGGACGTAGAACTAACATTTCGCCGTCCCCCATATCCATTGGTGGGAACATATCATCTTTATAGTGGGCCCAGTGGCCAGAGGTTTTATAAAGGTCAGTCTTAGCCATCACAGGAGTGTAGACGTGTTCATAGCCTAAGGCAATTTCTTTATCCATGATATAACGTTCAATCACTCGGCGGATAGTCGCACCTTTGGGTAACCAGAATGGTAACCCAGAACCAGCTTCTTGGCTAATCATGAATAAGCCTAATTCTTTACCTAATTTACGGTGGTCCCGTTCTTTGGCTTCTTCGCGACGTTTTAATTCAGTATCTAGGTCAGCTTGTTTGAAGAAGGCTGTACCATATACCCGTTGCATCATCTTGTTATCAGAGTTACCACGCCAGTATGCACCCGCTAGTGATAATAATTTGAAGGCTTTAATTTTACCAGTGGATGGCACATGACCGCCTCGGCAAAGGTCGGTGAATTCGCCTTGAGTATAAACAGAAATTTCTTCATTTTCTGGTAAGTCATTGATTAATTCAACTTTATAAGGATCATCCTGGAAGATATCAAGAGCTTCTTCACGGCTGACCACCCGGCCTTCAATTGGGTAATTTTGAGAAACGATTTTTTTCATTTCTTTTTCGATTTTTGGTAGGTCAGCGTCTGTTAAAGCTTCAGGCTTATCAGTATCATAGTAAAAACCATTTTCAATAGCAGGTCCTACCCCAAAATGAATTTCAGGATACAAACGTTTCATGGCTTGGGCCATTAAGTGAGCAGTTGAATGACGTAATAAGTCTAAAGCTTCAGGTGACTTATCGGTAATAATTTCAATCGCACCATCTTGTTCAATCGGTTGGTGAAAGTCAATAATTTGACCATCAAGTTTACCTGCTAATGCTGCTTTTTTCAAAGAATTGGAAATAGATCCCGCTACGTCTTCTATAGTTACGCCCGCATCAAATTCTTTTTGATTTCCATCAGGAAAAGTAAGTTTAATTTTTGCCATGTTGCATCCTCCTAAATTTAATTACCAATAAAAAAATCCCTTCACCGTCAGCCGACGGCAAGGGACGTTACATACATTCTAACGTGGTTCCACCCAAGTTCACTGTGTGATGGGTCACGCCCACACCAGCCTCAAAGAACTTAACGCGTTCACACGGCCGCCAATACTTGTTTCCGTTCCTGGCAACAATCATGAAGGGGTCTAAATCTAAGCTACCTTGAAGTGTCGCACCGTCCCACTTCTCTCTAGAAAAAATAACCTAAACCGTTGGCTTCAATCTTATTTGCACTAATTATAACACTTAGGTTAGTAAAAACAAGGGGAATGTGAGATTTCGGAGAGAATGGTAGTATATTTTAAAGGCCTCGCTCATAGTAAATCATTCCGCTTTTTTTTATAAGTAGCTGATACTTTATTGCAGCATATAGTCCATCTAAGTCAATAGATTATTAGATAACTGAGTAACAATCGAGAAAATCAGAGATTTTCTTTCCTTTCGACTTGATTAACTTTCCGGTTTAACCAGGCAGCCGTTTATTATCAACTCTAAGTAGACAAAGACGATGCCAATCTATCTTATTCACACCGCCAGACAAAATTCATTGCAAATCCATACTCATTCACACCGTCAATTCACTATTACCCATCATCTAGCCAATCCGCCCCACAAAAAAAGCCCACCTTCCGGTGAGCTCTATATATTAGACAGACTATCAAGACCGTCCCATCTGCCGGCGATTAGCCCCAGACAGGGTGGTTTCTTTGGCTAAATATTTAATTCGTTCCATAATCCGTGCAGCCTTGGTGGCTTCAACGCCACCCTTCACATTGGCCAAATGTTGTTCCAACTCGCGCAAGTTAAAATTAGAGGTAAAGAAAGTTGGTAAGGACTCTTTCATCCGGTATTCCAAGAGAATATTTAGGATTTCATCCCGAACCCAAGGCGTATTCGCTTCGGCACCGATATCATCAATAAAGAGCACATCCACTTGCTTCACCTTGTCCAGTAAGGACTGGACATTCTTGGTATTAATAGCCTCCTTCATATCCTGAACAAAAGTCGGATAGTGAATCATGGTAACAGAATGGTGACTTTCAACCAAACGGTTAGCCAAGGCACCAAAAATATAAGTCTTACCAACTCCAAATGGTCCTGATACATATAGACCCTGAAGGCCAGTTTGACCCGCTTCATAGGCTTCCACAAAATTCAACACTTCTTGCATCAAGGCCTTGCGTTCAGGGGTATTCCACTCAATGTCTTTCAAGCTTGCCTGACGGACATCCTTGGACATCATCCGATTATTCAATAACCGGCCCATTTCCGCTTGCTTACGAGCTTGTAGAAAAGCTTCCGTCGGATGGTAGGCCACATCAATATAATGACGCCCTAAAACCAAACTTGGTACAAAGGCCGGTTTATCTTCCGCCGGTGCTGCTTCATAGGTTTTCATTGACGTCATAAATTCATTGAGCTTGGAGATAGATGCTTGTAAATAATCTTGATTGATCCGGTCCCGGTTGGCCTGCAAAAATTTGCGGATTGCTGGGTAAGCCATCAAATCACGCAAATGTTCCTGGTAGCGCGCCCGATTGCCTGCCTGGACGGGTAAATCTTTCATTATATCTTGAATTGATTTCATTCTTGATGGTCCTCCTTATACAACCTATCTAAGCGGGCTTGAATGGTTTCTTCATCCACTTCTTGACCCGTGTGATCCTTCAGGGGCTGACCTTCATTATTGCCAGCATCCTGACCTTGATCCATCCATGAAGGCCGTACTTCCCGGTAACTACCTGTTTTATTGCCCTGATAAACTTGGTAAGGTAGCTTACTTTGGTCTTTCTTAGTTTGGCCAATATAAGCCAAAATATCACTAATATCTTTGAGACCCTTTTGTTGCCACTCATTAGCCACCCGCTGCAAGTCAGACTTATACAAGTTGGGCCGTTTGGAAATAATTAATAAATAATAAATTAAAAAATTCAAACTATCCGTTGGTAAATTGGTTTTTTCTTGTAAGTCCTTGACAAAAAACTGTTCCTGGTCGGTCGCAAAGCCTTTTTTAGCTTCTTTGGATTTAATCAGGAAGTCTTGGACAGACATCACCTGGCATAAGGCCATAATATTAATGTCCTTGTCATTGAGTTTAGGATACTCTTGGTGTAATTTCTGTTTAATTTTCTGTAAACTTTTTTGACTTTGGACCGTAGATCCCTGGGCACCTTTATTCCTAAACTCAGGCCGGCGTTCGACTATCTCCTTCATTCGGTCCAGTTGCACCCGGCCATTCAAATGATTGGTGGCTAAGTTGGTGACCCGCACCAGGTCAATCTCATTCAAGCCATAAAGTTGATGCAAGCCTAAGACTTGTGCTTTAAGGTCACCGGTTAATTCACTGTGGTCAATGCCTTCTGCCATCATGTACTTCAAATACTTGGCATAGTCAAAATTAGCTGAAGAAAGAATCGTGTTAGTTTCAGCTTCCTTAGCCGCTAGTTGACTAGAATTTTCTTGGTGGTGCCAAGTTTGAGACAGATTCAGATGATAAACTTGGTCAAATGCTGTCGTAATTTCAGTGAATAATTCATCATTCACCCGGTATTCGACCTGGGCTTGAACTAGATTATCATAGGCTATCTGACCAATTTGTTTGTATAACAAGGCAGAGTACAAAGGATGATTAAAAAAATCATACCAAGATAAAGGTTCATGTAATACATATAAAATCGTTTGTTTTTGGTAAGACCCCTGCGAACTCTTATCCCGGTAGGTTTGAATTAAACCAATCCCTTCTAAACGTATCCGGGCTTGGTCAAATTGGTCTAGTCCCATATTTAACTGGGCCAAGAGTTGGGCATGAATAAAGGAATCGGATAAATGGTTTAAGCCCGTTTGAAACTGAAATAAGGTGACATAGAGGGCTTGAGCCTGGGCACCAATAATGGGTAAATAGGCTTGGGTCAAAACTTCCAAGTCTTGAACGGTCAAATTATGATGGCGGTTCACCACAAAGGGTTGGTTGGCTTGCATGATATGACTCATTGAACATCTAACTCCATTTGTTTTGGCCCATTCGGGTCATCTTTTTCATTGGCTGCCAATTTGGCTTCCATTTCTTCTAATTCTTTCAAAAACATTTCCTTAGATTGGAATTCCCGGTAAACAGAAGCGAAACGAATATAGGCCACTTCATCGAGTTCCATTAATAAAGGCATGACTAATTCACCGATGTCTCGACTTTCAATTTCATGGTCAGACCAATCGCGAATTTGTTCTTCCACCTTAGCTGCTAACTCGGCCATTTGCTCATGGGCCACCGGCCGCTTTTCAGCCGCTCGAACAATTCCCCGCAATAATTTTTCCCGGGAAAATTCTTGGCGGGTCCCATCGCGTTTCACTACTAATAAAGGAGCATGCTCAATCCGCTCATAGGTATTAAAACGATAATGACATTCAAGACACTCCCGCCGCCGCCGAATGGACCGCCCATTATCAGCCGGTCTAGAGTCAATTACTTTTGAATTCTGGGCATGACACTTAGGACACTGCATGACTTCACTCCTTTACTTAGCTTGCTTATCTTCTATTATATTAATTCTGTCAAGGCTTGGTCAACTTGTTTCAAGGTATTTTCAATGATTCCGCGATTATCTATGACCACATCAGCTTGTTGGGCCTTCTCTTCAATAGGATATTGACTGGCAATCCGATCCTTGGCATGGTCCAGGTCATAATGGTTGCGATCTAACAAACGTTTTAACTGGGTGTCTTCATCCACATAGACTAACCAGACTTGATCCGGTTTGACTTGGTCCAAATAGTTAACCCCTACTTCAAAGTACAAAGGCATATCGACAAAAACCAGCTCAGCTCCGGCTTGCCGGTAGTCATCCAAGCCTGCTTTCGTCGCTTTAAAGACTAGGGGATGGACGATTTGATTCAAACGGTCCCGCCATTTAGAATCTTGAAAAACTAACCGTGCGACTGCATCTCGGTCTAGGTTGCCTTCTGGAGTCAAAACTTGAGACCCAAAATCAGCTACAATCTGACTCAAACCTTGAGAACCAGGTTCTACCGCCTGACGAGACAGGATATCCGTATCAATGACAGGATAACCCTTTTCTAGTAAATAGTTAGAGACAGTCGACTTTCCTGTCGCAATACCTCCGGTTAAAATAACTTGCTTCATATTACACCTCATATAAGGGCTGACAAATAGGACAATAATGGGTGCCGCGTTGCCCCACCACCATCTTCTCAATGGGATGACCACAACGGGGACAAGGCTGACCGGTCTGACCATAGACAGCCAATTGAACTTGAAAAGACCCTGCTTCCCCTAAGGAATTCAAGTAGGTTCGGATGGTTGTTCCTCCAGCCTCAACTGCCCGCGCTAGCACATCAATAATGGCTGCATGCAAACGGCTGGCTTGGTCATAAGACAAATCCTTTGCCGGAGTCAAGGGATGGATCTGGGCCTGAAATAAAGCCTCATCCACATAAATATTGCCCAAACCAGCCACTAATTTCTGGTCTAACAAGGCTGGCTTTATAGCTCGGGAAATCTTGCCTAAGCTGGCATAAAAGCCATCCAATTTAAAACTTTCCGGTGTCGGTTCCGGCCCAATCTTCTTCGCCTTAAAATAATCTGCTAATTCTGTTTGGGGCATGAGTTCAAAGCGGCCAAACTTACGCACATCTTGGTATTGGAGTTGACTGCCGTCAGTAAAGGTCATGATCAAATGCACATGTTTCCCTTTTACTTCAGGAATCTGATCAACCGGATAGTAGAAATACTTGCCTTCCATCCGTAAATGGGAAACCAAAGCTAGACCTTGACTCAAGACAAAGATCAAATACTTGGCCCGCCGGTCCATCCGCTCAATGGTCCGCCCTTGTAGTTCTTGACTCCACTTAAGCAAATCCATCTCTGTCTTCACAATCCGCGGCCAATAAATATCAACTTGGTCGATAGTCAAGCCAGTCACACACTGGGCCAAGCCTCGTCGGTTGGTTTCAACTTCTGGTAATTCGGGCATAAACACCCCTCCTAAATCTTACTCTCTATTATATTGGATTTATGACTATAAAGCGAATATACTAGCCAAAAATCATTCCTAAATTATCAAATCGATTTGACCTGATAACGGGTTCCCTGACCTCGCCCTATCTTTTCAACATAGCCCTGGTCAATCAGCTCTTCTAATAAATTCAAAACCTTATTCTTACCAAAATCATTTTCCTCAATCAGGTCAGAACTGGCATTGACATCATATTCTAGAGCCCGATAGACCTTCTGTTGATTTTGGCTTAGACCATCTATCGACGCAATCACTGGTAAATAATTTGAATCGAATTCTCAAACCACTTAAATTGGGGCTTCACCTGACTCATTGCTTAGGCAGCTTTAATCCGCTGAATACCTATGTCGAAACTTTCGATTAAGTTTAAAGAACGAAGAGGCTGGGCAAAAAGTCCAGTCCATAAAAAGACAAGGCCATTATCGCAATCGTGATAATGACCTTTTTTTATTATTTTAGTAAACATGAAAGCACTCACATGATATAATGTAAATAAGCACAAATACATTTAAAGGAGTGGCTTTCATGTATAAACATTATAACACATCTGATTGTTCTTTAGTATTAAATTTAGATTTTGATATCGCTAAAAATCACGATGCCCGTTTCATTAGCTTATTCGTTGATTCAATCCCTGATAGTGAATTTCCTAAACCTACTTCCACAGGGCGTCCAGGCCATCATCCTCGGATGATGTTAAAAA
>NZ_KE386807.1:0-24188 GCF_000428865.1 Eremococcus coleocola DSM 15696
AGAACGAATCAAAGAAAAATTAAACTGGATGAGCCCAATTGCTTATCGCCATTCACTTCAAGCTGCTTAGAAAACAAAAAATAAGAGAGACAAGTACATAAAATATGTACTCATCTCTCTGGTCCAACTTTTTGGGGTCACTATATATCGTCTTTCTAACTAGGGATTTATTTGTATTTATGCCAGGTCATCGACTTCTACATTTTCATATAAATAATTTTTAATGAGGGGATAAATTGTTTTCTCATATAGATGAAGCCCAAAAGACATGACACGTTCTTCATTCTTAGCCAAGGCTTTAAGGTTCTTTTCGTGGCGGAAAAGTAGAAGACACCAGAGTAGGGTGAAGCCAATGACATAAATCCAAGAATGGGCAAAACACGCAACTAGGATGACACCAATATAAAAAGAGGTCATGGCTGCAAAGGAAACAATTGAAAATAAGAACATAAACAAAAATAGGACTATGGCAGCAATAATGCCTAACCAAATGTTAAAGCCGGCCAGAACCCCGAATGAAGTAGCTACCATTTTACCCCCCTTAAATTCTGCCCATATTGGGTAGGCATGACCTAAGGCAGCGGCTAAACCGGTCAACATAACGGCTGCTGGACTTTCAGCAAATATCCAGCCGGCTAGCACTGTTGAAATGAGTCCTTTAAGTACATCTATGACGGTCACAATGACGGCGGCTTTAAGGCCAAAGTTACGACCAATATTAGTTGCCCCAAAATTTCCAGAGCCAAGTTGTCTAATATCTTGATGATGAACATATTGAGCATACCATAGCCCTGTTGGAATCGAACCAATACAATAAGCTAATAAAATTACTAAAATGTGTAAGATAATTATATTCATAATTGTCCCCCCTTTTTATTTAGTACAATTTTATCACAAAAGACAAGGTTTGAAAATTTTAATTTTTAGGTTATTATAAATAGCGAAGCTTTATGCTTAGCTTTGTGAATAAATAAGATAAAGAAAGAAACAATTGAGGTGAATCATGGTAAATAAGACCAATGCTAATTATGATGACCAGTCCATTCAGATTTTAGAAGGTTTGGATGCGGTCCGTAAACGGCCCGGTATGTATATTGGTTCCACCGACCATCGTGGCCTACACCACCTAGTGTATGAAATCGTAGATAATTCAGTTGACGAAGCCTTATCAGGTTATTGTGATGCGATTAAAGTTGAGTTACTAAAAGATGGGTCAATCCGGGTGACTGATAATGGCCGGGGTATGCCAGTTGGAATGCATGCTTCTGGGGTTCCAACCATCCAAGTAATTTTTACTGTCCTCCATGCTGGAGGAAAATTTGGCCAAGGCGGCTATAAATCAGCCGGTGGCCTCCATGGGGTAGGAGCCTCAGTGGTTAATGCTTTATCATCCTGGTTGACAGTTCAAGTTAAACGTGATGGTTACACCTATGAAATGAATTTTAAAGATGGGGGCCATCCTGAGGGAAAATTAAAGAAAATTCCAAATAAGCAAAAGAATGAATCAGGTACTCAAGTTCATTTTATGCCAGATGCTAAAATATTTGGTGCCAATAGTATTAAGTATGAGACTATTCTTGAACGCTTACGCGAATCTGCTTTCCTGTTAAAAGGACTCACGATTGAAATTACAGATGAACGGAGTGATAAGGAAGAAACCTTCCATTATGAAGAGGGACTCAAAGATTTTATTAAATACCTTAATGAAGAGAAGCATACTTTTTCAGACACGGCCTATGCTTCTGGTACGGTGGACGATTTTGAAATTGAGTTTGCCTTTCAATACAATGATGGCTACTCCGAAACAATCATGTCATTTGCCAATAACGTTAGAACATCTATGGGGGGAACCCATGAAACCGGTTTTAAGACCGGCTTGACCAAGGCCTTTAATGACTATGGACGGCGGACCGGTATAATCAAAGAAAAAGATAAAAATTTGGATGGATCTGATATTCGGGAAGGAATCGCAGCCGTCTTGTCGATTCGGGTCCCTGAAGCTTATCTGCAATTTGAAGGCCAAACTAAGGAAAAATTGGGAACACCTAAAGCTCGTTCCTTAGTTGATAACTTTGTAACCGAGGCAGTAACCCTCTTCTTAAATGAAAATGGACCGCAAGCCCAAGAACTTTTACGTAAGGCAGTTAAAGCTCGGAATACTCGAGAGGCTGCTCGTAAGGCCCGGGATGCCTCAAGATCGGGAGCAAAGCGTTCACAACAGGAACGACTTATTTCTGGAAAATTAACTAAAGCCCAATCCAAAGATGCTAAAATGAATGAGCTATATCTAGTCGAGGGAGATTCAGCTGGGGGTTCAGCCAAATTAGGGCGAAATCCGCGCTATCAAGCTATTCTACCATTACGAGGGAAAGTTATTAATACTGAAAAAGCTTCTATTACTGATATTATGAAGAATGAAGAAATTAATACTATGATTTATACAATCGGTGCTGGGGTAGGGGCTGATTTTAATATTGAGGATATTAATTATGATAAAGTGATTATCATGACCGATGCGGATACCGATGGGGCTCATATTCAGGTCTTGTTATTAACCTTTTTCTACCGCTATATGAAACCTTTACTAGAAGCTGGTAAAGTTTATTTAGCTATGCCACCTCTTTATAAAATATCTAAGGGCTCTGGAAAGAAAGAAAAGATAGAATATGCTTGGACGAATGAGGAATTAAAAGTAGCGACTCAGAAGATTGGAAAAGGTTATATCTTACAACGTTACAAAGGCTTAGGAGAAATGAATGCCGACCAACTCTGGGATACAACGATGAATCCTGATACTCGCTTGTTAATCCGGGTGACGGTTGAAGATGCAGCCTTGTCTGAAAGACGGTTAACTACTCTGATGGGAGCCAAGGTCGAACCACGGAGGAAGTGGATTGAGGATAATGTTAAATTCACCTTAGATGAAGAAGATACCTTGTTGAATGATTCCAGTAAGGGGCCAGGCTTAGCGGACCTACAAGATGAGGCCATCACAGCCATGGATCAAGATCAAGCTTTTGAGGAATCAACCGATACTGATGACAATCAAGAACAAATGTCTTTATTTGGAGAGGAGTAGACCATGCAAGCTAATAATCAAAATATCGAAGAATTAACATTTTCAGATATCTTGGGGGATCGCTTTGGTCGCTACTCCAAGTATATTATTCAAGATCGGGCTCTTCCTGATATTCGCGATGGTCTGAAGCCTGTTCAAAGACGGATTCTCTATGCCATGTATGAAGACCGAAATACCGCGGATAATCCTTATCGTAAGTCAGCCAAAACTGTGGGTAACGTCATTGGTAATTTCCACCCTCATGGTGACTCCTCTGTTTATGAGGCCATGGTACGAATGAGTCAAGACTGGAAGAACCGGCAGCCCTTAATCGATATGCACGGAAATAATGGGTCTATGGATGGCGATCCAGCTGCCGCCATGCGGTACACTGAAGCGCGCTTGTCCAAAATTGCCATGGAATTGCTCCGTGATATCCATATGGACACGGTAGATTATGCTCTAAATTTTGATGATTCTTTAGAAGAACCTATGGTATTGCCAGCTCGGTTTCCAAACCTCTTAGTCAATGGGGCTACTGGGATATCCGCAGGTTATGCGACCGAGATTCCACCCCATAATCTAGGGGAAGTCATCGATGCTGCCGTTTACATGTTAAGCCATGATACTTATACTTTGGCTGATATAATGAAGTTTATTAAAGGGCCTGATTTTCCTACCGGTACCATCTTACAAGGGGCTAAAGGGCTTAAAGCAATCTATAAGTCTGGTCATGGTAAAATCGTTTTACGGTCCACTTCGACGATTGAGAGTCTTAAAGGCGGAAAATCTCAAATTGTTATTACTGAATTACCTTATGAAGTGAATAAGTCCAAGCTGATTCAACGGATAGATGATATACGAATTCAACGAAAAGTCGAAGGAATGGCCGATGTTCGCGATGAATCAGACCGAAATGGGACTCGCTTGGTCATTGAAATTAAGCGGGAAGCGGATGCTGAGCAGATTCTGAACTATCTCTTTAAAAATACTGACTTACAGATTAACTATCATTTTAATATGATTGCGATCAATCAACGACGCCCTCATGAAGTCGGCTTAATTGATATGTTAGAAGCCTATATTGCCCATCAAAAAGAAGTTATTCTCCGCCGGACCCAGTATTCCTTGAATAAAGACCAAGCCCGCCTTCATATCGTCGACGGTTTGATTTACATGGTGTCAATTCTTGACCAAGTAATTGCAACCATCCGCCAATCCGAATCTAAAAGTCATGCTAAGGAAAACTTAGCCAAGGAATTTGATTTCTCCCTAGACCAGGCTGAAGCCATAGTATCCTTGCAACTATATCGTTTGACCAATACCGATATTGTTGCTTTACAGAACGAACGACTTGAGTTAAACGAACGAATTGGTATGTACCATAATATTCTTTCTAAGGATAAAAGTTTAAAAGCCACTTTAATTAATGAATTAAAAGCTGTGAAAAAGGCCTTCCCATCGCCACGTCGAACTCAAATTGAAGTCGAAATTGAAGAGATTAATATTGAACAAAGCCTCCTAGTCAATGAAGAACAAGTGATGGTTACTGTAACTAAAGAAGGGTATATTAAACGGACTAGTCTACGCTCTTTTGCGACATCGGACACCATGGATTTAGGGGTGCGCGAGCTCGATTATGTTATTTTTGCTCAAGAGTTGTCCACTTATCAAGCCCTCGTCTTAATCACAAATAAGGGACAATATATCCATCTACCGGTCCATGAATTACCAGATATTCGTTGGAAAGATTTAGGCATGCACTTATCTCAACAATACAACTTAACCGACGGAGAACAGGTGGTCTTTGTCAGTCCAGCAAGTCGGGATATTAATGACCAAGAACTAGCAGAATATAAAGATCAATATTTGGTCATGGCCACCAAAGAAGGTATGATTAAGAAAACACCATTGACAGATTTTGTCAGCTATCGGACATACAAGTCACGGCCAAGTCAAGCGATGAAAATGAAAACTGAGACGGATGAAATTATCGGTGTGGCAGCAGTGAAACAGGATACGGTGGCCCAGGTAATTCTCTTAACGGAGAAATCCTATAGTTTACGGTATCCATTAACCGAGGTTTCTGAATATGGCTTGAAAGCTCAAGGCGTGACTGCTATTAATCTTAAGAAGGATGACTATTTAGCTGCTTTTCTATTGGATAACCAAGGCATGGAAAGCCAAGCTCAAATTATTCTCATGACACAACGAGGCAATATTAAACGCTTTGACAATCAAATTATTGCGGACGCTAGTCGGGGCAGTCGAGGCATTTTGATGCTGAAAGAATTAAAGAATAATCCCCACCGCGTTTTATCTGCGGCTCTCATTCAAGATTTAGATCAGATGCTAGAGGTCACGGGTGACACTGGTTTTGTGGTTACGATTCAAGCCCGCCAAGTTCCTAAGTCTGATCGTTTGGCTAATGGATCTAGTCTAGACCAATTAGATAAATTAGGTCAGGTCTTAGTTCTTAGACAATCACCTTTGTTATTGCTTGAAGAAGCATAATGTACTAAAATAGTAGATAAATAGTATGTAAGAATATTTAGGAGGCTCATATTAATGGGAAAAAAATTAGTATTTGGACACAAAAATCCTGATACAGATGCATTATCAGCTGCCGTAGCGATGGCTTATTATTTAGAACGCATCGGTGAAGAGGCCGAAGCAGTGGCCTTAGGCAAAGCCAATGACGAAAGTAAATTTGCTTTTGATTATTTTAAAGTTTCGCTACCCCGCATTGTTTCCTCAGTTGCAGATGAAGTTGAAGAAGTTGTCTTAGTGGACCATAATGAGCCCATTCAATCAGTGGACGATCTTGACCAAGTCACTGTAATTCAAGTAGTAGACCACCATCGGATTTTCGGCTTCAATACAGGCCAACCTTTATATTATCGGGCTGAACCAATTGGCTCTACATCTTCTGTTTTATACAAGATGTTCCAGGAAAAAGATATTGATATTCCACAAGCCATTGCTGGTCTTATGTTATCTGCTATCATTTCAGATACACTCTTATTGAAATCACCAACTTGTACCAAGGAAGATATCGATATTGCTAATGAGTTAGCTAAGATTGCTGAAGTTAACCTTAACGAATATGGACTAGAATTATTGAAAGCAGGTACCAATATTGCTAGCCAAAGTGAAGATCAAATTTTAAATGGCGACGCCAAGAATTTCGAAATGGATGATCAAAAGATCCGCGTTGGTCAAGTTAATATTATCGGCTTTGATGAAATTCTTGACCGGAAGGCGGCCTTGTTAGCTGAAATGGAAAAAGCAGTCGCTCAAGATGACTTAAGTTTATTCTTATTTGTAGCGACTGATGTTTTAGATTCAAATTCCATTGGTTTGGTCGCAGGCAATAAAGCTAGTCTAGCTGAAAAAGCTTTTAAACAAAGTTTGAAAGAACAACAAATTGACTTACCAGGGGTAGTGTCACGGAAGAAACAAATTATTCCACCATTGACTGAAGCCTTCACTGAAGAATAATAAAAATTGAATCTTAATAAATAATCGCTAACTAGGATGAAACCTAGTTGGTGACTTTTTTGTTTATATATTGATATTAAAATTCAGGTCAGTATATTCAGGTATAGCGCTAGCCCCAGCTAATGAAGGGTTTAGAGATTTTACCAGTCAATTAATGGCTAGCCAAGAAAGTATTTTGACGGATTTGGTCAATCCTAATATGTCGGCCGAGGACAGTGCTAAGCTACAATTAGATATCGCCAATGATTTCGAGACCAACTATGTGGCCTTACATATGGGGGACAAGCCAGCGGACAATCAGAAGGTAAAGGATAGCTTTAGGCTGCAATTTGCCGATGGTTACATCGCTGGGCCTAAAGGTGAGCTATATCCTGAGGCCCCTTTGCTGCTTGATCAAGAAACCCGCCAGCTGGAAGAAGAGGCTAGCCAGTGGTTAGTTGATAATATGGAATAAGTAGGCAAAAAGCATATAGAAAAAGGCCACTTTAATCAGAAAATTATCCGATTGAAGTGGTCATTTCAACTTATTTAACTTTTAAGGCCTCAATCTCTGCTTCCTCAGGTGTCACGAAGACAGTATGTTGGCCCTCATAGATGACAAAGCCAGGTTTGGCTCCATTGGGTTTTCGTAAGTGTTTGACTTGAACTAAATCCACCGGCACATTGCTAGACCCTTGAGACTTAGAGTAGTAAGCAGCAATCTGGGCGGCCTGGGTAATCGTCCGGTCGGACGGCTTGTCGGACTCAATGATGACATGGGCGCCGGGAATATTCTTAGTATGGAGCCACCAGTGGTTCTTGGCAGCTTGTTTGAGACTGAGTTGGTCGTTTTGTTTGTTATTGCGGCCCACATAAATCATAACGCCGTCTGATGACTTATAGCGGCGGGGCTTAGAATTGGACTTGGCCCGTTTCTTTAGTTTCTGCTTGTCCTTGCTGACGTAACCTTGGTCTTGTAGTTCTGCTTTGATATCATCAATATCTTCAATATCCGCTTGTTGGATTTGGACTAGGACATTTTCCAGATAATCATTTTCCTGGTTAGTTTTTTCTTCTTGAGTTTTGATAAAACGAAGAGAATCCCGGTATTTGGAATAACGTTTAAAGTAGGCCTGGCTATTTTCAATAGCAGACTTGGCTGGATTTAGGGCAATAGTTAGTGGTTGATTGTCCTCATAATAATTGGGCAGGTCAACTTGGGTCAGACCTTTTTGGACTTGGTGACCGTAAGCAGACAAGAGTTCCCCCTTAATCCGGTAGTCTTCGGCATTAGCAGCAGTTTGATAATCCTTAGCTAATTTCTTTAATTTCCCCTTATTTTTATCTAAAACTTGCTTAACCTTTTGAATTAAGTTGCCTGAGATTTGTTTGATATGGTCTTGCTTGGCCTTTTGATTATAATACTTATCAAGGAGGCTAGACATGGAATCAAAGGAATCAATGACTTGATAGGCAGACGGATCCGGATTCATAAAGTAAAAGAATAGCTTATCCTTTTTCTCAAGGAGTAGGTATTGGGGTGACTTTACTTGGTCGATAAAGGATTCAAGTGCAGTTTGGACTCGGCCACTTTCTGTGATCAGACCTGCTAGACTTTCCTGTCCCAGTTTGCCTAAACCTTGAATATAGTGTCCGGCTTGACCTTCTAGAATCGGTATTTTAGCTTGGTCAACAAAATCTTTAAGTTTATTTATAGGCTGGTCCATCAAATTGACTTGTTGGTCATCGGTCGGTGCGGCTTGATAGGGGGCTCCTGCTTGAAGGACCCGGTAAGAATTTAAATAAGCCGGCACATGCTTGATGCAGTCGATAATGGTTTGTTTTTGCGGATTGACCAAGAGAATATTAGAGTGGCGGCCCATCAACTCAAAAATGAGTTGATAGGTATTTAAATCGCCAAGTTCATCCCGGCCAGAAAGTTCCATGACAACCACCCGGTCGTTATCTTGTTGATAAATATCCAAGATTTGGGCGTTTTCTAAGTGTTTTCTTAAGATCATGCAGAACATGGGCGCTTGTTGAGGATTGGAAGATTTCTCTTGGGTGAGGTGGAGTCGATAGTAGACTGGGTGAATCGAAGCATTTAACCGGTAGTTTTGCCCCTGATTACGGATGGCAAACTGGAGCTCCTGTTCATAAGGTTGGTATATTTTAGACAGACGTCCTCCGATAAGAGCCTGTCTGAGTTCTTGACTAATAATATGGGTCGTAAATCCATCAAATGACATTGGTGTGACCTCCTTTTGACTTAACTATGATTATAGCATGAATTAAGTTTAAGCAAGAATATTTTGTTTTCTATGGATTAAATCAAATTGCTAGTGAAGTCCACCCTTGACAAGAAGCTGAAAGCTGATTATGATAATAATATTAAAAAGAAAGGAAGTCACGAATATGAAACATGTTCTTATTAACCATTTAAACCGTTGGCAAGGCTGGCATAGATAGGTTGTAAACATGGAGCATATTCATGGATACAACCCAGTTTGACTGCAGTTGTATCTATGTGGCTATTTCGTTTACCACGTAGATTTATGAATTCTATGTGGTAGCCCCCATAAGTTATTTTGAGCTAACACATAGATTGTGCTAGCTTTTTTCTTTGCGTTCATAGAATAGAAAGAGGATTAAAATGAAAATATCCAAATTAATGAGCTTATTATTGGCCTTATGTCTTGTCTTGATGAGTCTCCCTTCATTTGTTTCAGCAGAGGATAACCATTTATCTGTTGCAATTGTTCAATTAGTCTCACATCCTTCCTTAGATCAAATTCATGAAGGGGTTATCGAGGGTCTTGCTGACCAAGGCTACAAAGAAGGTGAAAATCTTGATATAAATTTTCAAAATGCAGAAGGGGACATGAACTTACTAACCACTATTTCTCAGCAAGTAACGTCTCAAAAACCTGATTTAATTTTTGCGATTACAACGCCCGTGGCTCAAGCCTTACAAAATGCGACCTCTGATATTCCAATTATCTTAGCTGGTATTACTGATCCTGAGGCAGCTAATTTAATTGATTCTTTAGAAAAACCTGGAGCTAACATCTCAGGAATTTCCGACCAAATTCCTATGGAAGAACAGTTTAAATTAATTAAGACCATGGTCCCAGACGCTAAAAAAGTAGGCATGATTTATTCTTCTTCAGAAGACAATTCCAAGGCAGAAATTGAAAAAGCACAAAAAGCTGCTGAAGGCCAAGGTTTCGAGGTGCAAGTCCAAGCTATTTCTTCTGCCTTAGATCTGCAGACAGTGGCTGAGAAACTAGCTAATGAAACAGACTTAATCTTTATTGGTTCTGATAATACCATCGCCTCTGCCTTTGAATCACTCATTTCAGTAACAGACAGAGCAAAAAAACCGATTTTTTCACCGGTTGAATTAATGATTGAATCTGGAGCGGTGGCAGGTACCGCAATTAAACAAAAAGATATTGGTCTAAAATCGGCTGAATTTGCAGGTAAGGTTTTAGGTGGCCAAGAAATTGGTCAACTACCCATCGAATATATTGAGGATTACAAGGTATTAGTCAATGAAGATTCGCTTAAATTATTGGGCTTAAAGGTGCCAGGTGAAATAAAAGACCAAGTCACCTCAGTGGCAGGTGAGTAAGAATGACTATTTATTTTTCTGCTTTAATCCAAGGGATTCTTTGGGGAATTATGGGCATGGGACTCTATATTTCCTTCAGAATCTTAAGATTCACTGATTTAACTTCTGAAGCTTCCTTTACGATTGGAGCGGCTGCTTCCGTTATGTTTGCCAGTCAGGGCATGCATCCGATTTTGGTTCTAGTGGTATCTATTTTATTCGGGATGCTAGCTGGCCTAGTGACAGGCCTATTAACCACCTTATTTGATATACCTGATCTTTTGGCATCAATCATAACCATGACAGGCTTATATTCGGTTAATCTTCAGATTATGGGACGACCTAATGCCTCTTACCGAGGTTCAGAAACGATTTATAGTTTAATTGCTTCATTGATCGAAGATATAAACTACCAACGACTCTTTATTGGTCTCTTAATCAGTTTAATCCTAATTTTAGCCCTACAATTCTTTTTCCGAACTGACCTTGGTCAAGCCATGATCGCTACGGGGGATAACCCCAAGATGGCACAATCTATCGGAATAAAAACTAAATCTATGACCTGTTTAGCTCTAATGATTGCGAATGGTCTAATCGCCTTAGCGGGTGCTTTAATTTCACAAGATAACTCATTTACTGATATTTCTATGGGGACGGGCACCGTAGTTATCGCTCTTGCTTCAATTGTAATTGGTGAACTCTTACTATCTAAACAAGTCACTTTATTCGTGCGCCTAATATCAATTGTCTTGGGCGCAATTATATACCGTCTGATTTTGGTATTTGTCCTACAATTGGGCTTAAATCCTAATGATTTCAAACTTATCTCAGCCCTTGTCTTAGCTGTATTTTTAGCCTTACCCAAGTTTCGCTATTTCTTACCACATAGCTTACAAAGAAAGGGGCAAGCCTAATGGCACATGTAATTTTTAAGAATGTGAGCAAAAATTTCCAACGTAAAACGGGGGACCTTATTACCTCTCTAGACCAAGTTAATTTTTCCATCGAAGAAGGGTCTACTACTGCTATTATTGGTACGAATGGCGCGGGTAAATCGACCTTGTTTAATGCTTTGACCCGGCAAATTGATATTGACAGTGGAGAAATTTATCTTTCGGGCCAAAGAATCGATCAAATGTCACTTTCTAAAGTTGTCTCAAAAATTGGCCAAGTATTCCAAAACCCCAGTCATGGTACGGCACCACGGATGACTGTTTTCGAAAACCTCGTATTGGCTGAGAAGAGGGGAGAAAAACGCGGTTTAGCTTTATCACTATCAAAAAAGAAGGAAAGTGACTTAGCTAATTATTTAAGTAAATTTCATTTAGACCTTGAAAATCGCCTCGATGTTCCGATTGAGTTCTTATCAGGAGGACAACGGCAAATTATTTCTTTAATAATGGCGACTTTAAAACAGCCAGAACTTCTATTATTAGATGAACATACTGCTGCGCTAGATCCACGGACGGCCCGGCAAGTCATGGAAATTACCCAGACTATGGTGCGGGATTTTCACTTAACGACCTTAATGATTACCCACCACTTAGCTGATGCCATTAAGTATGCTGATCAAATCTTGGTCTTACACCGGGGCCGGATTGTCAATTCCCATCAAAGGGATGAGATAACACATTTAAGTACAACGGATCTCTATGAAGAATTAGAAAACTTGAATACGAGTGAAGAATAGAATTAAAATTGCTAACAACTTTCTTACATAATCTATGGATTACTTCTAGTGCTAATAGGTTTTAACACTAGAAGTGCCCTATATATTGTGTTTTTTAACCTAATTAAACCATATATCTTGTTTAGTTCTGCATAATAAGCTAAAATACTACTATAGTATTTTTAATGAAATGAGGAATTAAATATGGTTACCGTATATTCAAAACCAAATTGTATGCAATGCAATTTTACAAAGAAATATTTAGATGATAAAGGAATTTCTTATAAATCCGTTGATATCTTTGAAGATGCCAGTGCACTAGAACATGTCCAAGCCCTTGGTTTTCAATCTGTTCCAGTTGTTGAAGCAGATGATGAGCCTGCTTTTAATGGCTTCCGCCCAGATTTATTAGCTAAGTTAGCATAAGCATAAATAAATTTTATAGACTATGTCCGGTTCACCTCTACAGTGAAAGGAACATAGTCTATTTTTTTCTTGATTTTAATTTTTGAATGAACTCATTGAAATTTTTGTTTGGCATAGGCGGAAGGGCTCATACCAAATTCACGGGAAAAGGCACGGGAAAAATACTGGATAGATCCAAACCCTAGTTGCAACGCAATCTCTGATAAAGACAAAGTAGACTCACGAATAAGTCGCTTAGATTCACTTAAACGTAAATGGTTAATATATTGCTTGGGGGTCATATTAACATAGGTATTAAAGAGTTGTTGGAGGGTAGACCGAGATAGTTTAAATAAATTGGCTAGATCTGCTACTTGAATGTTTTTATCTAGATTTTGTTTAATGTAGGTATCCATGAGTTCAAAGGCTTTATTATCAGATTTTTCTTTCATCTTAGTCGTATTATTTAAAATTTGTCTCTCATTTTTATTTGAAATGAGATTGATAAAAACAAGTTGGAATAGAGCGAAGACTTTAGCCTTTTGTAAATAGTCAAGAGCAGATAAAGCAAGTAAGTCAATAATTTCCTGGATAAGGTCCTTATTTACTTGATTCAATGTCAATATTTTTCCAGAATCAAAGTGGTAGTCTATTTTGCTGGTAAAGGGTAGGAGGATATAAGAACTTTGTTTAGATACACCCAACAAATTGTAATCTTGGTTAGGTGGTAAAAAAACGTATTGTGAATCATTAAGAGATAAATTCATCTGATTATGCTTTAAAGTTATTTGACCATGATCAAGGATTAAAAGATGCCAAAAATTGGGGAAGGGGTTTACTAAAGATTCATTCTCGCGGATAAATTCATAGGTCATTGAAAGCGGCATAAAATAATGAACCTGTCCTTCAAAATCCATATTACTTGCAAAAATAAAGTCTAATTTAATTTGTTGGGGATGGTCTTTCTGTTGGGGAAGGAGAAGGACTTGGCTAGTTTGTGATAAGGCTAAAATATTAAAGTAGTTACCAGGACGGATTTGAACCGCACCTTTCAAGATATATTTACGAAAGCTAGAAGGATCATGGGGGTTATCAGTTATAACTAACAAAGCCAAGCCTTTGTCTTCGATTAAATTAACTGGATGGTCAAATCGAAAAAGAATTTGACTTTTCGCTTTATTTAGAACCATCAAACGTCCATTTACATGGTTTAATTTGTTCTTTTCAATATCAAAAGCAGTAAATAAGGGATTTTGACTCACTTGATTTGTTAAACGAAACATATTTGATACTCCTTATCCTTAATTCTTATAACTAGTATACTATAAAAGATAAGTAATGGTGACAATTCTCATGACTAAATATTGCAGTTTTTATGTTTTTGTATTATGATTTGGCAAGTTAATGATAATAAAAGGAGGGGCAGAAATGTCCAAGCAGATAATCGCTTTAGTTGATGACCATTATGTCCATGGACAAATTGGCTTACGTTGGTTTCATGAATTTCAAGGACAACTAATCATTATCGTGGATAATGAATTAGTAAATGATAAGCTCAAACAAGGACTTATCGAAGTGGCAATTGCTGGTGATGTTCAGTGTCGGTATTATTCTCAAGAACAGGCCATTACTAAATTACCACTCTTAAAAGACAAGCATCAAACCATCATGCTAGTCTTTCCTTCCATCACTAAATTAAAAGACCTCGTTAAAGATGGCTTACATCTTGATCAAATTATTTTAACTAGTGTTCCTTTTAAAGTTGATGATTTACGACTAAGTGATGATGTCTCTTTAAGTCAAGAACATATAGATTTCTTGCTAGGACAAGAGAAAAAAAGAACAAAAATTCATGTTGGCGCCTACGGTCTTGAAGAATCAAATAAGTTTGCGGACCTTATAAAAAAACATTCTTAATTGAAGAAAAATAAAACATTCCATTCTTAAAGAATTAACTTAGATTATTGATTTTCTAAGTTACTTAAGAAGTAACTGATTTTATCCAAGAAGAAAATTAGTTAGGGAATATTTTTTCCTTTTTACCAGTTACCGATTTATTAGTGATAATGCAAAGGGATACTATGCTATAATTGTTTACAATTAGGAAATGGACCGAAGGCCCGATAGGAGGAAATTATGAATAAAATCCACAAATTACTCATTGCTAACCGGGGCGAAATTGCTACCCGGATTATCAGGGCAAGTCACGAACTAGGCATTGAGACCATTGCAATCTATTCTAAAGAAGATGTTGGTGCCTTACACCGACAAAAGGCCGATTATTCTTATTTAATTGGTGAGGATTTAGGTCCCATTGAGGCCTATCTTGATATTGAAGGGATTATAAACTTAGCAAAGGAAAAAGGTGTGGATGCAATTCACCCAGGTTACGGTTTTTTATCAGAAAATCAAGAGTTTGCCCAAAGATGTGCTGAAGAGGGAATTATTTTTGTTGGACCTCAAGTAAAACATTTGCAAATGTTCGGGAATAAAACTCAAGCAAGAGAAACTGCTCTAGCTGCTGATTTACCTGTAATTCCTGGTTCTCAAGGAGGCGTGGCGTCCTTATCAGAAGTTAAATCCTTTGTTCAAGAACATGGATATCCAATAATGATTAAAGCGGTCAATGGCGGCGGTGGTAAGGGGATGCGCATTGTTCGTCAAGCCGACGAACTTGAACAAGCTTATGACCGAGCCAAATCAGAAGCCAAAACATCCTTTGGCGATGATTCTATTTATGTGGAACGATATGTAGAAAATGCAAAACACATTGAAGTCCAAATTATTGGCGACCAACATGGAAACCTGGTCCATTTATTTGAACGCGACTGTTCAATTCAACGGCGCCATCAAAAGGTCGTGGAAATCGCTCCTTCATTTAACTTGTCTCCAAGTATGCGGGATAAATTGACTCGTGCGGCTTTACAATTAATGAACCATATTGGTTATGAAAATGCCGGAACGGTCGAGTTTCTAGTAGCAGGTGATGATTATTATTTCATCGAAGTGAATCCACGAGTTCAAGTTGAGCATACGGTGACAGAACTGATTACTGGAATTGATATTGTTAAAAGTCAAATCTTGATCGCAGATGGAGAAGACTTGTTCGGGCCTGCCATCCATATGCCGCATCAAACTGACATTCAGGCAAAAGGTTTTGCCATTCAATGTCGAATTACCACGGAAGATCCGCTCAATAACTTCTCCCCTGATTTTGGTAAGATTGTTGGATACCACTCACCAGGTGGTGCTGGTATCCGCCTTGATGCTGGGGATGCTTATGGTGGGGCTCAGATTTCTCCCTTCTACGATTCCTTATTAGTTAAGGTGTCTTCTTATTCTCGCTCTAAGAAGGGCGCTATTGAAAAGATGCAACGTGCTTTGAGTGAGATTCGTTTGGTTGGACTCAAGACCAACATTCGTTTTTTAGAGAATATTTTAAAACACCCTGAATTTAATCAAGGTGATTTTGATACCACTTTTATTGATAATCACCCAGAACTTTTTGAGTTTGTTCCGCCAAGAAATCGTGGCGTTCAGTTATTGAAATATATTGCCAACGTCTCAGTTAATGGATTTCCAGGGATTAAAAAGGGAACAAAACCTGATTTTCCTAAACGAATCGTCCCCGAAGTTGAAGGACATCAGTATCAACTCCACAAAGAATCTTTGGATCGGCCAGGTAAACGTTGGTTACGTCATAAACATCAAGAGCAATCTTATAAGCATTTACTTGATCAAGCTGGTCCCCAAGCTGTTATAGAGAAGATTTTGGCTGAGTCAACACCCCTTCTAACGGACACAACCTTACGGGATGCCCACCAGTCATTGTTAGGAACTCGATTAAGAACAAGTGATATGTTGCTAGTGGCTCCATTTATGAACGAAACTATGCAAGATTATTTTTCTCTAGAAATGTGGGGTGGGGCAACTTTTGATGTGGCGTATAACTTTTTAAAAGAAAGCCCTTGGCAACGTCTACAAGTCCTACGACAAGCAATTCCAGATATCCCTTTTCAAATGTTATTAAGAGCCTCAAACGCCGTAGGTTATAAAAATTATCCCGACAATTTGGTGGCGACTTTTATTGCGGAATCTGCCAAACAAGGTATTGACGTCTTTCGGATTTTTGACTCTTTAAATTGGTTAGAGTCCTTAAAATTACCAATTGAAAAGGCCTTAGAAACTGGCAAACTGGTCGAAGGGACCATTTGCTATACCGGTGATATTTTGAATCCAAATCGGTCTAAAGTTTATACCTTAGATTATTATGTTAAATTAGCTAAAGAGCTCGAAAAACAAGGTGTTCAGATTCTAGCCCTTAAAGATATGGCAGGCCTCTTGAAACCAGAAGCCGCTTATCAATTGATTAAAGCTTTAAAATCAGAAGTCAAAATGCCGATTCACCTCCATACGCATGATACTACTGGTAATGGAATTATGACCTATTCACGGGCCATTGATGCTGGCGTTGATATTGTGGATACAGCAAATGCCGCATTGTCTGGACAAAATTCACAACCAAATACGAATAGTTTATTCTATGCCCGCCAAGGCAATGATCGTCAGCTAAAAATCGATACTCAGGCCAATGATTCTTTAAGTAATTATTGGAAAATAACCCGTAATTATTATCAACCCTTTGAATCAAATTTAAAATCTGCCTGGACCAAGGTTTATGACTATGAGATGCCTGGCGGTCAGTACTCAAATATTCAAATGCAAGCCCAGTCTATGAATTTAGGCGACCAATTCGATGAAGTATTGGAAATGTATCATCGAGTCAATCTTCTATTTGGAGACATAGTCAAAGTAACTCCTTCTTCAAAAGTAGTGGGGGATATGGCTTTGTTCATGGTACAAAATAAATTGGATGAAGATTCTTTATTTGAAAAAGGAAAGACATTAGATTTCCCTGATTCAGTGGTATCTTTTTTCAAAGGTGAAATTGGCCAACCAGCCAGAGGCATGAATGAAGCCTTACGACAACTAGTCCTCAAAGGACAAACTTATAGTGAGGCTAGACCCGGTTCATTATTAGACGATTATGACTTTGAAGCAGCTCGTCAAAGTTTAAGCCAACAGGCTTATAATGAGATAGAAGACCATGACTTATTGAGTCTTGCACTATATCCTAAAGTTTACAAAGACTATCTCAAGTTTGTAGATGAATATGGACAAGTCACTGTCTTAGACAGCCCAACTTTCTTCTATGGTCTTAAACCCTATGAGAAAATTGCAGTAGTCTTAGAAGAGGGCAAAACCCTCTTAATTGAATTGACTTCCATCGGACCTGTCAATGAAACCGGTCAACGGCCCGTTTACTTTAATTTAAATGGCATGCCTGAACAAGTCATAGTTCAAGATCAGAATGCTCAAACAGGCCTTAAAGTTCGACCTAAAGCAGATTCAGAAAATCCTAACCATATTGGGGCTCAAATGCCAGGAAGTGTATATAAAATAGAAGTTAAACAAGGCCAAGCGGTCGAATCCAATCAAGTTTTGATGATAACAGAGGCTATGAAAATGGAAACTGCAATTCGAGCTCCAAAAGCAGGCCATATTAAAGCAATTCATTGTCAGGAAAAAGAACAAATTGTTGCTGGTGACCTTTTAATTGAAATAGAATAGGAGTTTCTATGAAAAAATATATTAAATCTTTCCTCATATTTATGCTTGTATCAATGACGCTGAGCCCACAAATAGTTTTGGCTGAAGATAAAAATATCGAATATATTACTATTCGTTCCATTGGCGATATCTTAATTCATACTGATGTTTATGAAGCTGTCGCAACTGAGGATGGATTTGATTTTGATTATATGTTTGAACCAGTAAAAAAATACCTTGAAAATGCTGATATTACTACGGCAAATCTTGAAGTGATTGCAGCAGGAGACCATTTGCCCCTTGCAGGCTATCCGACCTTCAATGCTCCTTCTGAGATTATTGATAGTCTGAAACATGTCGGAGTAGACATTGTTAACAACGCAACAAATCATACTCTCGATTGGGGGGCAGAAGGGGCCTATGACTCAATTCAAGCCTTAAAAGCCAGAGATATGATGTATGTGGGCTCCTATGAGAGTTGGGAAGATGCACAAAAGCCCCGGATTATTGAAAAGAAAGGGGCCAAAGTCGGCTTTCTTTCTTATGCTAGAGATGCAAATGGAAACACTATTTCAGAAGATCAAGGCTATTTATTCTCTTTAATTGATGAGGATATCTTTCCCCAAGAAATTAAAGCATTAGCCGACCAAACCGATATTACCATGGTCATGTTCCATACTGGCGAGGAATATGAATACTTACCGGCTGATTACCAACTAAGAACCTTTCGTTTAGCTCGGGATGCTGGTGCCAATTTCGTACTGGGAGGGCATCCTCATGTAGTCCAACCATTTATTAATTATAATGAGAGCCAAGCTGGGATTTTTTCCCATGGTAATTTCATCAGTGGTCAAGTAGATATAGAAAATAAATTAGGTAGCATTATTGAAGTAAGATATGCCTTTAATAAAGAAACTAAAGAATGTAAGATTGATCGATTACGGCTTATGCCTACCTATAATGCTGGCTCTTACAGCGACTATACAGGACAAGTGGTTCCACTGATAGACGGAGCTGACTATGGTTTAGCCGATGCCCAAGCATATTTTGATGATTTTGTGTATCGGATGCAGACTTATACAAATAAAGTTCAGGTCGTTGAATATTTGGATTAAATAAAACCTAAAGCTCAGATTAATAATCTGAGCTTTTTTAATTAAATAAAAGGAATTACCACCTTTTTTTGTATTTATACATAGGAGGTGTTCCATGAAAAAAATATACGGTTTTAGTTTAAGTCTTTTAATAACTTCATCATTCATAACGAATAATATAAATGCTCAAGAAAATATAAATCAGGTTCCTAAACCCTATCGGTTAATCCAACATGTTCAAGAGAAAGCGATTGATAAAGATTACTGTTTAAATTTTTTTAATCAGAAGAGAGAAAATGTTTATCAAGATAATCAAGCAAGCAGTGAAATTGAAACCTTAGAAACAGAAATAACGAATTTAGCAAACCAACATAATGAAATAACCTTAGCGATTGAAGATCTTGAACAAAACCCTGACTATTCTCGACAAGCTGCCCAAGCAGGATTAGACCACACCCTTGAGACGGTCTATGATGAACTAAGTCAGGAACAAACAGGTTTTCTTGAACTCGATGCATCAAGTCAAGAAAAATATTTAGTCCAAGATAGTCGTGTGCAAGAATGGCAGACCTATCTTAGCGAAGTTCAAGCGGAAATTGATTATTTAGTTCACCAGCAAAAACTCATTGAAGATGATTATAATCAAGCTTTATATCGACTAGAGGAATTAGAAAGTCAATCAAGTTATATAAATCAAGAACAAAGTGAAAACAACGCTTGTGAACTTTATGCTTATTCTGTTCCATTTAAACTGGACGAGCAAATAATTTTTGATACAAACAATGGCTCCTTAGAGGATATCCTAGTCAATCTAGATCAAATAATGCAAGCTCTTGTTCCCAAAGCTTATAGTAAAGTTAGTTTTCAGCAAATTTATGAAATTTTTAATTTATTTATGAGTCAAGAAGAGCTGGATAAAATTTTAAAAGGTAAAGAACTCATCCGTTTAGATCAAAATGCATACCATGAATATTCCTATGCCCGCGAATTATCCTTATCAGACATAGAAAACTTAGCTCATTTTGCGCAAAGATATTATCTTGATGATCAAGATGACCATCGGTATAACCAGGCATATCATGAAATTATTCAATTAAAAGAGGATCAGTTTCATTACTTTTTTCAAATTAATCGGGAAGTATTTATAAAAATTCAAGAGATATTACTGAAATATTTAAATGCTAATAACTTAGACCAAGAAAAAAGTTTACAAGCAATTCAAACTTTTCAAAGTAAATATCAAATAAAATTAGTATTTTATGATGATCAAACTAGTCATTGGGTCGCAAATGATTTTAAGAGCACAGGGTTTTATGATGAATATATCAATCGAGTGATTGAGGGCAAAGTGATAACTAATGAGCAAAGTAGTAGCGCAGACCATAGCTCAACTCAGGAAAATCCTCAAGAAATTAATGATGATAAATCTAGTAATAAGAGGTCGGTTCGTAATCAGCAATTACAAGCAATCAAAGATAAACTTAGTAGTCATGAAGCAAACAAACCATCTAAGGCCAAAACATTAGCTGGTTCAAATAATAATAAAGCCAAAAAGTCTCCTAAAAAAGAAGACAAGTCGGCTTCAAAATCTTCGCTTAAATTACCTGATACAGGGGAGAGTCGAGCGGCCTACCTAATAGCCATTACTTTCGTGGTAATTGGTGTGATAATTTTAATTCCTGATTTAATTCAAAGATATCGTCATAAAAAAAATATAGAACACCTACATCTAGATTAAGGCCATGAGCAGAATATTTTTATTAAGCCATAATTTGTCTTATACTTATTACAAATAGGAGGAATATAGATGAGTATTAATGAAGTAGAGTTCATGGAAATAATTGATAAATCATTTGAGACTGTCACAGCTAATCAAGCAGGGGAATATTTGGCAGCAGACAAAGAAAAGCCAGTATTTATTGGTCGTCCAACTTGTCCATATTGTCGTAAATTTATCCTGAAATTAAAAGAGATAATTGATGAAAATAATCAAGAAATTTTTTTTGTTAATTCTGAAAATAAAGCAGATCAAGGTTTAGCTGAATTTCGTGATAAATACAATATTAAAACAGTCCCAGGATTTTTAGTAGCTAAACAAGGAGAAGTAAAGGTAAAATGTGATTCTTCAATGCCAATTGAAGAAATTAAAGAATTTATTGGATAACTTATAATTAGAAAAAGCGCTTGGGCGCTTTTTTACTTTGCAATTCTTATATATCACTACAATGTAGTCATATTGTAATGGTTTTGACATACAGTCAAGGATAAAGAATGTTAGAATTAATTGTGAAAATTTATAGATAGGGGGAGTGTGCCCTTTGGAACGCAAGCTTTTACACAAACGAAAAGGACAATGGGTTGCTTTATCAACCTCGCTCTTAGCAATGGCCATCACCATGCAATCTGCTGATTTTGTGCTAGCTCAAGAAGCAAACAGTTCTGATCAAAGTCTCGTTACTAGTCAAGAAATTGACGAAATTTCAAAAATTGAATCTAGTTTAAATATTGACAATGAAAAGCAAGAAGTTACGCCTGAAATAGATGCTGATGAAATTGAAGCTATTCAAAGCGCATTAGCTAAGCCAACTGAAAATTCTCATCATACTTCCAATCTTTCAAATCAAACTTCCGCTTCTCATACAGTAAAACAAGGTGATACCTTATATTCACTCGCAAGAAATAATGGTTTAACCCTAGACCAATTAATGGCTTATAATAATCTGAGCTCATATAATATTCCTGTTGGAACCGTCTTATACTTTACACCGCAAGCAAAATCAAATTCACAAGTAGTAGCTAATCAAGAAAGAGCAACAACGCAAGTAGTCACTAAGTTGAAGTCTGATAATTATAGTCCACAAGAGTTCATTGCTATGATTGCAGAATCGTCTAAGTCCATTGCAAAAGCAAATGATTTATATCCATCCGTTATGATTGCCCAAGCAGCTTTGGAATCTAATTGGGGAAATTCTAAATTATCAAAAGCTCCTAACTATAATTTATTTGGCGTAAAAGGATCGTATAACGGCAATTCGGTTGCTCTGGATACTCTGGAAGATGATGGTACAGGAAATTATTCAGGAGTTAAAGCCAAATTTAAAGCATATCCAAGTTATATGCAATCCTTGTTAGACTATGCAAATATTTTAACAGGTAAAGATTCAACCTGGCGCAGGGAATATTATGCAGGTGCTCGTTTTTCAAATACAAATTCCTACAAGGATGCCACCGCTCATTTAACTGGACGTTATGCTACGGATACCCGTTATGGTAGTAAATTAAATAACCTGATTAGCATGTATAATCTAACCCAATATGACCAAATATTGTTCGAAAATTCTAATAATTCAAATCATAATATTAATGATATTGAAGATGAAGCTTCTAAAAATATAAAGCAATCTGGTTCAGATCTTCCTAACCAACAAAATAACGGAAATCAATCGACAGGAACTTATACGGTAAAAAAAGGGGAGTCATTAGGACTCATTTCTCGTAGATACGGAATGACAGTCGCTCAACTTAAAGCTTTAAATGGCTTATCGAGTGACTTAATTCATCCTAACCAAAAACTCAGAGTCTATGCATCAGCCTCTAAACCCGTAAATGCTGAGACACATACGGTTCAAAAAGGGGAGTACCTCTATTTAATTAGCCGTAAATATGGGATGACAGTAAACGAACTTAAGCGTTTAAATAATTTGACGTCTAACTACCTAAAATCAGGTCAAGTATTACGCATTAAATCGCAGAATAAAAATAATAATAATAAGGTGAACATTAAAAATAATTTAATTACGACCTTAGATAAGTTGATAAATAATAATAAAGAAATTACTAGAATCAATAATAAAAAACCGAAAAATGTACGTATCATTTCAAGCGCTGATACAAAACGGCCTAATCAAGTTTTAATTGTAAATAATAAGAAAGTCACAAGTTATAACACACCAACAAAAACGACAGATAGTTATTTGATAAATCTTTTGTTATCCAATAGACTGATGGTTAAAGATAACAAAACCCATACTGTAAAACAAGGTGAATATTTATATTTGATTGCAAGCAAGTATGGATTAACAGTAGATAAACTCAAATCAATAAATAAGTTATCTTCAAATACGATTCATAGTGGCCAAATATTACGGTTATCGTAATTAACTTATGTTAATCGTTAAATAAATATTTATTTGAAGCCTAATTGAATATAAATATGAATCAGAAAGAGATGGACAAAAGTTCATCTCTTTTTAGTTTAAACTGAAATATTTTATTATAGTCAATATTAACTAGTCCAGCTGAAACAAGGTTATTCAGTTCTTACTCTTGATTAATAGTTTATATTTAAATGGTTTATGGCCCATACTTAGGAGCATTTAAAAGAAATCGCTATATTTAGCCATAAGATTATTTAAAAATAATGTTAAGACAAGACCGTAAGCTTCCTGTAATACATCTGTAATCTTTTAAGTATTGGAAAATGTTAGAATTAATTATGAAATTAGTATGTTAGGAGTGTTTAGTTTGGACCGTAAAAAATTACATAAACGTAAGGGGCAATGGGTAACTATTTCTAGCTCTATTATTGTAGCGTCATTGGCATTTCAAGGCGTACAATTAGCACAAGCTCAAGAAATCACTAATACAGAGGAAGACATAGTTTCAGAGGCCGAGGTAGCGGCTCAATTATCAACCAGTACTGAAAATCAAGATTATTATGTTGTTCAACATGGAGATTATCTTTATAAAATTGCTCAAGAAAATGGCTTAACAGTCGATCAATTGATTACTTATAATAATCTTAAATCTAATAGTTTAGTAAGTGGTCAAATTTTATATTTGGTTCCTGGATATTTACCTAGTGAATCGAATGATGTATCCAACGTTGAGATTAATAACGAAACAGATCAACAAAATAATCAAACGGAAAATCAGGATAATAATAATACACAAAGTCAGACAGTGAGTGGATCAACCTATATTGTTCAAAAAGGGGAATCACTTGGAATTATCGGCCGCAAATTAGGACTTTCAGTCACTCAGCTAAAACAACTAAATGGTTTAACCAGTGATTTAATTCATCCAAACCAAGTACTTAAAGTTTCTGGAACCACTCAAGAATCAACAAATTCTACAGATAATGATGATGCTGCCGTCTCTGAAACTTCTAATAGCAATCAGATTAACCAAACAGCTAATACTCATACTGTAAAACATGGCGAATACTTATACCTAATTGCTAAACGTTACGGCTTAAGT
>NZ_KE386807.1:25233-101503 GCF_000428865.1 Eremococcus coleocola DSM 15696
AAAGCTAGCACAGGTATTAATAAACCAGAAGAAACTAAAAAAGATGATAGTAAAAAAGAAGAGTCAAAACCTGAAATTAATACAAATGCTAAAACCCATACTGTAAAAAAGGGTGAATATTTATATTCAATTGCTAGAAAATATGGTTTAACTGTAAGCAAATTAAAAGCATTAAATAATTTATCCTCAAATGTACTCTTGACAGGTCAAGTGCTAAAAGTCACAGAAGGTGAAATTGATTCAACCATTACTAATCCGGAAACAAGTCCAACTAAGATAAGTACTGATAATCTTCCTGATTTATCTCGTGCTAATGCTATTGAAGTTGATTATGATGTTAAATTAAATTCAAAAACTGAACCATTCAGAACTAGCATAAACCTAGCTTCTAGACCAATTAATGCAGTCAATAAATTTGGTCAACGCTTTACTGTAACTCGCGAATTCTATGAAAATGGTCAAAAATACTTGGAACTTAGTCAAAATGGAATGGTTAAAGGTTATGTTCCAGCAAGTGCCGCTGTAAAAGTGCCAAAAAATTCAAAAGTTATTTATCTAGATGCAGGACATGGCGGAAGTGAAACAGGAGCCTATTCATTTGGTACGGCTGAAAAAAATCTTAACTTAAATATTACCCGTCGTTTGGCCAGTGACTTACGTAAACAAGGTTATACTGTTTATGAATCCAGAACAACAGATAAAGCTATCCCATTAAATCAAAGAACTATCGAACCTAATCGGATTATGCCAGATTTATATTTAAGTGTTCACCATAATGCTATGCCTAATCCAGGTTCTGCCAGAGGAATTGAAACCCTTTATCACAATTCAAGTATTGATGAAGAGGGTTATATGACCATGGCACACCATAAGTACACTAACTTACAAGCAGAAAGCAAACGGTTAGCTGACACAGTTCAAAGCTATCTTATTGCCGAAACCGGAGCAGTAAATCGGGGTGCTCGCCCACAAAACCTTCATGTCACAAGAACAAACGATGCACCAGCTATTTTAGTTGAACTTGGCTTCCAAGATAATTATAGTGAGTATAAGAATCTCACCTCACCAAGTTACCAAAATAAACTGATCAAAGGTTTATTAAAAGGTATCAATGCTTTCTTGAATTAAAGAAATAATTAGACTAGAAACCAGGCAACTAGTTTCTAGTTTTTTTAATTTCAACCATTGACAATTTTTGATTTATCTTAAGTTGCTATGCTATAATAAAAAAGAAACATAGAAAAAAGGAGTTTTAATATGGGATTTTTTGATTTTTTAAAAGGAAATAAGGAAAACACACAAAATCAAGTTCTAGAATTTAAAGTTTATAGTCCTTTAAAAGGTAAACATGTTGCATTGAGTGATGTGTCTGATGCTGCTTTTTCATCAGGAGCCTTAGGAAACGGACTGGCAATTATACCCGAAGAAGGTAAATTATTTGCACCAGTTGATGGTACTATCATGACTTTATTCCCAACCGGACATGCTGTGGGCATTAAATCCGCCGAAGGAGCAGAGATCCTAATCCATATTGGAATGGATACTGTAACCTTAGACGGTGACGGATTCAATATCTTGGCTGCTGCAGATCAAACTGTCAAAAAAGGCGATTTACTGATTGAATTTGATATTCAAAAGATTCAGGCAGCTGGTTTAGAAATTATTACTCCTGTAGTGATTACAAATTCTGGAGATTATGCAAGTGTCACGGATGTTGCAAGTGAGATGGTAACTCCTGGAGATGAGATCATCCAAGTCAATAAGTAATTTCTATTTGCTAAATTGAAAGGAGCTTTCCATGACTAAAGTCTATACTAATTTTTGGCATAGTCGACGTGATAATGTTATCAAGCAGCATGGGAGTTATAAAACCGAAGACGAAGCATTAGAAGGAATCAAAGCTTGGTGGGAAATTCATAAAGAGAAGTTTGAAGATATGCAAACCCGCCGTACAAATTCTGGTGCTTTAGAAATAACATATCTACCTGATGATAATTATTATTATCGGATTGAAGCTAAAGAAATTGAGGGTGCTTTACCAAGTGCAAAACCAAAAAAACGATCTAAAGGTGAAATTGATAAACTAAGAAGTACCCATCAACTAAATGAAGAAGCATTTCTCTTTGAAGAATTACCTGAACCATACCAAGATCGTTTAATTATTTGTATGAATGATGGTAAAGCTTTACTGAACTTTACTTATGATCAACACGGACGGCCAATTAAGAGATTCGCTTAAATATGCAAAATGAAGATTTCCTAGATTAGATTAATTATGTCTAGTCTAGGAATTTTTATTTTTAAAAATTATAATACATATTATGTAAACTAAAACTAGTTTGTTCCTGTTGGTTAGTCCACGATTTCGCTTCTTCTCTTCTACATCTTACGAGGTGGAACTTCCAAGTAGCTAACTGGCATCATTGGAAACTTTATTCTAATGGAACTTGCGACCAAGATGTTAAAAATACCAGTTATACCCAAAAAGGATTGTGAAAATCATTTTCCCCAATTCTTTTTTGCTTTTACTGACAATGTGGAGCCTATTCCACCAACTCATATTCAACGCCGGCATAGACCGAGCTTTGATTGTTAAGGTCTCCACTGAAAAATTCATAACCTTTCCAACGAATTCTTAACACATTATCTACATATGATAAATCTGTCTGGTTAATCGCAACAATAGTAGTATCGTCTTTATCTACTATGAGATGTACACCTGCCATTTGTTCTCGAATGGCTATGAGCATTTCTCGTGGACTTGCTCCATTTTCTTCTAATTCGGTTACCAAAGGAACTAATGATTCAGATTCTTCTTCAACTTTTTCTTCATTGGGTACGGATTTTTTTAAAGATAGGCTTCCATATTTCTTACAAAGCTTAGATTATTTGGCGCAAACAAAACATAACCCACTGCTATTCCCTGGTCATTCAAGAGTAAGAGCCTTTTTCCATGATCTAGATATTCCCGGCAATACATCAGTAGCGTAAAGCGGCACCGTTCTAGGTTGCTTTAATTTTTGGATTACCCGTTTGAATACAGCTTTGGTGAATCTGGGCTTAATAAGCAGCTTGATATGGGATAATTTGCATAGGCTCCCTCCTTCTTGGTTATAATTACAAATAAATAAGACCGACTCTCATGCTATTGTTGCACAGGAGTCGGTCTTTGTATTTATTGCTTAGAATGAATACCTAAGCTTATTTAATATTCCGTGATTCTAAGCCTTCAGCTTCAAGATATTCTCTAAAAGGTACTAAATCTTGCGCTTCATATTTTTCTTTAAAGGCATTGATTTGATCGGTAGAGAAAAGTTTAGGATCGAGTTCTAAGACTTCAACTGGTAATGGACGATGGTGGGTAATTTTGGCATCAATAACCACCGTTTTACCGGCTTTATTGGCAGCTACGGCTTCGGCCATAACCTTGTCCATGTCTTCAATTCGATCGACATGGAAGCCTACCGCACCTTGGGCATCCGCAATCTTTGCATAGTCAACATCCATAAAGTCTACCCCAAATAAGTGTTCATTGGTATCCTCATATTTATTTTTAATGAAGGCATACTCAGTATTTGAGAAGACAACATTGATAACTGGTAAATTATATTGAACGTTAGTAGCAACATCAGGATAAGACATATTAAAGGCGCCATCCCCCATAATATTCCATACTTGACGGTCTGGATTATCTTTTTTAGCTGCAATCCCACCAGGTAATGCAATACCCATGGTTGCAAATAATGGCGAGGTCCGCCACATATTCTTAGAATTCATATGTAAGTGACGAATTGAAGTTTGGGTTGAATTGCCCACATCAATGGAAAAAATAGCATCTTGGTCAGCATATTTATTGATGGCGTTGTATACTTGATACAATTGTAATTCGCCTTCAGTCTTCCCTTCAAGCATCTTCATATAGTCGCGCCAGTTTTGGTTATTTTTGATATTAGCCCGCCACCAAGCTGAATCTTCGACAGGGTTTACCTTATCTAAGATAGCTTGAGCAGCTTGACCAGCATCACCTAGAATAGCTGCATCTAAAGCATGACGTTTACCTAATTTATGTGGGTCAATATCTACTTGAATAAATTTATCAACATTTTTAAAGGCTTCGTAGATTTCTGCAAATGGGAAGTTTGAACCCAAGAAAAGCACAGTATCGGCTTCAAAAACCACTTCGTTAGCAGGTTTCCAACCGACGCGATAAGCAGAACCAGTTAAACCTTCATAATCCCAATCAAAGGCATCAAAGTTCTTACCAGTAGTAATAATTGGAGCCTTGATTTTTTTAGATAATTCAGTAATAACGTCCCCTGCTTGATTACCACCAAAACCAGCATAAATCACTGGGCGTTTAGCTTCATTTAAGATAGCTACAGCTTGATCAATATCTGCTTGGTTTAATTCAGGTAACAAGAATTCTCTTTGATAAGATCCTGAACCATAATATGAATCTTCATCGATTTCTTCCCAACCATAATTGACTGGGATTTCAACGACCGCAGGACCTTTATAAGCAATGGCTGCACGAGCTGCTTCGTCAATAACCTTAGGTAATTGTTCTGCATAAGCCACCCGTTTATTGTAAACAGCGACCCCAGAATACATTGGGTTTTGGTTTAATTCTTGGAAAGCATCTAAATTTAATTCCTTTTCAGGACGTGAACCTAGGATAGCTAAGAAAGGAATATTGTCCATTTTAGCATCATAAATCCCATTTATTAAATGCGTGGCACCAGGACCGCCAGATCCCACCGCAACTCCCAAAGGTCCGCCAAATTTCTTTTGCATAACGGCTGCTAAAGCACCGGTTTCCTCATGACGAACTTGTAAAAATTGGATATCCTTATCTTCTGCTAAAGCATCCATCAATGACCCTAAAGTACCTGATGGAATACCATAGATAGTATCTACACCCCAGGTTTTTAAGACATTTAACATTGCTTTACTTGCGCTGATTTTTCCTTGAGTCAAGATGACTCCCCCTTTAGATTAATAGTTTATATTAATTAACAACATGTACTAAATTATCATATTACTAATAGGGTTTCCAAACAAATGCTCATAAGAAAACGTTTTATTAAAAATAAACTTCAGCCAGCTAATTTAACTTGATCAATCCTTATTAAATAGTATTCGATCTAAATACAATAATTATCAAAATATAGGCTGATAAGACTAAAAGAAACATCAGGATTATGCCCCATCCTGCCCCTAAAACAGCACCGAACTCTGGGTTTTGGCTTATACCTAAGCTTAGTAATTTTGAAACTAAGGCAGTTGAGATTGCCCCCATGTATTGCTGCCCTAAATTCATCAAGGTGTTTGCATCAGCTTCCAAATTATCTTCAATTTGTCCATAGCTTTGAGTCATAATATTCGATAAAGATAAGGCAATTCCTAACATCATCATGACATGAACGACTAATAAGCTCCAAATTGGTAGCTGATGATAATAAATAACAAAGATAAGTAAAGCAAATAAACTAAGCGTCAGTCCTGCTAATATCGGTTTTTTGGGGCCTAGAGAATCATAAAGACGACCAGCAAGGGGTAGAACTAAGGATAGGACAATAGGCCCTAAAAACATGAAATTTCCAGCTTGCGTCGTCGATAGTCCGCGACCAAGTTGTAAATAATTAGGAATAATAAAAGACATACCTAACAATAAGGCCTGATAAGTCAAGGCCCCCCATAAGAAAACCAAATAATGCCCTTTAGAAAATAAATTTAAATTAATCAATGGATTGTTTCTATTGGATTGATAAAAAGCAAAAGCGGCCAGAAAAGCAAGCATCCATTGATACCATAAATTTTGTTCGATAGCTAATAAACTTGTGACCAAGAAAGCTGCCAAACCTATAAAAGCGGGCCAATTAAATACTTCTCCACGCCCTACTGGTTCTTGTGGGATTGCCCAAAGACCACCGGCCAAAGACAGGACTAATAAAGGCAATAATAGCCAAAAAATTGCGTGCCAATCCAACATTTCAGTTAAGATTCCACCATAAGTTGGACCAATGGCTGGCGCAAATGAGGTAGTCATCGATCCAACCCCCATCATCAAGCCGCGTTTATCCTGAGGAACTTTTGTAAGAATGATATGAAACATTAATGGTAATGCTAAACCGGTCGCAAATCCTTGTAAAATTCGCCCCAATAGCAGGATTATAAAGGATTGAGCGAAACTATCAATCACTAGCCCACTCAGGAAAAGTAAATTAGCCGTGATAAAAAGATTTCTAATAGAAAAATTTCTGACTAAGTAAGCAGATGAAGGTACGACAATTGAAACTGCTAATAGATAGGCAGTAGTCACCCATTGGACCTGACTTGCTAATAAATTGAATTGAGACATTAGTAAAGGAAAGGTAACATTCATTGAGGTTTCAACCAGAATGCCTCCAAAGCTCATTACAGCTGTCATTATAACCGCTGGAATGACCCGCCATTGTTTAGTTTCAGACATTAATATTTTACTCCTTGCATGATAAATTACATTAGCTCTTATTTTACCTAAATATTACTATCCTATCAAATTAAAGAGTATAAATGTAAAAAAATAAAAACAACCGAGCTCTTAGGCCCGGCCGTTTTTTAGAAGGCTAAATATTAGATTTTTTTACTTTGTAAGCTATCAATAACTTCGTTAGCTTCAGCAAACATTTCTTCAATAATTTGTTTAACTGGTTTTACTTCTTTAATAATACTTGCGATTTGACCATAAGTAACAATTTCGTTTTCAACATCACCAGTTGATGCAGCTTTAACTAATGAAGGGATAGTATATGCTTCTAATTTTTGGAAAGTCATACCTTCTTCTTTATCCATAGCAATATGTTTTGGAGCAGCCGCATTCTTTTCAATACGCATTGGCGCACCAGAATTGCTACCTGATAATACAGTTGCTGTATCATTTGCTTTAACTACGGCTTGTTTGTAGTTATCATGAATTGGAGCTTCAACAGACGCTACGAAGGCAGTACCAACTTGAACCCCGTCAGCACCTAAAGCATAGGCTGCAGCCACACCATGACCATCTGCAATACCACCTGCACAAACAACTGGAATATGATCAACCGCTGCAACAGCTTGTTGGCAAAGTGTAAATGTAGTAGCCGTACCTACGTGTCCACCTGCTTCAGTACCTTCTACAACAACCCCATCAGCACCATTGTCTTCCATTTTCTTAGCCACACGGCCAGAAGGAACAACTGGGAAGATAATACCACCAGCATCATGAATTGGTTTGATATAAGGAACTGGGTTACCAGCGCCAGTGGTAAAGAATTTAACGCCCTCTTCTAAGAAAATAGGAATAATATCATCAGCGTTACCAGTAATAATTGCAACGTTGGCACCAAAAGGTTTATCAGTTAATTCTTTGATTTTACGGATATCTTCACGTACTGCTTCAGGTTTAGCACCAGCAGTTGCTAAAATACCCATACCACCTGCATTAGAAACTGCAGCAACTAATTCTGGACGAGAAACCCCACCCATAGCACCACAAAAGATTGGATATTGAATACCTAACATTTCAGTTAAACGACCCATTATAACATCCTCCTAAAAATTTATTTAAATCCTAGAGTGACAACAACATTGAAACCTGAGGAGTAAATATATATATATGTTATTCACTTCACAATAAAATCATACCACCATTATGAAAGCGTGTCAATTTATTTTGTGAATTTTTCACTTATCTTTATTAATAGCATTTTAAGAAATTTTAATAGATAATTATTTTGTGTAATGATTTACAATTTGTTAACAATTCGGCTGGTTGGATAAGCCAAATCTACTTGATCATGACTGGCTATATATTCCAATACCTCTTCCCAAATATTATTTTCAATTTCTCGTCGAGTTCGAGGATCACAAAGAAAACGCATGGTTAAGTTTACACCAGACGGTTCTACTGTGGTATACACGATTGGTGTAAAATTATTATAATAGATCATATACTTTCGGGCAGCATTCTTAACTTCTTGTTCTGCATCCGCTGAAAAAATTAAAGCGTGATGATCAACAATTGCAGAAAAATCTGTCTTAGCTTGGCGCCAGTCTGATTCGAAAGTTAGCACTATCGATAATTCATTCCAAATATAAGCAAAGCCCTTGATATCATTAATTAAGGGGTATTGAAAGATAAAGCGGTTAGGGATATCAATGATAGAACCTGTACTCTGTCCCCCTTTATTTGAATCATACAACTGAACTAATGAAAACTGAAACAGTCGAATATCAATGACATCTCCTTTTTGACCATTGATTTCAATCCGGTCCCCCATCCAAAAAGGACGCCGAATAATAATAAAAAGCCACCCGACCATGTTAACAATAATGTCACGTAAGGCAACAGCTAGACCCGCAGAGAATAAACCTAAGAAGGTTGAAATAGAGCCTACCCTACGAAACCAGATAAAAATTAAGGCAAAAACAAAAATAATAGACCCAATATAATTGACCGTCTTACGGCTACGGTATAGTTGATTATTATCCAAATTAAAACTAGCCAGTTTGCGATTAATTAACCGAGTGATTAATAGAATAATGCCTAAAATGATAAAAGAAAGCAGGACCTGGCTTATCCAAAAGCGGTCCTGCAATAAATCATTGATAAAAGCCATATAAGCCCCCTAGTCTTTACTGTCAACGCTTAAAGAAGAGAATTCAGAGAGTGGCCAAATAATGTGGGTCGCCTGCCCATGTAAAGCATCCATATCAACAAAACCGATAACCCGACTATCCGTTGAGTTTTGTCGGTTATCTCCCATAACAAAGACTTTACCCTCAGGCACGGTACTTTCACCTGTTAATTCCTCTAAGCTAAAATCTTCTGTAAACTTGCCGCCAGTATATTCAGATTTTTTGCTATCTAGGTAAGGTTCAGCTACCACTTGACCATTTAAAATTAATTGATCATCTTTAAATTCAATCGAATCTCCTGGCATACCAATCACGCGTTTAACAAATAATTTAGTCTTGTCAGGTGAATCAAGGACAACGACATCAAAACGGTTAATTTTAGCTAATTTCCATAGGAAAAGACGTTCGCCATCTTGAAGGGTGTTATCCATCGAGTGACCATCCACTTGAACTTGTTGAAAAACAAAGGTGGTTAAAAGAATTGCAACTGCAATCCCAATGACAATCGATACGATAAATTCAAAAGCTTCAGATAAAAAGTGTTTCATAAATTTCCTCAATTTCTATTTTTTGAAAAATCCAGTGATGCCGCGGGTAATCATTTTCCCTAATTCCCGTCCAACTGAAGACATCATATTCTTAGTAAACCGGTCCATTTCTGAATCAGTCCGACGACTAGATGTCTTATTCTTTTTAATTTGTTTAGCTAATTCAGCTTCTAGTTCTTTGATTCGGGCATTACTTTCAGAAGTATTTGCTTGGTCGAGCTTACTTTCAGCTTGAGTTTGAACATCTTTTAAATTATCCTCGGAAGCCGCGACAACTTTAGCCAATTGTTCATGGGCTGATTCACGGTTGACTGCTTCTTGATATTTCGCTAATAAAGAAGATTGGTTCATGATAGATAACTTAACTTGAGGGTCAATTAAGCCTACTTTACTCTTTGGCGGATAAATCATCACTGCTTGAGCATAAGACGGTGTGCCATCTTCTTGAAGCGTAGACACCACCGCTTGGCCTGTTTGTAATTCTTGGATGACTTTTTCTAAATCCATATCAGCAGCTTGTCGGAATCCCTGAGCCGCTGCCGCAACATTCTTTAACTCTTTAGGCGTATAGGCTCTTAAGCCATGTTGAATCCGATTACCAAGTTGATTAGCTACTTGGTCAGGAATATCAGTGGGATTTTGGGTAATAAAGAATACCCCTACCCCTTTAGAACGAATTAAACGAACCGTTAATTCGATTTGATCTAACAGGACCTTAGGTGTCCCATCAAACAAGACATGGGCTTCATCGAAGAAGAAGACTAACTTAGGTTTTTCTAGGTCCCCTACTTCTGGTAAATTTTCAAATAGATCAGAGAGAATAGCTAAAAGCACCGTAGCGTACATCAAAGGATACCGGTAAAGTTGCTCAGCCATTAAGACATTAATCATACCTCTACCATCTTGATCAAATCGCATAAAGTCTTCAATTTCCAGGCTAGGCTCACCAAAAAAATTACCTGCACCTTGTTCCTCTAATACTAATAAAGACCGGAGAATTACTCCAATTGAAGCAGAAGAGATATTGCCATAATGACCAGATAGATCTTTAGCGTGTTGACCTACGTAATTAATCATGGCTCGTAAATCAAGTAAATCAATCAGTAATAGACCTTCAGCATCCGCAACCGAAAATACAACATTTAAAATACCCGTTTGGGTATCATTTAAACCTAAGAGGCGGGCTAATAGAATTGGACCCATAGCAGAAACTGTCATTCTTAACGGAATACCTGTTTGACCGAGGATATCCCAAAGTTCAAGTGTAAATTTACTCGGATCATAATCTTCATAATGAGTTGCTTCTAATCGTTCTTGTAAATTATCTGAATTATTTGCTTCAGCAAGCGAAGCTAGGTCCCCTTTTATATCTGATAAAAAAACGGGTACCCCGGCTTGACTTAATTGTTCAGCAATTACCTTAAGCGTCACAGTTTTACCGGTTCCAGTAGCTCCAGCAATTAAACCATGACGATTTAACTTATCTAAACATAGATTAGCTGGCGTGGATCCATAACCAAAGGTAATTTCTTGGCTCATTCCTTCTCCTCCATTCACTGTCTACTGCCTTTATTTTATCACTTGTTTGGCTAATATTCTATTTTTAAAAAATGAAAAATATAAGAATAAAGCGATTAAATTCTATGATACAAAAAAAGAACTGAGTCAACACTCAGTTCTAGAAACAATCAATCAGTCAAATACCGGGTATAATCAGCTGTACGAAGCAGACGATTGGCATTTTCAACCCGTTCTGCTGTAGGGGGTTCCACCCCTTTTAAGCGATAAGGATAACCCAAGGCTTCATACTTGTAAACCCCCATCTTATGATAAGGTAATACTTCAAATTTATGAACATTTCCCAAAGTAGCCACAAAATCGCCTAGGCGTTGTAAATACTCATCGTAATCAGTTCGTGTCGGTACAAGAACATGTCTCACCCAAATGGCTTTATCGATTGAGGCTAAATATTCAGCCATTTCCAAGATATTTTGATTACGGACTCCTGTTAATTTACGGTGTCCCACTGGATCAATATGTTTTATATCAAATAAAACTAAATCAGTGTACTTCATCAATTCTTGGAACTTAGAAAAGAAAGGATCTTCTTTTGTAAATGGCCCACCACAGGTATCTAAAGTAGTATTTACACCATGCTCTTTGCAAATCTTGAAATATTCAATTAGAAAATCAATTTGGAGCATTGGTTCTCCACCTGACACGGTTACACCACCTTTTTCACCCCAAAAAGCCCGATATTTTATTGCTTCATCGAATAACTGTTGAGCAGTATATTCATGTCCGCCAAAGGTATTCCAAGTATCAGGATTGTGGCAAAATTCGCAGCGTAAACGACAACCTTGCATAAAGGTCACAAAACGAATGCCTGGGCCATCAACTGAGCCAAAACTTTCTGTTGAGTGAATATTACCAATGACAGGTGTTTTTACTTCGGTCATTGCCACAACCTCTTTCTACTTGGATTAAATATTACATTGAAGAATGCATTGTACGATTAATTACATCCATTTGTTGTTCACGGGTCAACTTAATAAAGTTAACAGCGTAACCAGATACCCGAATCGTTAATTGAGGGTAGTTTTCTGGGTGATCCATGGCATCTAATAAGGTGTCACGGTTGAAGACGTTGACGTTTAAATGGTGACCACCTTCAACAGAGTAACCATCTAGCATAGAAACTAAGTTAGTCTTTTGAACTTCTTCTTCTTTACCTAAAGCCTTAGGAATGATTGAGAAGGTATTAGAAATTCCATCAAGTGAGTAATCATAAGGTACTTTAGCCACAGATAATAGTGAAGCTAGCGCACCATGGGTATCACGGCCATGCATTGGGTTAGCGCCTGGCGCAAATGGAGCACCGGCACGACGACCATCAGGAGTATTACCTGTTTTTTTACCGTAAACCACATTAGAAGTAATCGTAAGGATTGAAGTGGTATGAATTGCGTTACGATAAGTTTTATGTTTCTTAACCATTGACATGAATTTCTTCAATAAGTCAACCCCAATTTGGTCAGCCCGATCATCGTTATTACCGTATTTAGGGAATTCGCCTTCAATTTCAAAGTCAACAACTAAACCATTTTCATCACGGATCGTTTTAACCTTAGCATACTTGATGGCTGATAATGAGTCGATAGCTACTGAGAAACCAGCAATACCAGTTGCCATAGTCCGTTTGATATTAGTATCCTGTAAAGCCATTTCAATAGATTCATATGAGTATTTATCATGTGAATAGTGGATAACATTTAAAGTATTGATGTATAGTCCAGCTAACCATTCTAGCATTTGATCGTATTTAGCTACGACTTCGTCATAATCTAAGTATTCTGAGTCAATACCTTGATATTGAGGTCCTACTTGAGTTTTAAGACGTTCGTCAACTCCACCATTGATAGCGTAAAGCAAAGCTTTGGCTAAGTTAGCACGGGCACCGAAGAATTGCATTTGTTTACCAATTTCCATGGCAGAAACACAACAAGCAATACCATAATCATCGCCCCAATGTGGACGCATAACTTCATCATTTTCATATTGGATAGCTGAAGTTTCGATTGAAATTTTAGCAGCATAACGTTTGAAGTTTTCAGTTAAACGTGGTGACCAAAGCACTGTTAAGTTTGGTTCTGGTGCAGGTCCTAAGTTAGTTAAAGTATGTAAGAAACGGAATGAATTCTTAGTAACTAACGGACGACCATCTAAGCCAACCCCAGCAATTGATTCAGTTACCCAAGTTGGGTCGCCAGAGAATAATTCATTATATTCTTGAGTACGAGCAAATTTAACTAAACGTAATTTCATTACGAAATGGTCAACAATTTCTTGAGCTTCTTGTTCAGTCAAAGTACCTTCTTCTAGGTCACGTTGAATATAAATATCCAAGAAAGTAGAAGTACGTCCAAGTGACATAGCCGCACCATTTTGTTGTTTAATAGCTGCTAAATAACCTAAGTATAACCATTGGAAGGCTTCTTTAGCATTATTAGCTGGTCTTGATAAATCAAAACCATAGATGTTACCTAATTCTTTTAATTCATCTAAAGCACGATATTGTTCTGAGACTTCTTCACGAAGACGCATCACATCTTCTGCCATATTTCCATCACCAATATTTGCGAAGTCTTTTGATTTTTCTTCTTTTAGACGGTCAATACCATATAAAGCCACCCGACGGTAGTCTCCGATAATACGACCACGGCCATAAGCATCTGGTAGACCAGTAATGATGGCAGCGTGACGTGCTTTACGCATTTCCGGGGTATAAATATCAAATACTGCTTGGTTATGAGTTTTACGGTAATCAGTAAAGATATGTTTTACTTCTTCATCAATTTCATAACCATAAGATTTAGCAGCATCTACAGACATCCGGATACCACCAAATGGTTGTAATGAACGTTTGAACGGTTTGTCAGTTTGTACCCCAACAATTTTTTCTTTATCTTTATCAAGATAACCTGCTTCATGAGAAGTAATTGTTGAAACAATCTTTGTATCTAAGTCTAATACACCACCTGCATCACGTTCTTGTTTGGTCAAGTCCATCACTTGATCCCATAACTCAACTGTTGCTTGGGTTGGTGTTTCTAAGAAACTTTCGTCACCTTCATATAAAGTGTAGTTTTTTTGAATAAAGTCACGTACATTAATTTCTTCTCTCCAAGTTTTACCTTGGAATCCTCTCCATTGCTCCATACAATGCACCTCCAAATTTTTTATCAATTGTGAATTGCTTATCATGATTCTATTTTAAATGATACAGAATTAAATTTCAAGTGTTACAGTTAAAAAAGTTGCATATTTCATAAAAGGCTTAAAATTAATAATGAAAACGAAGTCACAATTTTCATAACAAAACTGTTATAGTATATTTTAGGCTTGTGAATTAAATAAATAATTATAAAATGTAAATAAAAAAGAAGCAAACAAGAAGCTGAAAATTTATAATTTCCGCTTTGTCTGCTCTTTCTAGTCACTAATTATTAAACAGTTTTGCTTTAAGCGTATACTTCATCCACATTATGTTTTTCATCAACCACAATAAATAACCGTTTATCTGCACTAACTTTAGCAGACATGAAGATATTTTCAGTACCGCCCTCTTCGTTGGTTGCGAATGGGAAATAAACTAATTCAGGATCACGATTATCCCAATCAAGGGTAATCCATTCAATGTCACGATTCTTGACCACTGTTTCAAAAATCCCAACTTCTAACGAACCTTTATTAATATCATTTGTTTCGATGGTATCAGCTTCTGGTAAAATTTCAATTTTTAGTCCTTGAGCTGGGTGAATTTCGATAATGTCTCCACCGTTGATGCGGCCAACACTGGTAGAAATACGACGGATCCATAAGTCGCCAATGTGTTTAACATCTACTTTCCAATCGCCACCATTATGAAAATGAAATTTTAAAGATTTTAAGTTTGCAGTCATGAAAATTCCTCTTTTCTATTTATTCGATATAATTAGTTTACCATGAATTTTATGATTTGTTAATGGTATCACATAATTTTCTGAAAATGTTTTCAATAAACTTAATCTGCTACACCTAAAGCAATTTTACCAAAACGACTAATTCGGTCCATCGTCCACATAGGATGGAAAGTCAACTGAAAGTCTACGGCTTCAATTTCATCAATTTCTGAAAGTACATAACGAATATCATTTTCTAGATAATCAACAAGCGGACAACCCGGTGTGGTTAAAGTCATAAGCATAGTGCATAAGCCTTTGTCATCTAAACCAATTTCATAGACTAAACCTAGATTAACAATATCAATTCCCAATTCCGGGTCAATGACCCGATACAATTGATTCACAAAATCTTCCCGCAGGCTTACGGCACGGTCTTTCCAAACAACACCATATTCTTTTTCTTCCATTATGTCACCTCTTTTAATCAAATACTATTTTAGCAAATTAAAATAAGACTCGCAAAATTTCTGAGAGTCTTGTTAACTTATCTAGATTCTTGACTATCTTCTAGTGGCCACCTCCGGGCATCATCCTCATCGAGGTCATATTTGATTCTAAGCTTGCGGTCAGTTAAGACTTTCTTGTCCATTTGAACATGAATAAAGCCAAGCACTTGCCCACTAGCTTCATTCTGGTAAACATAAATAAAATGGTGGCCCCTATCCTGGCTTAATTTTTCAATTTGTCTACTAACTAAATCAAGACTAGCATCATAACCAAGGGCTATATCACAGATATGGCTGATTGATGCGCCTTTCTAATTTTGGCTATTGTTACTTGCATGGTTCTCAGAAATCAAAAGAAAACTCCTCTTTAGCAGTTTTATGAAAGCCAAGAGCTTGGAACATGGCCTGACTTTGCTTATTAAAATTATAAATTTGAGCCTTAACTGAACTTAAACCTTTTTCCTGTGCTCGCATCATGATGGCTGAGACGCATTTTCTTCCTAGATGCTTATTTTGAAATTCTTTACAAATCACAATGGCAATCTCATTCTCATCATAAAGTGAAATATCGCCAATTAATTGATCCTGAAATTTAATATAATAACACTCTCCGTGACTCGTTAAATAATTATACATAGCCTCTAATCGTTCTAGTGAATATGGATAGTCGATATTATCAACTTGTTTACAAAGTTTCAAATCTTGGTACCAAGTTAGAGCCTGTTCAGGTGCGGAATAAAAAGGAATGAGGGAAAGATCTGGATTAATCCTAATGACTTCCAAATTAATTCACCCTTTCTAGTTTAATTATTCACTTTTAAATATTAATTAAAACTTATTCTTGAAAAATCTTAATAAAACGTTTTTGAGTTTTGTCACAAATATAACCTAAGTGTTCATAGAATTGATGAGCTTTAAGACGTTTACTTGCAGAATTTAGACGGATAAATTGGATTTGTTTAGTCACTGCTTCTTGCTCAAGAACTTGTAAAAGTTGCTTTCCGATCCCCTGCCCTTGGTATTTAGGATCTACCGCCAAACCTAAAATATTTAAACCTTGGTCAGAATATAAGCTCTCGTAGAGTTCAGCATGAATAAAGCCAAGCACTTGCCCACAAGCTTCATTCTGGTAAACATAAATAAAATGGTGGCCCCTATCCTGGCTTAATTTTTCAATTTGTCTACTAACTAAATCAAGACTAGCATCATAACCAAGGGCTATATCACAGATATGACGGATTGATGCGGCATCGCTTGTTCTTATCTCTCTAATCAATTTATATCACTCCAGCCTACTTCAATATAATTATAGCAAATATTAGTCTAATCTAAGCAAAAGATTAGCGGACTCAATCATATTTTTTCTTAAAAATTCAATTTAAAAATAAGATTTATCTCAAAAATTGATTAAAAATTTGAAATATAATTATTTTTTTGGAAAAAAGCTGTCAATCCTTTTGAAAATACTAGGGATTGGCAGCTTTTTCTTATTCAAACTGATAATAATTTACTTTTCAAAATTAATATTTGCTGTATAAACACCAATTAGTATAATGATGGCTCCAAGAATCTGAAATATGGAAAAGCTTTCACCTAAAATTAAGTTGCCAGCAAGAATTGAAACCACTGTCGAAATTCCAACAAAAGATGAGGTCCGATTGACACCAATTTTGGAAATTGCATAATTTGACAAGAGAAAGGCGCCAATGGAACAAGCAAACCCTTGATAAATAACCGCCAGTGAAAAAGTATGATCCTTAAATGGAATCATTAGAAGACTGCTTAACTGACCTTGCCATAAAGCCTCGCCTAGGGCTAAAGAACTGAAACAAAGGGCTCCCATTAATAGCATGATATAAGTAATTTCTACATCTGAGTAGCCTACAGCTTTTTCAACAAAAACACTATACAAGGCATAGGCCAGGACTCCCATTAATAAAAAACTATATCCTATAATTGATAAACTAGAGGAAAGTCCCAAAGCAGCTATGGTTAACAGCACCCCAAATAAAGTGGTTAAAATACCTATTATCTGAAATTTACTTGGTATCTCTTTCAAGATGAGCGAGGAACAAATTAGAGAAGCAATTGGGATACACGCTAAGAAAATACCACTTTCAGAAGCAGTGGTATGATTAATCCCCACCGTTTCCCCCAAAAAATAGAGACAAGGACTAAAGATTGAAACTGAAAGTAAGGGCTTTAACTTTTTACCTTTCAGATTTACTTTGATGAAGCCGAACATAACCATTAAGGTCATTATGAAGAAAGCTAACACAAAGCGCCAACCTAATAGAGCCAAGGCAGTGGCTGATCCTGTAGCGGATTTGGTAAACAGATAGGACAAGCCAAACAGACTTTCACAGCAAATAGCCGCCAAAGAACCGCGCCATAAATTATTACTTGCTTTTAGTTCCATTAATGTCCCCACCTATTTAGATTGATAACATTTTTATTATACAAGAGAATGTTCTTGTATAACAGCATCTCCGCTTAAAATTATCTTTGTAAATATAATTTTATATAAAAAAACACCTACTAAAGTAGGTGCTCAACTTCAAATCTCAATCACATTTGTTTGATATCCAATTGCTTCAATAAATTTGAATAAATCTGGTGTTGCTACAAAAATAGTTTTTTCATTGGTGTTAGGATGGAAACTCATCCGTTTCTCATCTACGATTTCTTTATCAAAAAAGACTTGGATATCATGGTCTTCATTATTTAATAAGCCAAATGGTGAAACAACTCCGGCTGGCAAAGCCATCTTTTCAAATAAGCTATCTTCGGAAGCCATCTTCATTTTCTTCTCTTCAACGATTTCAGCAAAGCGATTCATATCGAGACGTTTACTATCATCCATAATTAAAAGATAGAAATTCTTCTTCTTTTTATTGGTTAAAAACATGGTCTTAGTTCTAACCCCTTCGATACCTTCAATAAAGGAATCAGCCTGTTCAGTCGTCAGAGCAGGTTCATGTTCTACCAATTGGTATTGAATACCCAATTCTTTTAGTTTGTCGATGACTTTATCAAAAAGTTCCATAAGCTTTCCTCCTCCTTAGTCTATAATTGTATTATACCATATAGCTAACAAACCATTCCTAAATACAGAGTAAAACTCATGTTAATATTTTTTAACTATAGTTTCCCCCATAAACTGGGAAAAAGCCAAACTCACCGTAACCTTAAATTAATCACTCCTTACGCATATACGAAAAAAGACTACAGCTTCCCAATCTTCTGTTTTAACTTTTAACCTGTTGATGCGTCCAACTTTCTTTATCAGCGAAAATCTTAGCTGTGATAAAAGCAATCATGCATCCTAAAACAATTCCTCCAAGGATATCCGTAGGATAGTGCACATAAAGATAGAGCCTAGAGTATGAAATCAGAATAGCTAATAGCATAGCTGGATACCTTAAAGGGCTCCTTAGCCGCCAGAGTGTAATAGCAACGGCCCATGAAGAAGCCGTGTGTCCTGAAGGAAAGGAATGGCCAATTGGCGGATAGATTAATAAGTCAACATCCACAATTTCAAAGGGACGGGGCCTTTGAATTATGAATTTTAAAACATTACTCAGAACAGCATAAATAACTAAACTGGTGAAAACTTGTTTACTATGATTACGAGTACTAGGAATCAGCCACAAGATTCCACCTAAAATCAACCAAATCAATGTAAAATTTCCTATTTTTGATAAGAATACCATGTAGGAATCAAAATTAGGGTGAGTCAGATGGGCCTGGATATAATCTAAAATGGCTAAATCATAGGTTCTTATAGACATGGTTAGTCCTTTCTAGGGATTAATACATTTAAAGCGTGTGGTACTATTTCTAGCCTTAGAGGAAGTCGTGGACCAGCATCCCCATCAATACGGACACGGTGGCGATGACCATGATCAGTTTGACTAATTACTATGCTTTTACTATGAAAGTAATGATAATTAGGATTTTGACTTGCTTTCTCTCGCCTTAAGCTAGCAAATATACGGCTACTCTTGCTTTTAGAAGGTTCCGGAAGACACAAGATATGAAAGTAACCTGGATATATCTGTGCTTCTGGTACAAAGTCACGGATGCCCCCTAAAGAATCTGTTAAAGCAATTAATACAATTCGCATCCGCCCTTGAATCCGACCATGGTCATGAAGCAATTCCAATTTTGACGAGCGAAAGGTCTTACATATACGAATCAAACTGAATACAAAGGCTAAAAAACCCCATTTACGTTTAGCTTGGGTGGTCACCCGGTTGGCACTTTGGGCTAGATAACCTAAGGTTAAACTTGAAATCATATAATGATCGTTTACCCGTCCTAGATCGATTGCCCTCTTTTCTCCTGTCCCGATTAAGCGCATGGCTTGGTCAGGATTAATAGGAATTTCTAACGACCGAGCTAAGTTATTTACCGTGCCTAAAGGGATAATGGCTAAGCTTGCTTCGTTGGAACTAGCGAGGATACCGGTGATGATTTGACCTAGGGTGCCATCACCACCCATAGCCACAATTAAATCACACCCTTGGGCACAGGCTGATTTAGCCGCATTGCGGCTATCTGCTCCTTTTTTTGTTTGACATAAGATTATATCTTTAGCTAGGTTTTCTTGTTCTAAATACGTTGCAATTTTCTGGGCATAGATTGGAGCCAACCCCTTGCCAGAATTAATATTATAAATGATTCCAATCTTTTGATAAGTCATCAGCCTATACCCCTTTCTATTCTATGAATAGTTTGTATTGTAACATAATTTAGGTTTGTCTAATATCAAAAGGTACTTATTATAAAAGCCCATGTTGATGATGCTTCAACAAGAGCTTATGATTACCTTCAATAATTATTAGACTATTAACTCAGTTATTAGATTAAGACCGAATCCGGTGTTTCATCCGGAAGGTCGCCCAAATTAAAGCAAATAGGCCTATAATGCAAGAAACCAATAAGACCCAAACTGGATCAAAGACTTCCCCAGTAATCGGTAATGATTTAGTGGCATAGACTGTTTGAATCATATCCATGACTTCCCTTGGAATTTTCTGACCAATAAGGTCAAAACTTGGCTTTAAGAGTAATTGTTTTAAATAAATGGTCATATGTGTAAACGGTAACCAGGCTGATATTTTTTGAATATAGTCAGGGAATTGAGATAAAGGCATATAAATACCACTAGTAAACCCGATTAAGGTACCAAACACACCTGATACGGCCCCAAAAGCATTCACTGATTTGATGAAAGTGGTCAATAAAATCATAAAGGCAGTCGAAATGAAAGTATATAGAATTACCAAACCTGTTGCTTTTATCGAAATATCACTAGGATACATAATCCCTGTAGTTAGATAAATTAGAGCCAAGGCTCCCACCCACATTAACAATGAAAAAGTTAAAGTAATCATAAAGGAAGAAGCGAAATAGGCTAAAATTAACTTATAGCGTTTTACTGGGGTTACGATAAAAGCATTGATGCGGTGACTTTCAAGGTCTTGAATCATGGATCCAAGATTTCCTAAAGACAAGGTAATGGTATTGATCACCATAATGCCACTCAAAATTAGTGAATCCACCATAAAGTCAATTTCTTTGGCATTCATTACCTGTTCAAGTACCTCATGTTTATAAGCATTCTTTAGGAATAACAAATAAAGACTAATCAAGATAATCACAGAGAGGAAGGAGAAAAAGACAGCAGATTTATCCCGCAAATATAACTTTATATTCCGTAAGGTTAATTTTCTAATGGATAACATGATGATCACCTACAATCGCTAAAAAGGCATCGTCTAAGGTCCCGTGTGTAACTTCTAACCAAGCAATATTATCCTTTAAATCTTGAATTAAATTAAGGGTCATCGCAATCGATTGGGTGGTAATATGAAATTGGTTGGCAAAGACTTGATAAGTGAGTTTAGCTTGTAGCAAATAATTTTCTAATTTATTTCTGTCTTTTGCGACTAATTTGACTAAATCACGGCTATATTTTTCCTTTAGTTCTGCTGGAGTGCCTTCTGCAACAATCTTCCCCTGGCTAATGATAACAACCTGGTCAGCATTTGCTGCTTCCTCCATATAATGGGTGGTCAGGAAAATTGTTACATCTTCATGCTCATGAATTTCTTTAATAATCTGCCAAACCATCCGACGAGTTTCTGGGTCTAAACCAGTTGTGGGTTCATCCATAATTAATAGCTGAGGTTGGGAGAAAAGGGCTCTCGCTAATTCTACCCTTCTTTTTTGCCCCCCTGAAAGTGTTCGGAATTTTTGATCTTCGATCTCTCGTATATGAAATTTGTCGATTAATAATTGATAACGTTCTTTGAGTAAAGCTTTATCTGTTATATATAAGCTCCCTCGCGTCAATAAATTTTCTTTGACAGTTAATAAATCATCTAATACATTTTCCTGGAAAACTAGACCAATGGATTTACGGATACTCTCAGGGTCCTGACTACCATTCACAAAAATAGTCCCACTATCTTTATCCAACAGAGTAGCAATACATTCAATGGTAGTAGACTTTCCCGCCCCATTTTGACCTAGAAAGGCGAAAAAAGAACCCCGTTTAACCTTAAAAGAAATATCATCCACTGCCTTTAAAGCGCCATACGAAACCATTAACTTATCTACTTCTAAAATATTCTCTGTCTGCATGATTTTCCCCTCATCCATTAAAATCTTCTTTTTTTATTGTCAGCAGTGATTTAAGTGACAAACAAATAAGACCAATACTCATAAAAAGAAATCCATCTTGCAAATCTAGTTGATTTAAGATTGAGAGAACCAAAACAGCCACACCTAAAGCAAGAGGCACCACAGTTAAAATTAAAGTAATAATTGGTTTTTCAGCTACTTTTTGTGGTTTTCCAGTTTTTTCTTTAACTTGCATCAGATCTTCCAAAGAATATTCTAAGGTTTCAGCTAAGTTAGGTATTGATGATAAGTCTGGAAAGGACAAATCACGTTCCCATTTAGAAACCGCCTTGTCTGTCACCCCCATACGTCTAGCTAAGTCCAACTGAGTCATGCCTAATTCTTTTCGCCGGTTAGCAATTAACCGACCCAAACTATCATCTTTCATTCCATTCCCTCCTCTTCTTTTTAGGAAAAGCATACTCTCTTTCTCTGATAAACTCAACCATCCCTTGGTTGACCCCACTCTACCGTTAGTCGAGTCCAAGTAGAGCTTGATATTATCATTTTTTTGATTAATGCGTGTTCTGAAAAAATAGTAAACTTATTGCTTACTTTACAAGTAGGTATAGTGACTCATTAACCTTTTTCAAAAATTATACACCCGCCTTCGGTTGGATGATCTAAAATCAATTGCTTTGTCCTCGAACTTTTATAACCAAGAATTTTAGCGACAATCATTAAATCTCCAACCGCTCCTGCTGTCATAACCGTTCCCAAAAGAGATATTAAGATAGAACCATGCATAAGGCCGATAATGATTGGAATGAGTCCTACAATAAATAAAGGCATTACCCCCCAATGATATAGGCCCGCTTAGTTAAGGGTGCTTTACAGCTACAGTATGGCGTCAAATACTTCCAGATAAACCCAAATTCAATATCAGACCAACCACGAGGGCTAAAAAGTGCCCAAGTGGACCCATGCACCAGTTCATGAAAAATGGTGAGAGCTAGGACCAGAATGATAAAGATTAAACTATCAAGAAAATTAAAAGTAATATCAAGTTCTCTAATGGGATATAACCACAGATAAAGACTAGCGACCACCACAATTAGAAGGATTGAAAACAAAGCGGCTAAAATGTTGGCCATTTTAACATCAATCAGTATGACTTTATCCTGATAGCCTTGACTTTGTAACTCTTTAGTTAATTTCTCATAGTGATGCCAACGCTTAGCTTCGGCTTGGCTTAACTTACGATTTGGTTTTTCAATCAATTATATCGCCTTCTTTCCTTTTCTTGTATTTTAACAAGCAGCGAACTATCTGACTAGTTTAAAGCTAATTTTAAAACCAAGCAAAAAAGCAAACTCAAGCTTAAAACTTGAGTCTGCTTAGAAATTCTTAAGAGTATGCCATTTTAATTAGCCTAACTTTTACTAGCTTTCAACAAGCCTTTATAAGTCAAATCCATCAAGATAGCCCCTAATGGTGCGGTAAATAGAATAGCTACCACTGCCACCGATAAAACGATAATGCCGGCATTAATAATAGCTGGGTTATTTAATTGATTCCCTAAGTCTAATAGCCCGCCACCAATAGCCGCTTGCACCGTTGCCTTAGGTAAATAAGCAATTGACATAAAGGTTCGCTCCTTTTGGTCTAATTGGGTCCCCATAATCGCCAATTGGACCCCGATATTTCTAAAAATCAAACCAATAATAATTGTAACTAGAGCAAGACCTAGTACTTCTAAAGCATAATTAATTTGAATTGACGCCCCCACCAAAGTAAAAAGGAAGATTTCACTGACTACCCATAGCCGATCACACTTGGCTTTCAAGCGGGTGGCGCGAACTTGGGTTTTAAAGAATAAGGTCATCCCCATGGCAATCACGGATAAAAGACTTGAATAAGCAATGAAATCTTGTAAATAGTTTTCTAAATAGACTAAGAAAAAGCTAGTTCCTAATAAAATAATTAATTTCATAGAATCTCTTAGATGAACATGGTCAAATAGATAGGCAAAAATTAATCCAACCACAATGCCTCCAAGGATTCCCGTGATAATTGAAACCGGAATCGTCATAAAACTAGATAATTTCATAGCACCCCCGCCCTCAATTGTGAGGAAGGATGTATAAAAGACAATCATAACAATATCATCCATCGAAGAAGCAGCCGTTATCATTTGGGGAATCCCTTGGTCAGTACCAATACCTTCATCCATTAAACGAGAGGTCCGTGGCACAACGACTGCTGGGGATACAGCCCCCAGTACTGCCCCTAACAAGAACCCTTCAACAAACGAAAGGCCCAGTAGAAAATGGCTAACAATCCCAATGGTGATCATTTCGATACAACAAGGCAGAAAAGACATTAATAAGGCAGGCCGCCCTACTTTCTTCAGGTCCTCCAAATCCAATGATAAACCTGCCTTTAGTAAAATGATAATCAAGGTGATCTTACGAAGCTCACCTGAAACTGCTAAGATTTGCGGATTCATCAAGCCCAAAGAGCCTAAGACAATACCCAACAACATATAAGCGAGCAATGCTGGTAAACGTAACTTGGTAAAAAGATAACCCGCGCCCCCACCAACGACTAAAACGATGGCTAAACATAAAAAGAAATCCATTTATTTTTTCCTTTCTAGCGCAGAAAAAGCTGATGTCTCTGCACACTAAATAAGTTGCAGAAGTCATCAGCTTAACAAGCGGTTTGGCTAATGCCAGGGAGAACTTCATTCCCTTTTTCTATGTTTCTTAGGTTAACAAATATAAGCAATGCTGTCAATGTGAAGTAGACAATTACCAAACCATCTGTGTCAACCAATCACTGACTAGTTTTTCTCGATTGCTTTAGTTAGCTTCTTGCCATTTGCCTAGAACTAATTGACCATGTAATTTTCCATCTAAAAGATATAAGATGCGGTCACAGCGTTGGGCGACCTTGCTATCATGAGTTACCGTGAGGATACTAGTTCCTTGAAAATTCTAGGACTGGTCTTTTTACTGTACTTGAGTTAGAGGCGGTCAATGGCCCGCACATAGATTTGTTGGTCTAAATCGTCAATGACTTTAAAGTAACGATCTGCATAGTCTAAGATTTCTGGAACAATGGTAGCATCTTCAAAGAAAGTGATATAACCTTCTAAGGATTTTGCTTTCATCCGTAAGGGTGCTGACCGTCGATTAATAAAAGTCCGACTCTTATAACGGGCATTCTTGGCTTCCTGAATTAAGTTCATAGCTGAGGCATTGCCATCAAAAGCCAAGATAATCGATTGACGTCGTTTGAAAATATCATAGGCAAAACTCTTATAAACACCCATCGGAGTTGGATCCAAAGCTATCCGAATCGGTAAATTCAAGGTTTCAATGGCAGTTTTTTCCTTAACTGTGACCGCAGCCGGAATCATGGCATAAATTTCAAAACGTCCTTGATTGGCTTCGAGTAGATAATGTTCATAAGCTTTATCTGCATGGCCAATGACGAAAAAAACACGACTAGGATCTGCTTGAGCTAATAAGCCATCTATTGTATCTTTCCCAGCTTGAGTCATTCGAGTTTGGTGACGTAAATTATTAAAACTACCTCCAAGTAAGACTAAAGGAATTTTATCTTGCGGCAAACCACTGATGTGGTCTGCAAAAATCTGATGACTATCATATTTTTCTTCCCCAGCCAAAATCTTACGATAAAGATGGCTGTTTCCCTCTATTCTATCTTGCAAATATGTGGCTACACTGATTTTGCCTTTTTCCTGTTTAAATTTAATCGATTTCTCTGTGAAATCTTTGACTGCTGCTGCAATCAATCGATTTTCAACCTGACACATCGCATGCATTTGGTCATAATTTAAATCTAAAAGATATTGAAGAGCTAATTGTTCATCAAGAGAATCTGTACCATAGATTGCACCTCCATCCGTTCCTTGGACGCAAGCGATCCCATTTTCTAGGTAGGTTTTCAAAGGATGATGTTTTAAATTATTTAAATTATTCAATCGTACATTGGAGGATAGTTGAAATTCTAAAACCACACCATTATCACGAATTTTATTCATTAAGTTTTGGCCTTTTTTGGAACTTAATTTAGCAGTATGTAAGCCATGACCAATCCGAACAGGAGGAAAATTCTCATCAAGTTCTAAACCTGCCTGCACCGCATCAATACTATGGCCCACATTATCCGGCAGGCTATCATTTTCACCAGCATGGATCCGAATAACAAAATTTGGATAGGTTTTACTAATCTTAACCAGTTCTTTAATGACAGGTTTTAATTCACGAATATCATTAATTTCTTCCCCGACAATATCACAGCCCGCTATATAGGGATCGTCTGCCACTGCCTTCAATACTTGGAGGTTTTCCGTGAAATAGTTTTCCTTAGGAATTTGGTCTTTAACAATGGTGAGCGCAATCCGCCGTAAAGCTGCTAAAAAACGTAGGCGGACACCTGTTTCAGCTAGAATAGCTGGCAGGCAATCATGGATTTCTTGGAGTCGTTGGGCTGCTTCAGCCTTCTTTACTAAAGTAGTATCAGCCATTTCGACATAAGTAATACCCTTTTCTTGGTAAGTCCGGCAAATCCATAATAAGCAGTCTTGAAAGAGAGTAAAGGATTGATAAGCCGGATTCGCCAAATCTGCTAACATCTGGGCTAAGGCTTCCACCATATCCGGGTCGGGAATTTCTTGCCAGTGATCTAAGGCAATCGGATTTTGGCTGGCTTGGCCTTTTGCAAAGACATAGCGGTATAAATAGACTTTTTCAAGATTGGTAAAGACCGCTTGCCCATCCTTTAATACAGCTAAGGATGCTCGGATTCTAGGAATATTATATTCGGCTTGATCTAAGTTATTTAAAATTAAATCAGCAAAATTAATAAAGGTGTTATCGTCAATTTTACGGGTCAGCTGTTTACTTTCCAGTGTAGAGTCTTTAAATTGTTGGGCGACTTGTGTCCGGGCTTCTTCAATTGCTTGAGCTTGGTGCGGGCTCAGCTTTAACTTTAATTTTTTCACATAATATAAAGGGTAACGTAATTGGTGCTTAATTCCCAGAGCCATTAAGACATCGGCGGAAAGATTCGCATTCATATGAGTATGCAAGTCAGTCTTGAACTTAGTATCCTGTAAAACATAGGATTTAATGATGGTCTCATTAGCTGATAACTTATAGTCCTTGGTCTGAGACATCAAGGTCTTGGCAATCGCCAAAATACTGGCCTTTTGGTCAATACGCCCATCAGGGTATATATTTGCTATCTTGATATTTGCTAACCGTAAAATATAAACAAGTTCATTATGAGCATTGACATACGCTGGTACTTGACCTTCAATAATCTTCAAACCCTTGGCATCAAAGGATAATGGCAAGTGACAGAGTTCAGCCAGATTAGTAATTAAGTTACCTGTTTTATGATTAGGGGTCCGCAGCACGTAGGTCATTTGATCATGGTCGCGGTACAAGTCAATGATAATGTCCTTTTCAGAATCTAGATAAAAACGATTAAAAAATTCCATGGGCTGCCTCTTTTCATTATTAATAGTTTAATCTTTTCTTGCTTGTTCTTAGAATAGCTAATACTTAAATTAAACTCAACTCTAAACGCTATTTTTTTAAAAAGTCTGGTCTAATTATTAAGACCAGACTTTTGCAAAAATGAAACTATTATTTTTATACTACATAAATACTTTCACTATAATTTACCACTTAAAAATAAGGCCAACTGAGCAACTAATGCACTCCCAACATAAGTGCCTGTAAATACAAATATTGAGATGATAATAATTTTCCAAGTAGACTTTGATAAATCAACTAGCTGATTTGCTACTGATACTCCAGCAAAAGCCAAGATAGGTGTCGTAATTGACAGAAAATTTACAGCTAAAATAGATTCAACAACAAAAGGACTCAGTAAACAACAAATGATAGAAACTATCGATACCCATCCTAATACTGGAAAATTTCTTACAAAATTTATGTTTATTTTATTAGTCAAATCCTTAATTAACACTCCCAAAATACTAAATAATCCTAAAAACCCTAAACCTAGAAATGTAGAGCTGGTAATCGGTTGAGAATTTGGATCCTTCCATAACTTTACTTGTTGTGTAAATAAGATAAAAGCCAAGCTAAGTAAAATAACTAAAGCAATTTGTAAATACGGGTGTAAACCTTTATTCGATTTATTTTCCATGGTCATAATTATCCCCTTTTGTTAGTAAATTATACATAAAGCGTTGTAACGGAATAGCTAAGAAAACCATTGTATATGTACCTAAGAAACTGGTTAATAATTGACTAGCCGATGCATATGCCAAAATTGTTTCTGCTGATTCTGGTTTCAAAGCAGCCACAGCCGATGAAGCAGCAGTCATCATTGATGCTGACCCCATTCCAGAAGCCATCCCCAATGCACGCACATCAAAACCAAAATTTAATATAATTGGGGCAAAGATTGAAAAGAAAATTGAGCCAAATAAGGTGCCAATCAAATAAACGGAAAGAACTCCACGCCCTTCTGCTGATTCTAATGTATATTTTTCAGTGATATAAGCTAATTCACCTTCACGGCCCAGCCCCAAAGTTGCACCGATTGCTTCCCGTCGCAAACCAAGAAGGATTGCAACGGGTAAACCTATAAGAACAGTACCTAAATTACCTAATTCTTGAAATAAGAAAACCCAACCAACCGAAAGAATCTCACCAATCTTTGGTGCCACACTTGCACCATAGTATGCCATTAAAGGTAACATAATATACAATAGATTTTTGGCAGCAAATTCAACGTTATTATCGGAATAAATTACTTTTAGTAACCCTTTACGCCATACTGGAATAGCAAAAACCATGGCGAAGAGTACGGAAAACACCAAGGGTAACACGGATACGTTAATGCTACCTAAGTTAATTTGTTGAAAACCAATTATTTCAGCGGCAAAAACAATAATCAAGGCGAATATAATTAATAATAATAGTTGGTAAAATTTATTCTTCATTTATGGTCTCCTTTTTAATTATCTCATCAATATATTTCGCGTAGTCAATGAAAGGTCGATGGTAGAGTTGATTTTTTTCAACTTTTTCATCCAATCTTTCAATCACTTTACTTAAAAATTCAGGAAAATCCTTTAGAACAAACTCAGGATTAACCATACAGAAGTTATCACCATGAATATCACCTTGAAAACCACCATAAGATATCTGAATACAAGGCATAATATAGGACAAATCACCAATATCACCTGCAGCAGCAATTGCACCACGATCATTAATCATTTTTTTAATTGAAGTCTGTTCGTCAAACACTTGCTGAACAAACTGATTTAAATATCGATCTTGCACAAAAGGAAGATAACCCATCTGGGTTTTAGTTTTAAGTTGTCCACCCAAAGCTTGTGAACTACCTTCAGCAGCATCATCTAATCGCGCTGCGATTTCTTTCATATAACCTACTTCAATCGTACGAACATCAGTTGATACAGTTACTTGATTAGGAATCACATTAATAGAAAAATTACCATTAGCAATCACGGGATTAATCCGCACAAATAAATCCTCCCGAATTTGTTGACGCATCATACCTAACGCAACATTAAATAAAGATGACATACTATAAGCGTTGATACCTGAAAAAGGATCGAAGCCAGCATGAGCAGCTTTACCAATAAAGGTATAATATTTATGTAAAAAACCTGCTAAATCACAGTTAATTTCAACCGTATCACCTGGTTCATTACCAATTGAATGTGTCGCCATCATAAAGTCAATACCATCAAAGGCACCCAATTTCATCATCTCGGCTTTACCACCCGAATAGGTCACTTTGCCCGCATCAATTAAGCTTTGACGATAATCAAGGTCGATAAATTCCTCTGCTGGAACAAAAACAAAAGAAAAATTCATATTAAAATTTTTAAAAGTATCTTCATTCGTTAAAAAACCGAACAAATCTAAAGCAATTGCTACTTGAGAGAAATGTCCACAAGCATGACAAGCTTTAGTCTCAGGATCTGCTTGAAAATGGGTTGGGTTAATTAATGCATCTAATTCAGCCAAAATTCCCATGGTACGGTCCGCTCCGTTGTCTAGGTCAACTCTTAATCCTGTGGTAGTATACTCTTGGATCTTTGCCTTTGGAAAAACTTGTCTAATATAATCAATTACTATTTGTTTAGTTCTAAATTCTTTATAGCCTAATTCAGGATGCTTAAAAATATCATCCGCTATCGCTTTAATTGTGGCATAATTTTCATCAAAATAGGACATTGCTTCTCACCTTTCTACAATAATTAAGGTATTTATCTTAGCATCTGACCTTTAAAAAGCAAAGAAGTAATTAACATTAATTAGAATTTAAATTATTTTGTTCGTGTTTTTAGTTTAGGAAAAACTCAGCAGATAGCATGTAGCTTTATTCCTTATTGTAATAAAGGTAAGACTAAGTTGGCTAAACTTAGAAAAACGAAAAATCCAAGGACATCGGTCGCAGTCGTAATAAAAATTGATGAAGCTAAAGCTGGGTCCAGCTTCATTTTTTTCAATACTAAAGGAATATAATAACCAAAGAAGGCCCCATTAAATAAATTAAAAATCATGGCTAAGACAACGATCAAGGATAAATATATATTGTGATAGGAAATATATAAAACCCCACCTGCCATTAGGCCAATAATCAAGCCATTAACAATTCCTATAGCCAACTCTTTTAAAATGTATTTTCGATCGGAGTGGATATCAATTTTATCTAAAGCAATTCCTTGAATCACTAGAGCTAAAGTTTGTGAGGCAGAATTACCACCCATCCCTGTGATAATCGTCATCGCAGCAGCTAGCGAAGCAACCTGGGAGATGGTTGACTCAAATAAGCCGACTACAAATGAAGCTAAAAAAGCTGTTAAGAGATTTATCGTTAACCAAGGCAGTCTTTTGCTTAATGAAGACCAAAATGAATCGTCTAAGTCTTCCTCCTCGTTAACCCCTGACATCCGTAACATATCTTCTTGATGTTCTTCATTCAAAACATCGAATCACTAGAGCTAAAGTTTGTGAGGCAGAATTACCACCCATCCCTGTGATAATCGTCATCGCAGCAGCTAGCGAAGCAACCTGGGAGATGGTTGACTCAAATAAGCCGACTACAAATGAAGCTAAAAAAGCTGTTAAGAGATTTATCGTTAACCAAGGCAGTCTTTTGCTTAATGAAGACCAAAATGAATCGTCTAAGTCTTCCTCCTCGTTAACCCCTGACATCCGTAACATATCTTCTTGATGTTCTTCATTCAAAACATCCAAGATATCATCCGCTGTCACAATGCCTAAAAGGACATGCCGAGGATTTACCACTGGAATTACATTAATATCATACTTTAAAGATAACTTAGCAACTTCTTCTTGGTCGATCTGTGGTTCTACAGTAATGACTTGTCGATTCATAATATCCGCAAGGATTGTCTGGAGGTCGGCCCGAAATAAATCACGCATAGGTAAATATCCAACTAAGCGATTGTGATTTGAGGTGATAAATAAGGTATCAATGACTTCACTATTGGGAGAAATTTCTCGAATTTTATTGAAGGCTTTATCTACCGTCCAATAATCTTTAAGAGAAATAAAATCCGTCGTCATAATTCCACCGGCTGACTCAGGATCATAAGAAAGCAACTGCCGAATATCTGCTTGATCACTCTGGGTCATTAATTTTACATAGTGTTTTCGGGTCCCCACAGGTAGATTACCTAGGATATCTACAATAATATCTGGCGACATTTCCATAAAAAGATGGGAGACGCGCTCGACAGAAAGTAACTTAATTAAGCGGGACTGACTATCTTCCTCGGCCAATTCAATCATTTCGATTAAATAATCGTCTGGTAAGATTGCCATCTTTTCAATCAATTGATTATCTTCCAAGTTTTCGAAGACATCTAGCACATCCGCTGGATGATAAACTTGACAGAAATGCTTGACCCGCGTCACCGTTAATTCATTTAGTATAGTTTCACCTTGTAAGTCCATAGCTACGCCTCCTCTTCATTAGTATTCTATGATACTAGTCTATCTTATCTAACCTTCAGAACCAAGATTAAAATAATTAATTACATATCTTTCAGAGAAACAAAATCCATAAATGCCTTGGCCGCATGAGAGAGGGGCATATTCTTCGTAATATAGAATCCTACCTGTCTTTGCGGCAACTTAATATCAGTCTCTAGGATAACTAAGTCTTCCACTAGTTCTCGTGCCAAAATGGCCATGCCCAAGCCCTGACGGGCAAATTCAGCTAATAATTCATAATTAGCTAATTCAATGTCCGGCTGTACCCGAATGCCTCGTTTCAATAAATGTGCATCAATTGCTTGACGCGTTTGACTCTTTCGATCAAGCATCATTAGCTTAGCTTGACTTATATTTTGGGCAGTAATCTTTTCTGGAAGAACTTGAGCATAGACTATAGCCGCCACGAAAGACTCATGAAGTGTCATTAATGGATAAAAATCAACCATCGTTTGATTTTTTGGTTCAAAACCCAGCACCACATCCACCTGCCCCCAACTTAACATATCCTGTAATTGACCACTCGTGCCATTTTTAATTTGCATGCGAATGCCTGGATAAATTTTTGAAAAATTTTTCAATCGTTTGGGCAAGATATACCGCGAAATGGTATCCGAGCCTGCAATTCTTAAAGTACCGTGATTTAGATCCTTGAGTTCCTCCATATGATGTCGCGCTTGATATAAATTTTCAAGCCCAATCTTTACTAATTGATAAAAATCTCGACCTTCTTGAGTTAATTCGACCCCTCGATTTTGTCTAACAAACAAATGACAATCTAATTCACTTTCTAACTGGGAAATAATTTGAGAAACCGCTGGCTGACTCATGAATAATTTTTGGGCTGCTTTAGAAAAATTTCCGCACTCTGCTACCGTTACAAATACCTGATAATGATTTAAATTCAATTTGGTATCACCTCCACTTATACCTGACTTATTATAATCTTATTTCACTTATACCACAAGATAAGTTATGATATTAGAGTATCATTCTTAAAAACAAAGGAGATTGTTATGGAAAAAATTGTAGGTACTGTTGTTAGAGGTTTACGCGCCCCAATTTTCAAAGAAGGCGATGACTTAGTTCAAATGATTCCTGACTTATTAGAAGACTTTTACCAAGAAGAAGATATTACCATCGGTAGTAAAGATGTTTTAGCGATAACTGAAAGTGTTGTGGCTCGTACCCAAGGTAATTATGTTACAATTGATCAAGTTGCTAAAGATTTAGACCGTGACTTTGCTGGTAAAGATTTAGGTGTCCTCTTCCCTATCTTGAGCCGTAATCGCTTTGCCATTATTCTCCGTGCCATTGCTTCGAGTCAAGCCAAGAAAATTATCTTACAATTATCCTTCCCTTCAGATGAAGTCGGCAACCATTTAATCTCACTTGATCAAATGGACCAAGCTGGTTTAGACCCTTGGAAAGATACTTTAACTGAAGCTGAATATCGTCATCATTTTGGTTATCAAACCCATGAATTTACTGGAGTCGACTATGTGGCTTACTTCAAAGAACTCGTGGAAGATTTAGGCAAAGAATGTGAAATTATTTTCTCTAATTCACCACTTACAATCCTAGACCATACCGAATATGTCATCAACTGTGATATCCATACTCGCCAACGGACTAAGAAAATCCTTCAAAAGTGCGGGGCCAAATGTGTTCGTTCGCTTGACGATATTATGAATCAGCCAGTTGATGAATCCGGATATAACGAAACATACGGTATCCTAGGTTCAAACAAATCGACCGAAGATATGTTAAAACTCTTCCCTCGCGACTCTAAGACGCTAGTCGAAGCCATTCAAGCTGAATTGAAAAAACGGACCGGTAAGACCATTGAAGTCATGGTTTACGGCGATGGTGCTTTTAAAGATCCAGTCGGTAAAATTTGGGAATTGGCTGATCCAGTCGTCTCGCCTGGTTATACTTCTGGCTTAGAAGGCACTCCGAATGAATTGAAACTTAAATATTTAGCAGATAATGAATTCAAAGATTTAAAAGGTCAAGAACTAAAAGACGCTATTAAAGCTGCTATCAATGCCAAAGCTGATAACTTGGTTGGTCAAATGGCTACCCAAGGAACGACCCCACGTCAATTAACTGACTTACTAGGTTCACTTTGTGACCTAACCTCAGGTTCCGGTGATAAAGGTACCCCAATCATCTATATCCAAGGTTATTTCAATAACTACACCAATTAATTATTACTTAAAATATTAACTCAAAAAGTGTGTCTAGAATTATCCAGACACACTTTTTTAATACAATCTTAAAATGAAGAACATTTATCGCGTCAATCCTATAGCTGGTAAAAAAAGAAATTATGGTAAATACTTTCCTTCTAATTTCCTTTTATTTTTCATATGCTTTCATTTCATTTTTTAAAGTCAGGACCAAAAAAATTTCAAGCACACAAAGAACAGATGCCACAACAAAACCGTTAAAAATCATACCAAGTATTAGAGATATAATTGGAATAATTATTGCAAATATTTTGTAAGCATTTGACTTATACAACCAAGAGTATGGCAATAGATGTGCCCCAAAAACCATCGCATACACCATAATCATCTTTTCTGGGACGGCATTAAGGACCCACATTACAATGAGGAGATAAATTACCTGATTTAAAGTAAATAAAAATCCCAACTGTCCTAATTCATTATCTTCTGCAAAAATATTAACCCCAAGCTTCTTACCAATTATCCAAGCTAATGGCATCAACGGGCATGAACAGATAAATACCATAATATTTTTAATATTAAAACTAATATTTAAACTTGCAACACAAGCAATTAAAAACCAAATAACTACAGAAGTCATAATAAAAGGTAAGCCTTTCTTTTGGCTCTGAATTATATCATCACGTAATTGATCTAAATCCATATCTTTCCTCCTCTTACAGGTCAAATTTATACTTTTATACCCATACTCTACCTTTTATTTCCAGTTTAATCATAATAAATATGTAAATTATTGATTAATTTACAATTAAAATTTCGAAATAGCTTAACATATATAGATACGCAAATTGTTAGCATACTTAATTATAAATATTATAAGTAATTAAGATATGCTTCCTATACTTTTTGACCTTGAGTATTAATCATATTTTTTAAATTTCAGACATATTCTGGAGGTTTAAGTTCACAAAACAATATAAATCATGCTATACTCTAGCTAGAAATATCGAAAAAATTGCTTGTCATTTTTAGACCTTATTCTGTTTTGATTACGAAAGGAGTCCATCTATGAAACGTAAGTTAATCCTGCTTATTCCTCTCTTATTAATATTATCAGCGTGTACCTCCACCCCTATTGATGATTTAATCAATAGTTCGACTGGTAGAAATTCAACTCAAGTCTCTACAAGCGAATATGACAGTGCCTATCAAGATTCACAATCAGTTGCTTATGATGGATCAGCTAGTCTAGAAAGTAAAAATTTCCATAAAGACGCCGAAGATATTATAAAATTAGTCACCGATCAAGATGGTATTATAGTGTCGCAAGATTATTCAGACTACCATAACTATAATGGTGACTATGTTGGAAATCTATTAACTTTAAATGCACAAATTCCTAAAGACAAGTTCCAAGATCTCTTCAATCAAATCAAAGAAAAGTATCAACTGGCTAATTTCAATTTAAATAGTCAAGATGTGAGTAATGAAATGATCAGCCAAGAAGAACAACTTGAAGAGCTTAACAATCGCTTAAAAGAAGTTGAAGAAGACCTCAAAGACGAGGATATTACTTTAGAGCAAAAACAGGCATTACGTGCCGAGAAAAATAGCCTAGAAGATCAAATAAAAGCTTTGGAGAACCAACAAGATTCTACTAACGAATCAGTTGCTTACTCAAACTTGTCAATAAGCCTAAAAGAAGTCAAATATTATTCGAGTGAAAGCTTACCGTTCTGGTTACCATTTGTCAATATCTTTAAAGGATTCTTCCAGTACGCAGCGATTGCCCTCTTTACTAGTTTAATGGGTGTTATCTTTGTTATTCCATTCCTCTTTATCCTAAGTTTAACTTATCTGCTTATTCGTCGTTCTCAGTTTATCATGTTTAGACAACTTGAAAATAAAATTTCCACAAATAGAGATAAGAAAAATTTGACTAAATCAGACAAAAAATCATTCTTAAAACCAAAGATAGAACCAAATAAAGACGACCAATAAAACAATAAAATATAACCACCTATCTCCTAGCTCCTCTGATTATAATTTATAAATCAGTAGAAATTTAGGATAGGTGGTTATTTATTTAATAAAGAATATTAGGTTTATTATGCCTATTTTTCTTTGTAGGAGCCTTTCAAGTTTATATCTCAATCATTCCCATTAATTGCAGTATGGGTATTAATAAGGAAGGTATTGTCATAATAAAATTTATCAGAAAATGACAAACAATGACTGGAAAAAGACGGTTAAATTTTAATACGAGAAGTGCAGAATCAAGACCCCAGACAAAAAACCAAAAAAATATACTAACATAGCATCCAAGCTAGGTGCAAAAAATAAATGTTGCACTGCAAATAGAAAAGATAAACTAACTAAGGCAATCCACTTACCTTTGGCTTGAATAAATAATCTTTGCACTGGTCCCCGGTAAACAAATTCTCAATTGGGGCATTTAGAGGAGCGAAACTTACATTTACAATAAAGCCTAAAATAAGACTTAGTATGGGTTCAAATAAAAGACCATCATTGGGATTATAAAAATCTGTTTCAAAGGCGATAAACATATCTACACCATGGAGTAACCACATAGCAGCCATGATGGCTAAAACAAAAGGTAGATAAAGGACTAATAAGCACAAGAGACCATATAGGAATTCTTTGTAGAGTGGTTTTGTCGCTTGCTGAAAGATAAGATCTTTCAAAGATTGGGTGGCTACAAATCCATTCACTTTTAATTGATGAAAATCAGTAAATTAACCACCAAAAGAACCAAACATGAAATTAAAGCAGTTGGTGGATGTGATACGGCTAAATTCAGACGTGACAATAAAAATACCGCAATTAACTGTAAAAAAACCATCATTAAAATACGGGTCATAATAATCAATAAAGCAGATTGAAGATCTTTATTAGTTTCCATAAATTTCCCCTATTAATAATCATAATGTACTCGCAACATCCAATAAATTTTAACATATTAAACTTTGCTTTGATTATATTATAAAGGTAGAATTATATCACTTCTTAATTAGACAGTAAAAAGCTAATTTTACAAAACAGTGGTTCATTACAAGAATAGTCTGGATCCTTTAGCCAAATCGTCTTCGTCTTCTGCTAATAGTAAGCGCATAGGTTTCCTCCTTTTTAAATATTTATCAGATTAGTCGGTACATCACCGTTAGTCAACTCATATTAAATTTTACTTAATATGATCCTTAAATTAAAGATTCCGGGCTCAAATCAGCAAGCCAAATTACTGTAAAACCCCGGAATCTATTTGATATGATTAACTTAGTATTTATAAAGCTGTTTGGTAGATTAATCGACTGGTTGCTAAGTCTTGGACACCATTTTCGCCAATTTTTTGACCCTTATGTTTTTCTAATTGGGTAATTAAGAAATCGATGTCACTTTCATTAACCCCAACCTGGCTCAATTTGGTTGGCATATTAATGGATTCAAAAAATTCAGCAGTTTTTTGAATTGCTTTATCAATGACAAGTTCTTCATTTTCATCTTGAATATTCCAGATCCGACGACCATATTGAACTAATTTGTCATGTTTGCCATCCCGTCGCACATGCATGGTCGCTAATAAAATAGGAGTAAGCGTCCGGCCATGGTCAGTATTATTTAATACTGTTACTTCATGACCCAAAGCATGAGTAGCCCAATCGCCTACATTTCCCCGAGAGGCTACCCCATTTAGGGCCATGGTACAAGCCCACATAATATTCGCGGCAGCTTCATAATCAGCTTGATCTGGATCACAGTAGACAGGTGCATTATCAATAAAGGTTTTTAGGATTGCTTCAGAGAAACGATCCTGGACATCAGCATGTAAAGCTAGGGTTAGATAGTTTTCCATAGTATGGACAAAACCATCTGCTACCCCATTGGCTAATTGTCTAGCAGGTAAAGTGAAGGTCATTTCAGGTTCTAAAATAGAAAAAACAGGGAAAGTTAAGGAAGAACCAAATGAAATTTTGGCTTTCTTTTCATGGAAAGTCACAACTGAGCCAGAATTCATTTCAGAAGCTGTTGCAGGTAAGGTTAATACTGTTCCAAATGGAAGTGCTTGCTTTATTGGAAGTCCTTGACCTACCCCTTGACCAAAGATATCGATCGGATCCCCCTCAAATACAGAGGCTGCTGCGACAAACTTAGTTCCATCGATGACAGAGCCGCCACCCACAGCGAGAAGATAGTTGTATGACTCTGCTTTAACTTGGTCAACGGCTTTGAGTAACGTTTCAAAGACAGGGTTAGCTTCAATACCACCAAATTCTCCCCATTGGCGATTACCTAAAGCTTCAACCACGCGATCAAACGTGCCAAATTTCTTAACAGAACCGCCCCCATAAAGAATTAAAACTTTTGCATTTTTAGGGATAGACCGGTCAATTTGTTTAATTTGATCTTTACCGAAATAAATCCGAGTCGGGTTATAAAACATGAAATCTTTCATTGCCATATAAATTCCTCCTTAATCTTGCATAAATCTTCTTTTATTTTATTATAAATCTAACTAAATTAGCAAAGTTTAGCTATTAACTTAGTCCTATATCTGATCTAGAATTTCAACCAATTTATTAAACATAGCTGGTTCATAAGGAGAATGGGCTCCTTTTTCGATAATATGTAATTTAGCCTTAGGACAAGCCTGAGCCAATTGATAAGCTCCAACTAATCGACAGTCAACATCATACCGGCCATGAACGATATCTATGGGAATCTCGGCCAAAGCCTGGGCATGATTTAAAATATAATTATCATCCTCAGTAAACATGTGATTAGCAAAATAATGAGCTTCAAGCAGGGCAATTGATAAATCCCCACTGCTTACGTCCTGGCTTTGATTAAATTGGGGGACTAAAGTCACCAAACCAGACTCCCAGTCAGACCAAGCTTTAGCTAGGTTACGAAAACTTTCAATATTTGAATCAGTTTGTATCATTTGATGATAGTAATCATTCACTAGCTTATCGGCTTTATCTGCCCCTACTGCTGCCTGGAAAGCCTCAAACTCTTGAGGATAAAATTGCCCCGCGCCACCATGATAAAGCCAATCAATGTCTTCTTGCCTTCCCAAGAAAATTCCTCTTAAAATTAGGTGTTTAACCCGCTTAGGATGAGCAATTGCATACCATAAGGCCAAGGTCGACCCATATGACCCACCAAAGACCATCCAAGATTCTAAATTAAAATGTTGGCGGATTAGTTCCATATCGGCCACACTGGCTTGCGGGGTATTATTTTTTAAAGATAAAAAGGGGGTACTTTGCCCACAGCCCCGTTGGTCAAACAATATAATAAAGTACTTTTCCGGATTAAAAAAATGCCGACTTTTGGCCGAAATTGAACCACCTGGCCCCCCATGTAAAAAAACAATTGCTTGTCCTTTTGGGTTGCCACAAGTTTCAATGTAAAGTTGGTGTCCCTCAGAACTTTCTAAATGAAAGTAATCAATGACTGGGGTTTCTGTATATGCCTTAACCATAATAAACACTCCCTCGTTTTAATAGCTTAATTATAACAACTTTTTCTTTTTTTCACATAAAAATCTAAGCAATCTCGTTGACTTTTATTCAAATTAAGCTTAGAATTTGGCTGTCATAAAAGGAGGGTCACATGAAAAAATTTCTTTTAATTATTACTCTATTTACCTTATTCCCCAGTACTTGGCTACCTGTTCAAGCACAAGAAAATAATCAAACAAATTCCAGTAACTTAGATTTAACCCCCCAGTCTTACGAACTTTATGCCTTAGACCCCGAGACTTTATCACAATTTTATCAAGACATGTTAGGGATGACCTTAGTGTCTAATGCTGAAAATAATCAGGGCATTAAACTGGGAACGGCTGATCAAACCGTACTCCTAACGATTTACCCAGCTAACCAAGAAAAAACACAAGCTACCACTGGCCTTTATCACACTGCTTACCTCTTTAAAGACCGCAAAGCCTTAGTTTCTATTTTAAAACACCTCTATGAAAGTAAGGCTACGCTTCAAGGCTATGCCGACCACAATGTGTCTGAAGCAATTTATTTAGCCGACCCTGAGGGAAATGGGATCGAACTTTATGCTGACCGTCCAAGAGACCAATGGAAATACGATGATCAAGGAAATGTCATTATGGGAAATGATATTCTTGACCTAAGAACACTCATCAAAGATGTTCCTGCATTTGAGGGGATGACTGCTGATACCAAAATTGGCCATGAACATTTAACCGTTAATAATATTGAAGATACCCAATACTTCTATTCCCAGTTACTGGGCTTTGATGTAACCAGTCAGGATGAAGGCGCCCTCTTTATGTCTTCCCAAGGCTATCACCACCATTTAGGTGCTAATATATGGCTAGGTCAAGACTTACCTAGCCCTCAAGTCGGCGACCAAGGACTTAAACAAGTTAATTGGCAAATCAAGAACGCCGATAGCTTTAAAGCAATTCAAGATCGCTTAACCCAGGCTGGTTGGACTTATGACTTAATCGATGACCAAACTCTAGCAGTGACCGATAACTCTGGTATTCCAATTACAATTAGCTTAGTCAGCTCAAATTAAAATATTATGTATAAAAGGGAGCCCCATCAACTTAGGGTCTCCCTTTTAGCTTATTCTCAATTGATTTGTGGCATATGGTTAATCTAGTCTAATTCACCTAATTTTGCTTGAACCATCGCAATTACTTGCGCTGCATCCTCTGGATTATGTACGACATCAAATTGATCTATATTAATTTTTAAGACTTGAGAAGCATGATAGGATTGGTCAATCCATTCATCATACCCAGACCATAACTTGTGATAATAATCAACCAAGGCAGAATCTTGTTCAAAATCACGTCCACGTGAAGCAATCCGTTCCATAATTTTCTCAAAAGAACCATGCAAGTATACCATCAGATCTGGTGCTTTTTGAGGTAATTCAGCGAGTTCTTCCATCATATTATCTAATAATTTTTCATAAATCTTAAACTCTGTTTCTGAAATATTCCCTATATCCCGGTTTACTTTACAGAAATACCAATCTTCATAAATTGATCGATCTAAAATATTTCGACGATTTCGAAAGGCTTTTTTGATATCCTTATAACGACTGGATAAAAATTCTAATTGTAGGAGAAAAGGATAACGACGTGCTGCCTGCTCAGCTGGACTAGCGGTATAGAATAAAGGTAAGATTTCATTATCATCCACATTTTCATAAAATACCTCTGTTCCATATGCCTCACCTAATAAATTAGCAATGCTCGTTTTTCCAGCACCAATCATTCCACCAATAACTATAATTGCCATCTTCCCCTCTCCTATATTTCTATTATTTATTTATGAAAAATCTTTTACTCTACTTTTATTTGTTCTTGCCTTAGAAATTGACGTAATTTCATTTCAAATTGGTCCAAATTATAATTAACTTTAGTGTATATCCTCTTGCCTTTAGGCAACCGGCGCAGGACCTGGTGATGATGACGTTGATTTAATAGTATTTCTATGTTTTCAGGACTATAAAGCTGCCCTGTTTGGTGCATTACGTAACATTTAGCCAATAAAAGAGACGCTAGACCGTAATCTTGCGTCACAACTAAATCTTCAGCTGATGAAGCTTTAAATATCGCAAAGTCAACTACGTCCGGACCAGGTGATAGATACTGGTAGCGGACATGTTTAGGCAGTGGTCGACTACTATAATGGTCAAAACTAGCGAAAACAATACAGGGTAACTTAAACTCTTCAGTTAGTTTAATAATCTGGACTAAAACTGGGCAAGCATCACCATCAACGAGAATCCGCTTAATCATCAGTCTGTCCTACATGGTCTAAATAATTATTATTTAGATTCATTCTTGTTCCATGCTTATAGCCATCATAATAAGACTTATTTTTATAGGAATCTGGTTGATTAAAAGATAAAGAACCGGTGATTTCTTCTTTAAATTTATCTTTAATTTCTTGTGGTGTTTGAATCACCAGGGCAAATTTTTCGTTTTCTTTTATTAAATCAGCTTTTTGTTTTTCAAACTTATCCTTTAGCCCATCTAAAAAACCTTGGTAATAGGTCTTTCTCAGGCGAGACTTTTGACTGGCTGTCTTAGGGCGTACTTGACCATTAATATACTGGCTGGCATAAAATTTCATGGCATCTTCAGCTAAATAGAACATTTCATAGGCCAAATCAACATCTTCAGGATAACCCATTAAGACTAATTTACGGCCCACATTTTTCTGATAGGGTAGCCGATGACTTTGAATATAAAACATCACTCTAAAGTTATCGGCAATAATCTTCACTAAGACCTTTTCCCACCAAAAAATGCGTTTGTACACTGATAAGGACCGGATAACAATCTCCTGTTTGCCCCTGCTTGATAAATCATTTTGTGAGATCTTATATTTCAGCATTAGCTTTTGGGCCATGAGTAAGGCGGTTTGACTTTCCTCATCATTATTCCCATCCTCAGCTAAAGTCAGTAAGTTCTTTATTTTATCAAGAATTTTATCATTTACTGACATAAGATCCTCCCCTTTCGTGTTCTTCTTATTTTACCACAAATTTAAGTCAAGACCTATGCAGGTGTTTGACTTTTCAAATGATTTTGTAAGTTAATGAAGGATGCGGGTAAAGGGGCGTGAAATTCAATTAACTCATGACTCCTAGGATGGATAAAATGAATTTGACCCGCATGGAGAAATTGTCCTTGGTCAGTTGGCCATAGATTTAAAGAATCTCTATTATAGACAGGATCACCAATGATTGGATGACCAATGTGTTCAAAATGGGCTCGAATTTGATGAGTCCGTCCAGTTTTCAATTCGGCCTGAATTAGACTAGCACTGGGATAGCTTTCTAAAACTTCAAAATCAGTCCAAGCTGGTTTACCTTGGGCATCCGCGTGATATTTCAAACGATTTTTAGGATCACGAGCTAGTGGGATTTCAATACTGCCTTGTTTTACTTCCATCTGGCCTTCTACCAGACAATAATAGATACGTCCTAGGGTATGATCCATAAGTTGTTGACTTAAATAACGGTGACTCTCATTATTCTTAGCCACAACGAGCAAACCCGAGGTATCCTTATCAATCCGATGAACTAAACCAGGACGGTAAGAATCAGACCCAGCTGCCAAGTGATTACCAAAATGATAAAACAAGGCATTTACAAGAGTGTCACGAGGGTGTCCTTTTGAGGGATGGACTACCATGCCTGCCTCTTTATTAATAACTAACAAGTCATCATCTTCATAGATTATATCCAGCGGGATTGCTTGAGCTTCAATTTCAAGTACTTCTTCTTCAGGAACTTGCATTTCAATTAGTTCTTGACCACTTAACTTGTAATTAGCTTTTTCTACTTGACCGTTAACAGTGACCAGGCCCTGCTTGATCAAGCTTTGAATTTGTGTACGACTAAGCTCAGATTCTTCAACCAATACCTTATCTAAGCGACCTGACTGGTCTTCAAGCTGAAAATAAATAATTTCTTTTATTTTTTTTTCTGTCATAAAACATCTAACTCCTCTTTTGAAAACAACTGGATTATCAGCAATGAAATCACTGCCAGTGTCAAAGCCGCATCTGCAATATTGAAAATTGGAAACTCAATAAATAGGGTCCGAAACATGTCAACTACATACCCTAAACGAAGCCGGTCAATTAAATTTCCTAAGGCCCCACCTAAAAGTAAACCATAAGAAATCCTTAAATACCAAGGACCTTTTCGATGTTTGTAGACTAAATAAATAAAATAGATACAGACTAATAGAGTAGCTAACATAAAAAAGGTCATTTGCCCTTGGAACAAGGACCAACCTGCCCCCTTGTTTTGAACATAATAAAAATCCATAATACCAGGCAGAAAACTCATGGACTGGCCTAAACTTAAATGGGCCACAATCCATGCCTTAAAAATTTGATCAATTATAATAATAATGAATAGTGTAAAAAACGATATAATCATTATGTAACCTCACTGTATTAACCTTTAAAAATGTCAGATTTGAATTAACAATAATAATATTATATACTAGTTGAAGCAAATGTACTATTAATAAAAGAAGACTGACGAGGAGACACAATGAAGTTTTTACGCAGATCATTAATGCTTGTCTTATGCTTAGCCTTAGTTGCTTGTAGCCAATCAGTAGAACGCGGCCTGCGGACCACAGAGCTAGTCCAAGATAACATCAACTCTATTACTAACAATCTTAATGAAATTCAACGTTTGGAAAATGCGATTCAGACTGATTTTGAGATGACCTTAAGACAAGGGGATCAAGACCTGTCAGTGTTTAACAAATCAGATAATCCCATTATGACTAATGTGGCGAATCGCAATAAACTATCGGACCAACTTCAAAAGACTTCAGATACAATTGAAGAATTAAATGAAGAAATGGTGTCCCAACTAGAAAAGTCTGATATACCAAAGGATCAAACCAATGAAATTGTAGAACTCGTAGCAGCAATGAAACAAGATTTAAATGTTTATACGAGCGATTATAAGAAAAATCTTGAATTAGAAAAACAGACTTATCAATCGATAGCAAATCCTGATACTAATTATGAGAACTTTTTTGCTGTTTTCAATAATATTGATGTCATCATGACCAATAATCAAATGAATCTTGAAAAAGTTTTAGGTTACTTTGAAAAAATCAACGCTCATTTGATTGACTTCAAAGTCTACTTAACGAATCTCAAAGAAAGTCATTCATAAGCGAAATGAGGTGTGGTCATGTTAAATAAAAATAAATATAATTCTTACATCAAAATTTTATTCTTACTACTAGTTTGTATATTAAGCTTAACAGCTTGTAAGTCTAAAACCCAAGAAGTAAGCAATCAAACTGTAAATTTACCTCAGGTTTCATATAAATACGACCAAGACCAAGTGGTTGACTTTAAGAATCGTTTAATCACGGAAGATACCGCACGTTACGAAGGTCTCGCTCTTTCTGGCAAACCTTTTTTGGTTAAACCGGACGCCTTACCAAGTAGTCTCTTTTATGATTCTGGCATCCATATTGCCTATCCTGAAGATGGTGTCAGAGGTCTATATATTTCTGGTGAATTAATTGGTGATCCAAACTATGTTAACTACATTATTAATTATATTGACAATACGGATTTAAATACTGTCGTAGTTGATTTTAAAGATGACTACGGACAAATTATCCCAGCCAATGATTCCACTGACCCTCTTGTGCAAGCCTCTACTATTAGCAGTGTCGACTACAAATCCATTTTAAAACAATTTGAAGCTCATAAAATTTATCCAATTGCTCGGATAACCTCATTTAAAGATAATATGCTAGCCGAAAATCATCCAGAATTTTCGTTTGTTGATCCAAACACCAATGCGGTTTGGCAAGATGCCAACGGGGCTAGTTTTATTAATCCATTTATGCCTGAAGTACAAAACTATGTCATAAATGTGGCAAAAGAAGCAGCCAAAATGGGCTTCAAAGATATTCAGTTTGACTATGTTCGTTTCCCAGAAGGTTTCTTCGAAATCGCTGATACTCTTCAATACGAATTGGGCGATTATGCCAGTTTTGTATCGGATGATCCGGACAAATCTGGCAGCGAACGGACTCGGGCCATTAATAATTTTCTTAACCTGGCATCTGAAAGCTTGGCCCCTTACGGGGTGAATATCTCTGCCGACGTCTTTGGGTATACAACGGTAGCAGGTGATACCTATGATGTCCGTGGGATTGGACAAAATATTGGTCAAATTGCTGAAAATGTCGATGTTGTTTCCGCAATGATTTACCCGTCGCACTGGGGCAATGGCTTCTTCGGCTTAGACTATCCGGACCTTTACCCTTATGAAGTAGTCGACAATTACATGTATTCTGAAAAAATGGTATTCCAAAATGTTCAAAATAAAGTCACCTCAAGACCTTGGCTCCAAGATTTTACTGATTACAGTAAACCAGAAGGTAGCTTCCAAGTATATGGTAGTGAGCAAGTCCAAGCTCAGATTAATGCTTTAGCCATGAACGATATTCGAGAATATTTATTATGGAATGCTTCCGGTGAATATTCAACCGGGGTAGATTATAAGGTTGAAAAAAATGAATTCGGCGAAGTCCATGTTGACCAAGTGCCAATACTTGATGCTTATGATGAGACTGTGACATACAGTGATAATAATTAAAAGAAAATACAAAAGCTGAGATACATCATATATCTCAGCTTTTTTTATGTATTTTATTTACAGCCTTCTTGTCTACCTTTTTTAAGCAAATTTATAACTAAATAATGCTTTTCATCTTATGCAAAAGAATAAAAATCATCCATTTTTACAATTTCTTTAAAGTCTAGCAGAACCATATAAACCGCGGTCACCGGCTTATGCTTAGCAAGTTGCAAAGCATGTCTATAAATTGAAAATTGAAATTTGTATCCATCCTTAAGCCGGTCAATTTGTTCTTGACGACTATAAGCAGCCAAGTCACGGAACCGGTTCGTTTTATAATCAATCAGAATAATTTGATCCGCTAATTCGATATATAAATCGACCACCCCATGGATCAATAATTGTTCTTGGTCCAAACTTTGAATATCTAACTGATCAAATTGGCCAGCAAACATTTTTTTAGCCGGTAGGAGTAAGGAGAAGGCTTGCTCTTTTTTTATCTGCTCTTGTCTCATCCGTAATTGCTGGGCTAAATCAGATTGGATAAACCACATGATGGATTCTATTTGTGAGTCAGGTAGTTTTCTTAGTTGGTAGTCCCCTTCCATTTGATCAATTACATACTTAAGTTGCATGGATGAGTCTGCAGACTCTACTTCAAGGGCTTGCCATGGTAGTAATTGTAAATACAGGTGGGTCAAAGACCCTATTTCAGTCGCTGATATTGTGCTTTCACTCTCGATAAAACTAGGACTTTTAAAACTATCCTGGGTATAACGAATCCCTTGGATTTGGTCATGGCCTGCTTTGGACGCTTGGGGCCGGCGGTCCCGGTAATAGGAGAGGCTCAAATTATCAGGTTCCTCATAGAGTCGTTTTAACTCAGAAACTGACTGATAAGATGAAGTACGACTAGCCAGCTGATGTGGATAATCAAAGTCTAGGGCTTGACTTTGATTTGTGGAAATAATGCTTGGTTCTGACTCGATATTTGCTATTTGGCTATCTATCCAGCTTAAAGGATTAAAAGACTGATGGGCTGATTCTGCCATATTAAGTTCGTAACCAGTTTGAACTAGGTCTTCTTGATGTTTAAATTCAATCATTAACCGGTCTAAACTAAAATCATCACTATAATTCTCGTGCTGACTGTCAGCTACCGCCAAAGCAATCTGGATCCAGTCCAACCACGATTTTGCCCCCCTACGGTATGCAGAGGCAGCGACTAATTGGTCTGAAGGCGTCATCGTCCTAATCTCAGCTATTTTTTGCTGCCACTTACGTTCATTAGCAATCGAACCGACAATCACCAATTTTTGTTCGCACCGAGTTAAAGCCACGTATAGCTTCCGCATCTCTTCTGCTTTTAACCGCTCAATGGTTTCTAATTGAAAGGCTTTTTTTATCAAGGATGGAAATTGTTGCATTGAATTTAAATCATAATAATCACTTGCAATACCATACTGCTTAGATAATAGGACCCGACTTTTACCATCACTTAAATTAAATTGTTTGCCGGTATTTAGTAAGTACACGATTGGATATTCCAAACCTTTGGAGGCATGAACTGTCATAATCCGAACAAAATTTTCGTCTTGATCTAAGACTAAGGGTTCGGCTAAATCTTTCTCTTCTTTAATAATTTGTTGAATATAATACACGAAATTTGCTAAACCACTATAGCCAAGTTTATAAAAATCTTGAGCGCGGCTGGTTAGAGCACGTAAATTTGCCATTCTCTGTTTGCCATTAGTTAATAAGGCAACATAGTTTAGATATTGACTATCAAGATAAATGGTCCAAATCAAGTCCTCTAAGGGCAGTGTTTTTGATAAATGGACCCAATTTTTATAGTTTACTAAGAAAGATAAACCTTTATTTTTAATATGCTTAAGTGACTCATCGTTAACCTGGTCATCATGCACTAATTGCAAAAAAGCTGCATAAAAAGAACCCTGCGGTTGATATATTCGTATTTGGGCTAAGTCTTCATCCGTTAGACCAACAAAATAGGATTTTAAAATTGCAGCAAAGGGTATATCTTGATATGGATTATCGATAACTTGTAGCAGAGCCAAGACTAATTGAATCTCAAACCGTTGGAAATAGTGTTCTACCTTTTGTGCCTTCAATGGGATTTCAGCTTCTTGAAATTGATTCACAGCCGCGGCAAATGGTCCCCGGGTAGCTGATAAAATCACAAAATCCTTGTAGGTCACTGGCCGCTTAGCATAAGTTATTTGACCGTTTGCTTTCTTAATTTCTTTACTTTTATCATATATTAACTCCCCTACTTGAACGCGCGCTTTGATATCGGCAATCACCAATGCAATTTCAGCCTCTACTGCTGCATCAAAAACTGGACCATCCATAACGCCTAATTCAAGGGTTTCATCCGCTTGGTCTACCTCTTCAGCTTCTTCTTCCTCGCTGTCTGTTTTTACATTTAGGAGTAGTTTCAATTGAATTTCTCCCTCATCTGCCTCAATAAAGGATGGGTTAGCTGTCACCAACCGTTCAGCCGTTTGATAATTCATTTGTCCAAAATTAAGGTCCATGATGCGTTCAAAGATAAAGTTGGTAAACTGGAGCAAATCATGACGGGATCGATAGTTTTTATTTAAAATAACGAGTTGTTCTGGGTTAGTGACCTCTTGATAACTTAAGTATTTATTTAAAAATAGTTGGGGTTCAGCCATCCGAAAGCCATAGATTGATTGCTTAACATCGCCAACCATAAACTGATTATGAGTTAAATCTGGGCGATAGTCATGCGCCAGCCAAGCTAAAATTTCAGCTTGAATTTCATTTATATCTTGGTACTCATCGACTAAAATTTCTTTAAAAGTAGCTTGATAAGTTAATGCGGCTAAGGAAGGCTTTCTTTCTTTAGTCTCAGGATCTATTGGAGCTAGAATATCCAAAGTTAAATGTTCTAAGTCATTATAGTCAATCAGATTCTGACTTTGTTTCAATTCGTTTAACTCTGTTATAAAATTCTGACATAAAATCATTAACTTGGAAAGTGGAGGTCGATTCATAACTTCCACTTTCATTTGGTCAGCCACTGGATAAGGGAAAAGCGTTTGAACCTGATTTTTGATTAGATTCTTGGCTTGTTCTCTTAAGCTCTTAGCTTCATCAACCAAGTCTTTTTCTTCACTAACAGCCTTGACCACCCGAGGCCAAGTATCATACGTTAAAGTTTGAATTTGATTAATGAGACCCACAGCCGCTGTGTCGGCCAGTAACGCTTCTAAAAGCTGATTAACCTGATTTAATTCATTTTCTAACAATGGCTGATAACGTTCAATGAGTGGATGGCTCCCCCCTGCAATTAAATGAAGGGCTTCTTCTAAATACATTCGCCCAGCTTGTAAATTTTCTCTTAGTACAGGTAAAAAGTTCTGCTTAAATAAATCAGATTCCAGAAAATTATCTGACTGAGCTTGAGTTTGGTCAGCTTGGTCTAACCAACTTTGCGGATCCTTCTGCGCCATGGCAAAACGATAAATAGTCAAGACGCGGTCAAATAAGTTTTGGTCAGACCGGCTGTTGCCATGAATTTTAACTAACTTCAAATAGTCTTCTTGACTTAAATTAGGTAAGACAGATCCGTTTGGAACCATAATCTTCTCAATTAAATTTTGCCAAGCTTCTTGATAAAGTAACAAAAGCCGGGTTTCATCGGTCACCAATTGAAAATTAGCTTCAAAATCTGTCAAATAATAAAATGTTTCGACAACTCTTAAACAAAATGAATGCAAGGTACGAATATTAGCTTGGCTCAAGAGTTGAATTTGTTTGGTTAAGCCTTGTTGTTCAACCGGATCCAAGGTTTTATTTACCGCTGTTTTTAAACGGGCCGACATTCTTTCTTTCATTTCTCTAGCCGCTGCTTCCGTAAAAGTTACCACTAAAAAATCTTCGATCGAGTAGCCCTGGTAGATTAATTTCGTCATAATTCGTTCGATCAAAACCGCAGTTTTACCCGATCCGGCTGAAGCAGCAACCAGGATATTAGACCCATCTTGGTGAATCGCCTCCCATTGCTCATCATTAAAACGAGAATTTTCTGGTTTAATTGGAATCTTTGTCATGCTTTTCCTCCTTTAACATCGCCTCTAAATCAAGCTGGATTGCCCCTAAAGCTTCCTTATTTGATACATTCATATGTCGATACCTCGCATAATGCTCTGTTGCATCAAAGGCAGACAATAAGCGATAAGGATAGGTTAGAGAGGGAGTATGACTTAATTCTTTAAAAGGGCTTAGATGAATATCCCCTGCTAGAATCTTACGCCCTGCTTCCTGAATTAAAGCCTGGTTATAGGTTAAGACCAACTTCATAGTCTCCTCGTCAAAATATGACGAATTGGCGCTATAATTGCCATCTTTTTTCACCTGAACAGGATAGACTTGACTTGCCTGTCCCGGTTCTAGGCTAACTTCAATCTCCCTGAGCTTTTCGCTGTCTTGGCTGATAAAGCCTGAAAAACGATGTGATTCCAAGGGATTTTGTGCTTGGTTTGGATTATCAAGTAAGAAAAGATCTATTTTCTTGGATTCAAATTTTCTACCTAAACTTTGGTAAAAAGCCCCCAAGGCTTGAGAGTTTGGATAATTTGCTAAAGCAACTGAAAGATAGGTGACAATCTGAAGGTCCAAACCATAGTAAAGATTTTGTAATTTAAACTCTTTATTACCTGATTTGTAGTCAATCACGCTTAAATAATCCTGCCCTTTGCGTGAAAGTGTATCGATGCGGTCAATTTTTCCGGTTAACCGAATTTCCTGATTGTGACCTAAAGGATAAGCTAAACCTTTAAAATCTTGACGACGGCCTGGCCCAAATATCAATTCCGTATGTAAAGGTTGATTGCCAGTTAAATGGGCCACGGCTAAGTGGTTTAGTAAGACCTGGCTAATGTCCGCTTGCATTAATTGTTGTAAAGCCCGGTTTACGGCAGAAGCTTGGAAAATTTGGTTAGCTTCTATTTCATTAAAGGCTTGAAGCTGATGGTCAAGTAAAATTTGAAGCTGGTCAGGACTCAGATCTTTCAAATGAATTTCTTCTTCAATTAATTGCGACAGAGTCCTATCTAAGATCTCATGATAGTAGTTTCCAGCAACCATAGGATCCATTAAGAACTGGTCGCGTTCTTTTAAGCGTAGTCCATATTGGAGAAAATGAGAATAAGGGTCTTGGAAATAACTTTCTAGACGGGATACCGAAGCAACAAGGGGATTGCCATAAAGTGCAACTGCAGTCTCCGCTTTAATCTGATCCGGTAAGGACTGATTTGTCTTAGCTCTAAGGACTAAATCTTTGATCGCACCCCAAATCAAACCATTCTGCCTATCCCAATTTAGTAATCTCCCTAAGCTTAGCCGTAAATCTTGAGCATGGGCCTGACCTTGCTGACTCTCTGTATCTAAGCGGGTTACGCCCTCTAAAAAATTCATTTTTTGAATAGCAGGACTTGAGTAGACTAATGCCCGACCAGAGTTAGAATCAAGTGGTGGCCACCCTTCTTTAAATTGATGTGTCTTCATTAATTGACTAATAAAAGGTGACCAAGTTTGATTCTCTTCATTGACGTCTTGATGGTAAGCAAAATAAAACCGATCACTTGCCCGAAAAAAGAGTTGATAAGCCAAGAAGAACTCCCGATGGTAAGCATCATCTTCTAATAAGCTCAAATGCTGATAGACCAACATTTTGTCATTCATCGCCTGACGTTGTTGGCGGTTTAAAAATGATTCCTGGACTTGTATTAAAGGAAGTTGGTCCTGATTTAAATCTAAGACAAAACAAATCTTGGCTTGGCGAATTTGAGGACTCTCAATATTAGTAAACCGCACCTGGTCTAAAGTTGGTGGAATTATGTTGAAACTTGACTTTTTTAAGCCTTGAACCAATAAATCTTTAAATAAATCAAAAGATATTTTTTCATTTTTAAAAATAGTGTAAAATTCTTCCAATAATGCCATCAAGGAATCCCAGACTTGCTCATAATGGCGGGAGGCTGCGAGTTGCCCCTCTTCTATGGCTTCATCTCGTAATTCTATAAGACTTTCTTTTATCTTTAATATCTCTAAAAACTGGTAAAACCAAGTGACTGCATCGCCACCTGTTAAAGTTTCTTGGGACCATCTTTTTAGTGGCTCAACCAATTGCCTGTTTATACTTTGCCGTCCTAGCTCAGCCAATTCACCTAAGCTTATGTCAGTGGCTACCCCATAAGGATCTACCATCTTTTGATCTTGATTGGTAAAATGCCATTGAAAAGATTCTTGACTCATGCGGTAAGAGAAGTAACCATTTGCAATCAAAATATTTTCTAGTTGATTCACCCCATTCTCATATTCCGCATCTGTCTTAATGCCTAGTGAGGTTAGATCAAGCTTAAAGTATTGTGATTTCAGTAAGTATAGTAAATCACGGTCTTTAAAATGATATGCCTTTAAGTTTAACAGGGATTCAAAAAAATCAACCAGTGAATGTTTAGCCATAGTCTCAGCATGGTCAAAAAACAAGGGAATCTCATTTAAACTAAAGTACAAAGGCGCTAAAGTCCTGTACTTATCTAAATTTCGCGCTAAAACTAAGATGTCCGAATAACGATATCCTTGTTTCATTACTAATTTACGAATTTCATTGGTCACCGCCATTAATTCAGCTTCCTGACTCGCAAATGCTTGAAAGAAATGATGGTCTTGAGACAGTTTCGGCTGATACCCATTTGTTTGCATTAATTGTATGTCTTTAAATGAAGCCCCTACCTGCATAATTGATGGCAAGGTATCAAGGTTAGTTTCATTGATATCCCAATCAGGTAAAACCTCAATGTTTAAGCTAAGGATTAAATCTTTGATTGAGCGATAGCTTGCTCGCGGTAAATTAATGACTGGATTGTATTGTTGTGATAAGGCTTCTTGATGACTTAAAGGCAGGGTTAACCAGACTTTCTGACAATAGCGGGCGAATTGGGCTAATAAATGACTCTCACGAGCGTTTAAATGATAATGTTGGTCCATAATCAGATAGGTATCTTTAAAGCCTTCAGCCCCCTTTTTTGTAAGGATTTCTTCCAATTGTTGATAAATGACATAGTCATCCAATTGTAAGCGGGAAATTTCTTCTAAAAAGGATTGATATAAATCACTTAATTCCTGAATTTCTCTTTCTTCCTGATTTTGAATTAAAGAATTATCATGGTCTAACCTGGCTAATAGCAAGTCAGTGGCAGTGACCTGAGCTTCATATAATTCTTTAAACTGTTGCAGCAGTTTATCCAGAAAACCCTGGCGATCAATTTGACGACGGAAAACCTGCAAATGGTCTGCTTGCTGTCTGACAACTTGTCGCAAAATCATCGTCAAGCCTGTATCTGTAATTGATTTTTGTTGGTACTTTTTATCTTGGTCAAGATACCACAGTAAGCGTTTAAAACTTAAGACTTGGATATCAAGCATGGCAGCCTGCTCACTCTGATGATAGTCTTGCAGATAACTTAATACATATTCCTCGGCATCAAATTTAATATGCTCAGGTACAATATAATATAATTTTGCCTGTGCATCTTTTTGCTTGATTGACATAAAATTATCTAATAGACGTTTGGCTTTTTGACTAGCTAACTGACCGGTTACAATTTGAAAAGCCATAATTTCACCTCACCTTTTCCTAAGTTTAAGTATATCAAGACCAGTAATTTTCGTCTATTCAAGGTGTCTCTTATTTCTCTATACCCAACAATTTTGTCATCAATAATAAAAAATCCCAAAAATAAAGGAGCAGGCTTTTTTGGCCACCCCCAAATTTTTGGGATTGATTCATTGATACTGGACCACTTACTATTTAGCGTTTAATTCAATAATTTTAACAATAGTTTCGGTAGCTTTAATCATTGATTCAACTGCCACAAATTCAAAACGTCCATGCATATTTTCACCACCAGCAAAAATATTTGGCGTAGGGATTCCCATAAAGGAAATCTTAGACCCATCAGTACCACCACGAATACCATGTATTTGTGGTTCAATACCTAGTTCCTTCATAGCTTGTTCAGCAATGTCAACCGGAGTCATGTCTTTTTCAATCACTTCAGCCATATTATAGTATTGGTCAAATAAATTTAGACTAATTGGATCAGTTGGATAATCAGCATTGACCGTTGCAACAGCTTTTTCCACTAAAGCTTTCCGTTCTTCAAATTTTTCACGGTCAAAGTCCCGAATAATCATAGATAATTGGCCTTCTTCTTCCGTCGCATTCATATATTGAATATGGAAGAAGCCTTCTTTACCTTCGGTCATTTCAGGAACTTCATTTTCAGGGAATTGATTAATAAATTTATTCAAGACCTTAAGGGCATTGATCATTTTCCCTTTTGCGGTACCTGGGTGAACATTTTTACCTTTAACGGTTACTTTAGCCGCTGCTGCATTAAAGGATTCATATTCCAATTCCCCAACTGGACCACCATCCATGGTATAAGCATAATCAACCGCAAAACCTGGTGCATCAAAGTGATCAGCTCCGCGACCAATTTCTTCATCTGGCCCAAAGGCCACTCTGACTTTACCATGTTTAATCTCAGGGTTTTGAATTAAATATTCCATGGCTGATATTATTTCAGCAATACCTGACTTATCGTCAGCCCCTAGTAATGTCGTACCATCGGTCGTAATTAAGGTTTGTCCGACATAGCCATTCAAATTAGGGAAATCAGCTGGGTCTAATACAATATTCTCAGCTTCATTTAAAACAATGGCACCACCTTGGTAGTTTTCATGAACTTGAGGTTGAACATTGACAGAGTTAAAATCTGCTGTATCCACATGGGCAATAAAACCAATGGCAGGCACATCTTTATCCGTATTCGCAGGTAAAGTTGCAGTGACAAAGGCGTTTTCCGGATTTAATTCAACTTCTTCCATGCCAATTTCTTTTAATTCATCGACTAATAAATTCAATAAATCAAATTGAATGGCCGTTGAAGGGATTGTTTCACTACTTTCATCAGACCGTGTATTAATTTTGGCGTAGCGAATTAAACGTTCTTGGGTTGCTTTAAATAAATCCATAATATAACCTCTCTCTATTAATTAAAGTATTGGAATGGGTTGGTGTTGGCCTTTGAAGCTTGGATGGTCACAGCCCACTGCTTCTTTATTTTAGCCTTTTCTAAGATATCTGTCATCTTTTCTATGAAAATAGCTTCAATATAATGACTAGCATCCACGACTAGCATGCCTGTATCAAGCGCTTGGTGACCCACATGGTGACTAATATCACCTGTGACAAAGACATCCACTCCACTGGCTTTAATGTCTTCTAATTCAGAGCCACCTGCTCCACCGATAACGGCTAGGCTTTGATAAGCAGGTTTTTCTTGGCTTTCCATATAAGTCAGAGAATCCACTTTAAAAGCGGACTTAATTTTGGCCAAAACCTGGGTCCGGGTTAATGGTTGAGAAAAGTGGCCCATCCGAGCTAGGCCTGGATTGCCGCTGACTTCATCTGGAGTCACCGCTTGGATATCCTCTAAATCTAAGGCTTGGGCCAACCAATCATTCATTCCATTCGGGGCCACATCTAAGTTGGTATGCAAAGCAAAAACTTTAATATCATGCTTGATTAATTCAGCATACATTGCCACCTCTGGATCAGCATAGTCAAACCGATTAATACCATGAAAAATGGGTGGATGGTGCATGACAATTGTATCTATGCCTAAATCAATGGCTTCCTGAATAACTTGTGGTCTTAATTCCAAGGCCACTAATATCTTTTTAACAGAGTCACTGGCTTGACCAAAGTGGTTGCCCACCTTATCCCAAGATTCCGCCAAAGATTGGGGATACAATTCATTTAAGAAAGCTTGTAAATTACCATAAGAAATCTTATTGCGTGTCATTGGCTAACTCCTTTTCTATTAATGCTAGATGTGCTTCTAATTGAGCAATCCGAGTTTGATTTTGACTTGCCCCTTGCTTCATTGAATCAATAATATAAGCAGTTTTCTGAGCTTGTCCTTGCCAATACCTTTTAAAGACTGGACTCGCCTCTTGTCTTAAATAGGGACCAAAATTAATGGCTTCTTCGCTTAAAGAACCGACTTGATAATTAGGATTATCATGAGCCACCATCACTTCGTAAATGTGTCCTGCTTCTTCGATGATAGCCTCAGCCAAAATCTCATATTGGTGGCGATCTAACCATCGTCTTAGTGTTGCTTGACCGACATTGGCCTGTAAAAATAAATAATGATTGGGCCTTAAACCTTGATAACCCCGTTCTAAAATCTTAGCGATTAAAGCTCCGCCCATGCCACAAATCGATACGGCATTAATCTTATCCTCGAGGGTTAACACCTCGAATCCATCCCCTAATCTAACATCAATCAATGAATTTAAGCCTTGCTTGGCTACTTCCTGTTGAGCTGAATGAAAGGGTCCTGGCACCACTTCTCCGGCTAAACCATAGTCTATATGACCGGCTAAGCCAAGATAAGTTAATAAATAGGCATGGTCACTCCCAATATCTAATAATCGTCTGGGCTTGGGACTATGTTGAACAATATAGTCAGCTACTTGTTGCAGGCGCTTAGAAAGATGTTGCGAATTCATGGTCTCATCCTCTCAAAGTCTTTTTAAAATCAGAATCATTCATATTTTAATAATTTAACAAAGGCTGGGGCGAATTTGCCTCAGCCTAATTTCAGATTATTCTAAGAAATCTTTTAATTGTTTAGAACGACTTGGATGGCGAAGTTTCCGTAAAGCTTTGGCTTCAATTTGACGAATCCGTTCACGTGTTACCCCAAAGACTTTGCCTACTTGTTCAAGGGTTCGAATATTACCATCATCTAATCCAAACCGTAAGCGAAGAACATTTTCTTCTCGGTCAGTTAAGGTATCTAAGACATCTTCTAATTGCTCTCTTAAAAGCGAAGATGAAGTAAAGGATTCAGGACTCATGGCGCCTTCATCTTCAATAAAATCACCTAGATGAGAATCATCCTCTTCACCAATTGGGGTTTCTAAGGATACAGGTTCTTGGGAAATTTTAAGGATTTCACGAACTTTTTCAGTTGGTAAATCCATTTCCGCCCCAATTTCTTCTGGTGTCGGTTCCCGGCCTAAATCTTGTAATAGATTCCGTTGGACCCGGACTAATTTATTAATAGTTTCAACCATATGGACAGGGATCCGAATCGTCCGTGCTTGGTCAGCAATGGCCCGGGTAATAGCTTGACGAATCCACCAAGTAGCATAGGTAGAAAACTTAAATCCTTTAGTGTAGTCAAATTTTTCAACAGCTTTCATCAAGCCCATGTTACCTTCTTGAATTAAATCAAGGAATGACATACCCCGACCGACATAACGCTTGGCAATCGATACCACCAAACGTAAGTTAGCCTCAGCTAATTCTTGTTTGGCTAGTTCGTCCCCGTCTTCAATTCGTTTAGCTAAAGATATTTCTGCATCAGCTGATAGTAGATCAACCCGACCGATTTCTTTAAGATACATCCGCACGGGATCAGACACTTTTATTTTAGAAGCAGTCGCAGAATTACCTGTGGTTGAAGTATCAACTTTAACTTCTTGAGCTCGCACCATTTGTTGCTTGGTTGGCCCACCGTCATCGCCAACGACTGCGATACCAGCATCTTCGACTTTTTGAATTAACTTATCCATGGCTTCAGCATCTAATTTATAAGGACCAGCAATCTTGTCAGTTAGTTCATCATAATGAATTTGACCAATAAGCTTCTTCTCAGCAATCAATTGTTGGCGGGCTTGATCATAAGACAATGTTAATTCATTTTTTGTATTTTTATTTTCTTCAGCCATCTGGGTCCTCCTAATTTTTAAGTTGGCGCAGCAAATGATTCATCTGAATCATTAACTGATTGGCTTTATTTTTATCCATCTTTTTTTGTGCATCTAATAATTTTTCTTGTAATTCTTTTACTTCCAAGTATTTAAATTCTCGGTCAATCACTTTCAAGCAATCATCCATCAAGGCCAGCGAGAAGGGAATTATTTCACGGTCCCACAAAACTTGAGTGAAGAAGTGATTTAAATCACGGTCCTCAATTTGATCTATAATCCCAGTTAAAGGAAAAGATTGACCACCTTCATAATAAAACGCTTCTAAGGCCATTAAAGCTCTTCTAGCAAAGTCATGAAAAAGCATCGGTGGACTAGCTAAGCGTTCAATATAGGGCCAAGCTTCTTCATAGTAAATCAATAGCATGCATAAAATTTTTTCACTTTCAAAAGCTGCCTGTGACCGAATTTTTAATGGCGAAGCATCAAAGATAAGTTCTTGTGTTAAAGATCCTGTATTACCAGCATCCGCTTGTTCTATCTGCTTCAAGTCTTGCTTAGTAGTTTCTTTTTTTCTTTGATAATCTAAGCGTTCAAATTGTTCTTTTAAAAGATTTTCCGATAAATCAAATTCCTGAGCTAACTCACGAAGTCGAAGTTCTTGCTCAATCTTCATGGGGATTTTTTGAATTTCTTTTAATAAAGCTTGAATATAAAGGGAAAGGTCGCCTTGCTGACTCAGGTCAAAACTTTTGGCTAAATACCTTTTTACAAAGTCATAAGCAGTTTGTGCCTGGTTTAATAAGTCTTGGAAAGCACCTTGACCCCGAGCTTGAATGAATTCATCTGGGTCTTGGCCACCTGGTAAAATAAGTGCTTTGACTTGAATCTCTGATAAATTCTGACTTAAATCGAAGGCGCGTTGGGTAGCTTTTTGCCCGGCTTCATCCCCATCAAAGATAAAGTAAATATGATTGGTCATTTTACTTAATTGAGTCAAATGATCCTGGGTTAAGGATGTCCCCATGGATGCAACCACTTCATGAAAGCCAGCTTGATGAAGGGCAATGACATCCATATAACCTTCACACACTAAGACTTGGTTTTTTTGCCGAATCGAAGCCCTTGCCCCATCATGATTAAAGAGTAATTTTGATTTGTTAAAAATAGCCGTCTCGGGTGAATTTAAATATTTTGCATTGGAATGATCGCCACTTTGATAAACTCGCCCAGAAAAGGCTACGACTTGTCCCCGCATATCTTTTAGGGGAATAATTAACCGACCGCGAAACCGGTCTAAAATCTGGCCAGAATCAGTCTGGTAAAAGATACCTGAAGCTAATAAGTCTTGTTCACTAAAGCCTTCTTTTTCTAGGTAGGCCCATAACAATTCTGATTTATCTGGCGCGGCACCTAATTGAAAGTAATCAATGGTCTCTTGTTTTACTTTCCGCTCCGTTAGGTAGTTAAATGCATCCTGACCTTTTTGACTTTGGGTTAAATAATAATGATAAAAACTAGCCGTTTTTTCATGAATTTGATATAAGCTTTGATACTTTGATTGTTTACTTTGATGGTGAGTAAAAAGGCTTTGATCTAATATGACCCCACCCATGTCCGCTACTTTTTGAACAGCTGCCACAAAATCTAAGCCTTCAATCTCTTGGATAAAACCAAAGACATTGCCCCCCCTACCACAAGAAAAGCATTTATAAATCTGCTTGCTTTCTGACACCGAAAAAGACGGATTTCGATCCTCATGAAAGGGACAAGAAGCCGTGTAATTCGACCCTTGTTTCTTTAGTTGGACATATTGATTTACTACATCAACAATATTAACTTCTTGTCGGACCCTAGTTATCAGCTCTTCTGGTAAATAAGCCAAGCAATCATCCCTATTCTTTACTCATTTTTTAACTGTAAGACGGATGAAATGACATCCCAAATTTCTTCCTTACCATAGCCTTTAGTTACTGAATATGGAAATAAAGCATCAACTGAAGGTAGTTCTAAGGCTTTTTTATACATTGACAAATGTTTATTCCAGGAAGCAGGTTTAATTTTATCTGCCTTGGTTAAGACAATCGCATAGGGTAAGTCTAAGTTTTCTGCAAAGTCCTTCATTTCTCGATCTAAGCGAGTGGGTTCGTGACGCATATCCATTAATAAAAATAATAATTCCATATTTTCACGTTGACTTAGATATTTCTCAATCATTTTTGACCAAGCTAACCTGAAATCTTTTGAAACACGCGCATAACCATAACCCGGCACATCGACAAAACGAAAGGCTTGATTAATCGCATAAAAATTTAAAGTCTGGGTTTTCCCCGGTTGACTCGAAGTACGGGCTAAATTTTTTCGAGCAATTAAACTATTAATAAAAGAAGATTTTCCTACATTTGACCGGCCTGCAAGGGCTACCTCAGGCAGCTGATCTTGAGGATATTGACTAGGATTGACTGCTGAAATGACTAATTCAGCATCATGTACATGCATAAGCCTATCTCCTTTTCAACTATGATATCTTTTTGTTTTCTTGATTATAATATGCTGGCTGGCTATTGGAAACCACATTATCTTTAGTAATGACAATTTTAGCAACATCATCGCGACTTGGGACATCAAACATGACATCAAGCATTACTGATTCAATAATTGACCTTAACCCACGGGCTCCTGTTCCTCGTTCAATAGCCAAGTGTGCAATGGCACGAAGGGCATCTTCTTTAAATTCCAATTTAACATGGTCAATATCGAAAAGTTTTTGGTATTGCTTAACCAAGGCATTTTTGGGCTTAGTTAAGATTTCTACCAAGTCATCTTCGGTCAACTTATCTAGGACTGCCATAATTGGAATCCGACCAATAAACTCTGGAATTAAACCAAATTTTAATAAGTCTTCTGGTGTTGCATGTTGAATTAAGGATTTTGACTCATCGAATTTGCCATTTGAAACCCCAAATCCAATGACTTTAGATCCAAGACGTTCTTTAATGATGGTTTCAATCCCATCAAAAGCTCCCCCAACAATAAACAAAATCTGAGAGGTATCCATTTGAATAAAGTCTTGGTTAGGATGCTTGCGCCCACCTTTTGGCGGAATATTAGCTGTAGTTCCTTCTAAGATTTTTAGCAGGGCCTGTTGCACACCTTCACCTGACACGTCCCGGGTAATCGATACATTTTCACTTTTACGTGAAATTTTATCAATCTCATCAATGTAAATAATTCCTTTTTCTGCTTTAGCCACATCATAATCCGCTGCTTGAACTAGTTTTAAAAGGACATTCTCTACATCCTCCCCAACGTAACCCGCTTCAGTTAGTGTGGTAGCATCAGCAATAGCAAAAGGTACATTCAGAATACGGGCCAAGGTTTGCGCCAAATATGTTTTTCCTGAACCGGTTGGACCAATTAGAGCGATATTTGATTTTTGTAAATCAACCTCATCCTCTTCTTGTTTATCTTGGTTATGCATAATCCGTTTGTAATGATTATAAACTGCAACTGATAAATTTTTCTTAGCTTGTTTTTGTCCCACAACATATTGGTCTAAAATAGTCATAATTTCATTAGGCTTCAAAACTTGAATGTCACCTAAATCTAATTCCATGGCCATTTCTTCGTCAATAATTGATTGACATAGGGCCACACACTCATCACAGATATAAACATCTGGCCCAGCAATGATCTTATTGACCTCATCTTGAGACTTACCACAAAAAGAACAGTGGTAGGACTCCATATTATTAAATTGAACCATAGTAACTCCTTCTTTATTCTATATGCAAAAAAGGGAGCAAGGTCACCTACTGTTCATAGTTGTCCATGCTATCCCTCATTTAATATTGTTTACTATTCTAGTATCTTATTTTTCTTCTAAGGAGTCAACAATTAAGCTCATAGCTTTCTTCATTGTGATATCTGAAGCGAGCATTTGATCATTAACTAATGAGCGAACTTGATCAGCTTCCATATTATATGAAGCAGCCAAATTCTTAACTTCTTCTTCTAATTCTTCTGGACTTGCTTCTAAACCTTCAGCTTTAACAATTGCTTCTAAAACTAAATTAGTTTTGGTTCTTAATTCAGCTTCTTCTTCAAATTGTTCATGTAGGTCATGTTCAGTCGTACCAGTAATATTGAAGTACATTTCAGGTGAAATACCCTGACGACTCAAATTGTTTAGGTAGAAGTCCATTTGACGGTGCACTTCTTCATGTACCATTTCCTGTGGAATACCATCAACAATTTCTGCATTTTCAACGGCTTGACGTAAAGCTAAATCTTCTACGACTTCCTTAGCATGAGCTTCTTTTTCTTCAGTCATTTGCACACGGACTTTGTTCTTGTATTCTTCGAACGTTTCAACTTCTTCATCCGCATCTTTAGCAAATTCATCATCTAATTCTGGAAGTTCTTTAGTTTTTACTTCGTGAACTTTCACTTTAAAGATAGCATCTTTACCTGCTAATTCTTCAGCGTGGTATTCTTCTGGGAAGGTTACTTTAACTTCAACATCGTCACCAGGTTTAGCACCAATTAGTTGATCTTCAAAGCCTGGAATGAATTGGTTAGAGCCTAATTCTAGTGAATGATTAGAAGCCGTTCCGCCTTCAAAAACTTCACCATCAACAGAGCCTTCATAATCGATTACGACAGTATCGCCGTTTTCAGCAGCTGATTCTTTAAGAACTAATTCAGCTAGGGATTGACGCGTTTCTTCAATCCGTTGATCAACATCTTCATCGGATACTTCACGGTCTTGTTTTTCAACCGTTAAATTCTTGTAATCACCTAACTTAACTTCTGGTTTTAAAGTAACATTTGCTTTCATCACCCATGGTTGACCTTTTTCAATTGACTCAATATCAAATTTAGGTTGTCCCACGATATCTAAACCAGATTCTTCAACGGCTTTACCATAAGCTTCTGGTAAAACTGCATTCAAAGCTTCATCGTATAAGGCGGTTTCACCATATACATTATTAAAGATTTTACGAGGTACTTTTCCTTTACGGAAACCAGGAACTGTTACGGTTTTTTTAACTTTGTTAAAGGCAAGATCTAAACCTTTTTTTACTTCTTCAGCTGGAATTTCAAATGTTAAAACACCTTCATTTGAATTCGTTTTTTCAAAATTTACTGTCATCTATTCATAACCTCCAAAAACAACTTTTATATCATACCCAATCATTTTATCGGATATCTAAGCATTTGTAAATATAATATACTTAACTTTCAATGAATAATCAATTGAAACCCGTCAATTTAACGCTTATAATGGATAATGCTAAATAATTTCTAATTTATTCATAAATTCTTCGTAGAGATAGATTATGATTAAGGATGGAAATACTTAAAGGAGGTTAAGCATGATTCAATATCCTGCTGGTCAAGGCCCCCAATCTCATCAAAAACATGTAAAAACCAAAGCAAGCGCTATGAAACAATCAAAAACTATTTATGGTAGTCGCGGCATGACCTTAGAAGAGCGTCTAAATCAGAGCAATGAGTATTATTTAAGTCGAAATATAGCAGTTATCCATAAAAAGCCTACCCCAATTCAAGTTGTAAAAGTTGATTATCCTAAACGAGCAGCAGCTAGGATTACTGAGGCTTATTATCGTCATGCCTCAACCACTGATTATAATGGTATTTATCAAGGATATTACGTTGACTTTGAAGCAAAAGAAACCAAAAATAAGTCAGGGTTCCCCCTTTCCAACTTGCCCCAACATCAACAAGAGCATATGGCTGCATGTCTGGAAGCTGGCGGCTTAGTTTTTGTGATTATTTCTTTTACTGCTTATAATGAAATTTATTTACTCCCCTATCAAATGATTAAAGCTTTCCAAGAAGATTCAAACAAACAGAGTGTTCCCTATAAATATATCAAAGAGCATGGTTATGTTTGTCCTTCCGCTTACCAACCAACTATTAATTATTTAAGTGCCTTGGACGAATTCATCAAGGACAACCATATTGAATTGAAAGGAGTCTGACAATGGCTACTGGTTCAAGAATTGAACGTAAAAAATATCAAAAAAAATCTTCTCGTAAATCTTCTCGTAAATCTTCTAATAAAGGTAGACATATATTAAGAAACATTCTAATTGGAATTTTCGCCATATTCTTCATAATCTTACTAGGTGGCGGTGCTTTATTTGGTTATTATGTTATGCAAGCGCCTGATATTAACCAAGAGGATCTAGTAGGACAGGTTTCTTCAAAAATATATGACCGAGAAGGAAACCTCATTAAAGAATTAGGCGGCCAAAACCGTGACCTCATGACCGCTGACGATATTCCCGAAAATTTAAAGAATGCTGTTTTAGCTATTGAAGATGCTCGTTTCTATTCCCACAGTGGCGTTGATCCCATTCGGATTGTAGGGGCTGTCTTTGCAAATATCCGTGCTGGCGGAATTGCTCAGGGGGGATCTACCATTACCCAACAATTAGTCAAACTATCTGTCTTCTCAACAGACTTTCATGATCAAACTCTAGAACGGAAGGCACAAGAAGCTTGGCTAGCATTAGATGTTGAACGAAAATACAGTAAGGATGAAATTCTTTCACTTTATTTAAACAAACTTTTCTATTCTAATAATGTTTATGGAGCAAAAACTGCCGCTAAACAATTCTTTGGAAAAGATTTAGACCAGCTAAGCATAGCTGAAGCTGCCCTACTGGCTGGTATCCCCCAAGCGCCTTCTGATTATGATCCCTATAGTCATCCAAAAGAGGCAACTGAAAGACGCGATTTAGTATTAGATGTCATGTTAGACCGCAAGTTAATTAATCAAGCACAACACGATGAAGCAATTAATACGTCAGTTTCTGATTCTCTTGTAGCCTTGGATCATTCCAACAGTCAGGAAAAAGACCTTATTATTGATGCATACTTGGCTATGGTGGCGGACGAAGTCAAAGAGAAAATGAACTTAGACATTTATACGGATGGTTTACAAGTCTATACCAACATGGATTATGGTGCCCAAGAACACCTTTACCAAACAGTTAATAATAATGAGGAAATCGGTTTTCCAAATGATTCCATGCAAACCGCCGCTTCGATTATTAACACTTCAAACGGAGAACTTGTAGCTGTCATTGGAGGCCGAAAACAAGAAAATACCATGGCCTTAAACCGTGCTACTGACTTAAAACGATCCATTGGTTCAACGATGAAACCTCTCGCTGATTATGGTCCTGCCTTTGAATACTTAAACTTTTCAACTGGAACTCTAGTTGTAGACGAACCTTATAAATACTCTTCTGGTGCAGAAATATACAATTATGACATGGATTATAAAGGTAAACAAACCCTAAGAGAGGCCTTAGCTGGCTCTAGAAATATTCCAGCCCTTAAGACATTACAAGCCGTTGGCTTAGATAATTCCTACGCTTTCTTACAGAAACTCGATATCAATATTGTAAATGATGATAAAAAAGAGCTCGTTGAAGCGAACGCTATTGGAGGCGAAGTGAGCCCGGTTAAATTATCCGCTGCCTATGCTGCTATTTCTAATTATGGTAAATACCATAAACCCATTACAGTAAACCGCGTTGTGACCGCAGCTGGTACAGAAGAGCGCTTTGAATCCAAAGAAATTCAAGCAATGAAAGACACTACAGCTTATATGTTAGTCGATATTCTAAAAGGAGTGCCAGGTAACTTTGCTTCACGCTCTGCAATTGAGGGCCTACATCAGGCAGGTAAAACTGGGACCACTAACTATACTAATGACCAACTAAACCAATTAGGCATTGACAGCTCAACCTATGCTGCACCCGACGGCTGGTATGCAGGCATAACCCCCCAATATGCGTTTGCAGGATGGGTTGGTTATGATAATCCTTTAGAGGCAGGAAATTATTTAAGTCTATCCGACACAAGTATCCCACAAGCTATTTATAAAGAAATGATTACCTACCTTATGAATGATGTTCCTAATACCGATTGGTTAAAACCAGATAATATCGTTGAGACTGAAATTGAAAAATACACAGATCCAATTCTTTTACCAGGGCCATACACACCTGCCGAAGCTCGTTCAAAGGAACTTTTTATCAAAGGACAAGAACCTAAGAAACAATCACTCGCCTATGGTCGTTATATTGATGCACCAACTAATTTTAATGCACAATATAATCAAGATGATAAGACCATTACAGCAACTTGGGATCCGCTAACCACTTCAAGCGGTCAGTTTGTCTTAAATGTAAATGGGGTTGATGTTTATTCTGGTAGCGATACTAGTGTAACTATTCCGGCAGAAAGCGATGGTGAATATACTCTTCGCTTAACCATTGTCGACGGAAACTCTAGCTCGGACACATTAGTTATTACACTCAATATCTCTGGCAGTGAAGACTCTTCCCAAGAATCTGAATCAATTCCTGATGAGTCTTCAAGCGAGTCCACTAGCATTCCACCATTAGATTCATCTTATCCGCAAGATCCACCAATACCTGATGGTTTTTTTGAAAATGATGAAAATTAATTTTAATGAAGCAAAAAGACTAGGACCAATAATAAGGTCCTAGTCTTTTTTACATATAATTTTGTTGATTAACTTATTGGTAAATAATCATACTATTCCTTTTACAGTAGAAAAAAATACAAATACCTTAAGCACTCATCTTTTTTAATCTATATCAATCTGACTCATATCCACGAATTGGGTCCAATCTTTTACATTTGCTTTAGCATAATACCGGCCAAATAATAATAATAAATGATGGGCTTCAACCCATTGATTTTCTGGTATTAAAGCCATTAAAGCTTTTTCTACTTGGAGCGGACTGGCTGCTTGATCTACCACACCCATTGCCTTAGCCACACGCTCGACATGGGTATCCACCGCAATCGCTGGTTGGCCAAAAGCTTGACCTAAGACCACATTAGCCGTCTTTCGACCAACACCTGGTAAAGACTCTAGATCTTTTCGATTATCAGGTACCTGACCCCCAAAATCTTCAACTAATCTTTTTCCCGTAGCAACTAAATATTTAGCCTTATTATGAAATAATCCTATGGATTTAATATATGGTTCCACTTGGCTGGGACTAGCTTGAGCTAGACTCTGGGCATCAGGAAAACGTTCAAATAAGGAAGGGGTTAATTTATTCACCTGTTTATCAGTCGTCTGGGCCGACAGTAAAACTGCTACTAATAGCTGAAAGGGATTTTCAAAATTTAATTCAGACACCGGATCCTCGATCAATAACCGTAATTGGTCTAAGATTCTAGCCATCCGTTCTTGGGTCATTGTTCCTGCCACTATTATTCAACCTCTTTTTCGTCTATGTATTTAATTCATCCCAATCGTAGAGTGGAATTTCGTAAGCTGATAAGTCCTTTTGATCCTGTTTTTGACTTTGATAATTATTATTAAACACTTGAATTTGAGCTTCTGCTTGGGCAACAGTATGAATATTCTGCTTTTCCCAATTGAGTAAAATTTTATCAATATAGGCAATATTTAAGGCTTGATGAATAGCTGCCTCCCTTAATGCAACTAGCACTAAAGCAGGGGAATACTTATCTTTACTTAGCCAAGCATTAATAGTTTCTAATTCATTTGAATTGACAGGTCGCCCGAATTCTTTTTGAATTTTTTGCACTAGATCCCGACTCTGTTTAACAATAGGCTGAGGCCCCTCATTTTTATTCTTATCATTAAAGTAAGTCTCATCCAAATGTTCAAATAAGGGACGTAAAGTATAATGGTCCGTTTGCTTACCTTGCTTATTCGTTCTTAATTCAATTGATAGGTATTGCTTGGTCAAAAGAGCATCTAATAATTGAAAGACTTTTTGGCTCTCCATACCTAAATGGTTCGAAATGACTTCAATCTCGTCAACTGCCTGGCTTTGAGCAATCTGTGACATTAAATACATAATAAGAATTAATTCATCACCTGATAAATTTAAATCTGCATAAGCTCGGATTAAACGATTCGGTACCAGGGTGAAGCCATCTTTCATCCAATCATAAATTGATGAATTCATTCAAATACTCCTTCATTCGCTTAAAAAAAGGAAATGGTAAAAATCTCATTTTGAGACTTAAAACCATTCCTTTTGAGCATCATTTTCCTATTTTATGGATAAATCCGATTTAAAAGACGTGGGAATGGGGCTGTTTCACGAATATGTTCTATACCAGATAACCATGCCACGGTCCGTTCTAGACCAATACCAAAGCCGGAATGAGGGACAGTACCATATTTACGTAAATCTAGGTACCAAGCATACGTATCCAAGTCTAACCCAAATTTTTCAATGTTTTCTGCTAATGTCTCATAATCGACTTCCCGTTCAGAACCCCCAATTATTTCACCATACCCTTCTGGTGCGATTAAATCAGCACAGAGGACAGTTCTAGGGTCTTCTGGATTAATTTTCATATAGAATGGCTTGATACCTTTTGGATAGTTCAAAATAAAAACAGGCTTTTCATATTGGTTGGCAATAAAGGTTTCATGTGGTGAACCAAAATCATCGCCCCACTCAATATCTTCGAAACCATTCTTTTTCAAAAGACTAATCGCATCCGTGTAAGAAATTCGTGGATATGGTAATTGGGTGTATTTTTCTAATTGTTCAATATCACGTTCTAATGTCTTTAAGGCTAACTGACAATGTTCAATCACATTTCTTACTAAATAAGCCACATATTTTTCTTGTACTTGTAAACTTTCTTCATGTTCAACAAAAGCCATTTCGGGTTCCATCATCCAAAATTCAATCAAATGACGACGAGTTTTAGATTTTTCTGCACGGAAAGTTGGACCAAAGGAGAAAACTTTACCAAAGGCCATAGCTGCTGCTTCCATATATAACTGGCCACTCTGTGACAGGTAAGCATCTTCTTCAAAATATTTGGTGTGGAATAATTCTGTAGTGCCTTCAGGAGCTGAACCCGTTAAAATGGGTGGATCTACTTTAATAAACTCATTCTCCGCCATAAATTGATATGTTGCTCGAATAATTTCATTCCGGATTTGTAAAATCGCATGTTGTCTTGAAGACCGTAACCATAAGTGACGATGGTCCATCAAGAAATCCGTTCCATGTTCTTTGGGCGTAATTGGATAATCTTCAGAATGACCAATAATTTCAAAATCAGAAACCAGTAACTCATACCCTAAAGCTGACCGATCTGAAGCTTGTACGGTTCCACGAAGTTTAAGTGAACTTTCTTGTCCAATATGTTTGACTTGTTCAAATAATTCAGGCGCGACTTGGTTTTTTAAAATAACTGCTTGAAAATAAGCAGAGCCATCACGTAATTGTAGAAAGGCTATTTTACCTGAGCTCCGTTTATTAGTTACCCAAGCATTAACTACCACTTCTTGGTCTAAAAATCTTGCCGCATGAATCATTGTAATTGTTTCCATTAATAACTTCCTTTCTTTGATAAAGCCCCTGCAAGGAACTAAAGATTTGAAATAACTTGAATGTTTTGACCATTCTTGGCATTTATATAGTAATAGGTCATCTTTGCTTCTTTAGTTTTAAAGGTGATTTCCCATACAGGTTGACCATCCAATAAACCTAAACGTGCAGCTACGATATCTTTTAAATTGTCTTCATTATTGGCCACTGTAATTGACTTAGCATCTGCTTCAGAAATAATATCTTGTGGACTAAAATAATGAACATCGCCCCCATCTCGAGCGACGATGGCATAACTTTGCTTATTCTCTTCATTTTGATAGTCTAATGAAAAGTAAGTAGCTTCTGTTGTCGTTAACCAGTAAAATTTATTTACTTTTTTAACATCATGATCTACCTCAACCAACCGAACGGTTTCTTGTTTAGCTTGATTGATTGAGCGTTCACTTGCCATAAATATTCCTATAAAGGCTAGTAAAATCAAGACAATTATTAAGGTTAAGACATTAACGGTCCGACGACTCAAAGGCACTGCCTCCTCTATTTTTCAATGGTCTAATCATACCATACTTACTGAATCCAATCTATCTCTTTTCTTTTCTCATTCGCCTCAAATCTAAGCTAAAAAAACTTAATGACAAAATTTAATTTACTTGGAATTTACCTGCACTTATATGGGTCTAGGTTGACCCAGCATAAAAAATTAGGCAAAAGAATCAAAGTATTCGAAACTAAATTCAGGCCCTAAACTTTCATGAATGATACTTGAATAGGCTTGCGTGAAGAGACGGTCATCATAAATAAACATTTCATTGTCATGCAAATTATTGGCCACAGCAACCAAAATTTCTTTTAAGGTTTGAATCATTTGAGGTAATAATTGATCTTTGAAAATATCAGTTTCTTGACCATAATAATCCTGAATTGCTCGCATCCCTGCACTTTCTAGTGAAAGAAATGGTAATTTTAATAGGTGAACCTGAACACTGGGACTTATTTCTTGCCAATCATTCGCCATAAAATCACGCCAAGTAATTAATAAAATTGCCTTTTGGGCTTGCTTAAAGTGCCGGCATACTTTACGTAAACTCCCTTTATATCCTTGGGCAAGAACTACATAATTATGACTAATTAAATCTTGATTTAGGACTTGAGGATAAGTAGCCTGAATTTGTTCTTGCGAACTAGCAATCACAATCATTTTATTAGCCAAGCTAGTCTGTGAATCTAGTAAAAAATTAACAAAATTCTGGACATATTTATCTCTTGGCCGCTGCTTCTCAAGCTCATCAGTATAAAGAACAGGTACCTGAATAGTATTTTGGATTGGTAGTTTTAATTCATAATTTTCATAGACAAAATTAGCTTGGTTTAACCAACTATCATTTCCAACTTTTTGATGGTAACGATAATTCCCTTTAGAAAATGCTAAACAAGCTTGATTAGATAAATAGTTTGAAAAGTCTAGAATCTGTAAAGAACGTTTTCGTAATACTAAGTGGTAGGCCTGGCTTTGAATAATATCGCCCTGCAGAACTAAAAATTCTTTACCCCCTGTCTTCTGTATGTATAATTGAACAGTTTGACTATATCTTTCAAGTAAATTACTTAAATCAAAGGCCAATTTAGGAGCTAGGCCAGTCAAACTGGGTACAAGCTGCTTTTTTGCTTGTTGACTTTGTAAATAAAGCTGTTGCAATAAAATTTGAATATTCTTAGCTATTTTATCCTGGTTTGCAAAATAATAAGTACGCGGTAGGCTTCCTAGGCTATCCTGGTCTGCTTCTTTCAAAATGTAAGGCTCCAATAAATCAATTAACTGAAATACAGTCTTTTTTAAGCCAAGCAATAATATCTGTTCGGCATGCCCCACCTGATTTAAACTTTTTATTCTGTCCGAAAGATTTACAATTTGAGTAAAATAAGAAGACAATGGAATACTCGCTTGTTCCTGATGTCTAGCTACTTGAATCCAACTTTCAATATTCGAAATATAAAGTTGGCACTTATCTAGCCCCAAGTCCTGATAGATAGACTGAGTCACTAACTTCATCCAATCATAGTATCGCATGATAATCAAAGGATACCGACTAACCGTTTTAATCATATTCATAGCAAGCGATTTATTTTCCTGATAACTTGATTCTTCTCGTATTTGTCTTACAACGGGACTGGATGCAATCTCTGAATGTAAATCGGATAAGTCGCCACTTTCTTGATTCGATAACCAATAAATTAAAGCGGCCATCACGATTAATTCTTGTTGATTTAAGCGCTCAAGGTCTTGCCTGTTGACTAACCGATATAAATTAACTGCATAGAGAAAATTTTCTTGATTTTTATAAATTGCCCCGAAATCGCCCTCATTTATTGTTTTTAAAGCATGATAGAAATAATCTGCTTGCTCCAAATTTTCAACTAACAGGATAATTTGTTTTCTCTGATTTAAACCAGCCTTGACGCTTGCTACAATTGCTTCATCCGGTATCGGAAGATGTTTATTTTCCATAATTAGGTGAGGATCATTTTGAAAACAAGCTTGTGCATATTCACCAAATGACATCATTACTCTTGATAAGTTTTGACCTACTTCTTCGTTAGCTTGAAGACTTGTAGCTAGACTGAGCCCTAACTTTTCTTTATTAAAAATTAAAAATTGTTTAGTTTGGTCTAAAATCATGACCTCATCATTCGGCAAATGTTCTAGGTAGGGGCGCAAGCAATCCAAGCTTTTAGCTTCGGCTTGAATTATTAACTGGGCTATCCAATCCAAGAGATAGGCGGTGATTTTGGCATCAGCTAAAGCTTGGTGGGCCTGATCAAAAAATAGGTTCATTTCCTGACTTAAATCGGTTAAATTAAATCCAATCGCTTGAGGCATAAATATTTTAGCTAGCTTAACTGTATCTATGGCAGGAGGGTTAAAGTCTAAACCAAAATGATGAAAACATTGTTTCAAAAACCGTAAATCAAAATTTATATTGTGGGCAACAAAAATAAAGTCCTTTAAGCGATAATGCCATAAATCAATCACTTGACTCAGATGGGGAGCTTTTTGAACCTGTTCGTTACTAATTCCTGTTAATTTGGAAATGTGACTGGGAATAGGCATATTGGGATTAATCAACATATCATATTCTTTTGTCACTTGCCCTTCTTCAATAATTAAGGCTGCAATTTGAATAATACGATCCCCTTGGTCCAAATTAGGTCCGGTCGTTTCAATGTCCACAATTGCTATCGGTGTGGTCATTATTCACCACCCCCTTGCCAATTTTCTTTAACAAAAGAGATGATAGCCTCTTGTTCATTACTTAATTCGCCATGCAGAATCTTTGCCTCGATTATTGCCAAGATTTGACCAATAAGTGGCCCCCCTTGTTTGAGCTCCAGAGCTGCCATAACATCCTTTCCATCCACCAGCATATCTTGTCGATCTTGCATAGGTAAGCTGGCTTTGATTTCTACAATATCTTTACTCGTCTTTTCCCCCAGAAATAATCGGTAAGCTTGTACTGGTTCTAATAAATTCAAATTATAGGCATAAGCCGTTTGACTAGACCAAAAAAGCTCCGTCTCAAAATGCATCAGAGTATCAAAAGCCAGGACTTGGTCTATAAATTTATTTGAAAAAGTCCATTTTCTCAGCATTTTTTTCATCTCTGCTTGATCTAAGCCTAGCTTTTGCAAAAAAAGCATCCAGACAAAGCTCTCTTCATTAGCAAAAAATTGATTTCTAGTTTCTTCTAACAAGTCACTTAATTCTGCTATTGCTGAATCTACCTTTCCTTGAGGAAGTGGCAAATACTCACTTAGGTTAGAATCTAGGAAATATGGTAAGGCAGTGTGAAGGTATGACCCTAATAAAAATTTAGAAAATTCAATCCGAATCCTTTCCATAGAAATATATTTCAAGGTTGGAGCTAACTTCTGAATCGCCCGTAAAGTCGTTTCCTCAATCGCGAAACCTAATTGACTGGCAAATCGGAGCGCACGCATCATCCTTAAACCATCCTCTTGGAAGCGGGCTTCAGCGTTCCCCACGGCCCGAATACGTTCAGCTTTTAAATCCTTTAAACCGTCATGAAAATCATAAACTTGACCTTGGCGATCAAGTGCCAGGGCATTTACCGTAAAATCACGCCGTAAGGTATCTTCTTGTAGATTCCGTACAAAAGCCACGGAGTCTGGCCGCCGATGGTCACTGTACTTCCCTTCAATCCGAAAAGTCGTCACTTCATATGGCACTTGGTCCCACATAACAATAATGGTTCCATGTTCTTTACCCACATCAATGGTATGCTTGAAAATTGCTTCAATCTCTTGTGGTTGAGCTGAAGAGGTAATATCAATATCGTGGATAGGTAAACCAAGTAGCGAATCCCGAACACAACCGCCAACAAAATAAGCCTCATATCCATGAGACTCAATTTGAGCCATGACAGGCATGGCCGCTTTAAATAATTGATTATCTAAACTAATCTTCATGAGACCATCCTTGATTTTCTCTACCTTTGCTTAAGTCTTCTATCTGTTTTAATAAATAGTCAACTTCTTCAAAATTGTTCACTTCTAAGGCCCGATTAATGCCTGCTTGAAGCTCAGTCATTTTAGCTTGAAAACTCATCTCAAATAGATATTCATCTAAGTCAGCTTGATTATTTTCCTGAGGAGTGAAGGGATTCTCTTCAAAAACATCGAATTTCATTAACTCTTGATATAAATTAGGAATATTTAATTCAATATAATAAACAGGTTCGTCAAATCGGCCTGACATCCGCAAATCATGAAAGGCTTGTTCTGACAAGGTATATGATAATTGATCTTTGTAATATACAAAAGGTTGATCACTATTGCGATAATAAGAAATATAAAGACCCCGAGGTGCATATTTACAATTTTCAGAAAACTCGATTCGATTAAGCAAATTAGGTTGGGATGCGATATATTTTAATAGATAATTTACAGAAGGATTAGCATGTCTATAATGTTGCATTAACCATTCAATAAAAGCCCGTTTATTTTCATTCTGACTCATCTTCTTCACCTTGCTTTATATTCTCAATTTGTTTTTGTAAAAAATTCCGATAAGCTTTTACTTTCTCAGTGTAATAAAAACTCCGCTGATTCTTCTTAATCAAATCAAGTGCTGCTTGTCCTTGTCCCCTATTATACATGAATTTAGCATAATCATACACTAATTTGGGTTGATTTTCATAGCTTGCCAAGGCTAATTCATACTGCTCAACCGCTTGAGTATCCATTCCTAAAGCTTGGAAGGTCTTGGCATAGTAATAATAATTATCTAAATTAAAGATGGGACTAATCATGTTAGTTTTCAAAAAGTGTAAGGCATACTTAGGGTCTTCTGCTAGATAATAATCCATGACCAGCCCTAAACTTTGATAAGCTTCTTCTGCTTCTTCAAGATAAGGTAAGTATTCAAGTAAATGCAAAATTAATTTTTTAGGTAAATATTTTATATCTTTGCCAATCTCAACCAATTGCATTATCTCTGGGTCATCATAAGCCATTTGATCTAATAACCAATCTATTTCAGCCTTTAATCCACTTTGACCATTCCCTAATTGATAATTAATTTGTAAAAGTAAATGCCGATTGGGCAAATAATCAGGATTAAAAGAATAAGCTAATTGGGCATAGTCAAGGGCCATTTGATAATCATGAATAGCAAAGTAAAAACGAGCAAACAGATAAGCTTCTTCTATACTCTTTATGGGTAAATTAGGATCAGTAATCATCTTAGTCACTTTTTCAGCCTGAATCAATTCTTGTTCTAGCTCCAAGGCAACCAATGTCATTCGACTTGTCCTTTGCAAACTTTCACTGCGTTTAAAATAGGTCCAAAGACTTTCAAGGTAAGGTTTTGCTTCTGCAAACATATGAGCATCTATATAATAATCGGCTAAGTCTAAATAAGCAGCCGCATAAGTTGGAAAGTCTTTAATTAATTGACGATAAAGACTAATGCCTGCTTTTTCATGTCCCATGGCTAAGTATACTTGACCCAGAATACGTTTTGCTTTGCGTGATCGTTTCGAGTTATGAATACGATTTAACCAAGCATAGGCTCGTTCAAAATCTTGTAAGGAAAAATAAATTTCTCCTACAAGGAGGCATAAACGATAGTTAGGTTTAATTTGATAAAGGTGATTTAAAATCATTAAAGCATAATCATAATTAAAATGTGTTTGATAAAAAATAGCTAATTCAAGGAGACGTTTATAAACTGAAGAAGGATGATCTTCTTCACTATAATACTGGCTTAACCATTCTTGGGCTTGGCCTTGTTGAACTTGTAATTCAAATAAATCTGCTAAATTTGGCATGGTATCCTCCTAAAATCTACTTTTTATCAGGCAGACTATTATATTATTATACTACCATAATACTGTTACTGACTCTAGAGTAAGATTCTTCCGAAAGTTATTTTTCATTAAATACTATCAACTTATAACATTTTAAAATTTTTATAATAAAAATTTAAACAAAAAAATAAGGCCAGTATAATTGTAGTGCCCCCAAAAAGTTGGACCAAAATCTAACTTTTTGGGGGTATTTATATTGTCAAAATATAGTTATGAATTTAAACGAAAGATTGTTGAAGAATACTTAGAAGGAGCAGGCGGTTACAAATATTTGGCAAAAAAATATCAGGTTAAAAGTGATAGTACCATCCGAAAATGGGTTAATGCTTACCAAACCCTAGGTGAGGAAGGACTATTGCGTTGTCGACAAAATAAAGTTTATCCTGTTGAATTCAAGTTAGAAGTAGTACAATCTT
>NZ_AUAT01000005.1 GCF_000428865.1 Eremococcus coleocola DSM 15696
TATGGGACTATTATAAAAGTAAAGCCAAAGAATACTTAGAAAGCGATTCAGGTTGCCAACTATATGCTCAACGTAAAATAGAAGTTGAGCCTGTTTTTGGTCAAATGAAGCGCAATTTTGGTGTACGAAGAGTTCATGTAAGAGGAAAAATTGGGGTTTCAAATGATATTGGAATCCTGTTAATGGCAATGAATTTAACCAGATTAGCAGAAATGATAAGAAGAAAAGGAAGGGGACCTCTTTTCTTTTCTTATATTTTATTAAAATTAATAAAAACCGAGAAACATCTCATCTTTTTGAAATGTTTGTCGGTTATTTTTGAGACTTTTTGCCCAGCCTCTTCTTTTGTTTTTACATTAAATCTGCTTGGGGATTTTCTTTGGTTAAGGTCTGAATTTTACCCTTAACCCCTAATAGTTTCTCAGCCAAGGCTTGAATCTCGGCAATTGCCTGGCCGGCTGCTTCAGCCTGTTGGCTTGAAGCATTGTCTACAATGATAAACGCATTGGTCGTATCTTCCGTCAACATGGTCCGTTGCGCTTCGCGCCAGTTCAAGCACCGACAGATGGCGCCTTCACTATCATAATAAATCACTTCACCTTCCAAGGCTGGGGCATCTTCCTCAGCACCGAGAGGTAAAAAGGCTTCGCCGCCTTGGGCTGTACCCAAATGGATATCACCCGCCATTTTATCAATATCTTCACCGCCCACTGGCACGCCATATTTAAGGGAAGCATAGTTATAGATATCGACTAAGGGAATAATAGGTGAGAATTCATGCCCTTGGCTAATCCGTTTTAAGAGGGCTTCAATTGAAGACCGCGCTCCTTTTTTGGTTTTAAAGGTTTTAAAGGCTTCCCGCCAAATAGCAACGGATGGGTTTTGTGAGAAGGTATCTTCGGTTAAATGGGCTTGAGCTGCTTTTCCACCTTCTTTCAGAAGGGCTTCGTATTCAGCTTCGTTACCTTGGTAATGATTGTCAATACCTTCTAAGACTAGAATGTTAATCACTGCATCTGGAAATAGGTCCCAATAAGATGGGTTAACGATAAATTGTTTCAAACTATCACACTCCTTTATTTAATAATAACATATTTTTCTAAAATTTAGCTTGATTTAGGTAAGCTAAGACATAGGTCGCATATAGGGTCGCACCATAATCTAAACCATCTTCATCAATATCAAAGTGGGCATTATGGTGAGAATAATTAGTCGCTTTAGCAGCATTCCCACAGCCTACTACAGCAAATAAGCCATTTCCTGCTTGCGAATAATAGCCAAAGTCTTCAGAGGCCATAATAGCCTTGCTTGGATAAAGGGTATCTGCGCCATAAAGGTCGGTCACCACTTGACCTAATAATTCAGATCCTTGAGCTTGGTTGTGGACCGCATCCAGTAAGCGGGTATAGTCAACTTCAACTTGCCCCCCGTGCATGGCGGCAATATGGTCAGCATAAGCCGCTACGGCCGCTTCCACCTTATCACGGGCTTCATTATGGAAAGTCCGGACGGTCCCTTCCAAGACCGTTTCCTCGCAGACCACATTAAAACGCCCATCCACAGTATTCACCTTACCAATGGTTAAAACGGCTGGTTGTTGCGGATCCACGGCCCGTGACACAATACTCTGCGCATTGCTAATAAATTGTCCGGCCATGACGACTGAATCAACGCCTGCTTGCGGTTCAGAAGCATGGGCGCCTTTACCAATAAAAGTAATTTTGAAAACATCTGCGGCGGTCATGAAGGGTCCTAGGTTGACTGCCACCTTACCTGTAGGAATAAGATACTAAATATGCATACCAAATGCATGATCCACTCCTTCATGAAATTGCTCCAAAAATGCTGATTGCTGGTTTTGTCACCGTCTCTATTGCCTCAGTTATCCTAGCAGGTATTTTAGCTCCAATTGTCATCAGTATTGCAGGTTAAACCTAAATTAATTGGAATTCTAACCAAAAAAAGGGAGCGGGCAAGAAGTAGAAAATCTGTGATTTTCGCTTCGTCTGCCCGCTCTCCACAGTTGACTAGGACGGAACAAGTCGCATTGCGACGCTGCTTCCATCCAGTCAACTACTGCGTTGTATTATTATAATTTTAAAATGAAAAAGCGGGACTGGGCTTTTTTGCCCAGTCCCTTTTTCTTTAACTTCTTTAAGCTTAGTCCTTGTTGGTGAAACCGTATTTTTTGTTGAAACGGTCCACACGGCCATCGGCTTGCGTGAATTTTTGACGTCCAGTATAGAATGGATGTGAATCAGAAGTGATTTCCATCCGAATTAATGGATATGAATTACCGTCTTCCCATTCAACTGTTTCTTGAGAAGATTTGGTTGAACCAGATAAGAATTTAAAACCGGTTGTTGTATCCATGAAGACAACTGGATGATAGTCTGGATGAATTCCTTGTTTCATACTAATACTTCCTTTCTGCCGTAAGCTATTTGCTAGCTCACAGTTATTCTGCGCAATGTGCAACACAATGATGATACCACGAATGTTTAAAGAATGCAAAAGATTTTTAGTCTAAATCCATTTTATTCAAGCAATCCCGTAGGATCTTAAGTTCTTCATGAGTAAAAGTAAGGCCTTTGCCCATTTTTTCATAATCTGGGTCCCAGTCACGAATATCATACTTAGCTGGACGGCCATTCCAAGCCACCTTAGTGAGTTCCTTGGCCCAACCCTTGGCATTGGTTGATAATTGACCATAATGCTCTTCAATTTCAAAGCTAAAATCTGCCATAATTCTACCTCCTAGTCCTGAGTTTTTAAATCTTGGAAAGTCACCGGAATTACTTGTTCAATTGCCCGGGGCGCCACCTGGACTGAAAAACCTCGACGGCCACCCGAAAACTTAATGGTCTCAAATTCTAAGGCCGATTGATCAAAAACCGTCGTGAGTAATTTTTTCATACCAATCGGTGAACAGCCGCCATGGACATACCCGGTTAAGGGGAGAAGTTCTTTTTCTTTAATCATTTGTATATTTTTTTCTGATACAGCCTTAGCCGCCTTTTTTAAATCCAATTCATGGTCGACCGGCACCACAAAAACATAATTCTGACCACTTTTGCCAACCGTCACCAAGGTTTTAAAAACATCAGGCTGAGCATGGTCTTTCTTAATAGTTTCTGAATCCCATTCAATAGGTTCATAATCAATCTTATGTTGATCTAAGACCCGCATCACATTAGTTTTATGTTTTTTAGACATTCTTTTCCTTCTTTACTGACTATTCAAGGCTAATCTTCAATCATCTCAATATCCGCTCCGAGTGCTTGGAGCTTGCTAACAATATTAGCATAGCCGCGGAGGATATTGGTCACACCTGAAATTGTGGTTTCACCCTCAGCAATTAAACCAGCAATCACTAAACAAGCACCGGCTCGTAAATCAGAAGCTTCAACTGGGGCACCTGATAATTTACATGGACCTTCTAAGCGAATAATATCACCATCCACTTTAATATTAGCCCCCATCCGATTTAATTCAGGGATATGTTTGACTCGTTGCGGATAAATTGTATCAGTGATAGAACCTCGACCTTCTGCTAACAGTAAGAGCGGGGTAATTGGTTGCTGTAAGTCTGTCGCAAAACCTGGATAAGGTAGGGTCTTGATGGTTGGCATGGTTAAAGTATCTTGGGGATGAACAAAAACATAATCTTCCCCAATTTCCAATTTAGCGCCCATTTCATCTAATTTAGCAATATAGGATTCAATGTGTTCATATAAGACATTATTTACCTTAACTCCCCGGCCCATGGCCACAGCCGCAGTAATATAGGTGCCGGCTTCAATCCGGTCTGGAATAATCGTATGGTTGGTCCCATGTAATTGGTCAACCCCTTCAATCCGAATCACATTGGTCCCTGCCCCTTTGATTTTAGCGCCCATCTTATTTAAGAGGGTCACTACATCAATAATCTCCGGTTCACGGGCGGCATTTTCAATGACTGTTTTACCCTTGGCACAAACTGATCCTAGGATTGCATTAATGGTGGCCCCCACTGAAACCACATCCATATAAATCCGACCCCCTTTTAAGCCTTGGTCTGATTTAAGCGTTACTACCCCATATTCTTCAGTCACGTCAGCGCCTAACATACGGAAGGCTTTTAAATGTTGGTCAATTGGACGTGGGCCAAGGAAACAACCTCCCGGTAAGCCAATCACACCATGACCAAACTTACTTAAAGTCGCTCCCATGAAATAATAAGAAGCACGAAGTGATTGAATCTTACCCGTTGGCATTGGAATTGAAACCATGTGGGTCGGATCAATTTTTAAGGTACCATCGTTAAATTCTGTTTTTACATTGAAATCATTTAAGATATCAAGCAAAGAATACACATCTTGTATATCCGGTACGCCTTCAAGCACTACCTCAGAATCGGCAAGAACAGCAGCGGGAATTAAAGCAACCGTAGAGTTCTTAGCGCCATTAATTGTTACTTCCCCTTGTAATTTCTTACCACCACGGATACGTAATTTTTGCATATAATTTCTCCTATCTTTATTTAGACCCCTAGGCCTTGCTTAATTTCTTTATTAATCTTTGATAAAGCATTTAATTGATCTTGGTCTTTTAAATCGGCTAGGGTCATTAACTCACCTAACAAATGATTAATTTCCTCAAGCGATAATTGACCACGTTCTTTAACCCAAGCTTGATCCACAAATACAACTTCATGGGCTGATAAGTTACGTACATATTTTTCCACCGCCCGCATCCGGGTGGCCTTAGCAACAAGATCCTTATCTTGGCTATGGTCGGTGATTAGTTTTAGCAGATGACTTGAGGAAAGATATTGGTCATAGTTAAAATGGTCACCATAATATCTATGAAAAGTTTGATTAACGATATTATCAGAAGCTTCTACCCGACTCTGTTTCCACTGCAAACCTCGGTATAGGTGGCGACCATCGATATCCTCTTTCTTGATAGGTTCAATGAACTGATCTAATTGTGGCATCACTCGTTTTTCAAAAATTAAACGAAAAATATTAACCAAAATTGGGGTTAAGGCACGGAAATAATCGCCATATTCTTGTCGTTTCAGTTGAATCTGTAAAGCACGGTAAGCCGCATAAGTCGCTTGTTCTAATGCCTCAGGGCGTAAGAGTTGGTCTTGGTCTAGTTCCTGGGCAAGTTTATCAATGACTGCTAGGTTGCCTTGGACCAAGGCCTGGCCTAAGCGGGCAAAAGCTTGTAAGCTAGCGGGGGCTCCTTCTTTTTGCAAGAGTTTAACTAGCATTGCATAGTCATGCTGGTCTAATAAATAGTCTAAGAGTCCTAAATTTTCTTCTTTTATATGTCCCAATCTGGTCACCTCAACTGTATCTTAGTAATATCTATGATACTATAATTAAGACTTGAATTCGAGTGGATGAACCCACCGCCTATTTTAGCAAGTTTTCCCAGTCATTCTCAACTATTTTTTAGAAAGTGTGATTTAATGCATCCGGAAATTAAAAAAATCTATCAAAATTATCCGCAAATCCCTTATGTTAATCCCCAGAGGGACCTCAATACTTGGCTCAAGGACCTAAAAATCGGTAAGGCCAAACTGGTTCCTAAACGCAATATGGAAACGACTCCTGACGGCCTTTTACCCGGCGACCTTATTTTACTCTGGCGAATTGCCTTTGGTACTTTTACCAATAAATCTTGGTTTCCTAAATACTTTGAATATGATTATGGGATCGATGCTCCTAGTCATTTACAGAATTTGCTTGACCAAGGCTACGCCTATATCGAAAGCCCCTTCCAGTCATTAGACCACATCACTGCTGCTGAAGTTAAGAATATACTAAAAAAACATGGCATTAAAGGGTATTCTAAATTAAAACGTGACCAACTTGATCAGCTCTTACAAGCAGAAATCACAGAGGCAGAGCTTGATCAAGAATTTACCGTTCGTGGCTTAGCCCTCACAGAAAAAGGCCAAACAGCCTTAGATAGTAACCCTGACGTTATTGACCGTCACCCTAAGAAAAAGTATTAGCTTTAACTATAAACACTAAATAATATAGATAAAAGCGGACCTACTACCTGAAAATCGCTGATTTTCAACAAGTAGATCCGCTCTTTTGCTTTATTTTTTAATTAACTGATTTATATCAGAAATATTTTGATGCTCCGTAATAATTGTGACATAATCGCCTACTTGGATTTGATCAAGTCCTGAAGGGATAATTATTTTTCCTTGGCGATAAATCCCCATAATTAAAGTATTATCCAAGAGATCTAAATCCATTAATCGAGCTCGCGTAATCTCAGCCTCTTGCAAGACCTCAAACTCCATGGCCTCAACGTGTTGATCTTCATCTACTAATTTATACAAGTTGACCACCGATGAATTTTGAGTCGCTTTTAAGGATCGGGTTAAGCGAATAATCCGATCGGCCACCAATTGTTTAGGTGTGATAATGGTGTCCAATCCTAAGTAGGATAGAGGCTTAAGTAAGTATGGTCGATCAATTTTAGTAATAACCTTAGGAACTTGACGTGACTTAGCATAAAGAGAAACAATCATATTTTCTTCGTCGTTCTGATTAATGGAGACTACGGCATCATAACGGTCGATTCCTTCGGCATCTAAGACTTTTTGGTCAGTATTATCAGCGTGAATCACCTCTACCTTTGGGAAAGCCAAAGCGAGCCGTTGACAATTTTCTAAATCATTTTCAATAACTTTTATTGCTTTCTTCCGTTTACTTAATTGTTCCAATAAGAAATAAGTTAATTGCCCGCCCCCGATGATAAGGACGCTTGAAGCGGTTTTCTTATTAAATTTAAGGGTATTATATAGGTCTTTTAAATCTTTGCGGGCTGCCGTCACATGGATTTCATCCCCACTTTGAATTCGAAAAGATCCATCCGGAATGATAATTTGATTATCGCGTTTCACCATACAAACCAACATAGCGTGTTTGAAGCTACTATTGAACTCATTTAAAGTTTGGCCTTGAATCACACTTTTCTCTTTAACGGTTAGACCAACTAATTGAATATTGCCCTTAGCAAAACTCTCAATACTATTAGCAGTAGGATAAGTTAGAATTTGATCAATTAATTTAGCCGCATCCATCTCAGGGTTAATCATTTCTGAAATACCAATGGCTGACTGCATAAATTTAACATCCTCTAAATATTCAGGGTTCCGCACTCGACAAAAGACATGTGGTACCCCAAATTTTTCGGCCATCATGGCTGATATAATATTGGTTTCGTCAGAAGAGGTCACCGCAATAAACAAGTCAGCGGTATCCATGCCAGTTTCATGCATAGCCCGTAAGGAAGTGCCCGAACCTACGATGCCTTGAATATCATAGGTTGAATACAAGTCTTCGACCACCATATCATCTTGGTCAATCAAAACAATATTGGCCACTTGCCATAAAGACTCACAAATCGCAGCGCCGACCTGGCCACCACCACAGATTACAATTTTCATGGTTCACTCCTTATCCTTTGGTCCAGACTTTATAATTAAACAAAATTAGCACAGGGTATATTTCCAAACGGCCAATAATCATTAAGAAAGTGAGTACAATTTTACTAATCACAGTAAAACCAGCATAAGAACCTGTCGGTCCGACCACACCCATGCCCGGCCCTATATTATTCAAGGTCGCCGAAACTGCTGAGAAGGCGGTCAGGAAAGGACCTTGGGAAACTGAAACAACAAGGACGCCGATAATGAATATTAAACCATATAAGCCGAAATAAAAGAATGTTTGTTTAACATAAGATTCCGAAAGAATCTCCCCATCAATCGTGATGGGTAAAACCCGCCGCGGTTGTAAATTCAAGCGTAATTCTCTAATTATGGTTTTGCCATAAATCAATAAACGTGAGACTTTTAACCCACCTGCCGTCGAACCAGCCATACCCCCGGAAAACATTAAAATCAATAGAATCACATGGGTGAAGAGTGGCCATAAGGCAAAATCCGCAGTGGCATAACCAGTAGTAGAAATAATTGTAGAGACTGTAAACAAGGTATCTCTGAATAATACTTCCAAGCTATCATAAGAACCCGATAAGCTAATCATAATTCCGATTATGGCCAATCCTATAATTAAGAGAAATAATCTTAATTCTTCATTTTCAAAAATATCCTTGATTCGACCCAGCATCATAAAATAATAAAGATTAAAGTTAAAACCAAACAGAATCATAGCAATCGATAGGACATACTCAGCTGCCGGATTATGAAAGTAGGCCACGGATTCCGCTTTGTTAGCAAAACCACCGGTCCCTGCAGCCCCAAAAGCATAAATTAAGGAGTCAAATAAAGACATTCCTGTCATCATTAAAATTAAGACTAAAACAGCCGTCATTATTAAATAAATCTTATAAAGCATAAAGGCATAATTTTCATTCTTAGCAACTAATTTACCGAATTTTGGTCCCGGTACTTCCGCCCGCATGATATTAACCGTACCCTGACCTTTTTGCGGTACGAAGGCAAAAGCAAAGACTAAGAGACCCATCCCCCCCACCAAATGGGAGAATGAACGCCAAAACAAGGCAGATTGACTTAAAGCTTCAACATTAATTAATATACTAGCTCCTGTGGTCGTAAAGCCAGAAGCCATTTCAAAAACAGCATCGACTAAAGAAGGAATTTGACCTGAGATATAAAGGGGTAAGCCCCCAAAAAAAGAAAGAAAAAGCCAAGCAAGTGAAGTAATGGCTAGACCATCTACAAAAGTATATATAGCCTGATCCGGACTAAGTTTTCTAAGAGCAAAGCCAAGCAGAATAAGGATTGCTTGCACCCAAACATAGGCGGATAAACTTGCCAAGCTTTCACGATAAATTAAGCCTACAATGATTGGGAAAACTAACAAGCCTGCTTCTAAATAGGCAATATTTCCTAAAAAACTAAATACTAACCGTTTATTCATAGTTACTCCTTATCTATGACATTTTCATAATGATTCTAGTGTACCATGATATTTAACTTTGTAAACTCTTAGCCATAAATTAACTTTTACTCCTAAAATTTTAAAAATAACAAAAAAATAGGCAAGGAAACTAGTCGACTAAGACTAGTTCCTTCCCTATCATTTAATAATTACTAAAGCTATTAAGCTTTATTTGAAGAACCAAAGATATCCATGGTTTCTTTAGTTTTAGCAACAATCGCATCAAAACCTGGTTTGATAATTTTACGTGGATCATAAACATCAGCATCGTTATTTAATTTTTCACGCACTGCTTTTGTCCATTGTTGTTGTAATTCAGTATTCACATTGATTTTAGCATGACCACGTTTAATAGCTTCTTTAATTTGATATTCAGGAATACCAGATCCACCGTGTAATACTAATGGAGCACCTGTTAATTCAGAAATTTCTGACATTTCATCAAAACCTAAAACAGGTTCACCAACGTAGTTACCATGAACTGAACCTAAGGCAGCGGCTAGACAGTCAACGCCACCTTCTTTAACCATACGTAAACATTCTTGAGGGTCAGCATAGTTTACACCACCCGTTACGCCATCTTCCACACCGCCAACAGTACCAACTTCAGCTTCCACAGAAACGCCTTTAGAATGAGCATATTCAACAATTTCTTTGGTCATTTCGACGTTTTCATCAATTGGGAAGTGAGAGTGGTCAAACATAACAGATGAGAAACCTGCATCAATATATTCTTTAGCACTTTCAACAGAAGAACCATGATCTAAGTGTAAAGCAACTGGCACAGTAATATTCATTGTTTCTAATAAAGCATTAACCATCGCTGCGACCACTTTAGGTCCGCCCATGTATTTACCAGCACCTTCAGATACACCCAAAATAATTGGTGAATTGTTTTCTTGGGCAGCTGTTAGGACAGCTTGTGTCCATTCAAGGTTATTAATATTGAATTGACCGACTGCATATCCATTTTCTTTGGCTTTATTTAACATTTCCGTCATACTTACTAAACGACTCATTGATAAAGTCCCCCTTAAAATTTTTTCTTACTACATTTCTTATTATAGCTTAAACCTTATAAGATAGCTAGAAAAACCCATTGAAAACTAATCTTTATTTTATATTAATAAGTTCTACTATATTAGACTTATTCAATCTTTCAAATTGATTAAAAATAGAGGATCTCTTTTTATATCTGGACACAAAATGTCCATGTTAGCAAAAAATTTATTTCAAGTATTTAGATCAAATTTAACCACTAAAAAAGCCAAGTTATTATACCAATAACCTGACTTTATAAGTTTATTTTTATCAATGGAAGCTAAAGAATAAATTAATCTTCTTCCACTTCTTCATCTACGTACTCTTCTTCTTCGTCTTCTTCATCATACTCGTCATCGAAGTCTTCATCCGTTTCAGCTACAAAGTCATCATCGATCTCTTCATTATCAGTACCGAGCTCATCTAAATCAGATGCATAGGCACCTAACTCAGTATCTTCATCTTCAAGGTCTTCATCAGCAACAATTGTTAAATTATCACTAATCTCATCTGCTTCATCTTCTTCATCATCGTCATTGGTTTCATAGACTTCATCTTCATCGATTTGATCATAAATATCATCCACATCTTCAGGATCATCATCATTATAATCAATCATATCTTCATCATCAGAGAAGGCATTCAACTTGCTCTTATTCTTACGACGACGGTGACGTGGTAAATCTTCATCATCTAATGAATTGACAATTTCTTCGTCAATCGCATCAATCGCATACCAAGCTCGTAAGCCCCAACGATTTTCTCCTAGAGAGATAAAACGACCATCAATATTTAAATCGGTATAGAACCGAGCCATTTTTTCTTCTAATTCACTTTCAGATAAGTTTAAATAATCTTGGATTTTAATGAGTAAATTGGTAAATTCATGAACATCACTAGTTTCCTCTAAGATTGCATAAGCTACTTCCACCATGGATAATTCATTCAAGTTTTCACCTTTAAACGCTTGCAATTCCATCTTGCACTTCCTTCCTTACATACCCTTATATATTACCTATTTATCCTTGATAAATCAATTGATAGTCATAATTTCCTATTAAATGTCCCTGATTATATATCCGATACTTTAAGACTACCTGAATTTTATCGGCCACCTCCACTATTTGCAAATGGTCGGTTTGGATTTCTAACCCTAGGGCACCGGCTGGAGACATATAGGTCACCCGTTTTTTTTCACTTGGATCAAAGACCATCCGTCCTTGAGTCTGTCTCATCTCCAAGCTATAATTCTTGTCTGCCTTATCTTGCCATTTTAAATGGACCGTTAAGCCATTTATATCTTGATAGCTTAACTTAGAATAGGTTGACAATTGATAATAATCTGCCTGGGTTTGATGTTGAAAATGGTCACCACCCGCTTGTTCAGCATAACGAATATCTTGTTGTACCAGAATGGCAATTTGTTTTTTCTGCATAAAATCTTCTCCCAGCCCTGATTTAGACTAATATTACTATCAAATATTTGCTATAATTCAATCATACCCTAAGTTAGGGCAAAAGAAAATGAGGAGGCCTAGAATGGCACTTAATTTTTTTAAAACAATCAAACTTTTTGAATGGCAAAGATTCCATGATTTTGATAATCCGGAAAAGGACGACCCTAATAGTGGTCTAGCCTATCAAGATGCCTTTATCCGTTACCTCCCCCAAATCAACCAGGCTCAGCCAAACCAGCCTCAAGCCATTCTACACTACTATCCTTATAACCAAAAAGCCGTCCTCCTAGGTGGTAAAGATACCCGTCTCCCTCAGCTTCAGGCAGGTATTAATTATCTTGAATCTTTGGGTTACCGCGTCGTTGTTCGGCCTCATGGCGGACTAGCAGTGGTGAATGACCCACAAGTCCTCAATATTGCCATGGTCTTAGATAAAGATTATATTGATTTAACCATTGACAATGCTTATCAACTGATGATTGACCTAGTCCAAGTTTCATTAAACTTACAAGGCTATGCTCACATTAAAATCGAAGCCTATGAAATTGTCGACTCCTACTGTCCTGGTAAATTCGATATCGTGGTCGCTGGCCAAAAAATCGGAGGAATTGCCCAACGTCGCTTCCGCTCAGGTACCACCGTCGCGGCCTATATCTCTGTTGGGGGCAACCAAGACCAACGCAGTCTTGATATTAAAGAGTTTTATGCCCGTAGCCAGGCTGACCTTTCTTATCCCCAAGTCAATCTCAATAGTATGACCAGTCTTAGCCAAGTTCTGGGACTAGACATCAGCCTAGCCCAATATACCGCTTGGCTAGACCAAGTTTTTCAAAGTAAAGTTAATTTAACAACGGGAAACTTTAATCATCCCAGCCTTGAAGAAATCTATCAATACCGTTACCAACAAGCCCTTAAACGCAATCAACTCGGTTAACCAGTAAAGGAGTATGCTATGGATCACATCCAAAAAACTAAGAATGAATTAAGCCGTGAAAAAGTCTTCCGTGACCCGGTTCATGATTATGTTCATGTTCGTGACAGCATTATTTTAGACCTCATTAATAGTCGGGAATTTCAACGCCTCCGCCGGATTAAACAATTAGGCACTTCCTCTTATACCTTCCATGGTGCCGAACATACCCGCTTTAACCACTCTTTAGGAGTATATGAACTAACCCGTCGGATTATTAATAATTTTGTGCGCAACTATCCTACCCAAGAACCTGGTGATGGACTTTGGGATGACTCTGAACGAATGGTCGCCCTCTGTGCAGCCCTACTCCATGACATTGGTCATGGACCATTTTCTCATACCTTTGAGGGTATCTTTAACACCAATCATGAAGCCATAACCCAAGAAATCATCACTTCCCCTACCACTGAAGTTAACCAAATTCTAGCCAGCTTTGACCCTGACCTCCCTTTAAAAGTAGCCCAGGTAATCAACAAAACTTATGCCAATCAACAAGTGGTTCAACTGATTTCGAGTCAGATTGATGCTGACCGAATGGATTATTTACTCAGGGATGCTTATTATGCCGGTGTTTCTTATGGACAGTATGATTTAACTCGGATTTTACGGGTCATCCGTCCCTATGATAACAAGATTATTTTTGACTTCTCGGGCATGCATGCGGTGGAAGATTATATTGTTTCCCGCTATCAAATGTATATGCAAGTTTACTTCCACCCCGTTTCCCGCGGAATGGAAGAGATATTACAAAATCTTTTCCAACGAGCCAAATATTGTTACAGCCACAAGGCTGACCAAATGAAATTCTCGATTAATTTCTTGGTACCATTCCTTAATGACACATGGACCCTGGATGATTATCTTAAATTAGATGATCATCTCATGTCTGCTTATTTTACCCAATGGTTAGAAGAAAACGATCCAATCTTAAAAGATTTAGCCTATCGTTTTCTCAACCGACATCCTTTTAAGTCACTCTTAGTGAGTCAAGAAGACCGGGATGAACTCATGACTGCCTTGCAAAAAGAACTCGTGGCCAAAGGCTATGACCCAGAATATTACTTAGGTGAAAATTCATCCTATGACCTACCATATGATTATTTCCAACCCTATAAGACCAATAGCCAAAAGTCACCAATTGAATTAATCACCAAGAATAACCAAGTGGTCGAACTTTCCCAGGTTTCTGCCATTGTTAAATCACTCGCTGGACGGGAACGGGGCGATTACCGGCTCTACTTCCCACGTGAAGTCTTGCATGCCATTCAAGCTGCCGACCCAGCCAGCCATGATGCTAACCAAGCCAAAATCCTCCAAGCTCACTTGGAAGAAAGTAACGATGTAACTTACCATATTCAACAACGACTATTCTAGAACTAAACTGTTTAAATCAGTACCTAGAACAAATAAAAAGTGACCCTCAAATCTTGGAAAAATGTCCAAGTTTTGAGAGTCACTATTTTTTATCAAGTTTCTTATTAGATAGAAATTAAGGTAAGTGCTTTACACTTAATTATTCTTCACTAGAAGATTCTTGACTTTCTTCTGCTTGACTAGCAGACTCATCACCGGCTTGGTCTTGGTCTAAATTCAAAGGATATTCATCATTTTCAGTCCAAGCTGGTAAGTCAGCCCCATCAGAAACTTCAGCTAATTTATCGCTTACTTCTTGTGAATGATACAATTCGGCTACATGTTTATAAAGCTCATTATCTTTATCAGCAGACCGAGTCGCAATCACATTTTTATAATCAGCCGCTAAACTTTCGATATCATCACCGTCAGAGAAAATCGCATCATCCACTGACAGACCCGCATCCAAGGCAAAGTTATTATTGATGAAAGCTGCGGTTACATCAGGTAGGGCTGCGGCTAATTGGGCCGCATCTAATTCTTCAAATTCAATTTTCTTATCATTCTTGGTGACATCTTTAATAGTTGGTAAAACCCCAGCGGCATCATCGACTTCAATCACACCAGCTTGTTCTAAGGCTAGCAAGGCCCGGCCACCATTGGTTGGATCACTTGGAATCGCAACAGTATCGCCTTCAGCTAATTCATCTAAAGATTTTATTTTTTCAGAATAAGCACGGAGAGGGGCAACATAAGTAAAGGCTAAGGGAACCAAGTCACCTTCATTTGATTGATTCCATTCATTTAAAAAGGCAATATGTTGGAAGGCATTTAAGTCAATCGACCCATCTTGGAGGGCTACATTGGGTTGAACATAATCGGTAAATAAGACGATTTCTAAATCAATGCCTTCTTCTTTGGCCTTTTCTTGCACAACTTTCCAGACATCTTCTTCATATTCAGAAGCAACCCCTACGGATACTTTTTCACCATCAAAGACTTTTTCTTCTTGAGCCAAAGTGGAAGGGGCTAATAAGCCAGCGGCTAATAAACCAGCGGCAGATACTTTAATAAACTTTGCTAAAAATTTTTTCATGATAATGTCTCCTTTTCTTTTTTTGCAACCAAACAACAACCAGGGGAGTAACTTATTCTATCTATTGGATCGTCACCCAATAAAAAACTCCCGTCCTAAGCAAAAGGACGAGAGTTGAACTTCGTGTTACCACCTTAATTTGTTGCCCCATCACTAGGACAACCTCAACCGCTGCAGTTAACTTTTCTCCATTAACAATAGCGGGGCCAGACTAACGGGGGCAACCGTTCAAACTTATTGCCGAAGCATTCAGCTTGACCACTCCGTGGCCATTTTCAATCGCATTCTCCAACTTACTTCCACCAACCGTAAGCTCTCTATCTGGGCCCTTTGATTTACTTTCCACATCATCGTGTTTATTTATCTATATTTTATATAATAAAGCATGCTTTGGTATTTGTCAAAGTTTTTATGAAATTTTTATTATTTATTTTTAATTTTAATCCAGTTTAAATGAGCCTAATCTCATTTATTATGCTGGGTCCGCCGGATTAAGAGGTTAAAAATAACTTGGCTCACCAATACAATAATCAAAATAAGAATCGTGGAAACAATGATAATGTCCATCCGACTCCGTTGATAACCACGGGCAATAGCCATGGTTCCCAAGCCACCCCCACCGACAGAGCCTGCCATGGCGGTCAATCCAATCACTGAAATAACAGTAGAGGCAGATACTCTTAATAAGGCAGCCAAACCTTCTCTGAGATAAACTCGGAAGATAATATCCCAAGGTGATAGTCCCATGGCTTCAGCAGCTTCGACCACCCCACGATCGACTTCCAAAAGGGCAATCTCAACTTGGCGGGCAAAGAAAGGAATAGTTGAGGCCACAATTGGAACAACAGCCGCGGTTGGACCAATCGTGGTCCCAACAATCCCCCGAGTCACCTTAATCAATAAGGCAAGTAGAATAATAAAAGGAATCGACCGGAAAATATTAACCAAGGCATCTAAGAATTTATAGAATCGTTTGGATTCTAAAATTCCGCTCGGACCGGTCACCGTCATAATAATACCCAGAATGAGCCCGAGGCCACCGCCAAAGAGAATGGTAAGTAAAAGCATATAGATACTTTCCCAAGTGGCTTGCACAAACTCTTCGCGGAGCTCCCAAGCATAAGGCAATAGTTCTGTCATTTTAGCATTAAAGCTCTCTGAAAATAAGAATAAGGATGTCATTAGATTTTATCCTCCTTTAAGGCTTGAGCCTCGATTAATTCAGATAGGGTCTGAATACCCACACCATGTTCTTCTAAGTAAATTAAGGAAGCCTTAATATCTTGGTCGGCTCCGGTAATACCGACAAAAAGATTACCTACGGGAATGTCCTTTAGAATTTCGACATGGCCAAACAAGATATTAACCTGGACATGATAGTCTTGGACTAACTTAGTAATAAAGGGTTGAGTCGTTGTATCCCCGACATAAGACAAACGAACTAACTGACCTTGTTCACGTAAGCGATTGGTCGATTCGTGCCCAATAACCAAGGCTAATTCTTGGTCCAAATGTGTAGCAGTATTAATAAACTCCTTGGTTAAAGCTTCTTGGGGTTGGGTAAAGATTTCTACAATTGTTCCTTGTTCTAATAAGCGCCCATCCTCCATGACTGCTACCCGGTCACATAAGTCCTTCACCACATTCATTTCATGGGTAATAATCACAATTGTAATATTTAATTGTTGGTTTAGTTCTCTTAGTAACTCTAAGATAGAAGAAGTCGTTTTAGGGTCCAAAGCCGAAGTAGCCTCGTCACAGAGTAATATATCTGGATCATTGGCCAAAGCTCGGGCAATGGCCACCCTTTGCTTTTGTCCGCCTGATAACTGACTCGGATAGGCATCTGACTTATCTCTTAAGCCAACTAAATCCAACAATTCTGCCACCTTGGCCGCCTTTTCTTGCTTATTTAAACTTGAACCTTTTAAAGGAAAAGCCACATTCTCAGCAATGGTCCGTGACTCCATTAAATTAAAATGTTGGAAAATCATGCCGATTTTTTTACGAGCTTGGCGCAATTCACTGGCGGATAAGGCTAACATATCTTGGCCATTCACCTTCACACTGCCCTTAGTCGGTCTTTGTAAGAGATTAATGGTTCGGACTAAGGTTGATTTTCCTGCCCCAGAATAACCTACTATACCAAATATTTCCCCCGCTTGAATATCAATTGATACATCTTTAACTGCAGAGACAACGCGCTTATCACTATGGAAAAGCACATCAATATCTTTTAATTCAATCATGTTCTGAACTCCTTACAATTATTTAAATAAAAAAAGCGTCCTCCTAAAAAGGACGACGTGAATTCGTGTTACCACCTTAATTTGCTATAGTTATCGCTAACTATAACCTCAACCAGTACAAAAACTATACTGCGACCCAACTAACGGGGGCTCCCGTTCACTATTTCAAGTTTGTCATAGTGACCGCTCCATGGCCATTTTCAATAAGCTTCTCATGTTCACTTGCAGCAGATGTGAACTCTCTTAAAAAAGAATCCTTATTTACTTTCCATTTCATTGCGTTTCGATATAACTTATGTGTTAATATTACTGTAAATATGATAATTGTCAACCATAATTATTAAAATTATATCATAAATTTTGTTGACCCTTATCCTATGATCCTAGAAAGGTGATGCATCATGTCTTATCCATTCAATTCAAAAGTCGCCGCTGCTAAAGGCAGTCCCATCCGAGCCTTCAATGAGGAAATCGCTGGGATTAAAGACTTAGTTAAATTCTCTTTAGGTGAGCCCGACTACCCCGTGCCAGCAAAGGTCAAAGCAGCTCTCATCCAAGCAGTCGAAGATGACCTCTCTTCCTACACCCATTCTCGAGGAACCCTCGAATTACGCCAAGCCATCAGTCGGTATATAGAACGACACTACCATACCCATTACCGGCCCGAAGATGAAATTATTGTGGCCCACGGTGCCACAGGCGCTCTTTTTTCAACCTTAACTGCCCTCTTAAATCAAGGCGACCAAGTGATTGCTCCGGCGCCTTACTATGTCGCTTATAAAACCCAAGTAGAATTAAATCGCGCTGAGTTTATTCCTTTAGATACCAGCCAAAACAACTTCCGCTTAACTCCAGCCGATTTAGAGACAGCCATCCAAGCCCATCCCAGAACCAAGCTGATCCTTTTAAATCACCCGTCTAACCCGACTGGAGTAACTTATAACCGCCAAGAGTTACAAGCCCTTGCCCAAGTGATTCAAAAGCATGACTTATTAGTCGTTTCCGATGAAATTTATGCCCAATTGACCTATGACCATGCCCATATCTCCATGGCTGAACTCTTACCTGACCAAACAATCCTCATTAATGGCGCTTCTAAATCCCACGCCATGGTGGGTTGGCGAATGGGGATTATCGCCGGACCAAAAGTTTACTTAGATCAAATCTTTAAAGTACAACAAGCTTCCATTAATACACCCGTCACACCCATTCAAAAAGCAAGCATAGTCGCCTATGACCAGTGTGATGAAGACATTCAAGCCATGGTGCAAGCCTACCGCAAGCGACGCGATTATCTCCTCAAGGCTCTTGCTCCTTTAGGCTTTGCCGCAACGGAACCCCAAGGTGCCTTTTATCTCTTTGTCAAGGTGCCTGACTGGTTTAAAGGAACAGACTATGACTTCTGCTTACAAGTCGCCCAAAAGGTTGCCGTGGGCTTAACCCCTGGTTCTTCATTTGGAGAAGCTGGACAAGGTTACTTTAGAATTTCTTATGCAGCTAGCATGGAAAACCTACATTTACTGATAGATCGGCTCACTCAATTTCAAGACGCTTACCTACAAAGCAATCAATAGAAAGTGAGATGAATTCCCATGACCCAAAAATCAATCGCCATTGTTGGCGGCGGGATTGTCGGGGCAACTGCGGCCTATTACTTAGCCCGCCAAGGTTATCAACCCGTCCTATATGATTGGGGACAAGGACAAGCGACTAAGGCAGCCGCTGGAATCATCAATCCCTGGTTTTCTTTAAGGCGTAATCAGGCTTGGTTCCAATTAGTTGCCCATGGGGCTGAATTCTACCGTCAATTTATGGAAGACCTCAAACAAGATGGCTATCCCCACCAGGCAATTTTCCAAGTTGATGGCGCCCTCATGATTCGTCATTCTGATAAGGGATATGCCAGAGATTTAAAGCAAGCCCAGGAAAAACTCCCCCTATGGCCCGCCATTGGTCAGGTTAAAACCGTTAAGGCTAGAGATTATTTTCCTTTCCTAAAAGATGATTTAAAAGCAACCTATGTTGAGGGGGGTGGCCGGGTTGACGGTGAGCAACTGATTCGAATTCTTCACCGTGCCATTCAAGATCTCGGTGGGACAATCCACTATCAAGCAGTCAACTTGAACCAGAGGAATAATGGTTTAGAAATACAAGTTGAGGGTCAAAGCAAAACATACGACCAGGTCCTACTAGCAGTGGGTGCTTGGTTACCTATACTATTAGAACCCTTAAATTATCAGGTTAAGATTCACCCCCAAAAGGGGCAGCTCTATATTATCCAGGATGCTAACTTTAAAAATCAACATTGGCCCGTGGTCATGCCGCCCGGCTTAGGGGATATCATTCCCTTCAATGATGGCCGGATCATTATTGGCGCCACCCATGAAGAGGACCAAGCCTATAATTTAGACCCCGACCTTTCTCAACTCGAAGCGCTGCGTCAACATGTCAGTCAAATTGCCCCTGACCTCGCAGCCTATCCTATCCAAACATATAAGGTTGGGACTCGAGCCCAATCACAAGATTATTCAGTAGTTCTGGGGCAGGTTCCAGGTCTCAACCAAGTGTGGACCGTTTCAGGATTAGGGTCTTCTGGTTTAACCTCTGGTCCTTACTTAGGTTATCAATGGGCTAAACTGGTAAGTCAAGGTAAGTGGGATATTGACACTACCGCTTATCCAATTGAAGCTTATATTCAAAAACTTTAAAAATTATTTAAATAACGTTTTCATAATGTATTTAATTATACTTTCCCCTCGATATTTGCTATATTGACTAGTGGACGAAGGTTCATAATAAGAAGAAGGAGGAAATTTAATGTTTAAAGAGTTTCGTAATTTTATCGCTAATGATAATGTACTAACTATGGCGGTTGGTATCATCATGGGTTCCGCATTCACTGCTATTATTACAAGTTTAGTTGAAGATATTTTTATGCCAATCATTGCTGCCCTAACTGGTAAGGCTGATGTAACTGGAATTGCCTTAACTATTGGTAACACCCAAATCGGTATTGGTTTATTCTTACAAGCAATTATTAACTTTATCTTAATTGCTTCTTTACTATTCCTTACCCTTAAAGCTTTAGAAAAAGCTCAAGGTAAGAAATTAATTGCACCAGATGAAGAACCAGCTGGCCCAAGTGAAAGTGAACTATTAGAACAAATTTTACTTGAATTAAAAAATAAATAATTTAATAAAAATTTTCAGCCCTGAGCATCTTTGTGCTCAGGGCTTTTTTTTACGAAAATAGCTGATTCTATTTGTTTATCTAAAATCGCAAGCTAGGTCATGGTCATTAACCACCCCAATAGCTTGTAAATAAGAATAAATTGTGACTGACCCAATTTGTTTAAAACCATATTTCTTCAAAGCCTGGGTCACCTGGTCACTTAAAGGTGTCCGCTTAGGAACAAGTGTACCTGTCTGACGTTTAACCACTTTTTCCCGGCTAAAGGACCAAATAAACCGGTCAAAACTGCCATAATCCGCTTGAACCTTTAAGAAAGCTTGGGCATTCAAAACCGCTGATTCAATCTTGCGGCGGTTCCGTATAATCTTAGGATTATCACAAAGTTCTTCTAGTTTAGTTACATCATATTGGGAGATAGCTTGATAATCATAATTATCAAAAGCTTGTCTAAAATTGGCTTCCTTGCTTAAAACAAGTTGCCAAGAAAGACCTGTATGAAACATTTCTAATAAGAGCCATTTGAATAAATCATGATCATTATGGCAGGGATTCCCCCAAACCTGGTCATGGTAAGCTATATAGAAATCAGGCTTCCCTTCTACCCAACTACACCGATGCATCCTTTTCCTCCTTAATAAATACCGTAGATAATTTGATACAGCCATACCAGAAATATTAATAATAAATACAGATAATTCAAATGTTTAACCACCAGGAGAAAACCTAAGTAGTCACGAATTAAATAATAAGGCCATAAGTACCAAGCTACCCGCGTACCACGATAAGTAGCCTTCATCCCACTCGCTTGGCCGTAACAATAGGACCTTAGTACATGAAAACGACTGGTAAAAACAATGACTGGGGCAGCTTTTAAAGGACCCACTAGTAGCTCGCGCCCATAATAAAAATTTTGAAAGGTATTATGAGCCAAAGGCTCAAGAATAATTTTATCGCCCGCTACCCCACGTTCTATTAGATAATCGCGCATTTCTGCTGCTTCGCTGGTGTCTCCCCAAGCAATGGGACCCCCTGTAACAAGGAAATAAATCTTATTTTGGTCTGACAAGGGCTGGGCAATGTAGTAGGCCAAAGCCTGGTCAAGCCGACGGGCTAATAGCCGCGGAAACTGTTGGGGATTATCAATTTTTTGCCCCAAGACCATTAAGACTTGACCCTTAACTTTCAAGGGAAAGACTTGTAGAACCCAATTCAATAAACAAAAAGCAAGAAAATTAGCAATAAAATAAAGGGTAATTTCAATGACCATATCAATATAATTTTCAAAGCGAATTTCTTGTAAGTTAAAAGCTCCCCAAACCATAAAAATTATAGCTGCACTTAAAAGCATAACCATCAGGCCCGTAATTACTCGATACCATGCTTGTTCATGTTTTTCCTGCATATCCTTAAAGAGAGTCCCTAAAAGAACCACCAAAAAGATAGGAAGAAAGGCAATCACAAAACCAGAGGCAATATAGACAAACAATCGAATTGTGGCAAAAAACCGCATCGATGAAGTCACCATAAAACCAGTTAAGAGACTCGTTAAGCCATAGAAAATCCACACCATATCAGGATAAGGACCTTGTTTTTTACGGTAAAAAAAGAAAGCCAGACCAAAGAAGATGACTGCTAATCCATAATACATCATCTTCTCCACCTCGCTTACTAATCCTCAATTTGATGATAGGCGTTATAAACGTCTTGTTTTTTAACCTGTCTTTGTTTAGCTACTTTTTTAATTGCATCCTTAGCTAATAAGCCTTCTTGAGCCATCAACATCTCCACTTGCTCTTTATAGGGTAATAATACTTGGTCTGAGACTTGATTGGCTAAGTGCCCCCCTTGAATCAAGACCACTATTTCGCCTTTTAGACTTTCTTGGTCTAGATAAGTCGCTAACTCAGTCTGCGTTCCCCGTAAGAAAGATTCATATAATTTACTCAATTCTCGCGCAATCACCATTTTGGTTTGCGGTCCTAAAACTTGGCCAACTTGTTTTACAAGGTCTTTGACCCGGTAAGGTGACTCATAAAAAATAGCCGTTGCTTGAGCCTGACCCACTGCCTCTAAGACCCGGACTTGATCTGACTGATGGCGTGGGAAAAAACCCCAATAGGTAAAACTCGCCGCCTCAAGTCCTGAGGCCACTAGCCCAGTTAAAGCTGCATTGGGACCCGGTAGTGCAATCACTGGCAAATCATCTGCTAGCAAGGCCTGGACTAAAGGGTGACCCGGATCATTAATCAAAGGCATTCCAGCATCAGATACGAGCGCTAAACGTTTACCTTGGCCAACTTCCTGGCATATAGCTGCAACCCGGTCCTCGCTCGAATGATCGTGGAAACTTTTTAGGGGCTTTTCGATATCATAATACTGTAAAAGCTTAATCGTTTGCCGGGTATCTTCAGCAAGAATATAATCGACTTCCTTGAGTATCTTTACAGCTCGATAGGTCATGTCGGCTAAATTACCTATTGGAGTCGGGACTAAATATAAGCACCCACGGGACAAGTCTTTATAACTTTGTTGAATCTGCATTGACTTCCTCCTTATAGGCTGTCTCCTTAAGTCTTGAGACAAAAATACGCTGACCACTGTTGATATCCCTTTGGCCATGCTGGGCTAAATAAGCTAGTTTCTGTGGGCGACTTTTTTGTTTAAAATAATACTCTGCTTGCATGGCAAGTGACTTGGTCGCCCATTCTTCCGCATAGACCATGGTAACCGGACGACGACTTTGCAAACGGGTGTATTTTGCCCCCTTACCCTGATTGTGGCTTAATAGGCGGGCATCTAAATCAACCGTATAGCCTGCATATAAACTCTGGTCCTGGCATAACAAGACATAAAAATAAAAACTGCGGCCCTGATCAGCCATAATAAATCGCCTGCATTTCTTCACTATAAACATTGGGAGCTTGATAAACAATTAGACCAGGCTCAACTTTGACACCATGACGGCCCCCTTGGTAAATCGCTTCAATTAGAATAATATTTGCCTGACTTCCTACTTTGGGATAGACAAACCGTAACCGGTTGACCGCAAAGCCATATTTTAAAAGGGTCGTAAACAAATCGTCGAGCCGGTCTGGCCGGTGAACAATATAGAGTTTACCCCGGTCACGCATCACTTGCTTAGCCTTAAGTACCCAGTCATCCATGGTTAAGAGAATTTCATGGCGGGCGATAGCATGACTAGACTGATGATGAACTTCTTGTGAGTTAGCCACAATAAAATAGGGTGGATTACAGGATACAATGTCATATTGAATCCCTAGTGGGCGCGTAAAATCCTTGAGGTCCCCTTCAATAAAAGAGACTTTATCGCCTAAATCATTTAATGCAACTGACCGTCTGGCCATATCCACTAGTTCAGATTGAATTTCCAAACCTGTCAAAGGAGAGTGGCTCTTACGCGCTAAGAGTAAGGGAATCACCCCATTGCCACTGCAAAAGTCAATATAATGAAAGGGACGACTATGAGGTAGTTTAATAAAGTCAGCTAATAAGACTGCATCTAAGGAAGAAGCAAAGTAAGCCTTACTTTGGATAAGATGAATATTCTCCCGTTTAAAATAATCTAACCGTTCTTGGTCTTTTAATGGGACTTGCTTTTGAAGAGCCATAAGTGTTATTGCTCCTCAAGACTATCTAAAACGGTCTGACAAAAAATACAAGATTCATCCGAATGACGCGGTGAGCCAAAATACAAATGGCAAATATGGATTCCCTCATCATAAAAGGATTGTAGTCGGGCTTTACCATTAATCGCCGGAGCCGCTGGTTGAGTATCCCCTACCGATAAGTCAGCTAGTTCTTGATTATTTTGTTCTGGATTTAAATCATTTTGTTTGGCTTCTATGAGTTGGTCATTCAAAGCATGGTTTCTCATCCTTAATTGATTATTTTCAGCGTTTAAGTCATCAATGGCCTTTCTTAATTGAGCAACCTTATCATTTAAACGAATTAAATCGTTCTCGGCCTCATCTAATAAATTAATTATTGCTTGATTATCCATGGACTCCCCTCCTTCTATATCGGCTGTCCTGCTGCTAGGGCTAAATATTCATAAGCCAATTGTGGATTCACATTTGCTTGTATTTTTTCTTTTAAATCTAAGATTAAGCGATTCATTCGAAAAAGTGCCTGCAGAGAGAATTTCTCTTCCTTGAGCCAAGACTTTAACATATAGGTCCCAACTAGGTCTTGTTGATCTGCCCAATCCGGATTGGTCATTAACATAATTAAAGCATGATTTAAGAGCAATAAATAATCCGCACTTAATAGTGCCCTACGATAATTCAAGGAATCATTCCGTTTATTGATAAAAGGCTTTAGACCAGTTTCAACTTGAACAAAGGCTCGTCGGTCTTTCAAGAGGAGTGATTTATAATAATAATGGACTTGCTTCAACCATTTCTCGAAGTCATTGGCTTCATAAGCAGCTACAAAGTTTTCATCAAATTGAGGGCTGAGTCGGGCTAATAAAGCTGCGTGGTCTATTTGAATACCAGGCGCTAACCACTTGACTTGCTTGGTAGACCCACTTTCTTCTTGGAAATAAATTGCTTGGACTCGCGATTGAATTGTTGGCAGTAAATCCTCAAATTGTTGACAAAATAAAATAATATACACTTGGTCTAAAGGTTCTTCCAAGAAAGTCAACATAGCATTAGCAGAAGAAGCATTTAAGAGTTGTGCCTGGTCTACCACGGCCAACTTGAAATCAACTTCAACAGGTGAGAGGGAAAGCCATTGCTTTAACTCACGTACTTGATCAACTTGAATATTACGCCCATTCGGACTTAATTGATAAAAATCCGCAAACTGACCCTGATCAATCCGCGCATGTAAACTGGCAACTTGATCAGGGTCGGAAAAATCAGCATTGACTAATTCTTTTAGAATGTGACGAACCAAGTCAGATTTTTCCTCATAGGCCAAACCAACAAATGCATAAGCATGGGCTAAATTTTGTTGGGCAATTAACTGGCTAAAGTATGCATCTAACATAGTTCCTCCTTAAGTCTTAGAAACGGTGAAATTCATCAATTGGCATTACAAAGACAATCGCACCACCGACATCTACTTTCACCGGAAAAGAAGCAGTCATATCTAAGTTAATATCATAATTGGCGGGTGTTGCCACATATTGTTCTCTTTGACGGCAGTTATCTTCAATAATGGATAAAACATGTTTCACTTTATCATCTTCAGTACCCACTAAGAAGGTAGTATTGCCAGATTTTAAAAATCCTCCTGTAGTTGATAATTTAGTTGCACGAACATTAGCTTCACGGAAAGCAGAGCCTAAGATAGATTCATCCTGATCTTGAACAATTGCAATAATTAATTTCATCCTACTCACTCCTTTAATATAATAAACCTGAGCTCTTAAGTACTTGAAAGGCGTCTTCTACTACCTGGTCAACCGCTTGCCGCGCATCAATCACATGAATTCGGTCTTGGTCTGCGGCTAAATCAAGAAAGGCCTGTCGAACCTTATTATGAAAGCTTAGATCTTCTTGGTCTAGGCGGTCAAACTGCCGTTGATTACGTGCTTGATAAATGCGTTTGAGTCCAACTTCTGCTGGGACATCTAACAACAAGGTAATATCGGGTAAGTGACCTTGGATGGCATATTGGTTTATATTCCAAATATCCGTCTGACTCAAATTCCGTCCGACCCCTTGATAGGCCAAGGAGGAATCCACAAAGCGATCAGAAATTACAACTTTACCAGCTGCTAAAGCAGGTAAAATTGTATCTTTTAAGTGTTGTCGTCGCCCAGCTGCATACAAGAGTGCTTCGGTCATGGGATCCATGGCGGTATTATTCACATCTAAAATCACTTGACGAATCTGTTCAGCAATGGGCGAACCCCCAGGTTCCCGGGTTAAAACTAGGTCAAAACCATCTTGGCTTAACCGGGTTGCTAGTCCTTGAATGGCAGATGATTTACCAGAGCCATCCGGGCCCTCAATACTAATAAATAAACCATTTTTTGGCACTTACTCACACCCTCCCTGTCTTAAGCCTTACAACTCCCGACGTCCCTCAATCGCTCGATATAGGGTCATCTCATCGGCATATTCAATATCAGAGCCCACAGCCAAGCCATGCGCTAAACGAGTTACCTTGATACCGGCAGGCTTAATTAGGCGGGCTAGGTACATCGCCGTGGCTTCACCTTCAGCTGTGGCATTGGTTGCAATAATCACTTCTTCAATGGTTGGATCTTCAAGGCGTTTAATTAAAGAAGCTATATTCAAATCATCGGGCCCTGTTCCTTCCATCGGTGACAGGACACCATGTAAAACATGGTATAGTCCATTATATTCTTGCATTCTTTCCATAGACATGACATCGCGGGCATCTTCAACCACCAGAATCTCCTTATGAGATCGACCAGGATCCTGGCAAATAGGACACGGATCTGAATCAGTAATATTGCCACAAACGCTACAATAGGTCAGTTCACGTTTCACATTGATTAAATTCTGGGCAAACTCTAAGACATCCCGTTCTGGCATATCAAGCACATAAAAAGCTAGACGGGCAGCTGTTTTAGACCCAATACCTGGTAGCTTAGTAAAGGAATTAATTAATTTAGCAATTGGTGCTGGATACTGCATAATCCCCCTGCTTTCTAAGGTCTAAAAAGGTAAGTTTAAGCCTTGGGTAAACCGACCCATTCTTTGTTCGGTCGCTCGGTCCACTTGTCCTAAGGCGTCGTTTACTGTCGCAATGACTAAATCTTGCAACATATCAATATCATCTGGATCAACTAAATCTGCTGCAATATTTAATTCTATAATTTCTTTCTTACCATTTACTTTTACCTGTACTAATCGGTTGGTATCTTGGGCTTCAAAGACTGAAGCTTCGAGATTAGCCTGTTCGGCTTGCATTTCTTTTTGCACCTTTTGCATTTGTTTCATCATGCCTTGCATGTTTCCCATATTTGGCATACCTTTCATGGTAGTCCTCCTCTAATATGATAATTCTTCTTAATCTATAACTAATTATAACATGAAATCCCAACTAAGACTTATCCTGTTGACTTTCTTGCGTCCGTTTTTTCCGGGCTGCTTCATAAGCTTGATAATTCATCTCACTTGCTTGGTAATCCTCATAAGGGTCATACTGGAAGCTTTGCCGGTCTTCCCGCAAAGCCCGCGTATTTTCTTTTTTATTCTTAGCCAGTAAGCGACCAAAATAAGACCGTTGTAAATACCAGTCCTCACTAGAATCCATCTCCATTTGGCGACCCCGCCTTCTTAAGTCATAATTAACCCAGGCAAATACCCCGATGGCAATCACTAAAAATACATAGATCATTGGTCGTCACCTCCTGCTTTTAATCATAAATAATATTAATATTGTCTTCCCCAAAAATATCGATAGCTTTTTGAACCGACGCGGGTAGTGGCGCAGCTGGTTCTGGTTTAGCCTGGTCTTTTACTTCACTGGCTGTTTCAGCAATCGATTCTTGACTACTAGATCCTTGATCATTTTGGTCTAACTGCAAATGATCTTGTCCAGACAAGTCACTGTCTTGCGCTGACTTAGCTTCTTGATTTACTTGAAGGGCTTGATCAGTATAAACATCCGTCCACGACGTAATTTGAGCAACCGAACTCGTCGCACTGGTAGGCATCTCATATTCAATGGTTAATTTTTGATCCTTATAAGGACTTAAATCCACTTGTTTATCCTTAGCACTAGCTAAGATAGTCGTATAATTTCGCCGCGTGGTCGGCCAATCTGCTTGCTTAATAAAGACTAAATCTAAAGTCATCTGCAAGGTTTGTTGGATTCCCGCCCGTAATTGACCAGCTAAATGAGCATTATGTTGCAATAAACCACTATTTTCTTCATTTTCAACACTAATCAAGACCGCGTGGTCATTGGCCGCTAAAGGTTTTGAATTTAAAAGTGGAACCCGATCCTGAGGAGACAAATCTTGAATAATTTGATTCCATTGCTCTTTAATCGCCTCAATGGCTTCCCGGGTCGCTTGATTTAAAACCCCGTAGATTGAATAAAGATCTAAGTGATACTGACTTTGTCTCGTTCTAGGTCTTGGGCGCGGCCGCAGCTTACTAGGCTGAGATACATTTTCCTGAGCTGCTAACTTGTTTTCATTGATTGGATTAACCCGGACTTCTAACTTAGCCCTTAAATCTTTAATCAAGTCTGCTTGGTCGTTCACCACCTGACGTAAGTGGGAAAACTCAGCCTGGAGACTATCAAAAGCTTGTTGAAAGTCACTAGGAATGCTGGTCTCTCCGGTAGAAATACTAGCGGTTTGAGGCTGACCATAGGCTAATTCGACGGTCATCACCTGTAAAAAAATATCCGCTTGGGTTGAGAACCGCATTTGTTGTTGGGCCTGATTTAATTGGTCAATCACCCGGTAATAATAGTCTACAGGAATTGTATCCTTAATTAACTTAAGTTCATCGGCTTTCAAAAGCGTTTGATTGGTCTTGGTATGGAGACTCAAGAGCATATCCCGAGCAAAAACAACCAATTCTTCAATAAAACGATTGGCTTGCTTACCTTGAGCCAATTGTTGATCTAAAAGCTCTAAAGCATGTTGAGCTTGCTGGCTATAAACGGCCATTAAATATTTAACAAATTCTTGCTGGTCCATTGATCCTGAAACCTGCAAAGCATTCTCCACAGAAACTTGGTCTCGGTTATAAGATAGGGCCTGGTCTAAGAGACTGAGACTGTCCCGCATGCCCCCTTTAGCAGCCCGAGCAATAATTTCTAAAGCCTCTTGGTCATAGGCAATCTTGTCGGTATCGAGAATATAAGCCATCCGGTCAATCAAGTCTTTATCCGAAATCCGATGAAAATCAAAGCGTTGAGTCCGTGATATAATCGTTTCCGGGATTTTATGCGGTTCAGTTGTCGCTAGAATGAATAAGACATTCGCTGGGGGTTCTTCCAAGGTCTTTAGTAAGGCATTAAAGGCCCCGGTTGTTAACATATGGACTTCATCAATGATATAGACCTTGTATTTTGCTTGACTGGCTGCATAGCGGACATTATCTCTTAAGTCGCGAATTTCTTCGACCCCATTATTAGACGCCGCATCAATTTCAATAATATCTGAAATTTGACCTTCATTAATTAACCGACAGGCTTCACACTCATTACAAGGGTTACCATTTTGAGGATTTTGACAGTTAACCGCCTTGGCCAAAATCTTAGCTGCTGAAGTTTTCCCTGTTCCACGCGGACCCGTAAACAGATAAGCATGACTTAACTGCTGATTCATGACCGCATTTTTTAGGGTTTGTTGGATGACATTTTGGCCAATCAGTTCGTCAAAGGTTTGCGGCCGCCAAACCCGATATAAGGCTTGATAACTCATGATAACTCCTTCCAATATAAATAAGCTATGATAAATAGACTTGATCCAAAATAATAATAGTTTCATTATACCAAATTAGTCATTTAGAATCTTACTTTCAAGCTAAGAAATTGATGAATTTGGTGGATAAAAAAAGCTACCATTACTTCTCAATTAGACAATAGCGTGTACTATTTTTATTATAAATTATTTTAGTAAAAAGCAACACTAGAAATCTTAATAATAAGAAAGGGAGCTGGACTTTTAGTCCAACCCCCACTTAATAAACAAATAAAGGCACATGGCTTTGTTACTTATAGCTGCTACCTTCCGGTCCTGACTCGATTCGTAACGCCACCATTGCCATGCCTTATTATACAAGAAAATTTTTTTGTTGACAAGTCATGGTTTCCGAGAGGCCTTTCACGTCAGTCAGCTTCTATTTAAGCCTTAAACTAGCATTCTTTGTGCACAAGTGGATACTTATACACAAGTTTACCTATACTTATGCACAGGTTTACTCTTTATGTTCAGTTTGTCTGGCCTTGGCCATTTTTTTACGTTGGCGCAAGTCTTTAAAAAATTGGGATAATTTATGACTACATTCCTGCTCTAACACACCTTGAATAACTTGGGCTCGGTGGTTAAAGCGGTCTTCTTCTAACAGATTCATTAAAGTACCTGCACAGCCTGCCTTTAAATCACTGGCGCCATAAATCACTTCTTTAATTCGGCAATTCATCAAGGCCCCAGCACACATAGGGCAAGGTTCTAAGGTTACATATAAACTAGCCTCTTCAAGTCGCCAATGGCCCAATTGCTGATTAGCTGTCTCAATCGCCATTAACTCAGCATGACCCAAGGCACGTTCTTGACTTTCCCTAACATTATGACCGCGGCCAACGATTTGACCTTGATAAACCAGCACCGCGCCAATAGGCACTTCATCAAGTACCAAAGCCTTATCTGCTTCTTTTAGTGCCTCTTGCATCCATGTCTCATGGTGAATTCGGTCGGCTTCTAGTAACTGATCAACATGAATCATAAGCAACCCCCTTTCAATTTAAGATAAAAAGAGTGAGACCAAGAGAGCGGCAACAAGCCTAACCCTTTAAATCTCACCCATGTTAGTTAAAATATACTATTTAAAGTAATCTGCGACCTTATCTGATACTTGATTACCAGCTGCTTTAGCTCGGTCAATAAAATCACTTAAAGAATCTACCGCAGCGTCTTTAGCATCCGTAGCAGAATCGGACAACTTCACTAGGGTAGTAATTTCGGCATCCGATAATTTATCTACCGCATTTACTAAAGCTGGCGATCCATTTAATTTGTTACGAATAAAATATTTTGCTTTTTCACGGTTAAGCGCCCCTTCAACTTTTTCACGAGCAGATTCATCAAGATACAAGTATAGGGCAGCCCCTGCAATAACAACAGTGGCACCTAGAAAAATACTAACTAATTGATTTGAACGTTTACTCATAATTTCTCACTCCTTTTCTTTATTATAGCATAGCTTCCGACCCCTAGGCGAACCAGAAGCATTTTACTGGGACACTCGGGGCAAAGCGACTAAGTGCCTCAGTAGTTGAGCGAAGCGACTTAGTGGTCAATAAAAAAAGAGCGGGCATTTCACCCACTCTTATGACTAAATTATTTTGATCGGTTATTAATATTGATTTCGCCTTGGCGGCCACCAATGGTAATGGCATCCCCCAGTTCAATTTCACCTTTTAATAACATTTCACTTAATGAATCTTCAATTTGTTTTTGGATAGCACGACGGATTGGACGAGCACCATATTCTGGGTCAAAACCAGCTTCAGCAATAATATCTACTGCAGTATCAGTAATACGTGCACCAATTTCCAAATCACTCAAGCGAGCAATGACTTCTTTGGTTTGTAACTTAACGATTTGACGAATTTCTTCCTTATTCAAGGCATGGAAGACAATAATTTCGTCAATCCGGTTAATAAATTCTGGTCTAAATCCACGTTTCACTTCTTCCATAATCCGACTTTGCATTGCTTTATGATCTTGTGATATATCTGAAACTCCAAAGCCAACTGACTTATCATCTCTTAGAGCGGTTGCTCCCATATTAGATGTCATAATAATAATCGTATTTCTAAAGTCCACCTTGCGTCCCTTACCATCCGTAAGATGGCCGTCATCAAACACTTGCAAGAGAATATTAAAGACATCGGGATGGGCTTTCTCTACTTCGTCTAACAAGATAACAGAATAAGGTTTTTGACGAACTTGTTCAGTTAATTGACCCGCTTCATCATAACCAACATATCCTGGAGGGGCTCCCACTAACCGAGACACGGTATGTTTCTCCATGTACTCAGACATATCAACCCGAATCATATTATCTTGAGAACCAAACATAGCGGAAGCTAAGGCTTTGGCTAATTCGGTCTTACCGACCCCGGTTGGACCTAGGAATAAGAAGGAGCCGATAGGGCGGTTTGGATTTTTCAATCCGGAGTAGGCCCGACGGATGGCCCGTGAAACAGAAGATACGGCTTCTTCTTGCCCAATCACTCGTTCGTGTAATTCTTCTTCTAGATGTACAAGACGTTTAGATTCTGTCATCTTCATTTGTTGAACTGGAATACCTGTCGCAAGAGCTAAAACTTCTGCGACATCATCCGCAGTAACTACTTGACGATTATCTTTATCATCACTAGCATCTTTTTCAGCGGCAGCTTCTAACTGGGTTTCAATGTTTTGTTCTTCTTGACGAATGCTAGCAGCCCGCTCAAAATCACGGTCTAGGATGGCAGATTCTTTCTGTTTAGAAAGCTCAGCCAATTGCTTTTCAAGGGCCTTGTATGAAGATTCGGCCACAGAATTATCAATCCGGACCTTAGCGGCGGCTTCATCAATTAAATCAATGGCTTTATCAGGTAAGCGGCGTTCAGATTGGTAACGCACAGATAATTTAACCGCAGCTTGGAGGGCATCATCCGAAATACTAACATGATGGTGGTCTTCGTAACGTTCTTTTAAACCAGCAATAATTTGCAGACTTTCATCCACACTTGGTTCATCAATTTGAACCTTAGAGAAACGACGTTCTAAGGCAGCATCCTTTTCGATGTATTTTTGATATTCATTGAGAGTAGTTGCACCTACCACTTGAATTTCACCCCGGGCTAAGGCTGGTTTTAAGATGTTCGATGCATCGATAGCACCTTCAGCCCCACCGGCTCCGATTAAGGTATGGAGTTCATCAATGAAAAGAATGACATTACTGTCTTCATTTAATTCATCGATAATTTTCTTCATCCGTTCTTCAAATTCGCCCCGATACTTGGTACCAGCCACGAGCGAAGCAATATCTAGCATAACGAGACGTTTCTTAGCAATATCTTGAGGCACTTGGCCACCCACCATGCGTTCAGCTAAACCTTCCGCAATGGCAGTCTTACCAACACCTGGCTCGCCCACAAGAACAGGATTATTCTTAGTCCGACGACTAATAATTTGAACCATCCGTTTAATTTCAGTATCACGGCCCACAACCGGATCTAGCTTATCTTGGCGAGCCAATTCCGTTAAATCACGTGACACAGCGTCTAAGGTTGGGGTTTTACTTTGAGCTTCGGCCTTTTCTTGTTGACGGCGATGGCTGTTGACTGAACGACGGTCTGTCTTATCTAAACCAATCATGTTGTAGGTTTTCTTACGTAAATCATTTAAATCAATGCCTAAGTTCTTTAAGAGGACTGTTGCATAAATTTCTTCCTTCAACATACCTAAAAGTAAGTGTTCAGTCCCAACTTTAGGAGCCCCTAAACGTTTTGCATCATTGGAGGCATTCATAATAATTTTCTTGGCCCGTGGAGAATAAGGAATCACAATTTCCCCTTGCATTCTCGGCACGGCCGTTTGTCCTTGGATAATTTCTAGTTCACGGACTAAGGCATCATAAGTTGCCCCTTGTTCCCGTAAAACTTTACCAGCAATGCCATCCTCTTCTCGGGCTAGCCCCAAGAGGATATGCTCTGTTCCAACCGCTTGGTGGCGTAATAGATAAGCCTGCTCAGCGGCAAAAATCATGGCTTGTCTGGCAGATTCTGTAAATAATTCTTCAAACATATTCTTCACCTCTTATTGATAGGTATATTTTAATTCTTCTAAAACGTGTTTCAAAAAATAGGCCCTGACTTCTTGTTCCTGTTGCGTAACGGGTTGTAAAGTAGCCTTGTCTAGGAGGGTCAAAACCAAGCGTCCTTCTCTAGAGGTCAGGATTTCTTGCTTGATTAGCGTTTCAATCATATTCTCAGCCTTACGGTGACTAATCCGATCTCCGACTAATTCAATCATACGATTTAATTGGGCCACATCATCGCTTAATTGAATTTTGAGGATACGGATATAACCGCCACCTCCCCGTTTACTTTCAACCACATAGCCATGCTCTTGGGTAAAGCGCGTATTAATGACGTAATTAATCTGCGAAGGAACACAATCAAAATGTTCCGCAATATCACTGCGCTTAATCTCAAGCTCTTTTTGATTCTTCAAAAATTCTTTTAAATACAACTCAATAATATCGGACATATTCCGACTCATAAGCACCCTCCTTACTAACATTGACTATCTTTGACCATTATATCAAACCCTAACTTAATTACAAGTCTTGTGCTTAATTTTTTGACCATTATTCGTGAAATTATTAATAAATTTTCACTCTCTCTAAGCTATACTTAAAGGTTCATGTAAGCATTCTCTTTATTGTTATACTTGGTTTTATTATTTTGAAATTATTTCGAAAACGGTTTATTTTCTCGGAAATCCTGACATAATTATAGTGAAAATTTTCTCATAATGTGCTATACTTCAATTATCAAAATTTTTAGGAGGCGTTTTTTTTTATGCATAAATTTTTAAAAGTGTCATTATCATGTGTGGCAGCCTTATCAATGGCTTCTGCTAGCATGGTAGTCGTACAACCTGGTCTATTTGGAACTAGTATTGTTGCTGCTCAAGAAGGACCAGTTACCTTATACCAAAAATATGGTGCCCCTCATGGTGACAAATCATTTGCTTCTGCTGTTGTAGCAGTTCAAGGTGATAAAATTGTTGCCGTTGACATTGACGAATATCAATTTGTTGAAGGTGACGGCTGGACTGCTGTTCCTAATGCAGATGGCGAATTTGGTAAAGCTTTTCCAGAAGGCCAAACTTTAATTTCTAAAGATGCTAACTCTGATAAATATTCAGAATTAATGGCCGAAAAAGCTCAAGCCACTCAAAAATTATCTGATAACAAACAAGCGATCTATGACTTTGTTAAAGGTAAAAGCATCGATGAATTACAAGCAACTGTTGATGAATTAGCTGGTTTAGGCGAAGACGGCAACGTCTCTGACGTTGTATCTGGTTCTACTTTAGCTGATACAGGTGGTTACATCCAATTAATTATGGATACCGTTAAAGAAGGCCGTTCATATGAAGGCGCTGAAGGATCAGATATCACCCTTAAACAAGGTTTAGCAGCTGCTCATGGCGACAAATCATTCGCTCAAGTAACTGTTGCAATGGCTGGTGACACAATTGTAGGTTCATTCATCGACGAATTCCAATTCGTTGAAGGTGATGGCTGGACTGGCGTACCAAACTCTGACGGTGAATTTGGTAAAGCTTATCCAGAAGGCCAAACTTTAATTTCTAAAATTGATAACAGCGAACAATACTCTAAATTGATGACTGAAAAAGCTCAATCTACTGTAGCTTATGCTGACAACCACAAAGCAATCGCTGACGCTGTTAAAGGTAAAACTGTTGAAGAAGCTAAAGCTTTAGCTGAAGAAGTTAAAGGCCTAGGTGAAGACGGTAACGTATCTGATATCGTCTCAGGCGCAACCCTAGCCGATACCGGCAACTACATCCAAGCAATTGTGGATGTTGCAAGTAAGTAATGCCAAGGCAAACGTAGGTGAGCCGTGGTTCATTAAAAAGACCTCCTCAAAATTGAGGAGGTCTTTTAGCTTTAGCGAGTTACAGACTCAGTTCCAGGGCAAATGCAGGTTAGCCGTGGTTCCTTGTTAAAACCCTGTTGGGAAAGTCTCTCAATAGAGTCTTTTTATTTTGCTTTACTAACATTATATGAAACGCAGTGAGCTACACGTGCATCAAAATTTACTTATCTCTCTGCTCCAACCTTTTGGGGTCACCATAAGCTTCTTGAAAGGATATTTTTTTAAAGTATTAATTTATCAACCTAATAAATACACTAAAAAGATTAAATCCTATATCATATCTAACTCATAAGATTTTTTAAAATTATAACAATTAATTGATATAACTATATATATTAGTCGTACTTATAATGCCTATCCAAAATTATTATAATAATTATTATTGATACGGAAAAAATAGCATATTATAATATATTCGATCCTAGCGATCATATCCTTAAATGAAAGTAGGTCTTTGCTTTGAATAATGATACATGTCACTCTATCGATTTTGCTTTACTCAGAACAAAAATACTACAAGAATATGGTTCTCTAAGTCAATTTTCTCGCGACACAGATATCAATTATAAGACACTCTATAATATTTTACATCAGAAGCATCTACCTAATCATCACATTGTTACCCGTATAAGTGAAATTCTTGATTTCGATGAAGAAACCTATATTGCAGTCTTTGCACCATACATTCTCAATCGACGAAGTCCTTATCCTAGATTACAAATAATTCCTCTCCCAAAAAAAGATAAAGAAGACTGATTAATATAAGCCAACCAAGTCCCAGCCCACCCCGCTGGCCAACTCGGTTGGCTTTTCAATTTATCTAATAATACGCCTCCCCATTCGCCTGCCGCCACAAGACAACTTCCCCTTGCCGCAAGCTCTCAGGAACATTAATAATCTTTTGATTAGATGACCCCCGAAACTGTAAGCTTAAATCCTTCTTATCAATCTCAAAACGACCATCCACCAAGACATCAATCAAGGATAATAACTCTAACTTATCTTCAGAATCGACCATCAACTCTTGCCAGGTATAACCTGTCCAAGACCAAATATCTTTACTAGCACCAAAGCGGTCACGCACCGCCCGGCATAAAGGAATCAAGACATTGGTATTCAACATGGGTTCACCACCCAGTAAGGTTAAACCCTGACAATAAGGAGCCCCTAAATCATCCAAGATTCGTTCCTGCAACTCCAAGGTATAGGGCCTACCATAATTAAAGTTCTGGGCCACCCGGTTATAACACCCCTTACAAGCAAAGGGACAACCCGACACATAAATAGAACACCGGACGCCTTCGCCATCCACGAAATTATAGGGTTTATAATCAGCAATCTTGCCCATACTGAGTTCACTGGCCAACCATTCTTTTGGTTTAGGATTATTCATAGGCCAGCTCCTTCCTATAGGGTCCGATGATCATCAGCCTCTTTGGCTTTTTGATTTCTTAATTGTGTCACTTGACTAGAAGACATATGTTTTACCCGGGATGAAATTTCTTTATGGCGACCATGCACCATTGGGCGTTTTTGTGGGTTACCTAGATAACCACAGGTCCGTTTAACCACATCACAAGTTTCAGGATTGTGGTTACCACAATGTGGACACTTAAAGCCAAATTCTGTTGGGGTAAAGTCCCCGTCAAAGCCACATTCATAACAATGATCAATTGGTGTATTTGTTCCCAAATAGCCAATCTTATCATAGGCATAATCCCAAACGGCTTCCAAAGCTTTAGGATTTTGCCGCATATTAGGGTATTCACAGTAATGGATAAAGCCACCGCCACAATATTGGGGATAATCTTTTTCAAAATCAATCTTTTCAAAGGGGGTTGGGTTCTTCCGAATATCATAGTGGAAAGAATTGGTATAGTACTCCTTATCGGTAATATCTTTGACCTTCCCAAATAATTCAGTATCCAAACGACAGAAGCGGTCGGTTAAAGATTCGGATGGGGTTGAATAAACGGAGAAATGATAGCCATATTGGTCCCCTAAAGCATCGGCTTTAGCCTTCAACCGTTTCATGATTTCTAAAGTAAAGGCCTTGGCTTTGAGATTATGCTCCCAATCAGGGCCGTAGAAGACCGTTGCCACTTCATAAAGACCAATATAACCTAAAGAAACAGTAGCCCGTTTATTCTTGAAGAGTTCATCCACGGCTTGATCAGGACGGAGCCGTTTGCCAAAGGCCCCATATTGATAAAGAATGGGAGCCATTTCAGGGGTCGCTTCTTTAACCCGTTGGACCCGGTAAACCATAGCATCCGCCACAATATCCAAACGTTCTGCCAATAAGTCCCAGAAAGCGGCTTGGTCATAAGCAGTTTCTAGGGCAATCCGCGGTAAGTTTATGGTAACTACCCCTAAGTTCATCCGGCCATCATTGACTTCATGACATTCTTCATCCTTCCAACCTTGTAAGAAAGAACGACATCCCATCGGCACTTTAAATGACCCGGTAATATCAATAATCTTGTCATACATCAAGACATCTGGATACATCCGCTTGGTGGCACATTCCAAGGCTAATTGCTTCACATCATAGTTAGGGTCTTTAGGGCATAAATTAACCCCATCTTTCAAAGTAAAGACCAGTTTAGGGAAAATAGCCGTCCGTGCTTCCTTACCAATTCCTTTAATCCGGACTTGTAAAATCGCCTTTTGGATTTCACGTTCGATCCAAGAGGTTCCTAAGCCAAAGCCAAGAGTCGTAAATGGCGTTTGGCCTTGTGAAGTATACAAAGTATTAATTTCATACTCTAAAGACTGCATGGCATCATAAATATCTTTTTTGGTCTTAGCTACCGCAAATTCCTCTTGTTTTTCTGGATCGTCAATCCATTCTTGCGCTAATTGACGGTTTTTTTCTAAATTCAGTTGAGCATAAGGAGCCAAGACTTCATCAATCTGGTTAGCTGAGGTTCCACCATACTGACTGGAAGCCACATTGGCAATGATTTGGGCCATTTGGGCGGTTGCCGTTTGAATAGACTTAGGTGTTTCAACCTCCGCATTCCCAATCGTAAAGCCATTTTCGAACATATTCTTAAAATCGATTAAACTACAATTTGACATGGGCATGTAAGGATGATAATCCAAGTCATGGTAGTGAATTTGACCCTTTTGGTGGGCATTAGCCACATGGGGCGGTAACATTTGTAAGCCAATCGCCTTGGCTGTAATCCCAGCGGTTAAGTCGCGCTTGGTATTAAAAACCCGACTATCCTTATTGGCATTTTCATTAACCACGGTCTTATCTTGATCTAATAAAGACTGGATACGGTGATTAATATTCGTGGCATCAGCCCGGGCAAAATCTTGCTTAACCCGGTAGTCAATATAGGCATGAGCCACCTCAGGCATATTTGATTGTAGTAAGTGTTGTTCAACAATACTTTGTATTTCATAAATATTAATATCGCGTGTAAATCGTTCTTGAATCGTCGTCAAAATTTGGGCCACCAAGGCTTCAATCTCGACCAAACGTTGGCTTGATACTTGACCTTCCACTTCAGTGACAGCTTTTTCAATGGCCACTTGAATTTTAGACGCATCAAAGGCAACCTGCCGCTTATCCCGTTTAATCACTTGCATTGAAGCTAAGCCCATGTAAGTTTCTTTTCTATCTAATAATTCCATCTTAGCAAACCCCTATATCTTGTGTTTTTATTTTTTATATAACATATATATTGTGGTTCATCTGGAGAATAATGTCAATACAAGATTGCGTTTTGTTTCACAACTATAAACTTACCTTATACAGGTTTAACACTTTTTTATTGACCATAAAACGCTTACAAGTTACAATAACAATAGTTTCAACTTGTGAACTAAAATTTGATATATTCGAAAGGAGATATGTAATATGGATATTGTTTCACGCGTCCAAGAATCCTTTGACCGTCAGACCTTTTTAAAGAGTATGGGGGCACGATTGGATACTGTTGAGGAAGGAAAAGTTTCAATCTATTTAGAAAAAAATGAAAACTTGACTCAACAAACAGGCTTCCTCCATGCCGGTGTAACCACTTCTATTGCAGATTCGGCCGCTGGGTATGCCGCCCTGACCATGTTACCTGAAGGTTGTGAGGTTCTCAGTATTGAGTTCAAGGTCAATTTGTTACGCCCTGCCGCCAGCGATCGGTTTCTGGCCACCGGTCGAGTGATTAAAGCGGGCAAGCAAGTCTCCGTTGTAGAAGCCGATGTGGTTGATTTAGACTCTGGCAAACAAGTGCTTCAATTCCAGGGGACCATGATTGCGGTTAATCCTTAATTAGTAGGACTCAGTCTTTTAAAGCAGTTATAACCATCATCACTGCGCTAAAACATCTAATATTTAAGTATATAAACGGGACTGGGCATTTTTGCCCAGTCCCGCCCTATTTATTTGCTTATTTTATGCCTTAATTTACTTTTGCCCTCGTTTAAATAAACGTTTCAAAGAAAAAACTGGAACATTACGGACAATTTTCTCATTGCCTAAATAAGTTCGCATAGCTTTCAAACTTTTACCGGCATCCTTCACAATAAAGTTGAAGCTGACACCTTGGTCTGTATCAATAAAGAAGCCTCGAATATAACGGTTGCCAAAGAATAATTGGGCTCTGACTTTTTCAATACTGACCCAAGGAATCTGTAGAAAGGATTCCGGATTACGTTCATTATAGAATTCAAAGGCTTGGTCCCCAATTAAAATATCGCCATGTTTACTGCCAACCCCCCCTGACATAAGATTGGCTTTGGTGTTAAAATCGACCTTTCGGTTAAGAGATTGTACCATTATCATGCTCCTTTACTAAGCTTTATTTTAGCATAGGCCTGGTTTAATTTAAATATCCCTCAATGAAAGAAAACCTCTTGTCATTCTGACCCAAGAAGTCAGACGACAAGAGATTTTGATAGAATAGAGAAGTTTCTAGAAGATACCTACTAAGTGGCCTAAGATACCAATGGCAAATAAACCAAAGATAATAATGATTGGAGAAACATTTTTCTTCAACAACCACATACATGCAAAGGTTAGTAGTAAGGCTGCGAAACCAGGAATTAATTGATCTAAGTTATTTTGGAGGGTCGTTACCTTTTCAGGTGAAATAGACATACCAGAAGCAACTTGACCTAAGATTTCTTGTAATTTACCTCCATCCACGGCACCATCAGGGAACTCAACATAAGCTCCTTCAGATAAAGGCACGCGGGAAACTACCATTGGGAAGTTAATTGAGGTCCAACGTTGTACCAAGATACCCATGATAAACATACCTAAGATAGAAGCACCTTTGGTAATCGTTTGAAGCAACCCACCAGAAAGATCTTTAGTAATTTCAGAACCAGATTTGTAGCCTAATTCTTGGGTATACCATAAAAAGGCCATCCGGATAATGTTCCAAGCAATAAAGAAGAATAAAGGTGCAATAATAGATCCACCGGTTGCTAGAGAAGCGGCAATTGCTCCTAGAATTGGCCGTACGGTAAACCAGAAGACTGGGTCACCAATACCTGCTAGCGGACCCATCATACCGATTTTAACCCCTTGGATGGCTGCATCATCAATATCAGCTCCATTTGCTTTTTCCTCTTCAATCGCTAAGGTTACCCCTAAGATTGGCGAAGCTAAGTATGGGTGAGTATTAAAGAATTCCATGTGACGTTTTAATGCCGCTACTGCATCATCATGTTGTGGATATAATTTCTTTAACGCTGGGATTAAAGCATAAGCCCAACCCCCATTTTGCATCCGTTCGTAATTCCAAGAACCTTGGAGGAATTGAGAACGTAACATAACGCTACGACGGTCTGCTTTAGATAAAGTAATACGTTTTTCTTCAGTCATCTGTCTTTTCCTCCTTAATAATCATTTAAAATATCGCCTAATGGGTCACCTGAGTTAGATGAACCACCGTTACCGCCATCACCTTTATTCTTGCTTAGGTTTAAGTAGATAATTGCCAAGCAGAGACCGATAATACCAGTTGCAATTAGAGTTAATTCATTTAATGGAGCTAAGGCAAAGCCTAAGAAGAAGAAAGGCCATACTTCTCGGGTTGCCATTAAGTTAATAACCATAGCATAACCAACCGCTACGACAAACCCACCACCAATCGTCATACCAGAAGTAAACCATACAGGTAATGAACCTAAAACTGATTGAACCGCAGCAGATGGAATGAAGAGCAAGGCACCTGCAGGTAAAGCAATCCGAAGACCTTGACATGCTAGAGCAATATAATGCCATAAAGACACACCATTAAAATCACCTTTTTCAGCCGCTTTGTCTGCTTGGTGAACAATCACCACAGATAAAGTCCGTACAACCATAGTTAAGACTAAACCAACAGTTGCTAAGGTAATTGCAGCTGCAATGGCCACATTCCGGCCATCAGCTGAGAAGTCGCCCGCTTTAACAAAAATAATAGCAGAAGCCACAGAGGCTAAGGCAGCATCGGGTGCGATTGCCGCACCAATATTAGCCCAACCTAAGGCGATTAATTGTAAAGCGCCCCCTAAGATAATACATTCAGCTAAATGACCAGTAGCTAAGCCAACTAAAGAACAAGCAATAATTGGTTGATGGAATTGGAATTGGTCAAGAACCCCTTCCATCCCAGCTAAAAAGGCCACAATTAAAACTAAGACAATGGATAGTAAATTAAAGTCCATTTTAATCCTCCTTCTAAAGTGCTAAGCCAGAACCAGCTTTATCAGCGATTAATTTGAATAAGTCGCCTGATTTATCTGCTGGAACTTTACGAACATCGAATTTAACGCCGTAGTCTTTTAATTTCTTATAAGTATCCACGTCAGCTTGATCAACGGATAAAACATTATTCAACATGACTTTACCAGTTGAATGGGCCATGGAACCAACATTAATCGTTGGAATCTCAACACCTTTTTCTACCGCTTCTAATGCATCTTGCGGTGTTTCGAACAGAAGCATGGCACGAGTGGCTCCGAAACGAGGGTCCTTATAAACTTGGACCAACTTATCGACCGGAATAACGTGAGCATGCACCCCTGCAGGGGCTGCTTGTTCGATTAGCTTTTTACGTAAATCATCGTGAGCTACACGGTCAGACACCACAATAATCCGGTCTGGATTGGTAGTCTTTGTCCAAGATGTTGCAACTTGACCATGTAAGAGACGAGTATCAATCCGGGCAAGGACAAATTTAATTTGACCATCACCAAGAACAGTGCCTTCTGGAATTTCACCTTCAGCTGTTGTAGCTTGAGCCACTTCTGCTTCTGGGGCAGCCTCAACCACATCAATTGCTTCCGGTCTTACCTTAACTCCTTCGCGCGCTGTCTTAAGAATCGCACTTGCAACTTCATGGGCCGTATTCATACTGAACCGACTGGCATAGGCTTCAATTAACATTGGCAAGTTCAAACCAGCGACAATGGCACGTTTTTCTGTATCTTTTTCAAATAAAATATTGGCTTGATTGAAAGGACTGCCGCCCCATAAATCAACTAAGAACAGAATTTCGTCACCATCTATCCGGTCGATTGCTTCCGACAATTTCTTTTGCAAATCATCGGGTCCTTCATTTGGCATAAAAGTAACTGATTCAACATTTTCTTGTTCACCAAAAATCATTGAACCAGATTGCTTAATGCCATCTGCAAATTCACCGTGACTTGCGATGATAATTCCTACCATCAAATTACCTCCTTTTTTTAAATAATGAAATAAATAATTCCTCTCATATTATAGCACTTCCACTCAGGCAGACAAGTATAATTTTTTCACAATCACTTTCAAGCAAACTTCCTTTAGAACAGGATTTTAATAGAAAAAAAACAAAGACTTGTCTAATTATTTTTAACAAAACTCATGGTTTAAAGGCAAGGATAACCTCCACAAAAAAAGAATAGAAAAGGCATATAAAACATCTATCTTTTCCATTCTTTACCTATAAATTTTATGAAAATTTCTTTGTTTTAGAGAGGTCTAACCACGGTGTAATCTTGCCCAAGATAGCTGGTTGACTGGCTCCCGTTACCGATGGGACATTCGAAGGCCGCCCATGGAAGGTCTGGTTACCTAAAATCACAAAGGCAATGGCTTCTTTAGCTTCAGAAGAATAACCTAAGTCTTCTTGCCGAATAACTTCCACTTTCGGCATTAGCTCTTTAAGATACCGGATTAATTGCGGATTATAAGCACCGCCACCGCTCACAATTAATCGGTCAACTTGAGGCACCGCTGGAATATGTCCATCTAAATGAAAAGCAATACAAGCGGCACTATACCAAGTTACTGTAGCAATAAAATCAAGTGGACTAATTTGAGGGAAAGCATCAATCAATTCTTGCGTGAAGGCTCGACCAAATAGCTCCCGCCCGGTTGATTTAGGTAAGGGGGCTTGCAAATAAGGATGCGCCATGAGATGCTGGGCTAATTCTTCTTGTACTTGACCTTGGCTAGCCCGGTTTCCATCCTTATCATAAGTCTGATTAAATAAAATTTGCATGGCTTCATTAATCACCATATTCCCCGGCCCTGTGTCAAAAGCCACCAGATCCGATAAACGCCCACTCTTAGGTAGAATCGTTACATTCCCAATTCCTCCAATATTTTGTAAGGCTTGAGTCCGACTTGGATCCTGATACAAGACCCATTCAGCATAAGGAACTAAGGGCGCACCGGCACCACCTAAGGCCACATCCATGGGCCTAAAATCACTAATCACGGGACACTGGCACAAGGCCGCAATTTCACTGGCCTCCCCTAATTGCAGGGTATGGCGGATATTATTTTGATTAGACGTATCATGGTAAAGGGTTTGACCATGTGAAGCAATAAAATCTAAGTTTTTACTGTCTAAGTCATTTTGCTGACACACCCTTAAGACTGCTTGACCGAAAACTTGTCCTAATTCAACATTTAACCGACTGATATCAGCCAAGGACACTTGGTCACGATTTAATGCCTGGCTTAGGTTAGCCAAAGTTTGTGGTTCAAAGGCGATAGTATCAAATGCCAGCAGCTTAACCTGGGTCTTTTGGTCAAGACCTTCAATCTCACAGATAGCCACATCGATGCCATCTAAGGATGTCCCTGACATAATCCCTGCAGCAAGCATAAGTCACCTCACTTAATATTATTTACGATTTCCCGACTAGCTAGTAAACTGGCCTTAGTCTCATCTAAATGCCGGGTCACTAATCCATAGTATAAAATATCCGTTATAATCAAGGAAGCAAACCGTGATTGAATGGCACCTAAGCGAATATTACCTTCCTTGGCTGGAATATACAAGGAACAATCAGCCAATTTAGCCAAATAAGAATTCAAATGGAAACCCGTCACGGCAATTATTTTTGCTCCCTTAGCCTTAGCTTGGTCAGCTGCCACTGTCACTGTATTGGTCATACCCGAATAAGAAACCGCCAACAAGACATCATCCTGATTAATATGGGCAAACTGAGCGAGTAGGATATGATGGTCTGGATTATGAATTACTTGTTTGCCCATGCGGGTTAGTTTATGCAAGAAATCTGTCACCACCACACTGGAACCGCCTACCCCAACCATATAGATACGTTGGGCTTGATCTAGCCAAGTAATCGCTTGGTCTAAGTCACTCTGGTTTAACAAGGATAAGGTACCTTGGAGACTTTGCTCCACTAATTGACCCTCTTTTTGAATTAAACTCGTAACCGATTCATTGGCTTCTAGCATATTAGCAGGATCATTCTTTACTTGTTCACTACGAGCGAGTGCTATCTTTAAGTCACGAATGCCACTATAACCTAATTTGCGGGCAAAACGATTCCAGGCTGAAGGAGAAGTACTCGTTAGATGAGCAAGGTCGGCTGAAGATGACTCAACGATTTGATTCGGTTGAGCTAGAATAAAATCAGCTATTCTAACTTCCGTCTCTGTCAACTGATCATAGGATTGTTTAATCCGGTAAATTGTGCTCAACAGCCTCATCCTTCCTAAATTAAATCTTTAGCAATTAAATAAGCACCATATTCAGGCGCTTGTAATGGCGCTTGTAACTGAAATTTCGACGCCAAACTAGTCTGAAAGGCTTGGCGTAAGATGTCTTTACTTTCCCAAAGTCCTCCAACCGTTGAGACAGGACAACCCTGAGGAAAATGACTGGCTAAGGCTTGGACTAATCGTCCCAGTTCTAAACCAGCTTTTTCAAACAGGTCTTGCATATGTGGGTCACCTTCTTTAGCGAGTTTGGCTGCATCTTTAGCGAGTTGAGCAACTTGACTACGATGACCTACAAAATGATCATTACTGTATTTAATTAAATCTAGAGGCTCATTCAACTGAAACTTATCCCATAAGTAGTCATGGAGAATCGTTTTTTCTAGCCGTCCATCCAACTGTTGGCTAAAAAGTTCTAACAAATGCTGGCCAATCCAATAAGAAGAACCTTCATCGCCAAGGAAATATCCCCAACCGCCGGCTCTTAAAATTTCTTGGCCGACTTTGGCATAGGCGATTGACCCTGTACCCGCAATGACAATAATTCCGTCTTGACCACCCAAAGCACCATATAAGGCAATTTCAGCATCACTCACTAAATGATAAGAATAGGGAGACAAAGCCGATGCTGTAACTAATTCAAGTTCCCGCTTCATAACTTGGTTGCCGTAACCAGCTAAACCTAAAGAGATAAATAAATCTTGCGGTGAAATATCTAAATCTTTGATTAAGTTTTGCACGCCTTGATATAAGGTGAGACGGGCCTGATTTTGGCTCACTTGCATTAAATGGCAAGACCCACTTTGAAAGGTTTTTAGGGGAATCCCCATTACATCATAGAGGACAAACTTAGTCTTGGTCCCGCCCCCATCCACTCCAATGATATATTTCATAGCTAAGCTCTTTTCAATTTAAATTTCTGCCATGGTTTGATTTCATCCAAAATAAAAACTTCCTCAGGACGAATATGACCGACCACATTAGATTTACCAGAATTCTGCATGTCCTTCAGCGCAATCTGTAATTCACCGGCATAATGACCGTATTCAGAACTTTCGATGATGACATCGCCCCGTTTAATGGTATCCACGGCGTTAAAAACAGGGAAGTCATAGCCTTTATACTTAACTCGACTTTGGGTGGACCGTAAGAAGTATTGACTTTGATCACCTCGGTTGAAATGAAATTCATCAAAGAGAATCTTACTTTCGATATCACCTAAAGAAGCCACGGGATCTACATCGAGGGTAACCAAAGACAAGTCTAATTGACCCACTGCTTTTAGTTCTTCCTCTGAAGCATAGCAATTAGATATCAGAATATCATCCACCGCATTCATAGCTAAAAGGTGTTTTACTTGTACATCCAAAGGTAAATGACGGTGGCCTTCTAAAGTAGGTAGTCCATCTTCCACCGGCCAGGGACCAAAGCTGTTTTCTACCTGACTGGTCACAAAAGCAGCCGTCCGCAGACCATAGTGTTTGAAACGTTGGCTGGTCCGTTTAAAGAAATCTAGTCCCAAACCAGAATAATTATGGGGATAAAAGTTATGACAACCGTACAATTGATAAGCATTAGGTTGGAAATCCATAATCGTATCAATCGTATGAACATCATTGGACATATTTATTTCGACTTTTAGCCCTTGTGGATTAAAGGTCATCATGGCCTCTTCCACCCCAGAAAAACCGGCATCCAACCGTAATCCATCCGCCCCAATTTCCTTAAAGAAGGACAAATCTTGGTAAGAAATCCCTAATTGACTAAAAATCCGCGGGGCAATATCCACAATCACTTCAAAGCCCTTAGCCTTAGCATAATCATTAATTTCTTTAAAATTAGCTTTTACAAGGTCTACATCACCATCCACTTGTAAGAGGGAGGAAAAGACCCGGCTAAAGCCATATTTGGCGGCTAAGTCCAAATACTCTTTCACTCGTTGTGGTTCACTTTTTTCAGGATAAATTGAAATTCCTAATTTTCGCATAATAAACTCCTTTTTGATAAAAAACGGGTAATGAAAAGAAGAGTCTAGGACTATCTTTTTATACCCGTTCTTACTTCGATTAACTTACTCGGCTTATTCTGCCGTGATATCTTGGCCGGCTTCTTCTTTTAAGAGTTGACGGTCATAAATTTTAACGAATGGATAGTATCCAACAACGGATACAAAAATTAAAACGATACTCAAGATAATGGCTCGCCAGTCGGTACCGGTTGCCAAGAAAGCCCCAATTGGACCAGGCAAGGTCCAAGCTGGACTAGATACCACTGGATTCACCAAACCTAATTTAGTGGCAAACCAAGAAATAACTAATGAAACAAGGGGTACTAAGTTAAATGGGATAATTAAGGTTGGGTTCAAAACTATCGGTAAACCAAAGATAATTGGTTCATTGATATTAAAGATAGCTGGCACAATCGCTGTCCGACCTAAAGTCTTCAAGTATTTAGATTTGGCCATGAAGACTAAGAGAATGGCCAAGCCTAAAGCAGAACCAGCCCCACCAATCCAAACAAACCATTGATAGAAGGGTTCAGCGGCAATATTTGGAATCATTGTTTTATCGGCAAAAGCTTGAATATTTTCATCTAAGAGAATGAGCCAAACTGGACGTACAAGCGAACCTACGATGGAAGCACCGTGGATCCCAAATGACCAGAAGAAGGTAGTCAAGAATACAATCACGATGGCAGATGGCAAGGTATCAGAGGCATGAACTAAAGGTGTAACTATCTTAGCCACAATACCATGCACATCAATGTCTAAGAACATGGTAATTGTTGCAACCACTAAAAGGATAATTGCAGCTGGGGTTAAAGATTCAAAGGACCGCGCCACAGAGGCTGGTACTTGCGGTGGCATTGAAATTTTAAAGCCAGATGTTTGCGTAAGTCGGTAAACTTCAACCGCAAAGAAAGCCGCCAAAATCCCTATGAACATCCCAGCTGAACCTAGGTTTGGCATCGGAATCACTAAGCCAGCTGGCACCTGTGCCACAAAATCAGCTAACTCTTGGTTATTCTCAGCTAATTTAGTAATGCCTTCGGTCACAGCAGGACTCATTTTAGGAATAATAGTTAGTAAGAAGGCTAGTTCAGAAAGAATCCCACCTGAAAGACCATCCAAATCATAAGAGCGTGATAGAGAGAAACCAATGCCAAAGACCGCATAAAGGGTCATGATGTACATAGACATCCGGTAGGGTAAAAGAATCTTAAATTGGTTTTCCATAATAAATTGAGTAAAACCCCACTCGGCCGGTAATGAATTCGGTAAGAAAGCGATAACCATAAACATAGACGAAACAATAATTAAAGGTAAAGTGGCGACGATACCATCCCGGACCGCTCTAAGGTGGCGTTGTTCCGCTAACTTAGCCATCGGGGTTGAAAACTTAGAATCTAGAATATCTGCTAATTTTTCAAACATTGACTTTCCTCCTAATCTAAAATGTCACCGAGTTCATCGGTAATTTGTTTTAATAAGAATTTGCCGCCAATTGGAGTATAACCCTTAGGGGCAACAAGAAGAATTGGCACATTATTTTGATCAGCCAACTCTTTTAAATGATCAAAGCGATGGCGAATTTGTGGAGCGACTAAGGCTAAGACATAATCCTTAGTAATCTCATCTTCAAAGGCTTGACTGGATGCTTCATGAACTTCAACATCCTTACCGGCCGCTTGGGCCGCATCTTGTAACGATTTAGCTGCAATGGCAGATGACATCCCACCCGCACAGGCTAATAATACTTTCTTCATTTGTATCCCTCCTACATAATAATGCCCGCAAAGGCAAAGATAAATAAAATAAAACCACACACTAGACTTGCCGCCCCAACCAACAGATAAAATTGTTTATCTAAGGGCTTTTTTAATACTAATCGGTATTGACTAAATACTGTTCCAAACCCTGCCAAAAGGCCACCTAGGATAACCGTCCACCAATTATAATTTGAGGTGACTTGTTTAAGTGCCAAAGGCACCAGGGTAACCGCTAAAATCAGAAACAGTAACATTAAAAGTGAACTTTGATAAGAAAAACGTGGCAGTTCATTTTTTGCCCTATCTTGTGGCTCAGTGTTTTTAGTCATGTCCTTGCTCCAAGGCATAGAGACGCTTGTTCATCTTGATGATGTTTTCAGCCAAAGATCTAACTTCTAAAGAAGTCATCAAATGGTCTTGGGCATGGACAAATAAGACCGTCACCTCATGGTGTTTACCGGCTGCCTCTTCTTGAATCAAATTGGTTTGAATTTGATGGGCGCCCTTGAGCTCTTCATCAGCTTCAGCCAATAACTTATCGGCAGCTGCAAAATCACCTGCTTCTGACTTAGCAATCGCTTCATAAACCAAGCCTTTGGCGTTCCCTCCCTTAGCAATAATTTCAAAAATAATTAATTCCATATCTTCCATTTTTTCACCTATTTTCTAAAATTAACCGAACATGACCGTCTTTAGCCGCCAATTCAGCTTGGGCTTGGGCCCGATCTACTTGTAATTTATGCATAACCAAGGCTGTCTTAACATGATAATCAGCTGCTTCTAGTAAAGCCTTATAATCTATATCTTCGTGAATCAGGGCTTTTAAAATATTAATGGCCCGCTTTTCAAGTTTCTGGTTGGAGGTTTTTAAGTCTACCATGTAATTCTGGTAGGCCTTACCACTTCTAACCATGGCTGCCGTAGAAATCATATTTAAGACCATTTTCTGCGCAGAACCGGCCTTTAGCCGGGTTGAGCCAGCCAAAACTTCCGGACCTGTAACAACCTCTACGGGGAAATCAACCAAACTTGAAACTTTAGCTCCCGCCACGCAGGAAACTGATCCAGTAGAAGCACCCACTTCTTTAGCATAAGACAGGGCTCCTAGGACAAAGGGGGTTCGGCCACTAGCTGCTATACCAATGACGATATCTTGAGCTGTCATGCCTTTGGCCTGAAGAGCTTCTTGACCTGCTTGGGGACTGTCTTCCACGCCTTCCTTGGCTTTAAAAATCGCTTCCTTGCCCCCGGCAATCACACCTTGGAATAGTTGAGCTGACACTCCAAAAGTAGGCGGACACTCGGAAGCATCTAAAATACCTAACCGTCCAGAGGTACCCGCGCCAACATAAAAGACCCGCCCCCCAGCCTGTAAAGCTTGGTAGGCCGCTTCAGCTAAACGACCTATCTGGTCCTGGGCCTCATGGACCGCATCGATGACAGCCTGGTCTTCCTGATTCATCAGGGCTACGATTTGCTGACTGGTCATTTGATCTAGGTCACGCGAACGCGGATTATTCCCCTCAGTATTCAAACTTTCAATCACTTCATTTTCCATACGCCACCTCTTTTCTTAATAGCGCTTTCAAAGATACTCATACTATACCATACTTTACAATTGATGAAAATAATTTCTTGAAATTTAATAAATAATTTGGAAAATATTTTTAGAAGTCTAATTTACTTTCAGGCTCTTACTCGTAATATAAAAAGAGCTAGGGATACATTATCCCTAGCTCTTTAAGTCTATTTAATTTATTCATTTAACTTGCTTTTACCAAGCTTATGCACCATCAGAAAGTATTAATAATAAAACAAAATCAATTGTGGCTGGACAAGGAAGCCCAGCTCTTCTAGCCTAACATTTACATTTAGGTCCTTCAATGGCTAATAAATCAGATTTCATTTGCACCCCACCAGCATAGCCCTTCAAATCACCATTTGATCCAACCACCCGATGACAAGGAATTAGCATCAATAGCTTATTATCCCGACAAGCAGCACCCACCGCGCGAACAGCATTGGGTTGACCAATTATTTCAGCCACTTCTTGATAAGTCTTTGTTTGGCCGTAGGGAATATCTAATAAAGCAGACCATACTTTCTTTTGGAAGTCTGTTCCGTCTAACAGGTAAGGTAGGTTAAATTCTTTACGTTTTCCTTCCATAAATTCAGATAACTCAATAAAAGCCTGATCAGACAAGGAGCTCGTTTGACTAGAACCATCAAAATTATCAACATTCGCAATGGATAGTATTTGATCCTCTGTGTATTCAATTTGTAATAACCCATACGGAAATGGATAAATAGCAATTTGGTTCATGGTAATCTCCTTAAACTCAATAAAAGTTATCACTATTACTATAACAATTTACGTTGAATAATCAATAAGTTTTCGCAGATTACAGAAATATATTTAAGGTAATTTTGCTTTTATTCTGCCTTTTCTTGAACTTCTTTCACTAAATCCCAAGCCGCAATTGATCCACCTTCGGTAACTTCTTCAATTTTCTTAGCCACATCATCGGTTTGGAAAAGTTCAACAACTTTTTGATATAAGGGATTATCTTTATCTTCTTCCCGCGCTGCAATAATATTCACCCGGTCAACATTTATAGTTTCTGGTGTATCCCCATAAACATAGATGGCATCACTCGGTTTAAAGTTAGATGCTGATAGGAATGAATCATCAATAAAGGCTGCATCCACATCTGGGACAGAAGCTGGAATTTGAGCGCCATCTAATTCAATAATATCTAAATGTTTAGGGTTTTCTTCAATATCAGACACAGTTGGTAATAATTCCCCATTATCCTTTAAGCTAATTAAACCAGCCCTTTCTAAGGTTTGTAAATTATAACCTAGACTAGTTGGCGCAGAGTTCACAGCGATTTTTGCCCCCTCAGGAAGATCATCAAAGGATTGATATTTTTCTGAATAAACCCGAGTTGGTACCGCAACTGTATAACCTATCGTTACGATATGACCATCATTTTCTTTATTCCAATTTTCTAAGAAAACTTCATGTTGGAAGGCATTTAAATCGATTGATCCATCGGTTAGGGCGGTATTTGGAATATTATAGTCAGTTAATAATACGACCTCAATATTAATTCCTTCTTCTTCCTTAGCTTTTTCAGCGACATACTTCCAAATATCTTCGTACAGTTCACCTACCACACCGACTTTAACGGTTTGACCCTCAAATTCTTTATCCGCTGCTTTGACACTGGCAGGCGCAAAAATTGAGACTAAAACAGCTAAACTACAAATAAATGAAATAATTTTTTTCATATTAATCCTTCTTTCTTTATTCTCAACAACAAACAACAAAAAGTGGAAAATAAAAAGAGAGACCCATCCAAAAGGACGAATCTCTCGTGTTACCACCTTTAATTTATTATAACATCACTGTTATAACCTTCTTAAGTACTGCCATCATACATAGATCGCTAATACTCGTATTCAATATCGGGAATACCCGCACACCTTTTACTGCAGCTCAAGGCATGACCTCTCCAAGACCATTTTCGTTTAATTATCACCATCTGTTTCCACCAACCACAGACTCTCTAAAGGTTGCCTTAAACTACTTATCTCTTCAATGAGAAAAATATTAAATTTATGCTTATAAATTTAACGGTTTTTATCATCATTGTCAAGGAAAATTTTCATAAATTTATTTAGGGACTCCAATCTAACTCAAATAAAAAACCCCTTCACTTTTATGAAGAGGTGTTTGTCGTCACTTATGCCAACTGCAGGAATCGAACCTGTGACCTACGCGTTACGAGTGCGTTGCTCTACCTACTGAGCTAAGTTGGCATTCATTTTAAAAGCGTAATATAAAAAGCAAATGAGCTGTACAGGGCTCGAACCTGTGACCCTCTGATTAAAAGTCAGATGCTCTACCAACTGAGCTAACAGCTCTTAAATAATTACGACTCATATATGATAAATTAAAAAGCCTTGTTGGTCAAGGCTTTTTATGATTAATCTATAAACTAGCCTAATCTACCTTATGACGTTCAATAAAGTCAACTCGACCAGACCCTACGGAATAACGTTGGTAATGGGCGCGATTTTTTTGGTAGAAATTTTGATGGTATTCTTCAGCTTCATAAAAAGGCTGGGCTAGTTCAATCGGTACAACAATTGGTTTTTGATAGCGTCCGCTTTGGTCTAAGGCTTCTTTGGAAGCTTGAGCCTGGGCCTTTTGTTCTTCGGTGGTATAGAAGATTACTGGCCGGTAAGAAGAGCCTCGGTCCCCAAATTGACCGTCAGCATCGGTAGGATCCATGCTCGACCAATAAATATCTAACATAGTCTGATAGGAAATTTTTTCTGGATCATAGACAATTTTTACCGCTTCGGTATGGCCTGTTTTACCCGTACAGACTTGTTCATAGGTCGGATTTTCAACATGGCCACCGGTATAACCTGACCGCACCGACTCTACCCCATCCCATTGGTCAAAGGGATGAACCATACACCAAAAACATCCTCCCGCAAAAATTGCAACTTGTTTGTCACTCATCAAATCATCCTCTCTAATTAAATAAGTTAATGAAGAAGGCTCTCAGCTCCCGCATCAGGTCATCAAAACCAGCTTTCAAACTCCGCCAGAATTTAATCCAAGCTGAGGCCTCTTCGATATCTTCTGCCACCACAATATCAGTCGCATTTCCCTTAGCCGATGGTAGTGAAGCCAATGGCTCACTCTTTTGGGCTTTGACTTGCATCTGGCCTACCACGGTTTTATGATTAACCGGAGCGACTAGGAAACCAGCTGGATTAAAATATTGATAATCAGGTAAAAATTCATAACTTAACTGAGGCGCTGTATCAATAATTGGAACCACCAGATTAAAATCTTGGACATATTTGAAAGCCGTGGTGGTTTCGACCCCACCTTGGACCCGAGTCTGATTAATATGGTCTGCTGGGTCCCCCGCCTTCGCAATGGCTTCTAAACGATAGGCTGAAAAGCTTTGATTAAATAGGTCTATCATATCTTGATACATAGCTACTGGGTCTTCTTGGCCTAAACTGATTCCAATCACTCTTAAGCCATCTTTTTCAGCAGTGGCTACTATTGACGCTTGGGCTTCATGGGAGTCATCCACCATTAAACCATCGGCCAAATCATAGTTATACTCACCACCCGAAACCAGTAAATTAGCATTATTCATATCAAAGGCATCATCACTGTCTTTCACAAAGACATCCACATCTTTTTGACTATAATTTAAGATATCAGGATAAACATCCATCAAATGATAGACAATCGTCGCCACGACCTCGGTCGACATCCGATTGACTTCTTTATTTTTCTCACGGTCATCTGTATAAGGCGCATACGAGTCATTAATTTGTGTCTGGGTCATACCAGTTGCATTGAAGATTTCAAAATCATTCAAATGCCACTGACTCAGTTGCTGGCGCATCAATTCAACAAATTTACCCTCATCCGGCTCAATTAATTGGGCCAGAGCTAGGGTGGCACCATTTGCAGACTGAATGACCACCGCTTGGATTAAGTCTTCCACCTTATATGGATAATCTTGACGGAGGGGAACATTGTTAATATCGTAATTTTGGCTAATATAAAATGCCTGATCAGAAATGGGTACCTCGGTATCCATCGAAATATTCCCTTGTTTGACAGCATCCAACACCAAATAAAGAGTTAATAATTTACTTAAATCACCAACTTCAACCAATTTATCTGTGTTTTGTTCAAAAAGTATCTGCCCATTATGGCCTTCAATGACCATGGCAGATAGATCTTGGTCCACATTAAAGTTATCAAATCGGGCTTGAGCAAATGTTGTAAGGGGGGAAATAAATATGGTTATGATTACACTGACAAGGGTTAACCATTGATAAATTCGTGCCATTTCAAGCCTCTCTTTCCTAATTACTTAACTTTTATTGTAGCATGTTTTGCAAAAGCATAACATGCTTTATTCAAATTGTTATAAAAAGGCAAAATCTAGCCTTTAATTCCAAAAAAGAAGCGGGCAAACCGCATGAAAACCAGAGATTTTCTACTGCTTGCCCGCTCCCAAATCTATTGACGTGAATAATTTGGTGCTTCCTTGGTAATGTTAACATCGTGGGGATGAGACTCAATGAGTCCAGCTCCTGACATCCGAATAAATTGAGCTTCTTCTCGTAACTCGGCTAAGTTTGCCGCACCCACATAACCCATACCTGACCGGATGCCCCCAACCATTTGGAAGACAATATCTTGGACACTTCCCTTATAAGCGACCCGGCCTTCGATTCCTTCAGGAACTAATTTATTGGCTTCAGTTTGTGATTGGAAATACCGGTCACTTGATCCTTTTTCCATGGCTGCTAGAGACCCCATGCCCCGGTATGATTTGAACCGCCGACCTTGATAAATTTCAAATTCACCTGGCGATTCATCGGTACCAGCCAACATAGATCCCATCATCACCGCATGACCCCCAGCTGCCATAGCCTTGACCATGTCGCCAGAATATTTAATTCCACCATCCGCAATAATGGTCTTACCAAATTCTTTAGCAGCATGGGCGGCATCATAAACCGCGGTTAATTGTGGTACACCAACACCGGCAACTACCCGGGTAGTACAAATAGAACCAGGACCAATCCCAACTTTAACCACATCTACTCCTGCTTCAAATAGGGCTTTGGCGCCTTCATAAGTGGCTACGTTGCCTGCAATAATGGTTACTTCTGGGAAGGTTTTGCGAATTTGAGCAATTTTACGGAGGACTCCGGCAGAATGACCATGAGCGGTATCCACAACAATGGCATCCACTTGAGCTTGAACTAAAGCTTCAGCTCGTTCAAAGGTATCATTGGTGATTCCAACCGCGGCAGCAACCAATAAACGTCCGTGTTGGTCCTTAGCCGCATTCGGAAACTCAATTACCTTTTCAATATCTTTAATGGTAATTAAACCAGATAATTTACCTTCTTGATCAACCAAGGGTAATTTTTCAATCCGGTATCGATCTAAAATATGTTCGGCTTCCTCTAAGGACGTCCCAACTGGAGCGGTAATTAACTCTTCTTTAGGTGTCATCACATTTTCAATGGCTTGGTCAAAATTTTTGATAAAGCGCATATCCCGGTTGGTAATGATTCCCACCAAGGTCAAATCACTTTCAGAGGCTACCAAGGGCACCCCAGAAATCCGATAACGACCCATCAATTCTTCAGCTTCTCGGACCATATGTTGGGGCGTTAAATAGAAAGGATCTAAAATAACCCCATTTTCTGACCGTTTAACTTTACGAACTTCTTCTGCTTGGGCTGCAATCGACATATTTTTATGAATAACGCCTAAGCCTCCTTGACGCGCCATCGCAATCGCCATTGGTGCTTCGGTCACGGTATCCATACTAGCTGAAATAATCGGCACATTTAATTTCAAATTGGGTGCTAATTCAACGGATAAGTCTACATCATTCGGTAAAACGTCACTCTTAGCGGGAACCAATAACACATCATCAAAAGTATAACCTTCACGGGCAAATTTGCTTTCCCAAGCAGTCATTCAATCGACCTCCTATAATAATTAATTTGCTGCTTTGAATATTTTATCTAAAGTACCACTTTTATGATAAGGCTTCAAGTGATTTCTAAACTTTATTTAAGATTTGCTGTAATCTGTTCGAGTAAATCAATTTGGGTGAGGGTTTCTTGGTCTTTGACCAGCTTGGCCTGGCCATGAACTAGACTTTGGTATACTCCATCATAAATTCGGCCATAATCACCCACTTCTGAAATAACCTTCTCTTCATGGTAATTGTCTTGGTCATCAACATAAGTGAGCGTCCCATAATGTTCTGGTAAATCCACCCCAAAATCTTCATGACCTGGACCTGGTAAATAAAATAATTTCAAATGTTCTTCTTGTCGGTCTTTGCTGGCTTTCACAAACATTCCTTTAGAGCCATAAGCAACAAAAGATGGACGTGCTTTAATTCTAAAGTAAGAAGACTTGACCGAAACCTTCAAAGGGAAGTCATAATACATATCTACATCAAAATAATCATTCATTCTACCAGATCCCAATAACTGTTTAACATCATAATGGACCGCTTGCGGCCGACCAAAATAAGAAATCACCTGGTCTAGGGTATGACAAGCATGCCCATAAACAAAAGAATTAATCCGCTCATAGTGGTCAACTGATTGGGGCGTTTGCGGGCGGAAATAATCAAAAGACATTTCAATCTCATGCAGGTCACCAAGTTTACCACTTTCAATGACTTTTTGTAGGGTTAAAAAGTCCGAATCAAACCGTCGATTTTGGTAGGCTTGAATAAATAGACCCTTGGCTTGGGCTAAGTCAAATAAGTCTTGGGCTTCCTGGCGGGTTTCGGTGAAAGGTTTTTCTAAGAGAACATTTTTTCCTGCTTCTAAAGTTTCTTTCGCCAGTTGAAAATGGGTAGGTGAAGGGGTGGTAATCACCACCAAATCAATCTCTGGATCTTGATAAATAGTCTGGAGATCATGGACATAATTAACACCCGGAATGGGCATCCAAGTTCCTTTATTCGTTCTTGAGTAAATTGTTTTAACCTTAAAGGTGTCGGTCCGAGTCAATACAAAGGGTAAATGATAGCGATTAGTTGATTTACCATTCCCAATATAAGCTAGTGTTAACATAAGTTCCTCCTTACTAACTTTGAAAAAAGAACCAGACCACGACTTTCAAACTGGGTGGGCTAGTTCTCTATATAAGTTTAAAAAACAGTTCCTTTGATATTTAACTTTTTCTTTAGGTAGAATCGTAATGCCAAAGTGACTGCCCCTAGGACAATATAAACTGTACTTGGTAAGATTGGATTAATCACTTTTGGTAACAAGGCTCCGGAGAAGGAGACTGCCGCAAACCAAAGCATCATCGTTGAAACTGAAATCAAGAAATAACGACCGTAACCTTTTTGCCCCTTAGGCGCATCAGGATTCGGCAAGTTTTTGGCGGTCATCATCATAGCAAAACCAGCCACTAAATAATTCAAGATTAAGGTGATGATGCCCATATGCACAGCATTGGGAGCCTGTTGGGGCCGCATCATAGAAAGACCCGTTAAAAGGGTAAAGACAGAGCCTAATAAGAGGGCACCATCCAAGAATAATAACTTGTCTTCTGATTGTTCCTTGCTATCCGTTTCCACCTTAAGGTCTTTACCACTAATGGATTGGATGACCTCTGTGGGAGTGCCATAAATTTGTTTAGCTGTTTGGCCACTTTTTTGGCCGTCTAATAGGGTCTCTACCATCTCTTGGTAAACATTACCCCGCACTTCATAATGAGTATCTTGGGCTAAGTGGCGATCAATGGTCTTCATAAACTGTTGGTTCTTCTTAGTTAATTGGAAGAAATCTTGGTTAGGGACACCTGCTAAAACTTGGGCCGCTTGGTCAAGGGCCGCTTGGACTTCTGGTTCAACCCCAACTTGGTCTTCATTTTCAACTTCTGCATCTACCAATTCAACTTCTTCCACCGTGGCTGCCGGTCCTTCTAATTGTTCTTGGCTATCTTCCACGTCTTGCTTTACTTTAAATTGTTCTTCGGTCATCCTGATCCTCCTTAATTAAACATTAAATCTAAAGAGCATAATGTCGCCATCTTTAACTACATATTCCTTACCTTCAGATCGATAATGGCCTGCTTCTTTGGCTGCTTGAACAGACCCATAAACCATTAAATCATCATAATGGAGGGTTTCGGTGCGGATAAAACCTCGTTCAAAGTCAGTATGGATAATACCAGCAGCTTGGGGAGCCTTCATACCTTGTTTAAAGGTCCAAGCTCTTACTTCTTGCTCCCCAGCAGTGAAATAAGTTCCTAAACCTAATAAGTGATAGGTTGCCTGAATCAAACGGTCTAAACCAGATTCAGGCATCCCAAAGTCTTCTAAGAAAGCCGCTTTTTCCTGATCATCTAAGACGGCAATTTCTTCTTCTAAAGAGGCACACACAGGTACGACTTCAGCTCCTTGACTGGCCGCTAATTCTTGGACTTGAGCTAGGAATGGATTGGCTGATGGATCCGCCACCTCTTCTTCACCAATATTGGCAACATACAGCATTTTTTTTCGGGTTAGTAAGAAGAGGTTACGAACGATTGGTTCTTGTTCTTTAGTGAATTCTAAGGCATTTGCCATTTGGTTGGCTTCCAAACCAGCTTTTAGTTTGGTTAACACTTCTAACTCTGCCATGGCCTCTGCATCTTTGGTCTTGGCTTGTTTTTCTACCCGGCCAATCCGTTTATCAATGGATTCTAAGTCAGCCAAGATTAATTCCAAATTAATCGTTTCAATATCAGAGATAGGATCAACTTTACCCGAAACGTGGGTAATATTCCCATCTTCAAAACAACGAACTACATGACAAATGGCATCCACTTGCCGGATATTAGACAAGAATTTATTTCCTAAACCTTCCCCCTTTGAAGCCCCTTTAACAATACCGGCAATATCAGTAAATTCAAAGGTAGTCGCAACGGTTTTCTTAGGGTTAACAATTTTGGTAATATCATCCAGACGTTTATCTGGAACTTCTACCACCCCAACATTAGGGTCAATCGTAGCAAAAGGATAGTTAGCGGCCTCAACACCAGCTTTGGTAATGGCATTAAATAAAGTTGACTTACCCACATTGGGTAGACCAACAATTCCTGCGGTTAATGGCATGAATTCACACTCTTTCTTTCTAAATTAAGCTTCACTTGAATCTTGATGTTTAACCAAGACTTTTTTTAATTTCTTATCGAAATCTCTCCGGGTCAGGGTCACCACGTGTTGACAATTTTCACAGCGGATTCGAATATCCATTCCCATCCGGATAATCTGCCAGCGATTGCTTTGACAGGCATGGGGTTTCTTCATTTCAACGATATCAAATTTATCATAGTCCTTACTTGGCATCCTGGCTTCCTTCTTTCTGTCTTTAAATTATAACTGAATATCTAATAAATCTAAAATCCGAATTAAGTCTGATTCGGATAAAAATTCAATTTCAATCTTGCCCCGGTCCCCTTTTTGCTGGATTCGAGTCTGAGTCCCAAAATAGTCTTGCATTTGTTCTTCGATGGCTAAAATATGGGCTGATTTTACTTTGGCTTTTTTATTTTTTATTTCAGCTTCTTTGGCTGATTTTTCCTTGGCTTGGTTACTACTTTGAACCAATTCTTCCAACTGTCGTACAGTTAAATTGCCAGCAATGACTTTTTTAGCCAAAGCGACCATTTTAGACTTATCCTTTAATCCCAATAAGGTTCGAGCCTGACCCATGGATAATTGATCTTGACTGACCATTTGCTTAATTTCTTCTGGTAAGCTTAGGAGTCTTAAATAATTTGCAATATAAGGTCGACTTTTACCAATGCGTTCCGCCACTTGAGCCTGGGTTAAATTTAATTTATCCATAAAAATACTATAGGCTTCCGCTTCTTCTAAGGGACTTAAATCTTCACGTTGCAGGTTTTCTACCACGGCGATTTCAATCATAGCCTCTTCATCTAATTGACGGACAATGGCTGGAATCGTTTCTCGACCCGCAAGACGACTGGCCCGTACCCGCCGCTCACCAGCAATCAGTTCATACCCCTTAATGGAAGACTGACGCACAATTATCGGTTGGAAAACCCCTGACTGTTTAATGGATTCTGCTAATTCTTGTAAAGCTTCTTCATTGAAATGCTTACGGGGTTGGTAGGGATTAGGTCGAATGTCAGCTAAATCAATTTCTTCAACCACTTCATTTTCGCCTGGGGTATCTTCAAAATTAGAAAATAGGGCATCCATTCCCCGGCCCAAAGACCGACTACGTTTTGTATTCTTAGGCATTAGCAATCACTTCCTTTGCAAGTTCCAAATAGCGTTCCGCTCCCCGGGATTTACGGTCATAATCAATGATGGAAAGACCATAAGATGGGGCTTCTGATAAGCGTACATTCCTTGGAATCATAGTTTGATAGACTTTTTCTTGGAAATACTTACGGACTTCTTCCACCACTTCAAAGCCTAAATTTGTCCGCGCATCCAACATGGTGATTAAGACACCTTCAATCCGGAAGTCTCGGTTATAATTCTTTTGGACCAAACGGATAGTATTTAAGAGCTGAGTTAAGCCTTCCATGGCATAATATTCTGCTTGCACTGGAATTAAGATGGTATGACTAGCCGTGAAGGCATTAATCGATAGTTGGCCTAATGAAGGTGGACAATCAATCAAGATAAAATCATAATCTGCTTCCACTGGAGCTAAGGCTTCTTTTAAGCGATTTTGCCGATTTTTAACTCCCACTAATTCTAGTTCGATGGCGGCTAATTGAATAGTTGATGGTACAATCCATAGATTTTCCCGACTAGTCGGTAAAATAACCTCTTGGATTGGAATTTGATCAATTAAGACTTCATAGAGACTTTGGTCCACATCCCCGCGATGAACGCCTAAACCAGATGTGGCATTGCCTTGGGAGTCACTATCAACGAGTAGGACCTTCTTTCCCAGACTGGCTAAGCCTGCACCTAAATTAACTGTAGTAGTGGTTTTACCCACCCCACCTTTTTGGTTACCGACTGCAATAATTTTTCCCATGAGGTCCTCCTTCTTACTTCAACGGTTGCTTAGCAGGTTTACCTGCCTTACGTGGATACTTATTCGGTGTGTCTAAAGTTTTCTTAATGACCACAATTGTCCGTTCATCCCCTTGACCCGGTAAGACGTCTGAAAGAACATCCTCTAACTTAGCGCCAAGAACTTTGATTGCAGCTTGGGCTTGATCAATTTCTGTTTGGGTCTTTTGGGCCTTTAAGGCAAGAAAATAACCGCCTTTTTTAGCAAAAGGTAGGCAGTATTCAGCAAGCACATTGAGTTGGGCCACGGCCCGGGCAGTGACTAGATCAAAATTTTGCCGATAATGTTTATCTTGTCCTAGATCCTCTGCTCGACCATGTAGGGCCTGAACTTGATCTAGACCTAAAGCTTCCACTAATACTTCAAGAAATTTAATCCGTTTATTTAATGAATCAACAATTGTGACCCTTAAACCTGGTTGGGCAATTGCTAGCGGAATACTAGGAAAGCCCGCCCCGGCGCCTATGTCAATCAAAGCCTTATCGGCTTGAATCTTGTCGGTTAACCACAAGGGAGCCAAGGAATCATAAAAGTGTTTTAAATAGACTTCCTTTTGCTCGGTTATCGCAGTGAGATTAATCTTTTGGTTCCACTCTACTAAGAATTGATAATAGCTTTCAAATTGTTGGATTTGTCGTGAATCTAAGTTAATTCCCTTGGCGTCCAAGGCCTCTACAAATTCTTCTGGGGTCATCCAAATCCTCCTTTTCTTTTGTGAAACAAAAATGTTTCACGTCTCTTCTACTTTACATTAAATACAGCTTTTTAGCAATGAAAATTCCTTATTTTTATTAGGATTTACAAAGCATTTGACTAGCTGGCTAGTTAAGCTCCTGCAGCGAAAAATTCAAAAAAGCCAGAAGCAAAATAGATTCGCTCCTGGTTTTTCAATTTTATAGGTATTTACTTGCTTCCCGCCTGGCTAAACTTGATAAGTCAACTTCATGACGGTTTAAATAATCAGCCACCCAGCTTGGATTGGTCTTTGAGTACTCCCGTAAGGACCAGCCGATAGCTTTTTGGATAAAGAATTCCTCATCAGCTAAGTTAGAAGCCAAAACTTGTTCCAGATCAACGGTCTGGGTTTTTTCCTTAAAAGTTAATTGACTCAAGATAGCAGCCCGTCTTAACCATAAGTCTTCGGCCTCAGCCCAGGCTAAGATGGTCTCAAAGAGATAAGGATTGCGTTGGATTAGGTGGCCCAAAGGTTTTACTAAATTATCAACCGTATCCCACCAGGATTTACTCACGATCAACTCTCGCAAATGACTTAAATCATCAGGTTGGAGGTAGGCTTGCATCATCCGCAAATAATCAACCGCCAAATACTGGTACTCACGGGCCTCTGCTTGCCAAAGTTGCCGAATACCCTGCCAATCAATCCGCTGACTGGCCTTGGCTGCTTTTAAATGCTTACGGGACAATTCGCGGCGTTCCTGACTTTTAATCCCTAAAAATTCAAACTGGTCCCGCATATAGGCAGCCATGGAAACTTGATTTTCAGGATGAATGTGGTCGTTAAAATCTTGTTGTATGGCTATAATATCTAACATTTAGGCTTCCTCTGGCTGACGACGTTTAATTAAGTCTTTAGGTTGTTGGAGATAGACAGATAGAATCGCAATATCTGCGGGGTTAACCCCTGACACTCGGCTGGCTTGGCCCAATGTAGAAGGGTTAATTAATTTCAGACGGTCACGGGCTTCATTGGCTAAATTACCAATGGCATCCCAATCAATATCATGCGGAATGTGCTTACTTTCCATCCCGGCCATCCGGTCAACTTTACGGAGGGCTTTTTTGATATAGCCAGCATATTTAATTTGGATTTCAACTTGTTGACCTTCTTGACGGTCTAAGACTTGGTCGCGGTCAGGTAATAAGGAAACGAGGTCCCGGTATTTAATTTCAGGGCGTTTCAGTAACTCACTGGCTAAGATACCATCTTTTAAAGGCGCAGAGCCCACCCGGTCAAAGTATTCACTTAGACCCGGGGTATTCGGTGTTAACCGCAAGCCTTCCAAGCGTTTAATTTCATCCTGAACTAAATTAAATTTAGCTTGGTAGGCGGCGTAACGTTCATCCCCAATTAAGCCAATTTGACGGCCTTTTTCGGTTAAGCGTAGGTCAGCATTATCATGCCGTAATAGGAGTCTAAATTCGGCTCGGGAAGTTAACAAACGATAAGGTTCTGTGGTGCCCTTGGTTACCAAGTCATCAATCATGACCCCAATATAGGCTTCGTCCCGACGTAAAATAAAAGGTTCCTTACCTTGGACCTTAAGGGCCGCATTAATGCCGGCCATAATCCCTTGGCCCGCCGCTTCTTCATAACCAGAGGTTCCATTCATTTGACCCGCGGTAAAAAGACCTGGTAACTTCTTCACTTCAAGATTTAAATTTAATTGGTGGGGAATCACCACATCATATTCAATGGCATAACCAGGCCGCATCAAACGAGCCCGTTCCATCCCCTTGACTGAATGCAGCATGTCTAATTGAATTTCTTCTGGCATAGAGGTTGAGAGTCCTTGAACATACATTTCTTTGGTTTCTAGCCCCTCAGGTTCAATAAAGATTTGGTGACGGGGTTTATCTGAAAACCGTACAATTTTATCTTCAATCGATGGACAATAACGTGCACCTACCCCTTCGACCATACCTGAGAACATGGGTGCCCGATCTAAATTCTTACGAATAATTTCATGGGTTTTTTCATTGGTATGGGTTAACCAACATGGGGTTGATTCCGGATTAAAGGCTTCATCTGGCGTTTCATAAGAAAAGTGATTAGGTTCTGTATCGCCTGGTTGAATCTCAGTTTGATCAAAGTCAATAGAATCATAATGAATCCGTGGCGGCGTTCCAGTTTTAAAGCGAGCCAATTCGATGCCTAATTCAAGCAAATTTTCAGACAATTTAATTGAAAGTAAAGTATTATTTGGACCAGAAGAATACTTCAATTCACCAATAATAATCTTACCCCGGGAAGACGTTCCCGCAGTTAAAACTACAGCTTGACTATGATAGATGGCTCCGGTATTAGTCCGTACCCCTTTAACTTTCCCGTCTTCAACGATTAACTCTTCGACTAAACCTTGGTGCAATTCTAAACCGTCTGTATCTTCAATTACTGCCTTCATAGAACGAGCATAGGCAGCCTTATCTGCTTGGGCACGTAAGGCTTGGACCGCTGGTCCTTTTGAGGTGTTTAACATCCGCGTTTGGATTGACGTCCGGTCAATATTCCGGCCCATTTCACCACCCAAGGCATCAATTTCCCGCACGACGACACCTTTTGCAGGGCCACCCACCGAAGGGTTACATGGCATAAAAGCCACCATTTCTAAACTAATGGTTAAAAGTAAGGTTTTACAACCCATCCGGGCTGCGGCTAAGGCTGCTTCAGAGCCTGCATGGCCGGCCCCAACAACAATCACATCGTAATTACCAGCTTGGTAAGTTTGCATAATATTTCCTTTCTGTTAATAAAACGCCACACTATGGTCGGTCAAGTTCCCAGCTGGGTCATAGACAAACTTCGCTGAGAAAAAAGGCTTACGATTGAGAATCCAATCTAGATAAATATAATCCCCCTGCCAGGTCGGCATGGATAAGACTTTATCATAATCGACCCACTGTAAATGGCCCTCATCCGACTCTATTTCTAAATCACCTTCAAAACCGGTCACCCGATAAACAAAACAGTACCAATCACGACCATCATGGGTAAAATCAGGAAAGGTAATTACCCCGACCATGGTCATATCAGTGGCAGTCAGTTGAGTCTCTTCATAGATTTCACGTTTAGCACAGGCTTCGGGACTTTCTCCATCCTCAAATTTACCACCCACACTGACCCATTTACCTTCATGGACATCATTATCTTTTTTATTACGGTAAAGCAAGAGAAGTTGGGACCCATTGTCCAAGTAACAAATCGTCGCTAATTGTGCTTGCATGTGTAGTCCCTACTTTCCTAAACAGAATTGACTAAAGAGCTCATTCAATAATTCATCTTGAACACTATCGCCCGTAATTTCACCGAGTAAATCCCAAGCCCGAGTATAATCAATTTGAATTAAGTCAACCGGCAGCTCCATTGCTACAGCAGACTGCACTTCATCTAAGGCAGCTAGGGCTTGCTTTAATAATTGGGTATGACGACTATTTAAGAGGTAATTTATATCCGTTGATTGGAGTTGTCCTTTAAAGAAGAGGTTAGAAATCTCATCTTCTAAGGCATCTAGGCCAGCTTCTTTTAGCATAGAAGTCTCAATAATAGTAGCAGTGCCACTTAATTCTGCTAAGGCATTCCGGTCAAGCTGGCTTGGTAAATCCTGTTTATTTAATAGAATAATCCGTTTCTTTCCTTGACTAGCCTTTAATAATTCAAGATCCACTTCTTGTAAGTCTTCAGCTTGATTAAGAATTAAAATAACCAAATCAGCCTCTTCCAAAGCCTTGCGGGACCGCTCTACCCCAATTTTTTCAACGACTTCTTCCGTTTGGCGGATACCTGCAGTGTCAATTAATTTCAAAGGAACTCCACGGACATTGACCATTTCTTCAATGGTATCCCGAGTTGTTCCTTCAATATCTGTCACAATCGCTTTATCCCAACCAGTTAAGCGGTTCAATAAGGAAGACTTACCGACATTCGGCCGGCCCACAATAACCGTATTAATGCCTTCCCTAAACAATCGTCCAGACTGGGCCTGTTTTAAGATATGTTGCACTTCTTGACTAATCGCTTGAGCAGTCGTCTTTAATTGCTGTAAAGACATTTCTTCCACATCGTCATATTCAGGATAGTCGATGGTTACTTCGATTTGGGCCAGGGTATTTAACATAGTTTGACGTAAAGACCGAATCTTCTTGGATAAAGAGCCTTGTAATTGATTCATCGAAGCCTGCATGGCCTTGTTGGTCTTAGCTTCAATTAAATCCATCACGGCTTCAGCTTGGGATAAGTCAATCCGTCCATTTAAAAAGGCACGTTTAGTAAATTCACCTGGCTCGGCAAGGCGGGCGCCCATTTGTAAACAGAGATCTAAGATGGCTTGAACCGCCATAATCCCACCATGGCAATTAATTTCAACCACATCTTCTCGTGTATAGGTTTTAGGTGCTCTTAAGAGGGTCACCATCACCTCATCAATCATTTGTTTACTTTCTGGATCAACAATGTGACCATAGTGGATAGTATGAGAGGGTTGAGTCAATAAGTTAACCCCTTTAAAAAGCTGGTTAGCCATGACTAAAGCATCGCCACCACTCATCCGTACAATGCCAATGGCTCCTTCACCCAAGGCTGTGGAAATTGCCGCAATGGTATCGCGTTCGTACACTTTACTTCCTCCTTTATTTTTTCCTTATCTCCATAAAAAAAGTGCCTAAACTAAGCCCACGGTTATTCTTTTGGACTTAGTTAGCACTTTGACTGCCTTCATATATTTGTTTGAATTATACAAAAACCGCTTTCTAATTGCAAGTCCTAATCATTGCCGATATAATATTAATATCAAATATATATAATCACAGTGATTTGTTGTGGTTCTTAAAGTAAAACGACTTATAAACCCAGAAGTTAGGCGAAGTGATTAGCTTAACCTCTATGTCGCAAAACAATTTGTTCCACCCTAATCAACTGTGCGAGAGCAGGCACACCAAGCGAAAATCAGAGGATTTAATGCTTTTGGTCCGCTCTCAGAAGGGAATAGGATCTTGAAAACTAACCACTACTATTATATCGCTTTTATCATCCTCTCCATCTGTGCTGCTACCTTAGCAATTCACCTTAACCATAGTGAACCTTCGGTAAATGTAGCAGAAAACCAAAGTAGTCAAGTTCAAAGTGAACCTGTCACTAGTTCCATTTCTCAGAGTCAACAGCAAAGTTCTGAGGAATTACTGGCAAATGAAGATGAAAGTTTAGACGAATCAATTTATGATGTCGAGCTAATGAAGAAAAATGGGATTGAAGCCATTAATCCTGAAGATTATGCTTCGGTCGATGAAATTATTAATGAACAAATCACTCAATTAGGGATTGATCCTGCAACGGTCAGTATTGCCTTTCATAATTATTTAGATGATCAACGCTATTATCTGAATGAAAATGTCTTCCATAATTCTGCTTCTATCTATAAAGTCCCCCTAGCCGCCATGGTCTTAGACCTTGTCAATTCAGGAGTCTACAGCATGGACTCACAAATCCCATTTCAAGATAGTTATTATCAAGAAGGAGCTGGGGCTATTTCAAATAATGAACTTAGACCCAGTTACTCTATACAAGAACTAATTGATGAAAGTTTAATCCACTCAGATAATACGGCAGCCTGGACTCTGATGATGGGCATTTATGGCGATTTTCCTTCAAGCCGTCAAGCTTTACTTGATTTCTTGAATTATTATGATGTCCCTGATAACTTCTATCAAGATATTTATTTCTCGGCAAATTTAATCGAAATGACCTATGATAAAATAATGAGTGATCCTGCCTACGAATACATTATTACCCAGCTCTCACAAGCTGAACCCCACCAATTATTTACCTCGTATGTTAAAAGTGGGATGGCCAATAAATATGGTCGCTACGAATCGATGGTGAATGATTCTGGTATTTATTATGAAAACGGCCAACCTATCTATTCCTTGGTTATCTTAACCGATGGAGCTGCCTCTGCCGATGTCTTTTTAGAAATGACCAATCTTAATATTAATCAATGGGTCCGTCACCAAGCGGGACTAGACCAAAGAAATTAATTAACTTAGTCAAATTTAAATGCAAAAAACCATTCAAGACCCGTAAAGAAAGGGAGCTTGAATGGTTTTTAGTTAATCTTCAGTTTGACTAGCTTGGTAAATTCCACCTTCAGGATAATCAAAGCTATTTGGCAGTAGACCATTATCATTAACCGTCAGTCTTACTTCTTTGACACCAAAGAAGTAAGCTAAACTATCCACAATTGACTGGATCACAATTTTTTCAGAGGCGGCATTTTGATTAAGGACTGCAACGACTCCTGGACTAAAATCAATGACTGCTTGACCTGAAGCATTCACATATACCGCATTAACTGTGATAGATGTATCAAGTATATTTTCTTGCCGTAAAATTTCTTCAAATGCTTTTGCTAACTGATAGTTCGTTTGCCATGAAAATGAAACCGACTTATGATCTAACTTATCTTGCTCAGTCGCACTGACCCAAGTAATATCATGAACTAACATGACATCTTGCGCATTGGATTGTAAGACTTTCCATTGACCGGATTCTTTTTCCGTTTGGCCAGACCATTGGCCCAGCAAGCCTACATCCTGACCATAATAATTATAAATGATTTGGTTGTCCATGGTAATTTTTACTTCCACCACTTGATCATAGACCTGACCATTGATATTAGCTTTTTGATAGAGTTGACTAATACTTGCTTGGTGTCCTTGGCCATCATAATCCCATGTATTGCCTTGACTAAGTGGGGCACTTAAATAAGTAATCGGGTCCGTTTCACCCGCAGGGGTTGCTTGATCAAGTAAACTTAAATAAGGATTCACCTGATCAGAAATAAAAATTTGTTGATATTGACCTTGACTCGCTTGAATTAGTTCTGTTTCATGCTTTGAACTGAGATGCTCAACCTGCATTAAAGACTTATCTTCATTTTGATAAGTCATATAGGTGGTTTCCTGGTTCAAGCCGTCCGAATAGGTCTTTATTTGATTGGCTTGATAAGGAGCAAAAAGGTCAAAATCAAATTCTGTATCCAAGTTTGCCTTGGTCCAGCCTTGCTTCAAATCTTCTAAACCAATTGTTTGCGTAGTTTTTTCCGCTGGTGAATTATCCTGGCTCTCATCAGCTTGAGAATGGGTATCAACACTTGATTGATTTTTTTCTTGACTTACTTTAGCTTCTATTCTTGCTTGATTTTCCTCACTAATATTAATCATTGGTTGCCGTTTACAGGCAGTCAGACTGATAAGAACAAGCGTAAAGAGGCAAAAATATTTATAATATGGTCCTAACTTCATAATAACCTCCTTATAATCTCATTTAGTATATCATAGTAAGGTTGATTTTTTTAGCTGATTTTGTCTAAAGTTAAGACTATTCAAGCCAGCAAAGTATAGAGCTAAAATAGGAATTATAAAAATTCGATAGGTGAAATAATAATGGTATTGACCATGGTTTTGTAACAAAAAGGTCCAAATAAAAGGCAAAGAAGAAAGTAATATTAAGGGCCATTGTCGGCTTATTTTTTTTAGTTTTATACCATACAATAAAGATAAAATTAAGAGACCCAAGCCTAGAATAAGTAGTAAAAGCAAAGCTTCTTTAGGCAGTAATATTTTAAGTTGTTGTTTAACAATTTCTCCATAAGACCAAGGAGTTTCACTTGAATTCGTTAACGCTCCTGTCCTAATTTCTGCCTGTCTTAATGCATTTTCAAATAAATTTTGCTTTAAAATATAAGAACCTAGAGACCATTTGGCTAACCAGGTAACGCCGTAACCGAACAACCAGGCAAAACCAGAAATGACCAATACCTTTAATTGATACAAGTGCTTACTTTCTTGACGGGCTAACCATGACAACAAAACAATAGCAGGTAGGCCATAAGTTAAGAGTGGGGCTGATAATAAATCAAAATAATTAGTTAAAGATCCGATGATGAGAAATAAATATAAGATAAATAGACTTAAATTTTTACTTGAAGGACCGTATTTTAATAAAATAATCAAGCCTAAATTAGCTAGCACAAATACAGGCGTATACTGTAAAGAAAGTGGAAAAATCCAAAAATGGACTAAAGACCAAGTAAAAGCATAAATTAAAGCATAAAAGAGATTAAACCTTTGTTTAATTTGATCCAATGCTCCATAAAAAATGCCAAAAATCATAAAAATATTAAAATAACGGATACTCTTATAAGAAAAAAATAACAATAGAGGTCTGAGAATAGCAATATCTCCAAGCCAATATCTTACATAGCCTTCATTCCACATAGCAGCTTTAAGCGCTGGAAGTTCCTGAGAATTTAACATTTTTTTATAGATATAATCATCGGTAAAAGTATCTAACTTACTTGCTTCAAACCCGGTTAAAACTAACCAACGTTTTTTTTCGCTGGCAATCGTTTCAAAAGAATCGGTTAATTTAGCTGCTATCCTATCATTTGGAACTTTATAGGCCAAGTATAATAAGAAGATATAAATACCTATGAGGACTATAAATAATAAAAGTAAATAAAGTAAATGATATTTATATTTACGCCAAATGTTTATCATCTTGAGCATCACTTTCTAGGGTGCGAACACGAATATATTGGAGTTCAAATTGCTTCCGCTCTTGTTGGGCGATCACATCTAGAATAATACCTGACACTAAAAGAACCAAGGATGTCAAAGCAACAAATCCTGAAATAATCATGGTTGGAAAGCGCTCAACCAGACCAGTCATTCGGTATTCATCCCAAACTGGTACAAATAAAGCAAGCGAAACAATCGCTAAAATTAAAGCAACCAGTGTAAAGAAAATTAAAGGCTTATAGTTTTTAAACAAACGGGCAATGGTTCTCAGAACACGAAAGCCATCACTATAAGTATTTAATTTTGATTCACTGCCATCGGGACGATCACGGTAATCCACAATCATATTTTGAATGTTTAACTTTTTATCTAAGGCATGAATGGTCATTTCTGTTTCAATTTCAAAACCGGAAGAGAGGACCGGAAAGGTTTTAACAAAAGAATAAGAAAAGGCTCGGTAACCCGTCATAATATCTCGAATTTCATTTTTAAATAAATAATTAATTAGACCACGAACCAAGCGATTACCAAAATTATGAAAAGGACGTTTGTTTTCATTAAAATATGTTGAAGATAAGCGGTCGCCAATCACCATATCGACTTGGTCATTCAATACAGCTGCAACCATACTCCGTGCATTTTCAGCTGGATAGGTATCATCCCCATCAATCATTAAATAAGCATGGGCTTGAATTTCACGAAACATCGCCCGAATGACATTACCTTTACCTTGTTGGGGCACACGACGGACATGTGCACCATGTTCTAAAGCAATCTTCGCTGTATCATCCGTTGAATTATTATCATAAACATAGAAAACCGCTTCGGGTAACTGGCTTTTAAAATCTTGGATAACTTTTCCAATCGTCAAAGCTTCATTATAACAAGGAATTAATACTGCTACTTTATCCATTTCTTTCTCCTATTTCATACTTGTATCTTTAAATTTCTAACCGATTTTATCAGAAATAGACGGCGCCTACAATAAATAAAAGACCTTTTGGCTAATATTCGCACAAAAGGTCCTAAATTATTCTTATTTAATTAAAAATACTGCAGTTTCATAATCCCCTAATTGGACTTGATCCTTTAATACAGATAAAGAACCATTACCAATTAATTTCTGATAAGAACGATTAAAGTCCAAGCCGAGTTCTGAAAGATCCACTGTCAGCTTACCTGGATAGAAATGAGATAAGACGAATAAGGTCTGGCCTTGATAATCCCGCCGGTAGGCCATAACCTGTGGATGATCTAATAATAAACCTTGATAGTTACCCACTTGAATAATAGGATATTGCTTTCTCAGCGCAATCAACTCTTTATAATAAGGTAATATCCGTCCTTGACTTTCTTCTTGCGATACATTGATGCTAGTATAATTTGATGCAACCCGAAGCCAAGATTCAGCCTGAGAAAATCCAGCATGCGGACTAGCATCCCATTGCATTGGGGTCCGACTGTTATCCCGAGACTTAGCTTGAATAATCTCCATTATTTTAGCTTCAGAATAATCTTTATCTAACATAATTTGATAATTATTGAGGGTTTCCACATCCTGATAATCTTCAATATTTTGAAAATTAGGATTTGTCATGCCGATTTCTTCCCCTTGATAAATATAAGGGGTGCCCCGCATCAATTGGATACTGGTTGCCAACATCGAGGCTGTTTCAAAAGGAAAATTAACTACATCTCCAAATCGACTATTCGAGCGTGGTTGGTCGTGACAATTCCAAAATAAAGCATTCCAACCCCCACCATCAGACATCCCTGTCTGCCAATCATTTAAAATCTTCTTCAAAGCTAGGAAATCAAAGGGTGGATTAGACCATTTTTCCCCATCCTCATAATCCACCTTTAAATGGTGGAAAGAGAAGACCATCGATAATTCATGATTTTCAGGTCGAGTATATTCAATACAATTTTCAATGGTAGTCGAAGACATTTCACCAACGGTCACAACACCATCATAAGACCCAAAGGTTGCTTGATTCATTTCATGAATCCATTCATGGACAATCGGAGTATCTGTATAAAGACTCTTTTCTTGGCTAGAACCTGGCTGGTCACTATCCACTAATTGCTCGGCTTTACCGATCACATTTAAGACATCAAAACGGAAGCCCCGTACACCTTTATCAAGCCAGAATTGCACCACATCATACAATTCACGTCGGACGTTAGGATTATGCCAATTTAAATCAGCTTGGTGTAGTTCATAAAGATGTAAATAATATAAGTCTGTATCACCAAATTGCGCCCAGGCGGGGCCACCAAATTTAGAATCCCAATTCGTCGGTAAGGAACCATCGGCTTTAAGGGGACGTAAATAGAAGAAGTCTTGATAATATTTATCTCCAGCTAAAGCCTTTTGAAACCACTCATGCTCGGTTGAACAATGATTTAATACCATATCCATCATAATCCCAATACCATGTTGATCGGCCAAGCTGACTAATTCTTCAAAATCAGCCATGGTTCCAAAATCAGGATTGATAGCCTTATAATTAGAAATATCATAACCATTATCATATTGGGGTGAAGGATAAATCGGATTTAACCAAATCATATCAACACCTAGGTTCAAAATATAGTCAAATTTTTCTATAATACCTCGAAGATCACCAGTACCTGAACCAGTACTATCCTTGAAAGATTTAGGATAAATTTGATAAATAATGGGCTGTCTACTTTGCATGAGGGCCTCCTTAAAAATACTATTTGTTAAAGAATGGAATATTAAAGTTTAAGGTATTATTCTTTAAGAAACCAATCTTATTAAAGACTAAGGTCAATACAAATGGTACTACAAGTGCTACAGCCATAGCAACAAAAAACATAACCATAGAATCAATATGAATAACTAAAAATCCTGGTAAACCACCAACCCCGATAGAGTTAGACACCACTTTGAAGCTGGTAGCAATAAGACCAGCTATACCAGAACCACACATGGCAGCCACAAATGGATAAACATATTTTAAGTTAACCCCAAACATAGCGGGTTCAGTCACTCCTAAGTATGCAGAAATCGCTGATGGAATTGTAATTTGTGATTCATCCGCATCTTTACGCGTTAACCACCAAACAGCTAAAACAGCAGAACCTTGGGCAATATTTGATAGGGCAATCATTGGCCATAAACCAGTAGTACCTGTGTCAGCAATTAATTGTGAGTCGATGGCATTGGTCATATGGTGAAGACCTGTAATAACCAGTGGTGAATAAAGGGCACCAAATATTAAACCAAATAACCAAGATAGAGGTCCTGTTAAACCAGCCAATACAACATTTGAAATGATAGAACCTAACCACCAACCGATTGGACCTAAGATAGTATGAGCTAAGATAACTGCTGGTAATAATGATAAGAATGGCACAAAAATCATTGAAACATATTCAGGTACGACTTTACGCCAGAATATTTCTAAATAAGATAGGGCTAGACCAGCAAACATAGCTGGTAAGACTTGGGCTTGGTAACCAATCATATCTAATTTAAAGAAACCAAAGTCCCATTGAGGAACTTCACCACTAGCTAAGGCATCAGCCGCCCCATAAGCATTTAATAATTGTGGAGAAACTAAGGTAATTCCTAAAACAATCCCTAGAATTTGGGTGGTACCCATTTTACGAGTCACAGACCAAGTAATACCTACAGGCAAGAAGTGGAAAATTGCTTCACCTGGTAACCATAAGAAAGCATTTACTCCATTCCAGAATGGAGAGACATTCACGATTCGATTCCAAATCGGTTCACCATCCGGAGTAGTTTGTTTAACACCATCAATGACTTGTTGTCCTAATGATTCGAAGCCCACACCTTCTAAAATATTACGGAAGCCTAAAATCAGCCCCCCAACAATGATAGCAGGAATAATTGGTGCGAATACTTCAGCTAGGAAAGTCATCACTCGTTGCCACCAAACTTGGTTACTCTCAGAAGCTTTTTTAACATCTTCTTTAGAGCCACCAATAACACCAGAAGCCTTTTCAAAATCTTTATAGAAATCAGCCACATCATTACCAATAATCACTTGGTATTGACCTGCTTGGGTAAAAGAACCCTTAACAGATGGTAGAGCTTCAATTTCTGTAGTCTTAGCAATCTCAGGATCCTTCAAGGCAAACCGCATCCGCGTCGCACAGTGAGTCACCGCATTAATATTGTCCGAACCACCAATCAGGTTTAGTAGTTCTTTAGCATCATTTTCATACTTAGTCATTTTTCTCTTCCTCCCTTTTGTTCAAACAAATAAGTATGGGAGTATTATAGCTTAATGATTTAAATAAATATATAGGAAATCTTTAAATTATTTATTTCACAATATAAAAACAAAAAAAAACAGCTAAGTATTTATAAGCAATTCTGTACTAATAATCATGGGATTATTCCTTTGCTTAAAACTTAGCTGTATTATTTAAAATTTAAAATTATACGTTTTCTTCCTTAACATATTCCACAACTAAATAACGATTTGGTTCTTTTCCTTCAGAATGTGTAGAAATATGAGCAATATTTGAAAGATGGGCATGAATTTGTTTGCGCTCATATGCAGGAAGGGCATCTAAAATAACTGGTTGCCGCGTTTCAATCACTTCTTTGGCGGTATTTTCAGCCATTTGTTCTAAGACATTCGCCCGACGGTCCCGATAATTTCCCACATTTAATTCAACATTTAAATAACGATGATGGAGACTCAATAAAAGGGTTTGGGCCAAAATTTGAAGGGAATTAATGATTTTACCGTGTTTACCAATCACTAAACCAGATTTATCGGTTTCGATTTCAAACACCACATTTTTACTAGCGCGTGTCGCAGAAACGCTCGCATCAGCCCCGTATTCACGAATAATATCTTCTAAATACTTAGATACGGTGGTTAAAGCTTCTTGAATATCTACCGCATCATTTTCTTGACTTGCTTGATTTAATTCTGCTTGTTCTTGGTCGGATTGAACAGGCCTTGCTTTATTTACTTCTTCAGAAGCCGCCTCAGTTAGATCTGATTGAATCAACTCAGACGTGTTACTTTCAGTGACGGGTACTTCAGTTACTTTGCTTTCAGTTTCAACCGGACTTGATTTTACTTCTAATTCCTTTTCTTCCTTAAGAGGCTGATTGGTTTTTGTTTCTAATTCTTGGGTTAATTCAGATAAAGATACTTTTTCTTGGCGTTGGATATCCACAACAGCATCTTGTTTATCAAAACCAAAAAAACCTTTCTTTCCTTCATTAATTACTCGAACGGTTGCTTGATCTCTTGAAATTCCTAATTCCTTTAAACCTTTTTCAATCGCTTGATCCACTGTTTCTGCTTTAACTGTAATTGAATGTTCTAACATAGTCTATTCCTTTCTTTATCAACAGAAGCCTTATTTCCGTTTGGTTGCACGTTTTAAGGCCTTATTTAATTGTCTTTGTTTTTCTTTCTCGGCGTCTTTTTTAGCTTGTCGTTCCGCGATAATCTTATAGGGATTATTCAAGACCAGGGTTTGAGCTACTGTAAAGGCATTGGTTACCACCCAGTATAAAGAAAGGGCGGCTGGTAAAGAAATCCCAATAAAAAGAATCATAAGCGGCATGGTGAATAGCATAATTTGCATGCTAGAATTCTTTTCTGGTTGAGCCTTCATAGACAAGTAAGACGTAGCAAAAGTTAAAAGGGCAGCTATAATCGGTAAAATGAAGTAAGGATCTCTTTGCCCTAATGAAGTCCATAAGAAATAACCTTGATTAATTTCGGTCGTTCTTTGAATAGTTTGGTATAAGGCCATCAGAACCGGTAATTGAATTAATAAAGGAAGGCAACCGGCAAATTGATTGACATCATTCTTTTCCATGATTTCTTTTTGCTCTGCCTGCATCATTTCCATTGAGGCCGCATCCCGATTTGGATATTTTTCCTTCAAGCGGCTTAATTCAGGTTGAATCTCCTGCATTTTACGTTGGGATTCAATCTGCATCTTAGTCACTGGCAATAATATTACCCGGATAATTACCGTAAAGATGATAATCCCAATGGCATAATTACCACCAAATAAGTCTGAAAGCCAAATAATAAATTGACTTAAGTAATACAAAATATAACGATCCCAAAATCCAGTTGAGTCCTGACTCAGGGGTGCATTTGTCCGCGAACAGGCTGCTAAAAACAAGGTAAGTCCAAGTAGAATTGAACTTTTAATCCACTTTGATTTAATTTTCATTGAAACCTCCCATGATACTTTTTAATATTTCTTTATCCAAGATATGGGCCAAGTTCATGACATGGATCATCGATTTTCTGACCTCAGCCATAGAGCGCCCACAAATATCTTTTCTTGCAATCAGTAGAATATCAAGGTCAGTTTGAATCGCTGGTTCTAACTCATGCAAGGCCTGTCTTAAATAGCGTTTAATTTGATTTCGCTCAACCGCATTCCCCATCTTTTTTCCTACAGACAGACCCACCCGAAAATGACTTTGACCAGGTTTAGCATAGGTATAAAGCACAAGCTGCCGATTAGCAATCGATTGGCCATGGTGAAAAACTTCTTGAAATTCTTTTTCTTTTTTTACCCGATATTTCTTTTTCACTGACAACCTCTCACTTCTACTAAAAACATTTCGCTCCTTATTATAGCTAATATTTGATAAAAAGAAAAATACTTGTTAGCAATTTGATCAAATAAAAAGAACGAGCTAGAAGCATCCTCGGATATTTTTTGCTTCATTCACTCGTTCATACAAGACTACTTACTTGAAACAAGTCGTATTACAGTATGGTTTTCAAGTAAACAAGACTGTAAGCAAGTATATTTTTGATAAAAAAATAGGACTGGACTTGATGCCCAGCCCTATATTCATTATACTGCTAAAGATTTACGGCCTTTTTGACGACGTTTTCTTAACACACGACGTCCATTTTTAGTTTTCATACGTTGACGGAAACCGTGAACTTTTTGACGATGACGTTTTTTTGGTTGGTATGTTCTTTTCATGCGTTACACCTCCTGATTGCATACTGTAAGTACAATACCACAATATTTTATAGAAGCTTGATATGTTTGTCAAGATATTTTATAAAAATTAAACCAGACCAGTCGTGTCTTATCCACAAGATATCACAATTGTTAAAAACTTGTGGATAAAGTTTACAGCCTAAAATTTTTCTTCACACCATTTTACTTAAGATATTAACAATCCACAAGAAATTCAAGATATACACAGTTTTTTGTGCATAAGTCTATAATTTATGATAAAATCAAAGCTGTAGACTTTTAAAGTTTTCCACAAATAGATAAAAATAACTTAAATTCTGGACTTATCCACACTTTTTATCAACTTGTGCATAAATCAATTGATTATATGTTGATAAAACACAATGATATAAAATGAACTGTGTATAAGTACCCTTAATTTGATTAGTTACAGATGAAAGGATTACCTGAATGGAAGATATGCAAAGTTTCTGGATAGAAATTAAAGACTATCTTAGAGATATTCTCTCCCAGTCCACCTATAAAAATTGGGTGGATGCCACCTATCCAATTCGTTTTGATAATCGTTCAATCACAATTGCGGTTGCCAACAAGATGACCAAAAAATACTGGGAAGATCACTTAGCTGGTTATGTTTTACAATACAGCAACCGACGTTTCGGTACAGAATATCAACCCATCTTTACCATTGTCCAAGATAACGAAGAAAATTTTCGACCTCAAATTGCTTCAAATTCAGAAGTAGATCTTAAGAATACTCAAACCGATTACACCACTGAAAGTCACCTCAATCCAAATTACACTTTTGAAAACTTTGTTATCGGTGAGGATAATAAGATGGCTTCAGTCGCAGCCTTAGCCGTTGTTGAAAGCCCTGGTAAAACCTACAATCCCTTTTTAATATATGGAGGCGTGGGGCTGGGTAAAACCCATCTCATGCAAGCGATTGGTAATGAGATTAAACATCGGAATCCTGGTGCAAAGATTAAGTATGCGACCTCAGAATCTTTTGTGAATGACTTTATTACTTCAATCCAAAATGGGTCCCAAGACCATTTCCGCCAAATGTACCGTGAGATTGATATTCTCTTAATTGACGATATTCAATTTCTTTCCAATAAAGATAAAACACAAGAAGAATTTTTCCACACTTTTAATGCACTCTATAACAACGGTAAACAGATTGTTTTGACCTCTGACCGGCTACCGAATAATATTACCAATCTAGAAGAACGTTTAATCTCACGCTTTAAATGGGGCTTGTCCACCGATATCACTCCCCCTGATTTAGAAACACGGATTGCTATTTTACGCAAAAAAGCTTCAACCGATAATCTTGATATTAATTCAGAAACCTTGACCTACATTGCCAGTCATATTGATTCCAATATCCGGGAATTAGAAGGTGCCTTAGTTCGTGTAATTGCTTATGCTGCCATAAAAGGGCTCGATATTACTACCGATCTTGCAGCCGAAGCCTTAAAAAACATTGTTGATGACAATCAACAAAATGATATCACCCCTAAAGAAATTATCGACCAAGTGGCCCGCTATTATAATGTCACCGTAACTGATATAATAGGTAAAAAGCGGAAAAAAGAAATTGTCATGCCGCGCCAAATTGCCATGTATTTAAGTCGCCAATTAACCGAATTATCCTTTCCCAAAATTGGTGAAGAATTTGGTCACAAAAACCATACAACCGTCATCCATGCCTTCGAAAAAATTAATGATGAAATCAGCTATAACATTGAACTCAAAGAGGATATAAATAAGCTAAAAAAATTGTTGATGTCTTAAACTGATTTATGCACCTGTTGATAAGTTTTGGACTTATCCTCAATTTTTCCACAAGCTTATTCACTGGTGAAATTCAAGCCTAGCTTGATCCAATTGATTTTTCTACAATATCCACAGGCCCTACTACTATGACTATTTAATTTAATATTATATTTATAAAGGAGTTCACCCATGAAATTTACGATTAATCGTCAAAAATTTACAGATGTCTTAAATAATGTTTCACGCGCAATCCCAGGAAAAACAACCATTCCCATTTTAACTGGGATTAAGATTGAAGTTAATCCTGATGGCGTTACTTTAATTGGTTCTGATGCAGATATCTCAATTGAAAGTTTTCTTTCAAATCAAGATGAATCTTTACAATTAAATATTAAAGAACAAGGTTCCATTGTCGTAGGTGCTCGTTTATTTAATGATATTATTCGTAAATTGCCAACTAATGAAATTCTCCTTGAAAGTGATTCTAATTACTTATTAACCATTACCTCAGGTCCTGCTGTTTTTACCTTGAATGGTCAAGATGGGGCAGCTTATCCTCACTTACCAGAAATTGATTTTGAAAATACTGTCAGCCTACCTACTTTGGCTTTTAAAGAAATGATCAACCATACCATCTTTTCTGCCTCCAACCAAGAGAGTCGACCTATTTTAACTGGTTTAAATTTAAGTATCCACCCTGATTATATTTCCGGGGTTGCGACAGATAGCCACCGTTTAAGTCGCCGTGAAATTCCCGTTGAATTAAATACGGACTTGCTTGATTTAACCAATGTCACCATTCCTAAAAAGACCGTGACTGAATTAGTTCGCATTGTTGAAGATGACCAAAAACTTCAAATGTTGGTGAATGAACAGCAAGTTATTTTTATTTTAGAAAATCTAACGATTTATTCCCGCCTACTTGAAGGGAACTATCCTGATACGGACCGTTTAATTCCAAGCGACCATCAGACTCAATTAGTGGTTAATGCGAATGATTTCCTAGCAGCCATTGAACGGGCTAGTCTTATGTCTCACCAAAGTAAAAATAATATTGTCCAATTATCGATTAAAGACCAAGCGGTTGAACTTTCTGTATCTGGTAATGAACGGGGCCGAGCCAGTGAGGATATTCAGCTGAAAGCAGTAAGTGGACAAGACTTATTAATTTCCTTTAACCCAGACTACATGCGAGATGCCCTCAAGTCCTTTAATGGGATTGATATTAAAATAGACTTCCAAACCGCTGTGCGGCCAATGCTTCTGTCTGCTCTAGATGGTTCTGACTTAGCCCATAATGAACTTTTACAATTATTAACCCCAATCCGGACCCATCAATCTTAATAATATTCAAAAAAACGGCCTTTTTAGGCCGCTTTTTTATTTTAGACAAAAATGCTTATTTGGGCTTATTTTTACTTAAATGAATAAAAATTTGTAGTATAAGCTAATAAGGGGTATAATATAGTAGATAAAATGGAGGGTTGGTGACTAAATGGAAGAAGAAGTATTAAAAATTGATTCTGACTATTTAACTTTAGGACAATTACTGAAATACGTAGACATCATCGCTTCAGGTGGGATGGCTAAGTGGTATTTAAGTGAATACATGGTTTATGTGAATGGAGAAAGTGAAAATCGTCGCGGGAAAAAACTTTATCCAGGTGATTTAATTGAATTCCCCCATGAAAATCGTATAATTCGAATTTATGGTTTATCTGATAGTGATTGAGTATGAAATTAAAATCAATTCATTTAAGCCATTACCGTAACTATAGCAATTTGCAGCTAGAATTAAATGATGGTTTGACAATATTAGTTGGCAATAATGCCCAAGGAAAAACCAATCTCCTTGAGGCCATTTTTTTGCTATCGGTGACTAAAAGTCATCGGACCAATCACGACCAAGAACTGATCCAATGGGGCCAGGACTTTGCTTTAGTTGAAGGTCAGGTCCAAACAGAGAATTATTCCTATCCCCTTTCCCTGCAAATTTCTTCCAAGGGTAAACAAGCCAAATTTAATTATATCGATCAAGCTAAGTTATCGAGTTTTATCGGAAAATTAAATGTAATCCTCTTTGCTCCTGAAGATTTACAAATAATAAAAGGGGCTCCCGGTTTACGGCGTAAGTTTATTGATACGGAATTAGGCCAATCCCATCCTGTTTATTTACAAGAATTATTAACCTACCATCGCTTGTTAAAACAACGGAATCGCTATCTAAAAGATTATGGTCGTTCGACTAAGTTTGATGACTTATACTTTGAAGTACTTAGTCAACAATTTATTGAACAAGCTGTCAAAGTGATAGGCTACCGGACGAAATTTGTTCAAGACTTAGCCCGTTTAGCCCAAGAAATTCAAGAAGAACTATCAGGTCAAAAGGATCAATTAACTATTTCTTATGATGCCAGTCATTCTCGTCTTAATTATCAAGAGATAGACCAACTGGCTCAAGCCTTTACCGACTTATTTGCAGCAAACCAGCAACGAGAAAAAGACCAAGGGGTTACCCTCTATGGGCCGCACCGAGATGATTTAAGTTTTTACTTAGACGGCAAGCCAGCGCAATTTTTTGGGTCGCAAGGCCAGCAACGAACCATTGTCTTAAGTTTAAAATTAGCTGAAATTGAATTGATTAAGGAATTAAAAGGTCATTATCCGGTCTTACTCCTAGATGATGTTCTTTCAGAATTAGATGCCCATCGGCAGACGGTTCTGATGACCCGGATTGCTAATCAAGTTCAAACTGTCCTAACGACGGCTAGCTTAGACGGTCTTAATCTAGACCATCTAGCTCATTTATCTATTTACCAAGTAGACCAAGGCCACTTAGAAAAAGAGAAATAAGGAGAATAATCTATGTCCGAACCTATCAAAAATAATGGCTATAATGCCGATCAAATCCAGGTCTTAGAAGGCTTAGAAGCTGTACGTAAGCGTCCTGGTATGTATATTGGGACCACCTCAATTGATGGTTTGCACCATCTCGTTTGGGAAATTGTAGATAATTCCATCGACGAGGCCTTAGCAGGTTATTGTGATCATATTGAAGTCTTCATTGAGGCAGATAATTCCATCACGGTAATTGATAATGGACGTGGGATTCCAGTAGATATTCAATCAAAAACCGGTCGTCCTGCGGCTGAAACGGTATATACCGTACTCCATGCAGGGGGGAAATTTGGAAATGATTCCTACAAGGTATCTGGAGGTCTCCATGGAGTTGGGGCAGCTGTGGTCAATGCCTTATCCACTCATTTAACCTTAGAAATTTTCCGTGAAGGTAAAATCCATCATTTAGAATTTGAACGTGGCCTTGTCACTAAAGAATTAGAAGTGATTGGTGAAACTGAATTAGTGGGAACTAAAGTGAATTTTGTACCGGATGGGACTATTTTCACTGATACGACTGATTTTAAATATGAACGGTTGAAAGATCGGATTCAAGAATTAGCTTTTCTTAACCGAGGCTTACGTATTTCCCTTGAAGATAAGCGGGAAGAACGTCAAGCATCTGATTCCTTTTTCTATGAAGGTGGGTTAAAAAGCTTTATTGAGCATTTAAACCACGCCAAAAAACCGCTTCATGAAGAGCCAATTTTCCTTGAGGGTGAAATGGATGATATTGCGGTTGAAATTGCTTTGCAATATACCGATTCTTATTCAACCAATCTTTTATCTTTTGCTAATAATATTCATACCCATGAAGGTGGGATGCATGAATCTGGTTTTAAGACGGCTTTAACCCGGATTATCAATGATTATGCCCGTAATAATAACCTTCTTAAAGACAGTGATGATAATCTTTCCGGTGAAGATACCCGGGAAGGCTTAACTGCCATTATTTCAGTCAAACATCCTGATCCTCAATTTGAAGGTCAAACCAAGACGAAGTTAGGTAATTCTGAAGTGCGGACCATCGTCGACCGCTTATTTACCGCTGAATTTAATACCTTCTTATTGGAAAATCCTCGGGTCGCCAAAATAATTGTTGAAAAAGGAATTCTAGCAGCCCGCGCTCGGTCTGCTGCTAAACGCGCCCGGGAAATGACTCGGAAGAAATCAGGTTTAGAAATTGCTAATCTACCCGGAAAATTAGCTGACTGTTCTAGTAAGGAAGCTGAAAAATGTGAATTGTTTATCGTCGAAGGTGATTCAGCGGGTGGATCTGCTAAGCAAGGTCGGTCCCGGATGTACCAAGCGATTTTACCAATTCGGGGTAAAATCTTAAACGTTGAAAAAGCAACCATGGACCGGATTTTAGCTAATGAAGAAATTCGTTCCATGTTTACTGCTATGGGGACTGGTTTTGGGTCTGAATTTGATGTTAATAATGTTCGTTATCATAAATTAATTATTATGACCGATGCTGATGTGGATGGGGCTCATATTCGAACTTTATTATTAACACTCATCTTTAGGTATATGCGTCCCCTCATAGAAGCAGGTTATGTTTATATTGCTCAACCGCCTCTCTACCAAGTAAAAGTTGGTAAGAAAGAAACTTATTTGGATACCGATGAAGAATTAAACAAGTGGCGCAAAGCTAACCCGGATGCCCGTTATAAACTACAACGGTATAAAGGGCTGGGTGAAATGGATTATGAACAATTATGGGAAACAACTATGAATCCAGAAAATCGCCGCCTTCTGCGAGTTAAAGTGGAAGATGCTGAAGTAGCTGATCAAGTAATGTCCATGTTAATGGGTGAAGATGTTGAACCAAGACGCGCCTTCATTGAAGATAATGCTGTTTATGTTCAAAACTTAGATGTCTAGGAGCGAATGTATTCAAGAAAGGAAAAAATAGATGACTGAAATATTTGATGATATTGATCGTGATTATGAAACGGTCAGTCTACCTGATGAAATGCGAAATTCATTCCTAGACTATGCCATGAGTGTTATTGTGGCACGGGCTCTACCAGATGTTAGAGATGGCTTAAAGCCAGTCCAACGTCGGATTCTTTATGGAATGAATGAAATTGGCGTGACGCCAGACAAACCCCATAAGAAATCAGCTCGGATTGTCGGCGATGTCATGGGGAAATACCATCCTCACGGTGATTCGGCAATTTACGAAGCTATGGTTCGCATGGCCCAACCCTTTTCTTATCGGGAACTCTTAGTTGACGGCCATGGTAACTTTGGTTCTGTCGATGGGGATGGGGCAGCTGCCATGCGATATACTGAAGCCCGTATGAGTAAGATTTCTGTAGAAATGTTAAGAGATATCAATAAAGATACCATTGATTTTCAAGATAATTATTCACAAGAAGAAAAAGAACCTGTTGTTTTACCGGCACGTTTTCCTAATTTATTAGTCAATGGTGCTTCTGGGATTGCGGTTGGGATGGCTACCAATATTCCCCCTCATAATTTAGGTGAAGTGATTGATGCGCTAGACCTTTTAATGAAAAATCCCGATGTGACTGTGGATGAATTGATGGAAGTCTTACCGGGTCCTGATTTTCCTACTGGGGCACTTGTCATGGGTAAATCTGGGATTCGTCGTGCTTATCAAACCGGTCGGGGTAAAATTTTAGTCCGTTCTAAAGTAGATATTGAACAGTTAGCTAATGACCGAGAACGGATTGTCGTGACTGAGATTCCTTATGGTGTGAATAAAGCTAACCTAGTTAAACGGATTGCTGACCTAGCCCGGGATAAACGGATTGAAGGCATAACTTACGCCAATGATGAATCAGGTCGTGAAGGAATGCGGATTGTCATTGAAGTTCGCCGGGATACCTCAGCCAGTGTAGTTTTAAATAATTTATATAAGTATACGCCGATGCAAGTAAGCTTTGGCTTCAATATGTTAGCCATCGATAAAGGTGTTCCTAAAATATTAAACTTAAAAGAAATCTTATCGAAATATTTAGACCATCAAGTAGAAGTTATCCGGCGGCGGACAGAATATGATAAACGGAAGGCTGAAAATCGGGCCCATATTTTAGAAGGCTTACGGATTGCTTTAGATCATATTGATGAGATTATTCATATCATTCGTTCTTCCCAAGATGGTGATATTGCTAAGCAAGAGTTAATGAACCGTTATGAATTATCAGATGTACAAGCCCAAGCAATTTTGGATATGCGCTTAGTGCGTTTGACTGGATTAGAACGTGATAAAATCGAAAAAGAATATGCTGATTTACTCGACCTTATTCAACGTTTGACCGAAATATTAGGGAGTCAAGAACGGATTTTCCAAATTATTGAAGATGAATTAAATGAAATTCGGACCCGTTTTGGTGATGCTCGTCGGACCGAACTTCATATTGGTGAAATCACCGATATTGAAGATGAATCTTTAATTGAAGAAGAAGATGTTTTAATTGCCTTAACCAACAAAGGGTATATCAAACGGATGACCCAAGATGAATTCTCTGTTCAAAATCGTGGGGGACGTGGGGTCAAAGGCATGGGCTTAGGTGATGGTGATCATATCCAAACTTTGGTTTCATGTTCAACCCATGACACCCTCCTCTTCTTTACCAATCAAGGTAAGGTTTATGAAAAACGAGGTTTTGAAATACCAGAATATGGCCGGACCGCTAAGGGGTTACCAATTATTAATTTAATTAAAATTGATAAAGGTGAAGAAGTGAAAGCCATGATTTCTATTTCAGATCAGGATACCGACCATGAAAAATATCTTTTCTTTGTCACGAAAACCGGTACGGTAAAACGGACTTTATCTTCTGAGTACTATAATATCCGGAATAATGGCTTAATTGCTTTGAACTTAAAAGAAGATGATAGCTTAGTTGCAGTGATGGAAACAGATGGTAATAAACCAATTATTATTGGAACCCATGAGGGTAATGCCATATCCTTCCTTGAAAGTGATGTGAGAGCCATGGGCCGGACCGCTACAGGTGTTCGCGGTGTACGCTTACGTGACGATGATTACGTTGTGGGCGCTGATATTATGGTAGAAGGTTCGGATGTTTTAGTTATTACGGATAAAGGATACGGTAAGCGGACCCCTGTGGAACAATACTCTATCAAAAATCGGGGTGGTTTGGGTGTTAAAACTTCAAATATCTCAGAAAAATCAGGCAAGTTAGCTGGTCTTTTAGTGGTGGAAGGCCATGAAGATATTCTGGTCATGACCAATCAAGGGGTTGCGATTCGGATGAAAGTTGAAGGGATTTCGCAAAGTTCTAGAGCGACACTAGGTGTGCGTATGATTCGTTTAGACCAAGAGGCAGTCGTATCTTCAATCACGACAATTCTTGAGTCAGAAGAAGATGATCCTGAGCTAGTGGATGATCCTGCTAATTCAAACCAACTAGAACCAGAAGCAGAAATTGATTCTGAAAGCAATGAAGTTTCCCCTGATTCCAATGAAGAAGCATAAATAATCAATTAAAAACTGCTGTTAATTTTTATCAAAATTGTCAGCAGTTTTTTTTAAAAGGAGTTTAATATGGATTTATATAGTAATCAATACCGTATGATGGGGACAATTATATCCGTGATGATTGGAAGTTCAGATCCAAACCAAGCCAAGACTTTATTAACAGATGTTCAGGCGATGATGGCGGATTTTGAAAGAAGGTTTTCTGCTAATAATAATCAATCAGACCTCATGGCAGTTAACTTAGCGGCGGGTCAAAATCCAGTCAAGGTGGACCAAGATCTATTTGATTTAATTGTTTATGGTAAAGAAAAAAGTATTGCTTCAGATTTAGCTTTAAATATAGCGATTGGTCCCTTAATTAAGCTCTGGCGGATTGGCTTTAAAGATGCTCATCAACCCCAAGCGGATGAAGTTACTCATGCTTTAACACTTATTGACCCACATTTTATTGAATTAGATCCTGCCCAAAGAACAGTCTATTTAAGTCAGGCAGGCATGGAAATTGATCTGGGTGCTTTAGCCAAAGGGTATTTTGCAGATCAGGCTAAAAGTTATCTTCTAGCAGCTGGGATTGATATAGGTATAATAAACTTAGGTGGCAATGTTTTGACCTTAGGAAAACCAGACCGACAATTAGAACCATATTGGAAAGTTGGGATTCAGAATCCTCAAGCTGAACGTAATAAGCATTTAGGTTTTGTTAAAGTAGTCAATCAATCAGTGGTAACCTCAGGAATATATGAGCGACAGTTAGAAACAAACGGCCGTCAGTTCCACCATATTTTTGATTCTAAAACGGGTTACCCGATTGAAAATGACCTGGCTTCAGTGACAGTTATCGCTGACCAATCCTTAGCTTGTGAGGCATGGACCACCATCTTATTTAATTTGAATCGTCAAGCCGCTATTGATTTAATCAATCAAACTAAAGCGATTGAAGGAGTGGTGGTTGACCGTCATAACCAAGTCTATATTTCAAATGGTTTGAAAGATTCTTTTATAAAAATTTAAAAATAAGGTAAATCAAGATAAGAAATCCTTGCTTTTCCAATGATTTAGTCATATAATTTATAGATGTGAGTATTTAATAATAAATACTCTCCTTGCCCTATGTTAGGGCCAATAGACCATAAGGAGGTGTAGCAAAATGGATCAATCAGTTGAATACGAAATTTTATATATCATTCGTCCTGACTTAGCAGATGATGCTAAGAAAGAATTAGTAGAACGTTTCGACTCAATCTTAACAGACAATGGTAGTGAAATTATCGAATCTAAAGACTGGGCTAAACGTCGTTTTGCATATGAAATCAATGATTATAAAGAAGGAATCTATCATTTAATTCACTTAAAAGCGACAGATTCTAAAGGCATCGATGAATTCGACCGTCTTTCTTTAATCAATCGTGACATCTTACGTCACATGATTACTAAAGTAGAAGACTAATTTTAAAAATGTTTCACGTGAAACAGTGAGGGAGGATAATTTAATTGAACACAGTACAATTAATTGGCCGCTTGACGCGAGAAGTTGACTTACGTTTCACATCATCCGGTACTGCCGTAGGTACTTTTACCTTAGCAGTGAATCGTTCATTTACCAATCAACAAGGTGAACGTGAAGCAGATTTTATCCGCTGTGTTATTTGGCGTAAAGCCGCTGAAAACTTTGCTAATTTTACTCGTAAGGGATCACAGGTTGGAGTTGAAGGTCGGATTCAAACCCGGTCTTATGATAACCAACAAGGTGAACGTGTTTATATCACCGAAGTAGTTGTAAATAATTTCCATTTATTAGAACCACGTCAAGTGACAGAACAGCGTCCACGAGAAAATAATAACAATTCAGCAAATAGTAATTATCAAGCAAATAATGATAATAACTATAATAGCTATGCTAATAATAACCAAGGGTTCCATCAAACAAATCAAAATAACAATGGGCCTTCATTTAATCAGAATTTTTCTAATTTTGATGAATCCCCATTTGCTCAAGATGGTAAACCAATCGACATTTCCGAAGATGACTTACCATTCTAACTATTAAAAGGAGGTCAAACTTATGCCACAACGCCGTGGAGGAAGACGTAGAAGAAAAGTATGTTACTTCTGTGCTAACCATATTGATCACCCTGATTATAAGGACGTAGAATTATTACAACGCTTTATCTCTGATAAAGGTAAAATTTTACCACGTCGTGTAACAGGTACATGTGCTAAGCACCAACGCGCTTTAACAATTGCAATTAAACGTGCAAGAATTATGGGCTTATTACCATTTGCTGTTAAAGACTAATTTAATTATTGAAAAGTCTGGAACATTAATTGTTCCAGACTTTTTTTGTATGGAAATAACTAAAACATGTTTCACGTGAAACATAACCGTGATTAGCTATCAATGCTAGATTGTGGTAAAATAAGCTATAACATTAAGTAATATGAGGAGAATGTGAATGCAAAAAATTAAGAGCTTTTTCAAGTTTTTTCATTCCTTAGAAATATCCTGGCAAATATATTCTATTGTGATTCTCTATTTATTAATCATGCTATCCGCCTTTTATATTAAATGGCAATTTGGGTTAATGCTACTTTTCTTGTTAGTCATTGTAATTATTTTCATAATTTTTAATTTTCAAGATGTAGCGGATAATATTAATGTTCTAGCGAATAATATTTCAAAATCTGCCCAAACCGTACAAGAAGATGCCATGTTCCGGGCTCCCATAGCAATTACTATTTATGATGATCAACAAAGAATAAAATGGATTAATCCTACCTTTCAACATCTTTTTATGGGTCAAGATTTATTAGGTGAATATCTAATATCTCTAAATTCTGATTTTAAAAAAGTGTTGGCTGTTAAAGATGATGACCAGTGGCACCAGGTTAAGTTTATGGATAGCTACTTTAAAGTCTTACATCGTGAAATTAACCATACCTTATATTTAGTCGATATTACTGAGGAAATTCAGATAAAGGAAAATCGTAAATTTGACCAAGTTGTATTTGGTTATTTATTTATTGATGATTATAATGAAGTTCTAGAAGCAATGGATGACCGTCAAGTAGCTAAGTTTGATTCAGACTTGTTATCAGAAATTACCCGTTGGACTAAGTTACACGGTATATATTATAAACGTCTCGATGAAGAGAAATTTATCGTGATTATGAATATGCGGACTTTAGATAGTTTAGAGGAGAATAAGTTTAAATTCTTTGAGGAATTAAGAAAACGGAACTATGCTAAGAATATTCCTATTTCTATTTCTTTGGGGATCGCTTACTCAGAAAATGAAATTTATGATATTAATGGCTTAGCAGAACAAGCCCAAAATAACTTAGACTTAGCCTTAGGCCGTGGTGGCGATCAAATCGTCGTCCGCAGCCAAGATGGACGGGCTCGTTTCTATGGTGGTAAGACTAACCCTAGTGAAAAACGTTCTAATATCCGTTCTAAATTAGTTTTTCAAGCCCTTCGAAATGCTATTTCTAAAGCAGACCGGGTCTTGGTAAGTGGTCATAAGCGACCGGATACAGACTCAATCGGGTCAGCTTTTGGAATTTATAAATTAGCCCGTCATCTCAATAAAGAGGCGCGGATAATTATTAATCCTATGGAAATTAATAGTGATATAGAACAACTCTTAAGCTTACCTAATGAAGAATATCAACTTGAGAATGTTTTAATTAGTCATGAACAAACGAAAGATTGGATTACTCCATCTACTCTGATTATTATGGTAGACCATCATCGTCCTTCACTTTCAGAAGCAGAAGACTTCTTAGAAAATCATGCACTCATTATTATTGATCATCATCGTCGAGGCGAAGAATTCCCTAAAAATACAGAATTATCTTATATTGAAATTTATGCTTCATCGACTGCTGAGTTAATTACTGAGTTCTATATGAATATGCGGAATACCAGTCATAACCTTAATGCCTTTGAAGCGACAGCCCTCTTATCTGGAATTGTAGTTGATACCAATAATTTCTCAGCTCGGACTGGGTCAAGGACCTTTGATGCAGCCTCTTTCTTAAAATCCAGAGGGGCAGATATTGCGAAAATTAACCGTATTTTAAAAGAAGATTTAGATGCTGTCATTAATCGGAATAAGTTAGTGGATAATTTAGAGATTTATGACAGCGATTATGCCATTTCTAAGGGACCGGAAAATCAAGTGATTGATAATGTGATTGCTTCACAATCAGCAGACCAAATGTTGACAATTAAAGGCGTGGAAGCTTCTTTTGTTATTTATAAACGCCAATCTTTGGAAGAGGATCAATCAGTCATTGGTATCTCGGCCCGAAGTTTAGGTACCATTAATGTACAGACAATCATGGAACGACTAGGTGGTGGCGGTCACCTATCAAATGCTGCAACACAAATATATGATAAAACGATGGATGAAGTCTATCAGATGTTAATTGAATCGATTGAATTTGATCGGGAGGAATCAGAATGAAAGTAATTTTATTAAAAGATGTCAAGAAACAAGGAAAAAAAGGCCAAGTGATTGAAGTATCAGAAGGTTATGGCCGCAATTATTTAGTTAAGAATAACTTAGCTAGGATAGCTGATTCGGGTGCCTTAAATGCCCTAAAATCTAAAGAAAAAGCTTTGGCTCGCCAAGAAGCTGAAGAAGTAGAAGAAGCAAAAAAAATCAAAAAGCAAATTGAAGCTGAAGCAACAGTCGTTACCATCCCTGCTAAGACTGGTGATGATGGTCGTTTATTTGGAACCATTCCTTCTAAACAAATTGCTGAAGAATTAGAAAAACAATATGGGATTAACGTTGATAAACGTAAGATTCAACTGTCTGAGAATTTAGCGTCTTTAGGTCACTTTAATGTTGAAGTAAAATTAAAACCTGAAGTCCATGCTCGAATTAAAGTACATGTTGTTGAGGCTTAATTAATTATCAACCCAGATTATGATCATTAAATCAGAATCTGGGTATTTTTATGACTTTATGACTTAAGTCTTAGCATTTTATCGTTTAATCTTAAATTGAAATAACAAGCCCCCTTGCGTATAATGATACTATCCTAGAAAGAGGTGAGACTTCCTTGGAAATGTTAAATGAACAACAGATTCCCTTTAGTGAGGAAGCAGAAAAATCAGTCCTAGGGGCTTTATTACTAGACCCAGTTAAACTAGCGAATGTAATGACCTTAATTGATGTGGACTCTTTTTACAAAACTAAGCATCAACAAATATATAATGCTATGTTAAAGGTTTATGATGATAGTCAGGTACTTGATACCCTAGTTTTAGCGGAACAGTTAGAAGCCTATGATCAACTTGAAGCTGTGGGTGGTCGTAGCTATTTGATGGAGTTAGTATCCTATACCCCATCTACCGTGAATGTGGAGCATTATGCCCGCATCGTTAGAGAAAAATATATTTTAAGACAATTAATTACTGCTAGCCGAAGCATCAGTCAAAAAGCAATGGAAGATAGTGATGATGTTCAGGACATTGTAGATTTTAGTGAACAATTAATCCTGAATATTGGTGAAGGCTCACAGTCAAACCGACCCCAAGAAGTCAAAAACTTAGTTAAAGAAGCCATTGCTAAAGTTGAAGAAATGTCTGAAAATGGGGGTGAATTACCAGGTCTTTCGACTGGTTATCCTGAATTAGATAATATTATTCATGGTTTTCAACCGGATCAACTAGTCATTGTAGCGGCCCGTCCAGCCGTAGGTAAATCAGCCTTTGCTTTAAATATAGCTCAGAATGTTGCCACAAAAAGTAAGAAACCGGTTGTCATTTTCTCACTCGAAATGAGCGCCTTAGATTTAGTCAATCGTATGATTTGTGCTGAGGGAAATATTAATGCTACTAACTTACGTACGGGTAACCTTACTGATGATGAATGGAATAGTCTCTTTGTAGCAACAGGAATTCTAGGTCAGTCTCCGATTTATATTGATGATTCTGCCGGAATTAAAGTATCGGAAATTAGGGCAAAGTGCCGCCGTTTAAAACAAGAACAACCTGAACTAGGCTTAATTATTATTGACTACTTACAATTAATTGAGGGAAATGGTCGCGAAAACCGCCAACAAGAAGTATCCGAAATTTCAAGACAATTAAAGCGTTTGGCCAAAGAGTTATCTGTCCCAGTTATTGCCCTATCGCAATTATCCCGTGGTGTCGAACACCGACAAAATAAACGCCCCATGTTATCGGATATTCGTGAATCAGGATCCATTGAACAAGATGCTGATATTGTAGCTTTCTTATATCGGGATGATTATCACCAAGATGAAGATGATGAAGATAGTGGTCCAGTTGACGAATTACCAGATAATACTGTCGAAGTCATTATTGCCAAAAACCGGGCGGGTGCCCGTGATACGGCTATTTTGCTTTTCAAAAAAGAATATAATAAATTCTCTAGTTTATCCTTTAGAACAGAAGCGATATAAAGATAAGAGTTTGAAGAAAAACGAGACTAAAGCGAAATGTTTAATGAATAAGATTTGAATTTGATAACAATTCAATTAAGTCTTAATATAAATCGTTAAAAAAGGATTTCTTTTAAAAAAATATGTGATAAACTTTTCTTAATGTAATAACTATGCATAGAGGAGGCTAATTCAGTGACAGAAAAAATAGCTGGTAAGACTTTAGAAGAATGGGTTAAAGAAAGTCCTATTATTGATACACTAGTAAATGGTGAGGTTGTTTTTTGGATTAATGATAAGAAAAAGGGCTTTGAAGAAGCTAAAGATACAGTTCAATTTAATAGGGCCGATGTGATTGATGCTGAGGAACGACTTCAACGTTTTGCACCTTTTATAAAACAAGAGTTTGCGGATACAGAAGCTCTAGATGGACTTATTGAATCACCTATTACCCACTTAGAAGCTTTTCAAAAGGAACTTGAAGACCGGTATCAAGTAAATATTGCAGGTCAACTTTATTTAAAACGTGATGATTTACTACCTATTGCTGGAACAATCAAAGCTCGGGGTGCTATTTATGAAGTCTTATGCCATGCCGAAACTTTAGCTCTTGAATCAGGCTTACTAGAAAGTACGGAAGTTAATTACCGAGTCTTTTCAGAACCTAAATTTAGAGAGTATTTCTCTCAATTTAAGGTGATTGTTGGGACAACCGGAAACTTAGGTATTTCAACTGGAGTAATGGCTGCAAAATTTGGTTTTGATGCCATTATTCACATGTCAAATGATGCCAAACAATGGAAAAAAGATTACCTTCGTTCTCATGGTGTAACTGTTATTGAACATAATACTAATTTCACTGAAGCTGTTAATCAAGGACGGATAGCGGCTGAAGCCGATCCTCAATCCTATTTTGTCGATGATGAGAACTCTAAATATTTATTCCTAGGATATACTACCGCTGCCAGTCGTTTGAAAAAACAACTGGATCAAGAAGGAATTAAAGTAGATGCGGACCATCCATTATTTGTCTACCTTCCATGTGGTGTGGGAGGATCTCCTGGTGGGATTACTTTCGGTTTAAAACATACCTTTGGTGATAATGTTCATTGTTTCTTTGCTGAACCAAGTCATGTACCATCCTTATTATTAGGTCTAATTACGGGTGAATATGCCAATGTATCTGTTTTTGATTTCGGGATTGATGGTAAAACGGTTATGGATGGATTAGCTGTTCCAAGAACATCACAATTAGTAGCTCCACTAATGGAAAACTTTTTTGATGGGGGCTATACTGTTTTAGAAGATGAAGCTAGCCAAACGCTTACGCGTTTAGTTGATGTTGAGAAAATTGCCCTTGAACCTGCAGCTGTGGCTGGACTGTCAGGACCTGCCAAGTTATTTAAAACTCAAGCAGGTCAAGCCTATCTATCTGCTAAAGGATTAATGGATAAACAAGATCAAATTACCCACATTGCATGGGCCACAGGTGGTTCAATGGTGCCTGATGAAGATAAGAAAGCTTTCTATGAAGCTGGCTTAGTTAAATAAAATTTAAAAATAATAATGGGACTGAATAAAAATTCAGTCCCTCTTTTTATGGTATTAGGATGGCTTAGGAAGTTTGTAAAATAAAATGAGAAGTTTTTCCTTGTTGATAAAATGATTCAATAAAGATCATATTTAAACTTTCTGATACGGTTCAACATGGACATCAATATCAAAAACACCGTAATTATACAGTAAGATTGCTTCAACTTCTTCAGTTATTTTATGGGATTCATAGACAGACAAATTACCATCAATATTAATCACAATATCCACATAGGTATGCTGGCCATTCATTCGTGCACGAATTTTGGGCACATCCAGAACTTTAGGATGCATTAAAACCTTTTCTTTATAGTGAATCAGTTGGTCTTTATCAAAAGCATCGGAAAGAACAAAGGTAGATTCAGCAAAAACATGGTAGGCTGAGGTCATAATAATTGCTCCGATTATAATCGAAATGAGGGTGTCTAAAGCGGGTAGTTTAAGGTAGATAGATAAGGGACTTAATAAGGAAGCGGCGGAAATAAGTATATCATTTCGCATATCTCTTGAAGTAGCACTGAGGCCCATTGATTTAGTTTTTTGGGCTAAGGACCTAAGATAGTTATAAGTTAGGTAAAGGATGATGGTTGAGCTAAGACCAATCCAAAAACTGCGTTGGTCTGGTTGACTAAAGCTTTGATTGTAAAGAGTCATGAGACCTTGGCGAATGACATTAAAGCCTAAACTAAACATGATTAGTGATACAACAAAACTGGACAAGGCTTCATACTTATCATGACCGAAAAAGTGATCTTGGTCAGCTGGTCGCTTAGCTAGCCGTAAGCCTAAGAGGACAGTGAGCGAGGAAATAATATCCGAAAGATTGTTTAAACCATCAGCATGGAGGGTGGCTGAATGAAAGAAGTAACCACTTAATAGTTTAGCTAGGGCTAAGATTAGGTATACCAAAATGCCTAGCAAGGCTCCACGCGATGCTAGGCTAGTTCTATTTTTTGTATGAGAATTTTCGTTCAAGTCAAACAACCCCTATTTATAAATTGCCCAGTAATTTACGGCATCTTCTTGAATAATGGTTTGGTCAAATCCTTGTAAAGAATGCATTTTAGATGGATCATCATTGGGATCATTTACATAGACTAAACCTTGGTTTGGATCATAAGCTCGAACAATTAAAATATGGCCAATTTCGGTAAAGGTACCTGGTTTAACTGAAATGACAATTAGTTTACCCGCTTGAGAGGCTGCCATAGCCTGGTCAAAATCGTTACCAAAGTTTTCAAACTGATAACCAAATTCTTGGGCAAAATCGTAGAAGATATCCCAAGATGTTCCTTGGTTTTGTAAATAATATTTATCTTGACTCCAATCGAGAATGTCTTGAGGTTCGATTTGGGCATTATCATAAGTTGCTTGAATCATGGCTAAGGAAACGATGGCACAGCCATTTTTATATAGTTGACCGGGCGCATCTGAACCATAGTGTAGTTCGGCCCAACGGGGATCATTCTGCAATAAAAGAGGGACATCCAACTGTTGGATATTATCAGTCTGAGTGACTTGGGCAGGATGATTTGGCATAAAATAAATACCTGTTCGAGCGACATCTAATTTATTTTGTTGGATAACTTTCAAAATATCATCTTGTGCTGTTAGAAAATTATTATTATAAAAACGATTAATTGTATCATGAATGCTAGCTTGAATGGTCATTAAATCTGTATTACTAGGATCAGTTGGTATTTTATTCGATGCTTGGCGGAATAATTGAACTGGATTTTCTGATTCATCTTCTGCTTGGCTTTCATTAATACTTGATGAAAGACTAATGGAAGCTTCACTATTTTTATCCCAAGCAATTTTTTCTTCCTGGTCCTTGGTCATGGTCTTAAGACTAATTAATAAAGCAGTCGTTATAATAATAAGTAAAAGACTCCCTATGGGGATCAATTTAGTATAGCCTTGACGCGTTTTCATTGAGGGGAACCCCTTCATCGTGTATTTCTATCAAACCTAACTATGATAGTCTATTTATTATAGCAAAAAAGTTTATTTAAGGTTGTAAAAATGTTCAATTTAATCAAAGTGAAATACCATGTTACATTTTCTAACATGAAACGTTAAATTATCCTTGCATCTCCCCTTGAAAAATTTTACACTAAGACTAAATTTAAAGGAGGGAGCCCATGCGAGCAATTGAATTGAAGCGGTCGCGGCCAGTTTTTCCAATTGGTACCGTGATGGAATTAACGGATTTAACCGCTAGACAAATTCGATATTATGAAGAATATCAATTAGTGGTTCCTAGGCGTTCGGCTTCTAATCGACGAATGTATTCTTTAAATGATATTGATTTATTGTTAGAAATTGCTGATTTAATTGAATCGGGGATGACTCTTAAAGGGGTTCAAACTCATTTTAGACAAAAGAAAGATCAAGACAGTCAGGCAAAACCTGGTTTAACTGACCAGGATGTGCGCCGTATTTTACGGGATGAATTAGGGATGGAAAGTCGTTATAAATAGGAGGAAGTACATGGCTAAGCAAAAATGGACCAAAGAGACAATTCTAGAGGATGCAGCAGAGAAAAATGTAAGTTATATCCGCTTAATGTTTACGGATATTTTAGGGATTATCAAAAATGTAGAAATCCCCGTCGCCCAGTTAGGTAAAGCATTAAATAATGATATGGCTTTTGATGGGTCCTCCATCGAAGGGTTTGTTCGGATTGAAGAAAGTGATATGTACCTAGTTCCAGATCTTGATACTTGGTTAATTATGACCAAACATGATGAAGACCCTGACGGTCGTGTGGCCCGTTTAATCTGTGATGTGGAAACACCTGACCGCCAACCTTTTGCGGGGGACCCTCGTTCTAATTTAAAACGGATTTTGGCTAAGCTTGCTGACTATGGCTTTACAACTTTTAATTTAGGACCAGAACCAGAATTTTACTTATTTAAACGCGATGATCAAGGTCGTCCAAGTAAAGAATTAGGGGACCATGGTGGTTACTTTGACTTAGCCCCTATGGATATTCAAGAAAATGTTCGCCGGGAAATGGTGATCGAATTAGAAGATATGGGATTTGATATTGAAGCTAGTCACCATGAAGTGGGACCAGGTCAACATGAGATTGATTGGAAATATGCGGATGCAATTTCTGCTTGTGACTTTATCCAAACCTTTAAATTAGTGGTTAAGTCAGTTGCTAAAAGAAATAATCTTTATGCCACCTTCATGCCTAAACCAGTTTACGGCATTGCTGGCTCAGGGATGCACTTTAATTTATCTTTATTTAAAGGCAAGGAAAATGTCTTCTTTGATCCAGAAGATGACCGTCAATTATCTAAAGAAGCCTATTATTTTATTGGCGGCCTATTAAAATATGCCTCTGCTTATACGGCAGTATGTAACCCCCTAGTTAACTCTTATAAACGTTTAGTGGATGGCTTCGAAGCCCCAGTCTATATTGCTTGGTCTGAGAAGAATCGTTCACCTTTAGTTCGGATTCCAGTGGCACGAGGCCTATCAACCCGGGTAGAAGTACGTTCTATTGACCCTTCTGCTAACCCTTATTTAGCCCTAAGCGTTCTATTAGCGGCTGGCTTAAAAGGAATCGAAGAAAAGATAGAACCCGGTGAACCGATCATGCGGAATATTTATTCCATGAGTCGCCAAGAACGGTTTGAACAAGGTATTTTTGATTTACCGCGGACCTTAGGTGAAGCTTTGGATAATTTGAGCCAAGAACCGGTTATCCTAGAGGCGCTAGGTAGTCATATTTCTGAAAACTTTATTGATGAAAAGAGTTTAGAATTTGATTCCTATAATAAACAAGTGACCCAATGGGAATTGGAAAAATACTTTAATATTTATTAAGTCTTACTTTATCAGTGTAGGACGAGAGTCTGGCGCTTTCGCCAGACTCTTTTTATATGCAAAGCTTTTCAAGAATTAGGTCAAACCTATCTATTTATTCACAAATAAAGCGTTTTCTTTTTTTGTTTACCAACAAATAGGAATGTGCTATTCTTTAGCTAAAATGATGAATAAAAAGGAGATGACATATGAAAGTGTATCAAGAAAAAGAAATCGTCGTAGAATCCTTAGGTAAAATTTCCTACCGGCAGGGTGATATTCAAGCCGGCCGCCCTCAAGTCTTATTAATCCATGGGAATATGTCTTCTTCCGTTCATATGGAAGCTTTGATTGAAAGCTTGGAAGGCCATGCTAATGTTTATGCGCCAGACCTACCTGGCTTTGGTCATTCAGACTATGTTTATGAGCATGATTCGATTGAAGAATTTGCCCAAGATTTGGCTAAGATTGTTGCGGCCTTGTCCTTAGAAAAGTTTGATATTGCTGCCTGGTCAGCGGGAGGCTTAGTTGCCTTAGAATTAGTTTACCTGCTTCCAAATCAAGTGAAACAAATCTATCTATTAGGAACGGTTGGGATACAAGGTTATCCAATGTATCAAAAAGGTGAAGATAAGCGCCCTATTTTTGGTCAGCCCTTACTAAGCAAAGAAGAAATTGCTCAAGACCAGTATCAAGTCCAGTCCTATTTAGATATTAACCAGACGAAGAATTTTCCCCTATTAGAAAAAATTTGGACCCGGACTATTTATCAAAATAAGCAGCCTGATCCGGAAACCTATGCCCGCCATTTAGAGGCTACCATGCAACAGGTAAACTTAGTTGATTTGGATTACGCTTTGGTTCACTATAATATGACCCAAGAGGCGACCGCTATTGCTCCAGGTAGTGGCCATATCAGCGGTGTTGACCACCCTATTTATATCTTACACGGTAAGTTAGATAAGATTATTCCGTATGACCAAGCTCTCTTAAATAAGAAATTTTTCGGTGACCAAGCCCAGTTAATTAGCTTTGACCAAGCCGGCCATTCTCTGATTCAGGATAATCTAGCAGATGTGAGTCAACTTATCTTAGAAAATTTATAAAAAATAGCTTAACTAAAAAGATTCTCACAGTGGTTTGTACTGACCCCCTAAAGTTGGACCAAAAAATCCAACTTTAGGGGGTCTTTGTATGGCTAAATATAGCTTA
>NZ_AUAT01000006.1 GCF_000428865.1 Eremococcus coleocola DSM 15696
CAGGTTGCCAACTATATGCTCAACGTAAAATAGAAGTTGAGCCTGTTTTTGGTCAAATGAAGCGCAATTTTGGTGTACGAAGAGTTCATGTAAGAGGAAAAATTGGGGTTTCAAATGATATTGGAATCCTGTTAATGGCAATGAATTTAACCAGATTAGCAGAAATGATAAGAAGAAAAGGAAGGGGACCTCTTTTCTTTTCTTATATTTTATTAAAATTAATAAAAACCGAGAAACATCTCATCTTTTTGAAATGTTTGTCGGTTATTTTTGAGACTTTTTGCCCAGCCTCTTTGCGTTTATGTAATTATTTTCCATTACAAGCCAAGAATAATCTCAGGTATTTTCTTTACTTTCTTGGCTACACAAGCACAAAATCCAAATCTTTCCTCACTTATATATCCACTAAAGAACAAACCTAGATTCTTTCTTTACTTCAGCACCAACTAAAGAAATACTCTCTTCTACCGAGCTCCAACCACTGCCTCAAGCAGCAAACCTTACCAGCACCCTCTCCCTTCTCTTCTTTTCTTTCTGATTGAATGTAAAAAGGCTTCAACAATCCATGACAGTCGCACGGAGAATGGACTGGCGCACATCAAAGACTTGGCAGCTTGCCTGCTTAGTCTTTGAGTAGCCAGCCAAGTCCTTCAATGGGCCCGCCCATTGAAGGACGATTCCGCGACCTGCTTGGGATTGTTCGAAACCTTATATTTACTCAATTTTCTTTAATTTTGTCACTACTACCTTTTGCCAGCAATCACTATATTACTTTAATCAGTACTCACATTTGCCGGCACAAACCCTCTGACGAACTGCCACAGATTTTTGTCTTATTTCAACTCATACCAGTCGTTGGCTTGATTGTATTCCACCTTGAGCGGCACATCCAATTCCACACAGGATTCCATAATATCCGGCACCAAATCTGACAAGACTTCCATCTCCTCAGCCGGCCCTTCCAAAATCACCTCATCATGGACAGACAGCAACAAACGTGACTGCAACCCTTTTTCATCCAAAGCAGCCTGAATCCGCACCATGGCAATCTTAATAATATCTGCTGCTGTTCCTTGAATCGGCGAATTCATGGCCGTCCGTTCGGCAAAGGACCGAATATTGAAATTGGAAGCATCGATATCAGGTAAATAACGACGACGCTTGAACAAGGTTTCCACATAACCCTTTTCTTTGGCCTCCGCCACAATATCCTCCATAAACTGGTGGATATCTGGATATTTTTCAAAATAATTCTCAATAAAAGCCTTGGCTTGTTTCCGGGGAATATTCAAGTTGTTGGACAAGCCGTAATCAGAAATCCCGTACACTATCCCAAAGTTAACCGCCTTGGCTTGGCGACGTAGGTTGGCATCAATCACTGTGTCAGGATCCAAACCAAAGACCCGGCGAGCCGTAGCCTCATGAATATCTTCACCCGATTTGAAGGCTGCAATCATATGCTGGTCTTGAGCAATATGGGCCAGGACGCGCAATTCAATTTGGGAATAATCGGCCCCAAAGAGTTGCCAGCCTTCATGGGCTGGCACAAAAGCCTGGCGGATGCGCCGACCTTCTTCGATCCGGGCCGGAATATTTTGCAAGTTAGGGTCTGCCGACGATAGTCGACCCGTTTGAGTTAAGGTTTGGACAAAACGGCTGTGGATTTTGCCGTCTTCCTTGATATAAGTCGGTAGACCGGCTAGATAAGTCCCTTGAAGTTTGGAAATTTGCCGGTATTCCAGAATGGCGGGAATAATTGGATGTTTATCGGCCAATTTCTCCAAGACATCCGCAGCAGTAGAATAACCGGTCTTGGTCTTTTTAATAATTGGTAATTCTAATTTTTCAAAAAGAATCACGCCTAATTGTTTGACCGAGTTAATATTGAACTCTTCTCCCGCTAAGTCATAGATTTCTGCTTCCATTTGGGCTAAGCGTTCAAGTAAGGCTTGGTTCTTGTCAGCTAAAATTTGGGCATCGACTTTAACCCCTTGGATTTCCATCCGAGCTAGGACTCGGGCTAGGGGCATTTCAATGGTTTGATAAAGGTCCCACATATGAAGGTCTTTTAATTGTTGGGTCAAGGGTTCCACTAAAAGACCCATGGCCTTGACCTTATTGGCTAAATGGTCATTTAATTCAGCCTGGTCAGGGACGGCTTGTTTTGCCCCCTTACCATAAACAGCTTCATCATATTTAACTAGGCTTGGCATGTCATTATTGGTTAACATATCGGCCAATTCTTTGGCTAGGTGGGTATCGATTAGATAATTGGCAATCATAATATCAAAATCAATTCCAGCTAGGTCTAAACCAGCGTTGGCTAAAATAACTTGGTCCCGTTTAGAATCAAAAAGGACTTTTTGATTCGAGGCATCTGCCAACCATGCTTTGAAGGCAGGGCTTTGAATAGCTTGGCCCCAATCAGCTAAGTAAATCTCATGACTGTCAAGGTCTTGCCAAACCAGGCCAATGACTTGGCCCATATGATAATTTTCTTCCAACATTTCGATATAGAGGGCTGCCCGGTCAGGAAGGTGATCAGCCTGAACTTGGTCGACTTCAATCACTTGATAAAGCGGTAAATCTGCTGGTACTTCCTCGGGGTCAGCTTCCAAGCCAGTTTGGGCTTGCAATTGCGTTAAGAAGGAATTGAATTGCATTTGCCGGTAGAAATCCATTAACAGATCCGTTTGTTTTCCTTTGTAGGCAATATCTTCGAGATTTTTTTCGAGGGGGACATTGGTAATAATCTCAGCCAGGTCCCGGCTCATCAAGGCATTAGCTTTGTCGTTAATTATATTTTCTTTCATCTTGGAAGGCTTCAATTCATCCAAACGGTCATACATTTCAGCCACCGTATTAAATTGATGGAGTAACTTGAGGGCCGTCTTCTCCCCAATCCGGGTAATACCGGGATAATTATCGGAAGAATCTCCCATAAGCCCCTTCATTTCAATGATTTGTAGGGGTTCCAGGTCGAACTTCTCCCGGATAACTTCAGGAGTATAGGCTTCTAGATCAGAGACTCCCTTGCGGGTAATATAGACCGTAACATTATCAGTCGCCAACTGAGTCAAGTCTTTATCACCAGAAATGACAATCACTTCATCATCGGGATCGGCTTGACGGGATAGAGTTCCAATAATATCATCGGCTTCATAGTCGGCCATGTCGTAGTATTGAATACCGTAGCCATCTAAGAGGACCCGGAAATAAGGCAACTGTTCCTTGAATTCGGATGGAGTCTTTTGCCGGTTACCTTTATATTCCTCAAACTGTTTGGTCCGGAAGGTAGGTCCAGGTCGGTCAAAAGCCACTAAAATATGGGTTGGTTGAAACTGGTCTAGAATATTTTCCAGCATGCGGTTGAATGAGAATAAGGCATTGGTGTGGAGGCCGTTCTTATTTTTAAAGCGTTCTAGGTCCAGAATGGAAAAGAAGGCCCGGAAGGCTAAGGATGAGCCATCCAAAAGCACAATTTTCTTATGAGACATGAGTCTCCTCCTTTTTTATTTACAAATTAAATCATTAAAAGTCTTCCCTCTTATTGTAACGTGAAATGGCTGCTTTGTCCTTAATAGTGTTCAAAATAAATAAATTGATAGGGGTGCCATTCTTTCGTCGGGTAAATGATTTTTGTAGTTCTGTGCATTAAACCAAGACAAGCCACAAAAACTCAAGCCTTTGCTTCAAAAAAATCCCTACAAGCAGGCAGGGCCACTTGGAGGGATTTCATGATAATTTTTGTCAGTTTATAGACTGGTCTTATTCAATTGGCTGTAGGCTTTCTCAAATTGTTTAGAAAGTTCATCGATGTCACCGGCGCCCATGAATAAAAGCACTTCATCGGTATAGTCCATCAATGGTGACAAATGTTGGTTGGATATAATTTCCACGTTTTTAGGGACTTTGGCCGCCAAATCTTGGATGGTCACCGCCCCGTCATGTTCCCGGGCAGAATGGAAAATATCCACCAAGTAGACATCATCGGCCAGACTTAGAGCCTTACCAAATTCGTCTAACAAGGCAATGGTCCGGCTAAAGGTATGGGGTTGGAAGACCGCTACGATCCGTTTATGCGGGAATTTTTGTTGGGCCGCATCAATGGTGGCCCGAATTTCAGATGGATGGTGAGCGTAGTCATCAATCAAGGTTAAATTATTCACCTTGCGGGCAGAGAACCGCCGTTTAACTCCAGGGAAGGAGGCAATATGTTGGGCTACTAAGTCCTTATCAAAGCCTTCAAGGTTTAAGACAGTGATTACAGCCAAGGCATTGAGGATATTATGTTGACCAAAGGCTGGTAAGACGAAATGATGGTAGAATTCACCATTAATATAGACATCAAATTGTGAACCTTCAGGGGTCCGTTCAATCTTATCCGCATAAACTTCATTGTCATGACTGAAACCATAAAAATGAACAGGTACCTTTGCCTCTAACTTACGCAGGTATTCATCTTCACCACAGGCAATTACCCCCTTATGGGTTTGGTTGGCAAAAGTTTGCATGGCATCAAAGACCGCTTCAATTGATGGATAGAAGTCAGGATGGTCAAAATCGACATTGGTAATAATGGCATAGTCAGGTGAATAGGCCAAGAAGTGATGACGGTATTCACAGGCTTCAAGGGCGAAGTAGTTAGCCGCTTCATCCCCAAAACCGGTTCCATCACCAATTAGGTAAGAAGTTGGTTGAATATGGCTGACTACATGAGACAAAAGTCCAGTAGTAGAGGTTTTGCCATGAGATCCAGATACGGCGATTGACGTATAATTTTTGATTAAGTCGCCTAGGAATTTATGGTAACGGTAGATTGGCAGACCTAATTCTCGAGCCTTAACTAATTCAGGATGGTCATCACCAAAGGCATTACCAGCAATGATAGTCAAACCTTCTTTAATATTATCGGGGCTGAATTCAAACATTGGAATTCCTTTATTTTCTAATTCTTGTTGGGTGAAGAAATACTTGCCAAGGTCAGACCCTTGTACCTTATATCCTTCTCCGTGCAAAATTAAGGCCAAGGCAGACATACCTGACCCTTTAATCCCTACAAAATGATAGGTTGTATTTTTATCCATTGATGTCATCTCCATAATTTAATCAAAACGCAAAAAATCATCTGCGTCTTTACTTAATCTTTGTGCTAAGTGGCGTAAGTTCTGGTCAACCGGGTCGACCGGTGCCTGATAAGGCTTAGGTAACTTGGTAGGTTGAAAGGCTGTTTTTGACAGTTCAACAGCTTGATAAGAGGTTTGGTAACTTGACTTGGGCGAAGCTTGACCCTGAAAGCTCGGTTGGTACTGGCTCTTTTGACTCGCCTTTTTCACGCCTTGACTTTGGTCTTGAACCCGTTCTAATTGATCTAAGGCCCGATCAACTTTCTCTTGGGGCGTGTGGTTATTTAAGAAAGGAACTTTATAATCCTTGTCCTTGGACCCTTCTTCTGCCTTCAAGTCATTTTCGCGTTTAAGCTTAAGTTTTGGACTGGTTGGATGCGGTTTTTTCTGATTACTTCCTTGAAAAGCCGGTTTAAAACTAGACTTGGTAGCTGTTTCTTGGTCAGTCCGCGGACGGGATTGATAAATAGGACTTTTGCGTTTTTTTGCGGTATCTTTATGAAAGACTGGTCCTTGGTAATCCATAAGTCCCCTCCTTTAAGTGTAAATGAATGGGTGATTATTTTTGGTAAGCGGCCACGACTTGATCTAAAGGTGTGCCTGGTTCGAAGGAATCATCTAATTCCCAAATACCCGGTAAATCCTCGATTTGAGTCAAACCGAGTTCACGAGTTGAACAAATCATACCCATAGAGTCAACATTCCGTAATTGACCTGGCCAAATGATTTTGCCAGAAGGCATCACGGCACCTGGTTTAGCCACAATAACTTTAAGTCCTTGGTCAATATTGGCCGCACCACAGACAATTTGTAAACTTTCATCTCCTACATTGGTTTGGGTAACAGACAAATGGTCTGAATCTTCATGTGGACGACATTCCTCCACATAACCAACCACAAATTTAGGACTATTATCACTTTCAATTTGAGTGTCAAAGCCAGCCGCTTGAATTAAATCGTTAATTTTAACTACTTGGTCGTCAGACAAGTTTACTTGACCTTGACCCTCAAGGTTTAAGTCTTCAGCTACATTAAAAAGGTTAATGGCCTTAACTATTTGACTTTCCTCGTCTCTAATAAGGGTTACTTGCCCCTTACTTTCAACTTGGGCTTTATCACGGTCTAGTGGACCGACTGTTAATAAAAGTACATCCCCTAATGCTTGAGGATTGTAAAATGCTAACCACATGGATATAACTCCTTTTTTGTTCTTTTCTTTGCTTTCATAAACTAGAATCTTACCTAATTTTATGCACCTATCATTTTTACACAAAGACCTAGTAAAAGCAATCATGTCACTTCTTTATTTTAACTTATTTATGACGATTTTTTACCGTTTAAAAATAGAAGCCTTGGTCTCCCCGCTTAACTCCCTACCGCCTTTATGGTAAAATTATTAATACCAAAAAAATATTAAAAGGAGTCGAACCATGTCAAATCAAACCCGTGATAATATATTGGGTGGCGTGCTTTTAGCCACTGGTTTAATTGTTGGTGCCGCTGCTGCCTTATTCGTTAAACAAAATCAACCCTTAAATGCTGGCTTAGTTTTAAAAGAAATTAAAGCCGATTTTGCTAAAGAAGGAACCATTGAAGGTTCTTGGATTGACTACGATGCCATTGAATATCCTGTTTATACTAGCAAGCCCCTAGTTTATATGGGAGGAATTACCCGGAATGAAGCAGACCGCAAAGCCTATTATCAATTTGCGGCAGATATTTATACTGGTGAAGTCCTAGATGTTTACGAAGTAAATCGCGAAAATTTCGCAAATAGTGTTGACCAAAACTAAAAGCATGATAGAATAATTTTTATGTCTTATTATTTGTAGAAAGGAGCTGGCCATGTTTAACCAAGAACAGGATTGGGAATTTCATCCCCTATCCGGTGGTTCCGGTGAAGCCTTTATGGGCGTTCGTAAGGATGAAAAAGTCTTTTTTAAACGCAACGCTTCTCCGATCATTACGGCCCTTTCTGCAGAAGGAATTGCCCCTAAATTAATGTGGACCCAACGGACTTACTCAGGCGACACCCTCACTGCTCAACAGTGGGAAGACGGTCAAGTCCTAGAACGAGATGATCTATTTAACCAACGAGTGATTGATTTAATCCGGCAAATCCATGATTCCGATCACTTGCTGATGACCTTAAAACGGGTCGGCGAAGTTGAGAAAAAACCCTTGAATTTTATTGCGGATTATTATGATGACCTACCCGCCAAACTCCAATCTAACCAATTAATTAATTCAATTGTAGATACTTTACGCGACCAAGTGGATGATGATTTTTACCAAGTGTCTTATCGGGTTTGTCATGGTGACCTCAACCACCATAATTTCTTGTTAACCCATGATGACCACCTATACATGGTTGACTGGGAGAATGTCTGTATTGCCGATCCCGTCTCTGACCTAGCCAAACTAATGGTGATTTCTTTTCCACCTTCCCAGTGGAGTGACTGGCTAGCAGCCTACGGCCAAGATATGTCTGGTTCTTTCTATAAACGGATGTGCTGGTATAGTCAGGTTGCTTGTTTAAGTTTTATTAAGCAATACTATAATGAAGACCGGCCTTACCAAGTTAATCAAATGATTCTTAACCTCAAAACCATTCACCAAGAAGCCAAAGATTTATAAAATCCTTGGCTTTTACTTTGGAAAGATTCTGTTGACTGTTGAAATTTTTTAGATAGTCTCTGGGATTTCACCTATAGTTCTTAATTTCTCGTAATCAAATTTCATCACAAAGGAGTACTGACCCATGCGCTTACGCAACAAACCCTGGGCCAATGATCGCATCAAAGCCCATCCCCAATATGTCCCTGGTCAACCTGAACAACTTAAAGGCCAATGGCAAAGCCGTTTTGCCAAAAACCAACCCCTTCATATTGAAGTCGGTTCAGGCAAAGGCCAATTCATTGTTGAAATGGCCAAAGCCCATCCTGACATCAATTATATTTCGATTGAAATTCAAGCCTCAGCCTTAGTCTCCATCCTAGATAAGCAGATTGAAGAAGACTTACCCAACCTGCAGATTCTTTTAGGTGATGGCCGTAACTTAACCGAATATTTCGCCCCTGGTGAAATTTCCTTAGTTTACTTGAATTTTTCTGATCCTTGGCCTAAGAAAAAACATGCCAAACGGCGCTTAACTTCGCCCTACTTTTTGGCCCAGTATGAGAGCATCCTCCCTACCGGCGGTCAAATCCATTTCAAAACAGACAACCGGGGCCTCTTCGAATATTCTTTGGCCGCGATGTCGCAATATGGTATGATTTTGAATCAAGTCTGGTTGGACTTACATGCCTCAGACTTTGAAGGCAATATCATGACGGAATACGAAGAAAAATTCTCCGCCCGTGGCCAAGTGATTTATCGTTTGGAAGCGGCTTTTAAAGTAGGAAAGTAAAATAATCGAATGCCTTATGGCCTCCAAGTTTGGTTTCTTTGTCCTGCTTGGAAGCTTTTTTGTTTGGGGTGGATTATTCTTTGCTTAGCACCCAAGTATAGAAAATTTTTTAGTAAGTTCTTTACTTGACTATCAAGTGTGGAAAACTTGACTTTTTTTCTTTACTTGATCATCAAGTGTAGAAAACTTGGCTGTTTTTTCTTTACTTGGTCATCAAGTGTAGAAAGCTTGGCTGTTTTTTCTTTACTTGGTCTTCAAGTGTGGAAAACTTGGCTGTTTTTTCTTTACTTGATCATCAAGTGTGGAAAACTTGGCTGTTTTTTTTTTTACTTGGTCTTCAAGTGTGGAAAACTTGGCTGTTTTTTCTTTACTTGGTCATCAAGTGTAGAAAGCTTGGCTGTTTTTTCTTTACTTGGTCATCAAGTGTGGAAAACTTGGCTGTTTTTTTCCTAAGTTAATAAGTATGTGTATATAATATTCCAAACTCATCATCTAACTTGAAAATAGATTATTTTCTTCACTTTTCTCAATTGATGTCAGTAATATGCACCCTAAATATTTGCTTTTACACGAGCATAAAGATAACTTTGACTGACACTCTCTTTCAAAAACCTTTGTAAATCATTCATATTTATTTTACCAGGAAATAATAACTGATAATCACGGATATTCATATCGACCACTTCCCGCTTAGTCAACTGTTGACCACAGGGACAAAGTACTGTCTGACGTCCAACACTCAGAATTTTTTTATGACAATTTGGGCAAACTAAGCCAGGTACCATTCGGTTAAAATCTGATTTATGTTTAATTTCAAGAAATACCGGCTGTTTAATAGCATTCTTTGTAATCCAACTCTCAATAATTTCTATTCTTCGTTCATTTTCATCCGCCATCTCCTTCATTTTTCTTACCATAAAACTTAGTTGATTACGTAAAAAATAATCGATTCCTAGATTATTTTGTCCTCTCACATAACAATCATCATTTATAAACACTAAATACGAAAGCAACTGACAGTCAATTTTGCTATTAATTAAGCTAGTTTCAATTTGATTGGTATCACGTTTTAACTTAAAGAAAATATCTGGAATATGATAACCATCACTCCGAACTAAATGATCACCTGCAATCGTGAAATCATCCGCATAATTTTTGACATCTAATATAAATAAATGACTGCCACAATTCAATAAGATATCTACTTCTAAATAATTAGAAAAACGGAACCAGATATTGGGATGAACCCTCCAATTAGTTGGGATTAATCTTGACAAAATTGTCTCAAACTTCAACTCCCCCTCATACCCACTTTGAAGACGCAACAAGTGCTGACGTTCTTTTTTATTTAGATGGGAATGACGCTGTAGAGCTTCAAAATATTGTAACTCATAACTTTTTGTTTTCATTTTATACCTCCTATTTATAAATACAAAATTTAAGACGAATTCCGTGTCCTAATTTTAAATTTAATAAAAGGTTGAGCTAAATTTTCTTTACTTATTGGGTTAGTCAAGAATATTTTCTTTGAAATAATAACAAGTGTAGAAAATTTTTTAGTAAGTTCTTTACTTTAGGTTTTACTATGTAATTATTTCCTTACTCTGACTAAATCAAAGAATCTACAGCTATTTTTCCTCACTTAATACTAAACTAAAGAATTCCTTCCACACTTAGCATACAAGTATGGAATCCTCCTAATAGTTATTCCAAAAATCATTCGAGTTTTTCAAAACTCGAATGGTTTTCACCTATATTCAACTCCAAATAAAGAAGCTCCCCGCCAAACGGGGAGCTTTCTATATATAATCCTACAAACTATTTATTCTTCCGAATCAATTCTTCGAATTCGTTCAAGCGGCTTTCAAAGACATCCAAGGTATCATTGATGAATGTAGCTTGGGTCATGTCTACGCCAGCCGTCTTCATGGTTTCTACTGGATAGTCTGAGTTACCAGACTTCAAGAAGCCTTTATAGCTTTCCAAGACAGCAGTGTCGCCACTCAAGATCTTATCAGAGAAGGCAGTTGCGGCAGATAAACCAGTGGCATATTGAAAGACGTAATAGTTGTAGTAGAAGTGTGGAATCCGAGACCATTCAAGGCCGATTAATTCGCCAGAATTTACAGCATCACCGTAATATTTTTCATTTAATTCACGATAATTTTTGCTTAAGAAGTCGGCGGTTAAAGGTTGACCCTTAGCATCGGCTTGGTACATGAAGTGTTCGAATTCAGCAAATTGGGTTTGACGGAAGACGGTGCCTTTGACGCCATCCAAGAAGTGGTTCAAGACATATAATTTCACTTCTTCATTGTCAGCATATTTTTCTAATAAGTAAGCTGTCAATAAGTTTTCATTGGAGGTTGAAGCAATTTCCGCTAGGAAAATTGGGTATGAACCATATTCGTATGGTTGGTTATGATGGGTTAAGTATGAGTGGGCAGAGTGACCTAACTCATGAATCAAGGTATACATTGAAGAAATGTTATCTTGCCAGTTCAACAAGATATAAGGGTTAGAATCATAAGTACCAGAAGAATAACCACCTGAGCGTTTACCCTTGTTTTCATACACATCGATCCACCGTTCGTCAAAAGCCTTTTGGATAATTTCTAAGTAGTCCTCACCCATTGGTTTCAAAGCTTCGAAGACGATTTCTTTAGCTTCTTCGAAGGTAAAGGTTACCGGTGGTTCACCTAATAATGGCGTATACAAGTCATACATTTCCATGTCATCTAGACCAAGGATTTCTTTCCGTAAAGCAGTATAACGGTGTAATAAATCTAAACGTTCATTGACCGTATCAACTAAAGTATCATAAACAGACTCTGGCACGGAGTTTGAGAATAAGGCAGCCGCGCGGGCAGATTCGAATTTATGTACTTTAGCATTGAAATTATTATGTTTAATTTCACCACTTAAAGTAGAGGCTAAAGTATTCTTGAATTGGTCATAGATTGAATAGAATTTTTCAAAGGTATCTTTCCGTACGCGACGGTTGGATGATTCTAATAATTTACCATATAGACCATGAGTTAATTGAACTTTATTGCCTTCAGCGTCTTCCACTTCTGGGAAAACAAAGTCGGCATTGTTCAAGAATGAGAAAGTGTTAGCTGAAGCATTTAAAGCTTCAGAAGCTTGAGCTAAGATCAATTCCTCATTTGGCGATAAGACATGGTCGCGACCTAAGGTTTCAACTTCCAAATAGTGCTTATAATCTTGTAAACGGGCATTTTCAGCGATGAAGCCGTCTAGTTTTTCCTGGGGAATCGCTAATAATTCGGGTGTTGAATAAGAAATTGTTTGACCAAATTCAGCATATAGTTGGGCAGCCTTGGCTTCCATTTCTTGATAATTGGCGTCGGTAGAGTCTTGGTCATGCTTCAAGTGCGCATAAACGTAGACATTAGACATTTTGCGCGCGATGGCAAAGATATCATCCAAGACCTTTGCTAATTGATCAGCCGAATCTGCTAAAGTACCTTGGTAAGAAGCTAAACGCTCAAAAGAATCTTTAACTGCGGCAAAGTCCTTTTCTTGGTCAGCATCAGAGGCATACATGGTAGTTAAATCCCATTTATATTGTTCTTCAATTTGTTCACGTGTTACTACTTTATTTTCGGACATGAATCCAACTCCTTTATTAAGTCTAATACATTAATATTAGCACAGATTTTAATCAAATGCTAAGAAAGTATATTCTTTAATAAATCCACAGCAGCCAGTACATAATCTACCATTAATTGATCTTGGTCAATCACGAGACCACCCCCTTCAAGCCGTAAATAGTCCTTTTTCAATAATAAATGAAAAAATTCTAATGCACTCTGGTAGTCCCCTATCTTATAGTAATAGGCATACAGCCAGGCTAAAGTCAGCCAAGCCGGTTCTGCCGTTACCAATCCAATCCAGGCCTGGTCAAAGATCTGAGCCGGCAAGTCATCCAAGTTTAAGCCTAAATGATAGAGAAAATTTATTAATCGACTTAAAGCCCGATTACGGATACCAAAACGTTTCTGATTAATGATTGACTGACCGGCAGGTTTAACTTTTAGAAAATAGGGCTGACCTTTCCCTATGTCAGGCAAAAATTTTCCTTTCTTCAGACGACTAATAAAGTTGCGGCAAGAAATTTCCCAGAGATAAGACGCCTGGTCTCTGGGGAAAATCAAGCCCGGTACGGTTAAGACTTTTACTTGACGGTGGCTTAAATCCAAAGCCAACCAATAATAAGTTTTCCCTTGCTTGGCTAGACACCGCTTTAACCATGCCTTCAATTTTTTATCTTGAAAAACCATCTCACTCAAAAACCAAAAAGCTTGATAACCCGCTTGGTGATAGTTACTTTGACGATATAATAAATCCTTGCGGCCAATTTTAGCATACTGAAACTCGAAAATTAAGCGATTATTAACCCGTAAATCAGCAATAAACTGTCCGCCTAAAACAGGCACTTCCATTTGGGACAACAAGCCCATTTCTTTACAAAGAGACCACATAAATAATTTCGAAGCTTGGTGACCAACACTCTCCCCCAAATGCTTTTGACTTAAGTCTTGACCACAAGGATAGGTATGCGCAAAAAAGGCCCGCCCTTTACGATTCCTTTTCCAGACTAAATTCTGCCCACAATGAGGACAATAAATTGGAGTTCCATCGGCCTTTCTGTAGTTCTGGGCGTAAACCAAGTCCCCATCCCCATTCAAACCAGCATACATATAGATCCCCCCTAATAATAAATACAATCATTAGTCAGAAATCCTTTTTTAAATTTTTCATATTTATGCTTTTTCGCTTGGCTAAACAAGGTAGACTATAGCTGAAATTAAAGCAAGAAAGACTTTGCATGCAAGAAACCCCATCTCTATTAGATAAACTAAATGCTGCCAGCCACCGTAAGTTAAAGCTCTTGGACCATGACCTCTGGTAGTATTGTTTAAGATCGATTAACGTCGGTGGCAAGCTTGCTAAAAGCGCGGGTCAAGTCTTTATTGAAGGAATCCTTGCCAATGTTATGGTTAACATTACTATTCTGGGATCCATCCAGTTAAAGAAGTAAGCTGCGAAAATTATGTTTATCCTCGCTATCATTGCTTCTTTTGGCTTCTTCGGTTTTGAACACATGATTGCTAACTTTACCTATTTTCCCATGGCTTTCTTTACGGGTGGTCCGAGTCATTTATCTGATTTATCGATTCCTACAGCCCTTTTCCATTTGTAACTCAAGTTCGTATTCAAGTTCTATAATCAGTTGGTTCGCTTGTTAGGTTTAAATGATGACAAGATGGGGTGATCTTCCTTTCGGACGAGACAAACCGTTAATCCCTTGCGAAAGATATATCCTGCGCCAAGTCGCAATCAGGAATGGATTATTTATCCCAAGTTCATTGGCCAGGGTTTGTTAGGAATTGACCCACCGCCTTATCTGTTAAGTATCCTTCATGTTGTATTTTTTAGCTAACGGTTTGTATCCAATCGTATCCGAAAGATATTCTACGACGACTTTCATTTTGAAATCTAAGCTATATTTAGCCATACAAAGACCCCCTAAAGTTGGATTTTTTGGTCCAACTTTAGGGGGTCAGTACACTATTAGAAATTAGGTCTTTCAAATGTTAAATTAATTTAGTTAAAATTTATCAGCAAAAAAAGTTATAGCATCCGTCTTGCGGATTAACCGGCCATGTTCATGTAAATAAGCTTCAGATACAGTCACATCTTGACCATAATCAAACATTTTCAAAATAATCAAATGAAGTTGAGTATCATTTACCGTTTCAGACACCTCATCTAAGGCTAAATAATAGGATTCAGACATATAATATAGATTAGATGTCATATCATAATCAACCATATCTTTTGCTAAGCTAATAAAGTCATCAATCGTTTCAAAGCGAACAACAACATCCTCATTGGGTCTAAAATTCTCATTTTCTTCCAGGTCTGTCTCATTTAATTCTTCAGAAAACCCTTTTTTGAGATAGTCAACTAAATCAAAATTTTCTAGTTGCTCTTTATTTGACAATGACTCTTGATCTGTTTTATTAACGGATGGAGAGTCCTCTTTATCTTTCTGTTTAAAAAGATGATTCATCATATCTTCTGAGAAGAATTCCTCTGGATTTTCAAAGTTATTCCGAGATATATACAATTCTAAGCCTTTTTTATTCGGAATGACTTGAAACGTTACCGCTTCTGACTCGCGGAAATGTCGGTCAACATCAACTTCTTCCAAAATCGAATAAAAGAAACGCTCTATATTTTCTTGACCACTCACTAAGTCTAAGAAATTGACGCCCCTTTCATCTAAGTCAACCGCATCAATTGAGACTTTAATTAGATTGTCATTAATTCTTTCCATTTCCATCCATGTCACCTCCAAAGTTACCATCTTTATTATACCCTTTTTGAGTACCAGTAACTATTTTAATGTACTTTGAATTGTAACAGACTATAAAATGAATGCAAGTCATACTTCCTATATCAAAATCAAGTCAAGAGAATAATAATCTGACAAAAATAAAAAGCCTGGAGATCCAGGCTTTTTAATGATTTAAATAAATAGTTCTTAGTCGTTTACCAAAGCTCTTGCACGTTGTAATTCACGAGCACGAACTGATCTAGGTAAGAAACGACGGATTTCATCTTCATTATAGCCAATTTGAAGACGTTTTTCGTCGAGAATAATTGGACGACGGAGTAAACCTGGTTCATTTTGAACCATTGTAAAGAATTCATTCATTGGTAAGTCGCTTAACTCAACATCTAATTCTGAATAAGCTTTAGAACGTGTCGAAACGATATCTTCAGTACCATTTTCTGACATTTGTAAAATTTCTTTAATCTCATTCGCAGTCAATGGATCAGTAAAAATGTTACGTTCTTCATATTCAATATTGTTTTCTTCAAGCCAAGAACGAGCTTTTCTGCAAGATGTACACGAAGGCGTTATGTATAAGGTTACCATAAAGGACCATCCCTTTCTTCTAAAGCAGCCAATGGCAAGTTACTCTTCCTCTTTCAAGGTCAAATAATATTCTAATCATCTTACTTATGGTCACCATTATACACTCATCTATACCGCTTATCAAGGTATTTTCCCAAAAAATAAATTGTGGTTACTTCAAAAATAATTTTTTTAATCAATTTAAGTTTGAAACCATTTTTAAAACACTATATTTATCGCTTTTAAAAATAGATATTAGGATTATTAATAATCATTTAAGATTAACTTATAAATAAAATTTTAATAAATTTGCATTTAAACTTCACTAAAATTTCACAAATAATTCTTTTTATTCATATTTTTTTCTTGCTTGTTTTATTTTCAATGAAAAATAAGCTATACTAAGACATAAGAATCACGGAAATGAGGCCTTTAAATGAAAGAAAACATCTTCTCCGGAGTGCAACCCTCTGGTATTCCTACAATTGGTAACTATATTGGCGCAATGAAAAGCTTTGTGGATTTACAAGACCAATATAATGCAACTTATTGTGTCGTGAACCAACATGCCATCACTGTTCCACAAGACCCAGAAAAATTAAGAAAAATGACCCGACAATTGGCAGCCCTTTATATTGCGCTCGGAGTAGACCCTAAGAAATCAACAATCTTTGTGCAATCTGATGTTCCTGCCCACGCACAATTAGCCTGGATTATCCAATGTTTGACTGGTCTGGGTGAATTAGAACGAATGACCCAATTTAAGGATAAGTCAGCCAAAAATGAAACAGTCAATGCGGGATTATTAACTTACCCTACTCTAATGGTTGGGGATATCGTCCTTTATAAGGCTAAATATGTCCCTGTCGGCGAAGATCAAAAACAACATATGGAATTGACCCGTAACTTTGTCGACCGTTTTAATAGCCGGTTTGGTGGTATTCTAGTTAAACCAGATATTATCACTCCTAAAGAAGGCGGCCGGATTATGAGTTTACAAGATCCAACCTCTAAGATGTCCAAATCTGACTCTAACCCTAAGGGCTTTATTTCATTGATGGATGAACCTAAGACAGTGGTTAAGAAAATCAAGTCAGCTATGACCGATTCTCTGGGTCAGGTTAACTATGATAAAGAAAATCAATCTGCAGTTTCGAATTTATTGGTTATTTACTCTAATCTTTCGGGGCAATCTATTGACCAACTCGTCGCCCAATATGACGGCAAAGGCTATGGTCAATTTAAAACGGATTTAGCCGATTTAGTGGCCAGCTTCCTAGAACCAATTCAAAGCAAGGTTAATCAATTAATGTCTTCTTCTGATTTAACAGATATCCTAAGCGAAGGGGCCAAGAAAGCCAGCCAAACTGCTAATGAAACACTGGCAGAAATCGAAGCAGCTGTTGGTTTACGCTATTAAAGAAACACACGCTTATTAACTAATTTTATCACAGAAAAAAACCAGCTCCGGACCTTCTACCTATGGAGAATCCGGGACTGGTTATTATTATATCTAATATTATCTTCCTCAATTAGGAATCTCTTGTCCAATCCCTATTGCTTTTACTAGCATAAATAAAATTCCGAGTAAACCAAGACTTGTTAACCCACTCCTTAAATACCAAAGATATTGGATATAGGCTGAGTCAGTCCCTGCAATCGCAAAGACTCCTACTAAGACAGATACTAAGGCTAAGCTAGCTATTCCAGAGGAAAAAAGATTATAGCTAGACGGTAAAAATCTAGGGTGACTAAAGTATTTAATTTATTTCTTAATTGATAAAGTATTAAGTAAAAGATACCTGCTAGACTAGGATAGCTAAAAGCCCAAGTCATATAAACTGAAGCAACATTATGGGAAAAGTGACTATAAGCTTCATTAAATATTATTAAAACCACCGCTGCAGCAAAATTACAAATCAAAGTACGCTTAAAAAAAAGCCTTCAGTTAGGGATTTATGGAAATCATATTTAACTGATAGCCTTTAAGCGGTACAAAAGAAGAAACGACCATACAAGAGTAAATATGCTCTTGTATGGTCGTTTTCTAATAATTGATGACCAAATGCCTCTAGGATCATTGTCCGGATTCGTATAACCTTTTGCACTTTCTTCAGTGCTTGGTAACAAATTAGGTTTCCACCCTTCCTTATTTTTTGCATAAACCAAAATAAAATCATGATTATCAGAAAACCATCTTGCATCATTAGCTCTTGTATGCTTTTTATGCCAAATGCAAGTATTAACAAAATTACTCCTTCCAAATATTTCATCGCAAAGGACTTTTAGATAATGCCCTTCGTCATCATCAATACTTATCCAAATACTTCCATCATCTGAAAGAAGGTTTCTAAATATTTCAAGCCTTGGTTTTATAAGTGATAACCATGTGGAATGTTCAAGGTTATCATCGTAATATTCAAATGCCGAACCAGTGTTATAAGGCGGGTCTCAAAATCTTTCTATTTGGATACAATTTAATGCGTGAATTTTGTAACCATTATTTTAAAGTTTTGCACACTATTTTGTCATAACCATTAAAAGGTATAAAAAAAGACGATATTGCAATCGCATATCGTCTCGTACCTGTTATTACTACTTCATTTCATTTTCTTCTAAGTCTTTTAAACTTATACCGTTTTCAGTTTTCCAATGTGTTTTCCCATTTGCGTTTGTCCCTAAAACAAAAGCGGCTGCATAGGATGGACTATTAAATAAATAGTTTTTATTCAACTTTCCATCTACAATTTCATTTTTATCTATACATTGCTCCCTCAATTCTTTTATCGATTTTGGGATGGCAAGAGAATCTATAGTTTCTATCATGCTATCTTTTAATACAACAAAACCCTCATCTGTTCTCTTACATTTTGCTTCTATCTGTCTATTTGACTTACCACTTTTTCTTGAAAGATAGAGGATTGACTCTTTGTCATTATTATTTTCATATCTTTCTTTTGTATCTTTATCAACTATAGGAACGAATATTTTATATCCCAAGACACCAAGAACCATTTTTGAATACTCTATAAAATCCTCTAATTCTGATTCTTTTTCTTCGGTTACATTTCCAGGGTTTGGATCATTTCCATTTCTTACTTTATACCTATCTACATCGATAGCCATGTTAGTGAATTTATTCTCTAGATATGAGATTTCTGTAGGTCCAAATGAGTTATTTTGTGTGGTTAACATAACTGCATCAGAAAAAAAATTTTTATCTTTTAAGTGTTCTGCTACTCTAAATAAAACACCTTCACCATTTTTCCTTATACCAGCTTGACCTATATATACTTCATCATCACCGTCATCGTTCTTGCCAAATAAAAAATATACTCCACTGCGCTTTAAATCTAGTCTATCCTTACATTTATCAAGATACGTCCTTGGAATTTTATATGCAATGCCTGTCCAATTTGATAAAGTACACTTTATTCTTCCAGTAACTTCTCCATCCATTAAAAAAAGATTGAAATTTTTGCTATTTTTCATCTTCGCACTCCAAACATTAACTAGTTAAATATATTATACCATTTTGAAATGTTTTTTATTTGTATATTTCTAAAAATTAAAAAAGCCTGATAAACTTCTAAATTAGAAATCTATCAGGCCTTATTATTCCTATTAAATTAATTCATTTACTCTTTTCTGAACTTCTTTATAATCATATCCAGCTTGAGTTAATCTTCTTTTTCTCTCTTCTCCATTACCCCATTTTCCACTTATAACTTCTCTTGCTAATTGGTCGCTTGTCTTTCCAACTGGATATACTATCTTGCCATTAGCATCGAATACTTTTAATCTAAATCTATCGGCACATCTTTTGGCATTTTCTAAATTCTTAAATGCACCTTTCTGACTTTTGACATCTGACCAAGATTTTCTAACTCTATAAATCCCACCTACTGGTTTACTGACAGTATTATTCCCTCTAAGTCTTTTGTTTACTTCGTTCGCTATATATGGAAACTTGCTGCCAAGATATGGGCCAGGACAGTTAGTGTTTTTATACCACTCATCTTTTTGAAGTACACCATCCTTACCTGCAGTAAATGTGCAGGGATAGATTCCATTTCTCCTACAGATATCTGTAACTAAATCAATTAGTCTATTTAAAACGTAATCAAAAACTAACCACTGAGGTCCTCTTGTAGAGTTCCCTACTTCAATTGTTACTGCTCGATTGTCACACCAGGAGAACGAAGTTGTCCACGCTCTGTTAGATTCATCAACACCTAAAACAATTACTCCATCGGATCCTAAGTTGTAGTTAGCTGATGCTTGTCTTGTCCTTTGCACAAATATTCCAGCAAGATTTCTACCGTTTATAACTCCAGCTGCGTGGTGGATTGCTATTTTAGTAATCTTTTGATTCCTTCTTCCACTATGGTTAGGTGAGAGAATTGTTGCTTGTACTAATGGACTATTACTCATTTATTTCTCCTCCTTGAATTGTTTTAAAATCGCCTTTAGTTTTTCTGGTACTGGTAAGCCCAGTGCTACAAAGTTTTCCAAAATAAAGAGCCCTTCATTTGCTATAAAAAAAAGATGATGGCTGTTCTTATCATTGTTCCATCACCTTTAATTAAATTTACATCACATAGGTTTGCTATACCTACAACTATAAAAATCATAATCTTTTTAGCTATCCCTTTAAAACCTATGGATGAAGACAGCTTTCTTTCGACCCCTGCTCTTAAAACCCCTGTTAAATAGTCAGCTATTACAAAAGCAAGTAGTGTGTATATAAAAGCATCTACACTTCCAAGATAAAATCCCAACCATCCTCCAATGGCTGTAAAGCACACTTTTAATATTTCTAAAAACTTATTCATTTTATTCCTTCTCTGTTAAAGTATAAGTTATTTTCATTGTCTTATCTGCCGTTTTTAATATTGGGCTTGATAGGTTATTAATTGTTTCTAGATATGGGGTATGAAGAAATAATAGTTTATAAAAAGTATCTTCACATCCCCCATATCCTAAAATTAATAGGCCTAGATTTACTGTTGCAGACATTAAATTTTGTAGGCCTCTTCCTTGATAATTAGAATTATCTTTGTTCGAGAAAATTTGGTCATTTTTACTAATCGCAAATTTATAACCTAATACAAAATCCCCCCAATTAGTTAAATATGAGTATTCCCCTGAATAGAAGACTCTAATAATATCATAGCCAAGGTCAAACTTATTGATATCTATAGGATTTTCAATATTAATTTTATATAAAAAATTGCTATTGTTATAATTTAGTGCATATAAATAACCATCTTTTATACAGCTAAATATCTTTCTTTCACAATAACTTCTTGATTGTGTTTTATACTCCCCAGTTTTATAAAGCCTAACACTGTTCAATGACCAATTATCAACAATTGAAAAAAATTAGTCTTTATTTACTAATTTTTATTCTTTTTGCATCTCCGTATTTGTGCGCACTAATACTTTTGAAAATTATATTTTCCCTACCGTTGAGTACACTTATAGTATGAGCTAAATCAAAATTTCATGATTAACTCGCTGAGTTGATTATGAAATGCTTAATTTTCAATCATTAATTAATTTTGGACATAAAAAAAGAGCCCTTTACAGGCTCAAAACCAACTCAGTGAATTACAGGTTTATTTAATTTTTATATCTTATACAACTTCCAAGCACCTTCATATGACGCTTTTCCAATATGCTATTAAAATCTCTTAAATTGATACCTGGCATTTTTTCAAAAATCAGGATATACAATCTATCAGGGTCCTCGAATTCTTTCAATTTATTATCAGATTTTTTGAATTGTTCTTACTGAATATTTCAATCCAATACATAAGTTTATAATATATTTTCCTATATTGTTATATTTGTTATTTATTATTTTACATAATAATTTTTATGAAGTTCAGTTTCTTCATTAAATTTTTCAGGTAGCATCCAGTCATTTTTTCTAAATGAGTATCATAGTCATTCGCATAGCGTCGTCTGTGGATCTGTAAGCAATTTTTCAAATTTTATCTCATCTTCTATATTTTCTTTTGTCTAAAGTATCACTAAAATATCCATATAATTCATCTGCTGTAATTTCTCTATTTAAATGTGTCTGGTCTTCAGGTTTAAAAAGATAGAACCTTTTATCAATCCCATCATCCTTTAATAAGAAAGCTACCTTTTTTCTGCTAATCCCATGCTCAATATACCTTTTAACACGTATATTTATTACACATCTTTTTAAATTTCTTTTTGCCTTTGCACTTAATGATAATTTGCCATCTTTGAATTCGATATATTCTTGATTTGCTATTACAAAATAACCATCAACAAATACAAATTTCCCTTCATCTATCCAATTACTTAAAACTTCATTTTTCTCAATCATTTGGAAAGCATCTATATATGAGATTTTAACAAACTCATTTTTAGATAGCTGATCTTCAAATATGCGGTCAAAATCAGAAATTTTAGATAATTCTTTTTCAAGACCTACTTCAAATAAACGATATTTTGTAGATTCTTTAGATACTTTAAAAAAATCACTTAGCTCCTGAATTATTTCATCACATGTGATGTCTTCTCTATTTATTAGTTCTTGAGCTTTTTCTTTAAAAGTTGAATACGGCATTAAAATCCTAGGAGCCAATTTATGAGCTTGCCATTCTAACCACATAACTTCATTTTCTTTGGTCTGGTTACCTTTCGGCGGCTCATAAAATCTCTCTGACTGTCTGAGCATTATCGGATATACTTTTTCTGTGAGTTTTTTGTTTTTAATTCTAAGTATTTCAAAAAATGTCTTATCTTTTTCCCAATGGAGTGATTCATGTATTAGCGTATTTCTTTTAGAACCTTCCCCATATACCTCTGCAGCTAATGAATCTAAAACAATTGTTCCTTGTTCAAAAAATTTTTCCATGTACTCATTTGTTTCAGGATTATATACTTTTATTTCTCCATCAACTAATAGGCAGCAACCAAAAATATCTAAATTTGAAGATAGTCTTTCTTCCTTAATAACTAAACTCATTTTATTTAATATATCTTCTACTGGTATAGGCATAGGTTTAATAAGAGCTTCTTTGCAATATTTATTCAAAAATTTTGTAGCATAGTCATCAAGTCTATTTTTACCAATGACTAATGCCCCTGTTTTGTGATTTATATCATATACATCACTCGGCGTCTTTCTCTTCATAGAAGTCGTCCTTTTCTATATGATCTAACGGCATTTCTGATAACAATTTTCTTGCTTCTCTCCATGTTGGATAAAATTCTTCCACCAGAGCATGAAATCTATTAGTGTGATTCTTTTCTATAAAATGAACTAACTCATGAGTAAGCACATATTCTAAGCATTCCATAGGTTTCTTTACTAATTGAAGATTTATCCATATCCTTTTTTTATCAATATTGCAAGTGCCCCATTTTGTTTTCATATTCTTTACCCTATACTCATTTGCCTTTAGTCCAGTATTTCTTTCACATTTCTTTGAAGTAATCTCTAAAGCTCGCTTGAGTTCTTTTCTGTACCACTCTATAATAGTTGATTCTCTTTTAAGGGTATCTGTTCCTTCTGGAATTTTTAAAATAATTTTATTAGGAGTTTTTTCTACTTCATACTTATTATTTCCATAGATAACTTCTAGTCTGTATGGCTTTCCCCATAAATAGTGGGATTCTCCAGAAACATATTCTCTTTTACTCTGTCTAGGCTGTTTTTTAAATTTATCTCTAACTTTGCATATTTCTGGTATTTTCTTTAAAACGAAATTCCTTATTTCTTCATCTGAGCAAATAGCTGGAGCACTTACTTTTACATCCCCTTCTGGTGGCATTATTCTTATATATAAATTTTTTAAATTATTTTTTTTAAATACATCTGCCTCTATACCACCAATATTCTCCTTATATTTCACGATATTCTACCTGCCTCTTTGCAAGATCAAAGATTTCTTCTGTTAGGTTACCAGCTTTATCTTCCTCGTATCCACATGAACATAAAGTATCATAAATTGCACCTTTTATTCTATTTTGTTTTTGTTTGTTACCCGACCAATCAGGTTGCATGGATAATCTAACTGCAGCATCTACCTCATAAGCAACCGAAGATTCCTTTACTCCCAAATAATCATAAATTGCCCTTTTTGCTTCACTATCTTTAATATCGTCAGGATAAAATCCACTGTTTTCAGGATGTATTACAGATTTTGCAAGCTCTACAACTTCCTTAAGATATTCTCCATAACTCATAGCACCTATTTTTCTTTGCGTGATTACTTCTTCGAGCATTTCAGATAACTTTCCATAATAGACTTCATTTGATGATTTCTTCTTAACTATTTCGTAAGTTAAATTATTATCTATAATTTCAGCTTTTGCTTCATCATCTCCAGGAAGTGCATCTACAATTTGATTAATTGGCGTTGTTGTTTCACTATTTAATAAAAGCTCTACTAAAGACATATTTTCTAGTTCACTTATAACATTTGTATCTTCTGCTTTAACATAAGTATCTAAAATATACCTCATATCAGATTCATAAGGTTTCAAGTCTATATAATCATAACTTGCAAGTTTAACCATTTCCTTAATCTTATTATAGTTGGTGATCTCTCTTCTTAATTTATTTACATCTTTATCGCTATAACCATAATCTGAGACTAACTTGTCACAACAATTAGCAAACGAACGAGTATAAGATGCAGCTAACGAGTAGAATATTTCTCTTCGTCCAGTATAGGTTTCATCATCTTCTTTATCTCCACAGAAATATTCAATAACCTTGGTGTCAATAGATTTATCTTCGATATTTGAAAATAAATCATTAAGTGATGCCCTAGCTCCAACCATTTCTGCCTTTGCTTCTTCATAACGTCCTTTAATAAGTCCAGCAACGTCCTCATCTTCATATCCATCAAAAGCACCACTAGTATAATCAGTTATTGCTAATTGAACATTTTTAAATAAATCTTTATAGTCAACTATATATCCATAATCTTTATCTTCACCATCTGGTCTATTCACTCTGCATATAGCTTGAAATAGATCGTGATCTCTCATGGACTTATCTATATAAAGATAAGTTGCGCTTGGAGCATCAAAGCCTGTCAGAAGCTTATCTACGACTATAAGAAGCTTCATGTTAGCTGGCTCTTCTTTGAATTTCTTCTTGACTTCACTTTCATAATCTTGAGTTGTTCTTCCATTTAGCATTCTTTCATATATGGATTTTTTGTATTCACTTTCACTTTCTTCATTTAAATCTGATGTAGCTGTTCTTACACTTGCAGCATTCGGTTCGTAGGAAGTAACAACCGCACATTTCTTAAATCCAGAGCTTTGGAAAATCTCCCAATACTTACAAGCTTGGAGTATATCACCAGCAACAAGCATAGCTGTTCCACGATCACAAGATAATCTTGGTTTTGTTTCCATATCAAAAATAATATCACAGGCTATTTTTTCTAGTCTTTGTCTTGATGAATAAAGCTTATTTAATGATGCCCATGATGATTTAAGTTTATTCTTTGCATAATCTGTCAAGCCTTTTGTTTTAGTTTCAAACCACAGATCGACCTTATCTTGATTCGTTAAGTTTTGATCAACATCACGAGCTTCATATCTTAAGTCAAGAATAACACCATCCTCTACACCTTCATCAAATTTATAGGTGTGAATGTATTCTCCAAACACTTCTCTACTAGTTTGCTTATCTTTTTTTAGAAGTGGTGTGCCTGTAAAACCAATAATTGTTGCATTAGGCATTATAGTCCTAACTGCCTTATGTAGCTTGCCTGAATTTGTCCTGTGACATTCATCGATAAAAGCTACAATTTCTCCTTTAGCTTCAAAGTCACTACCTAAGCTTTTTTCCAATTCTTTTACATACAAATCAACATCTGCTTGTTTTCCTGCATTATGACCATATTTATGAATAAGGGAGCAAATAATGGATTCGTCATATGTGTTTAATAAATCTCTAAGATTTTGACCAGAACTTGCCCTTGCTATTTTAATATCTACATCAGAAAATAATCCTTCAATCTGATCGTCTAATTCATCTCTATCGGTAATAATTACAATGCGACTATTTTTTATATTTTCTATAATCCACTTTGTAAGCCATACCATTATAAGAGATTTCCCAGAACCTTGAGTATTCCAGATTATGCCGCCCTCTCGTCTATCAATAAAAGCTCTAGCAGCTATGTCTGCAAAATATTGATTATGGCGAGCCAGCTTCTTTATACCTGCATCGAAGATAACAAAATCATAAATTAAAGACAAAAATCTTTCTTTTTGACAAATAGATATTATTCCATCTCTTAATCTATTAGAGTCTTCACCTTGTAGTTCTTTTATTTTAATGTTCAACGCGTCCTTTGCATTACAATCTTCTTTCCATCGTAGGTAATATTTTTCAGATGTACATATAGTTCCGTATTTCAAACCTTCTGCTTCATTCCCTGCAAAAGTAAATTGGACAGTATTAAAAAACCTTGCGATGTTTTCATCTTTTTGATTAGTAAGATTTTGTCTTATACCTTCCCCTATACTAACCGATGACCTTTTAAGTTCAAAAACTCCTAAAGCGATTCCGTTGACATAAATAACGACATCAGGACGTTTATGCCTTTTATTATCAAAACATAAAACACTCACCTCTTGAGCAACTGCAAAATCATTGTTATCAATATTTTCCCAATCAATTAAATGAACAGTTACCCTATCTTTATTCTCATCTTTCAATCCTTGAGCACCATATCTAAGAAGTGAATAAAAAGCTTTATTATTTTGATAAAGACCTGACGTTTGATTATAAGCTACATTTCTTACTTCATTTAATGCGAGTTTTATTAAGTGAGATGAATATCCTCTTCTTTCAAGGTTTTTAATAAGGTCATCTTCTCTTATAGACTTATTGTCTACATCATCAAGATTGCCAATATATCTATATCCTAGTTCATCTTTTAGGATTTTAAGAACTCTTTTTTGTAATTTTTTCTCCTTATCTACGCTCATACTTACCTCCTAGATAAGCCTAACTCTGCCAGTTAGTAAATCGTCCATAGCTCCAGCCTTTATTTTCTCAACCTTTGCTTTTTCTTTTTCTAAATTTTGTAAATCATCGTCTAACGACTTTAAAATAGATGATATAGCTTTTTGTTCACTCATATCTTTAGGGATATAAAAAGAAAATTTCTTCAAATCTTTCTGGTATAAGTGTTTTATTGTCGAACCAGCTGACAAATCGTCTATAAATTTTGCAAATATTGAAGATCTTAATATCCAATATAAAAAATTTCTTGTCAGCTTTTTATTTGTTTTAAATACGAAAACACCACTATTTAATGTCGCTTTTCTATCTATCCTTGGAACAATTGCAACCTTTCCGATGGTTCCATCTTTAGTTACTAAAACGTCTCCACTATTTACTTGAATATTTATATCTAAGTCATATCTTTCTTTTGTTACATAGCTAATCTTACTAAAAGATATAGTCCCTTGATTGAAATCAGTACCGCTAATTAAATAAGAATATCCAGATTGTAAATATTCATCTTTTTTTAGACCTTGCCACCCTATTCTAGCTTTTGGAACAATTACATCATTGAATCCTACTTCTTCCCACTCATCTTCAAAACCATCAAGCCTTGTCTTTCCTGTCATCAAATCTTCAACCGCACCATCACGAATCATTTTTTTCTTTTCAATAAGACTTTCAAGATTTTCAATGTGCCTATCAAAAGCCATAAGAGTTTCCGCAATGGCTTTTTGTTCTTCAATATTTCTGCTATAAATTATTTCTAATTTTTCAATATCTTTAGGATGAACATGAGGCTGAGCTCCTCCAGTTTGTAATTTATAGATATTTTCTTGTTCTTTGGTCATTAAATAATAGATATATTCTATGCAATAACCGCGATCTTCTTCAATAGTTGAGCAATCCGACGCAAATATTTGACCATAAAATAAGTTTACATAACCAGCATTTGCTCCAGATGCACTAACTGTAATAGTAGTCCCTTCTCGATTATATCTATTGCAATAATATGCAGGTGATTTACCACCAGCAATTACAGGAATTTTTCCATTAGCTATTTCTTTTTTTGTAATTAAGTCACCCTTTTTTATTTGAATGGGTATGTCCACAAGTTTAATCTCTTCCCATTCCTTCGGATAGTCTACCATGAGTATCCCATCCTTTCTAAGGCTTTTTTCACTTCAGCTTTTGACTTATCCGCTTCTTCTTCAAGCTCTGGTAAGGTATTTTCATATTTTTTTGATATATCCACAAGTCTTGATGCTAAGTTATTTATCTCTTGGGCTATCGCTTCATTAATATCCTTCCTTATTCTTGATATCCATTTTTTTTCAAACAACAAACCTTGTATTTCGTTTATAGAAAGTTGACTATATTTTTTTAATATCTTTTTATTTAGTTCTTTTATACTTTCTTTTAGAACATTGTTCTTATCTTCTTTTTCATCCATCATGCTTTTATAAAAAATTAAAACTTCATATTCCTCTCTAAATATGCTAGGTACTTCTGCAAGTGTTTTGGCCTCTTTCAAAGCTGACTTTATTTTGTTTGTTACAAATTTACCTTTATCATTCTTCAGATCAAATTTTTCTAAATTACGGTTTTTTTCATAAAATATATTACCCTTAGTTTGGTTATTAGACTGAACCAATTCTAACAATTCTTCTAAAGTTTCTCTTACTAAAGAGTTAGAATTTTTTAAAACTTTTTTTATTTTACCAACACCTATTCTACCATCTTTATTCCTTATATCTAAATCAGATAGTTGTTCTTTTGTTGATATTAATCTTTCTTGTTTTTCAATATTAGAGTTGTGCTCGTTCTCTAATAATTCCAATAATTTCTTCAAATCATCTATATCTTTAGACTGTTTTTTTTCTTCCAATTCTTTTAATCTATTATTAAGATTTGTTTTTGTTACCGAATCACCTTTATCATTAAGGGCTTCGACTAGTAGACCCTCATCTCCAGTATTCTCTTCAAAAATCTCATTCATTTTTTCATCTAATTTTGAAATTTCTAGATTCAAGATTTCTATTTTATCTAGTTTATCTTTGAAATATTCTTTTTCTATTATTGTTCTTGGAATCAAAAGCCCATCAAAGGATTTAAATTTGTTTTTATCGTCTACTTCTATCTCAACACCTTGTTCGTCTTTGACTTTCTTTTTTCCATATTCCTTTTCGATTTCTTGACCAGCTTCATATCCTGATGCTTTTATTATATAAATATCATCCTGAAGTTTCTCGTTCCAATAATTTAAGAGGAAATCATAAACTTCGTAATTATCTAATAACTTAGCCTCTTCATAAGCCTTAAGAATAGAAAATCCTAATTCTCTTATAAAAACTTTCGGAACTGTTTCTTTATCAATATCTTTAAGTTTACCTTCTATCTCATTTTTCCATAAATTAAATAGCTCTTCTGTTTCCCTGGTTATTTCTTCTTTTATTTTTTCATCATCAAAAATAAGATTCTCTATTTTATCAGAATCAACCTTTAAATCATAAACACTAGAGTTATCCCTTTTTATGAATATTTCTTTTTTTAGCTCATTTGAAATATTCCAAAGTTTTGTAACAGAATCTATATCTCCGATAGGTATACCACCATTAAGGTGCGCACTTATATTTTGAGGTAAAGTTTTGTTAATTTTACTAATATATCTTGGAACATTTAAGTTACCTTCATGCTCTTCTATGATTTCTTTATAAGTGATAAAGCGTGAGTATCCTTTTATTTCTATCTTATTTATAAAAACTTGAACAATTTTTTCGATATCTTGTTCTCTTAATCTATTCTTATCCCCAACTTTTTTATATCCATCACTTGCATCAATCATAAAGAGACCATCTCTTTTATCAGCATTTTCTTTATCAATTATTATGATACAGGCTGGTATTCCAGTTCCATAGAATAGGTTTGATGGAAGGCCTACAATTCCTTTAATATATTTTCTTTTTAAAATTTCTTTTCTAATAGTTTCTTCAGCGTTTCCTCTAAATAAAACTCCATGAGGTAAGATAATTCCAGCTTTCCCATTTTCATTTAAGGCTTTTAAGACATGCAAAAACCAAGCATAATCTCCATTTTTTTCTGGTGGTATCCCATATCCATCGAATCTATGGTAGACGTCTCCATCTACTTTTATACCATCTGACCAATCTTTATCGGAAAATGGTGGGTTCATAACTATAAAGTCAAATTTTCTTAGTTCACCAAAATCATCCGTGTAATATGGCATAGCTAGAGTATTATCGCTATGGATTTCACCTGTTCCTTTGTTATGGAGAATAAAATTCATTTTAGCAAGACCAGCTGTATCCGAATATTTTTCTTGTCCATATATCGTTACAATAGAATCTCCATTGTTATCAACTGGCGCTTCATCTGCAGCCCTGATTAATAAACTTCCACTACCAGCAGCGGGATCATGTAAAGTCCATTTCTTATCTGGTGTACTTTTAATCTCTCCAATTCCTATAAGTCTTGATATTACTCTTGATACTTCGCTTGGGGTATAGAATTGACCCTTGCTTTTCCCCGATTCTTGAGCAAATTTCATCATGAAATACTCATAAGCATCTCCTATGATGTCATCTCCACTTGCTCTATTTTTCTTAAAATCTATCGCTGGATTTTGAAATATGGCTATAAGGCCTGAAACTTTATCAACAAGTTCTTTTCCCTTACCAAGTTCATCTGGATTATTAAAGGAAACATCTGGAAGAGCTCCCTTAAGATTATTTGTTTCCAAAAATTTTTGAATAATCTTATCTACACGTTCACCTACATCTGGTTTACCTTTTGCCAAGATGAGGTCTTCAAAAGAAGCCCCTTCTGCAATTTCAAATTCTCCATATTTTTGATCCTGGTATCGATCTGAAACATATTTAAAAAATAATAACAATAATACATAATCTTTATACCTTGATGGCTCTACACCACCTCTAAGCTTGTTAGCTGCTTCCCATAATAGGGAGTATAATTCTGATTTTTTCACTGCCATAGTCTTTTTAACCTCTCAAATTTTTTCTTAAATTTTCGCATATTTTATATTCTAATATATCGCTTATATCACATTGGAAATAATCACATAGCTTTCCTAATGTACCCATATTAACATTCTCATTTTTTCCCATTTTTGCTATTGTCCTTGATGTTATACCTACACATTTTTGTAGATCAGTTTTATTCATTTTATTGTCTATCAATTTTTTCCATAACTTGTCATATGAAAATCCCATCTTTTCCCTCGCATTCAATATGGCTTTTTGTAAATATTTTCTTTATTATTATAACATATTATTAAATCTTTATAGACCCACAAAGTCGGATTCTGATTCACTGCCTTTTGCAGATTCCTCTATATGACGGAATGCCTTTCAAGTGTTTCATTAAGATTTTCATTATCCTTGGCTTTTGCCCTTACATTACAAAAGAGTTCAGAGGAAAGAATGAAAAAGCCTTTTTCTTGTACAAGGCCTTCTCTTGCCTCTTCAGCCATCTCATCAGACATCTGTTCAAAATCAAAATCAACATTGCCTGCTTCACTTTCTCCTGTATTGATGTAGTTAGCAATATTTTCAGAAATATATCTATAGAACATAGTACCAAGTATATAGTTTTTGAAATCCCATCCATCTACAGCACCACGAAGTTCATCTGCGATTGACCATATTGCTCTGTGAAGTTCATCACGTTCCTGTTCTTTTTTATTATCAATAGGCATTATCTTTTTCCCTCCACGTCAAAATCAAGCCATGCCTCTTCTACATCTGAATAATCAACACCATGTTCTAGGCAGAACTCTTTTATATTTTTCATAGCATTAAGGTTAGGCTTTGCTTTGCCACCTTCCCATCTATTCACAGTAGAAAATGCCACCTGTACCTCTTTGGCAAAATCTTGCTGTGTCAGAAAGCATCGTTGTCTAATTCTTTTAATTTCATCTGGAAATCTCATGATGCATCTCCTTGCGTAAATATTTCAATAATATAGCGTTATTATAACGTATAATCATAGTTTTTACTATCTCCTAAGGCTACCTTCTGTAGCTACAGGAGATTTTTTATTTTTAGGGGTTCGCTTATACTCATTTCTTCGCTTATGGATGGAAGGAAAAATATTTTTTCTAAAAGGGGCAGATTTGTTCATCTCCCAAGGCTACATAGTAGAAAGACAAATTCTACAAAAGATTTTAGGGAACTTTCAAAAGAAACCGAAAAAAACTTCCAACCTCCTTTTGAGAGTTAGAAGGAATAAAAACTTTTCTTCCAAGGTTTACTAAGCATCAATTTTCTTTGCCTGTGATTCGTAAGAAGAAATTGCTTCTTAATTCTATTGGCTTTGCTATGGTTTAATGGGGTTAATTGGCTTAATTACTTATTTCAGTTTCATGTTTCCAGATAAATCCACCCAAGCAGCTGAAAATTTTGTTTTGTCAATCTTCCTTTATGGCTTTGTGTAGATTAACCAAATTGTGCCTCTCATACCTCTACAAATCTACTTTGACCGTCGCAAGGTCAAACTCACTTGGTGGCAAGCTGGGCTCGCTCTGGCTGGAACAAGTGCCCTAACTCTCTTGTATTATCAAATACGTGGCTTTAATTAGTACAATATAATAAAATATAAAAAGCTCAAATCAAGCTAAGGGATCTTTACCTTCAAACTTGCTTAATTTGGGCTTTTTAATGAAAATAATAACTATTCTAAATTAATTTAAAAGCACAATATAAGCATTAACATCTCTTTTAGTCAACTAATAGTTCATAATAAATAAAATTACAATAATATAACTTCAAAACATTTATAAATTTTGATAAACTAACCATGTCATCTAATCTAATTAAGATATTTGCTTTTATTGCTACTATATTTTCTAGACAAAAAAGGAGATGATCTCATGGAAAATGAAAATAAAAAAAACATAGTTTAATTTACTTTTGGATCAGACTTGGTTTGGTGGTAGCTGGACTCATTGCTACTCTTTGCTTCATAATTGTTTTATTGGATACCACAGGCTTTGGTCCCTTCTTTTTTATTTTCCTCTTTTATTATGTTGTAGTTTGGTTTACTCAACTTATACTCGTCATCCCTCTCTACCTTTACCTGAATAATCAAGATAAAAAATTAACTCTCTTTCCAGCCTGCCTCACCTTAGTGACAACTTTCACTATCACTACCCTTGTCCATCTTTCTATGTCTAATTTTTAAGTGAAAATAGATCTTTCTAGAATAAATCGTCCCTCTGACTGCTTAATTTTATACATAAGGAGCTAGCCTATGAAAAGACACAGTTTACTATTTTATTGGAGCCGGATAGGTCTTATTTTACTCTTGTTAGTCCTAGTTTTCTGTATCTTTCTAATTGTGATAGAACCTTCAGGAGCTGGAGTATATTCAATCTTTTATCTTATCTATTTTCTGATGATTTGGCTCAGCCTCCTCATCTTTATTTTGCCTTTGCATTTCATCTTAAAAGTAAATCAAAAAGACTTGACTTGGTTGCAGACCCTCCCTATTTTTATTGGCTTAGCTTACTTAGCTTTTACCATTCTCAATCAAGCTGGTTTCTTTTAATATAATCTCCTAAAACTAGAAAGAAGAGATGTATAAATGATAATAATCAAACTAGCTGATCTCTAGCAAGCCTTTAAGGCTAAACTCCGTTCCAAAAACATATTATTATATTATTGGTCTTTCTTGAAACACAATACCATTATTGAATTGGCAAACCATGAAACAAAATAGATTAATCTTGTCATCTACTTTTTTTCTTGAATGACAGAAAAATTTATCTTTTCTGGTGGCAAGCTACCATCATCCTCTTTCTGGATGTCAACATCTATAAACTTGTAGGTTCCTTCAAGCCCAATCTATTTTCTTAAAAAACTTCACAAAAAATTATGCCCTAGCCAAATTCCAATTTGACTAGGGCATAATTTTTATTGCTTAAAGAAAATCCACGCTTAATATCTAGGCATCTCTTTCTTGTGCAGCTAGGTCTTGCTGACACTGGGGACACAAACCATATAATTCTATTTTTGTTTGTTGAATTTGATATCCCGTTTGAGCCATGGCTGCTTGGTTGATAACATGAATGTCGTGATAATAAAAATCATCCACCCGACCACACCGTTTACAAATCATATGATAATGACGGTCGCCCACAAAATCATAGCGGGTCCCAGACCCGGCTTGGGTAAGTTCATATAAATAGCCCGCCTCCACCAAAAAATGCAAACTATTATAAATGGTAGCTAGAGAGATTGACTTAAAATCTTGTTTTAAGTATTGGTAGATTTCTTCCGCGGTTGGATGACGATCCGTATCGATCATATAGGTCAAAATAGCTTTGCGTGGCTCGGTTATACGAAATTTGGGATACTTACTTTTTAAATCTTTAACAATTTCTTGAACTTTTTCTTGGGTCTTCGCTTGGGTCACAGTATCCCTCCTCTCCTTAATAGTTAATATTACTCTTACATCTCGTTTTTTGCAATCCTGATTCTTCCTTTACAAGATAAAAAAGAGAGCAGGTCCACCAGCTAAGCTTGTTAATTTTGCTTAGACTGTCCCGCTCTCCATAAAAGGAATCAATTTTTCTGTTCTATTTATAGACCTGCTTCGGCTTTCCAAGCCGCCACTTGGCTAGCAGATCCAAAGACAAAATGTTGGTCACCTACTTCAATCTTTTCAAGGTCTCCGTCAATTTGCGGATGTTCATAAACAATCCGACGCCGTTTAGACTCAGAAATCGGGTCAGGTTGTGGTACCGCAGACAGAAGCGACTTAGTATAAGGATGAACGGGATGGCGGTAAATATCATGGGCTAGACCGACTTCAACTAATTTACCAGCATACATCACAATAATCCGGTCGGAAATGTACTTCACCATGGATAAGTCATGAGCAATAAACAAATAGGTCAAATGCCGTTCTTTTTGGAGTTTTTTCAAGAGGTTGACCACTTGAGCTTGAATTGACACATCCAAGGCTGAAATAGGTTCATCCGCAATGATAAATTTTGGATTTAAAGCCAGGGCACGCGCAATCCCAATCCGTTGCCGTTGCCCACCCGAAAATTCATGGGCATAACGGCCGGCATGCTCACGGCTCAAGCCGACCGCTTCAAGTAATTGACCGACCCGTTCTTGGCGGTCTTTCTTTTTTGGATATAAACCATGAATGTCAAAGCCTTCAGAAATAATTTCTTGGGCGGTCATCCTGGGATTTAAAGAAGCATATGGATCCTGGAAAATCATTTGCATGTCCTTGGCATAGGCTTTCTTATCAGACTTAGATAGATTATTAGAGACCGTCTTACCGTCAAAAACTATTTCTCCATCCGTGATTTCATAAAGTCCAATTATTGACCGACCCGTGGTTGACTTGCCACAGCCTGATTCACCAACCAAACCTAAGACTTCCCCTTCATGAACATCAAATGAAATATCATCCACCGCTTTAACCGGAGCAGAAGAATTGCCGAAATATTGTTTTAAATGTTTAACTTCTAGCAACTTATTTGCCATGAGCAATCACTCCTTCCTGACCTTCAGCTAAGTAGCGATCAATCCGCGCTTGAATGACTTCAGGCACTTGAATTTTAGGGGCATCCGGATGTAATAACCAGGTCTTAGCAAAATGGTCTTCATTCACCTCAAACATAGGTGGTTCCTTTTCATAATCAACTGCTAAAGCAAAACGATTTCGAGCAGCAAAGGCATCCCCCTTGGGTGGATTGATTAAGTTAGGCGGGGCACCAGGAATCGTGTACAATTCAACCGATCCGTCATTATCCAAGTCAGGCATAGACCCCAATAAGCCCCAAGTATAAGGGTGTTTAGGATTATAGAAGATTTCATGGGCAGTCCCGTATTCAACGATTTGGCCCGCATACATGACCGCTACCTTATCCGCCACATTGGCTACAACCCCTAAGTCGTGAGTAATAAAGATGATGGAGTTACCCTTTTGGGCTTGGATTTCCTTCATTAATTCTAAAATCTGAGCTTGGATGGTCACATCCAGGGCTGTAGTCGGTTCGTCAGCAATCAACAGGTCAGGTTCAGCAGCCAAGGCAATGGCAATCACTACCCGTTGCCGCATTCCCCCAGAAAATTCATGAGGGTATTGGTTGAAACGTTTTTCAGGGTTGGAAATTCCAACTAATTTCAAAAGTTCTAAGACTTTTTCCTTAGCTTTTGCCTTGCCCACAGACTTATCGTGGATTAGGATGACTTCCATGATTTGTTTACCAATCTTAATCGTTGGATTTAAGGCCGTCATAGGGTCTTGGAAAATCATTGCAATTTCATTGCCCCGTACATGGGCCATTTCATTTTCAGATAATTCTAAAAGGTCACGTCCTTTAAAGAGGATTTGTCCCTCATCATATTGACCGGGTGGTTGCGGAATCAGCCGCATAATCGCATTTGAGGTCACAGACTTACCTGACCCAGATTCCCCTACAATCGCCAAAGTTTCACCCGGATTTAGCGAGAAGTCAACCCCACGCACCGCCTGGACTTGACCGGCAAATGTCTTAAAGGATATTTTTAAATTTTTTACTTGTAAAATAGGTTCTGTCATCATTCTTCCCTACTTTCTCAATTTTGGATCGAGGGCATCACGAAGTCCATCCCCGACCGCATTAAAGGCAAAAATCGTTAATGAAATAAGAAGGGCTGGGAAGAATAACCGCCAAGGCGCTGTCATAATTGCTTCGTTCCCTTCTGAAGCCATAGTTCCCCATGAAGCCATGGGTGGCGTCACACCAAGACCTAAATAAGACAAGAAAGATTCAGTAAAGATGGCAGATGGAATGGATAGGGTCATGGTTACAATAATTGAACCCATAGCATTGGGTAATAAGTGACGTAAGATTAAATGCTTGGTATCTGCCCCTAAAGTGCGGGCAGCGAGGACGTATTCCTGATTTTTAATCGATAAGACTTCCCCGCGGACAATCCGGGCCATCCGTACCCAGCCAGTAATTGATAAAGCCACGATCATTGGTAAGAGCCCATTATCCATTACCACCAAGAGCATTACAACGACAAGCAAGTAAGGAATGGCCGTTAAAATATCCGCAATCCGCATCATTATCGAGTCAACTCTACCACCAAGGACTCCCGATATAGCTCCCCAACTTGCCCCAATCACTAGGTCAATCAAGGCCGCAGCCAAACCAATAAATAAGGAAATCCGCGCGCCAACCCAAATCCTTACAAATATATCACGACTCAGGTTATCCGTACCAAACCAGTTACTAGCAGTTGGTGGTGTATTAAAATTTCCTGTTTGTTCCGCGAAGCTATAAGGAGACAATAATGGAACAAAGATGGCCATTAAGGCAATGACTATTAGAGTTAATAAGCCAAAGACAGCCAATTTATTTTTAAAAAAAGTACGAGCAACTTGGCCCCAGAATGAGATAGTTTTTGGACTGAGGACATCAATCTGGTCTTCTTTAATCCCAACAATTTCAAAGTCTTGGGCATTTAATACTTCTTGACTCATCTTAATCGTCAACTCCTTCCAATTTTATCCGAGGATCAACTAGGGCATAGATAATATCAACAATCAGTACCGCAAATAATAAGAGGATCGAATAGAAAACTGTCGTGCCCATAATAACCGTGTAGTCCCGGTTAGCGATAGAAGTTACAAAGTGCTTGCCTAAACCAGGAATTGCAAAGATTTTTTCTACGATAAAGGAACCAGTAATCACCCCGGCTGATAAGGGGCCTAAGTAGGTAATGACTGGTAATAAGGCATTCCTTAAAGAATGTTTAGCGACAATTTTCCACTTGGTTAAGCCTTTGGCTTTGGCTAATTTTACATATTCTGAAGTGTTTTGTTCTAACATGGAAGACCGAACTAATTTAGCTACATTCCCCATATAGGTTAAGCCAATAGCCAAGGCTGGCATAATTGAGTAAGAGAAGTCTTTCCAGCCAGAGATAGGAAACCAGTGCAACTTCAAGCCAAATGCATATTGCATTAACCCAGCTAAGATAAAGGAAGGCACCGATATCCCCAGGACGGCGATAATGGTCGCCATATAGTCACCAAATTGATTATGGTATGAAGCTGAGATGACACCCAATAAAACCCCTAATCCCACTGCTAGGAGTAAGGACTCAGCTCCTAAGGCTAAGGAAACTGGGAAACTTTCAGCAATCATATCATTGGTGGACCGATTTTTATATTTCATGGATTTACCAAAATCAAAGGTTGCAACCTTTTTGAGATAATTAACATATTGAACTGAAACAGGTTCATTCAGACCGTAAGCTTCATTCAGTTGTTTTTCAATCGCAGGTGGCATGGCTTTTTCACTAGCGAATGGATTCCCAGGTGCAATCCGCATCAAGGCAAAGGTCAAGGACACGATACAAAATAATGCAACGATAATCTGTAAAATCCGTTTTAAGATATATTTGAACACCTTTTTCCCCTTCTTTCTGAAACTCTAAAAATATTAAAAGTCTCAATTAATTTTAATTATATTCTCATTTTACTCATTAAAAATTTAAAGTCAATGTGATTTTACAAAAACTTGTTTTAAAATAAAGATAATTCGTTAAAAACACCCAGTAGTGGGACTGCCTTTGACGTCCCATTACCTTTATAAGAAACCACGTTTGCTTGGCAAATCTGACACTCTGTCCCTAATTGCTAAAGCATAAAAGGACAGAGCGAAGCGCTGACAGGCTTATTAGGGATCCACGTTCATTCCATTCGCCTGGTCTATTGGGGCTGGGCAAAAAAGCCCAGTCCCGCTCCCAATAGAAAAGAGCCTGGGGGGAATTCCCAAGCTCTTAATACAGAAGGGGTATGGTTATTCGATGACAACGTCTTTAAGATTTACGTTACCTAAGGCATCTGGTTCCATATTCTTAACATTGTCTTTCTTCACGAACAAGTTAGTGTAGTAGTAAAGTGGAATCACTGGCATTTCATCAACAAGAATTGCTTCAGCTTGTTTCATTAAATCGGTCCGTTTAGCAGGATCTTGTTCATTGGCAGCTTGATCCATTAAATCTTTATATTCTGGATTTTCCCAGCCGGTATCATTGTTACCATCAGCTGCCGTTTTATACATATCTAAGAAGGAAGAAGCATCATTGTAGTCAGCAATCCAACCTAGACGGGCTACTTGGTAGTCCATATTAGATACTTGATCTAAGTATACTTGCCATTCGGCATTATTAATTTCAGTTTGAATACCTAAGTTCTTAGCCCAACCTTCTTGAATATATTGAGCAATGGCAGAGTGAGCTTCGGAAGTATTAATAGAAATGGCAATACTTAATTCAGAAGGATCAGACATACCTAATTCTTCCAAACCTTTTGCCAAGAATTCTTTCGCTGCTTCGACATCATTATCTTTGAAGTAACCACGATCTTCTTCAAAACCTTCAATAGTTGGTGGTACAATACCTAGAGCTGGTGTTTGTTCACCTTTAATAACATTATCAATTAAACCTTGACGGTCAATCGCTAAAGCGAGTGCTTTACGAATGTTTACATTAGACATGACTTCATCTGTTGTATTAACCTTGTACCAATAGATGGCAGCATAAGGATTTATATTCAAACTCTTATCATTCTTATAGGTTTCAATCGAATCTAAAGATACTGTATTATATGGCGCACCTAGATAATCTAAGTCACCGGCTTGGTATTGGGCATTGGCTGTTGCTTCAGACTCAATCATTTGAACATTCACTGTTTCGAGACTGACATTATCCTTGTCCCAATAGTTTTCATTTTTAGCTAAAACATAATCAGAGTTATGATTCCACTCAGATAAGACGAAAGGACCATTGACTACATAACCATCCCCCGCTTCAGCAGCCCAATCATCACCTGCTTCAACTGCTTTTTGGTTGACTGGCATGAAAGTGTAGTGAGCGACTAATTCTGGGAAGTATGCTACTGGTGAATTTAACTTAACTTCTAAAGTTTGGTCGTCCACAGCTTTAATTCCAACGGCATCAACTTCACCTTCGCCATTATTATAAGCTTCGGCTCCTTCAATCACATAAAGTAAGGATGCATATTCAGAAGCAGTTTCAGGATTCAAGACCCTTTTCCAAGCATATTCAAAATCTTTAGCAGTCACTGGATCACCATTAGACCAAACTGCATTCTCACGTAAATTAAATGTGACCATCTTACCATCTTCAGAGACTTCCCAAGACTCAGCTACAGCTGGTTGTGGTTCGCCATCTTTCATGGAGGTTAACCCTTCAAAAACATTCTTAATAATTGCACCAGAAGTTGAGTCCGTAGCAAGCGCAGGATCAATGGTTGGTGGTTCAGAAGTAGTAGAAATATTTAAGACTTGCTCAGCCTGAGCATAAGTCAATTGACTGGCCAAGGGAGAGAGACTTGATACTAACATAGAAGCTAAGGCAGTGACAGCAAGTCCTGCTTTAAGAAACTTTTTCATAAGATTACCTCCTGTAAAATTAAAATTAGATTAAATACATTAAAACCCTAATAGATTAAAAAGTCAACACTTTTTTAAATTTTAATTTAATAAAAGTAGGATCTTTTCTTTTTTTGCAAAAAAAATCCTTCTACTTGAAATTTTCTGCCTATCCTCTAATATGAAGGTATAAGAAAAATAGGAGACAACTTATTATGAAAATTGGAGCCCGCGTCTTAAAAACTGGACTAGCCATTAGCCTCTCAATTATGCTGTCCATCTTGCTACTCCCCAATTCTACAGGAGTCTTTGCAGGGATTGCAGCCATTACTACAACCATGCCTTCTGTTCGTAAATCATACGAAATGCTAATCAAACGCTTCAATGCTAACTTTATCGGCGGTGTCGTTGCGGTCATTGCCCTCTATACCATTGGGCCTGGTCCCGTCACCACTGGGATTGCAGCCATTATTACGATTGCCATTTTAAATTACCTCAAATTAGCTGACGTATTAACCCTATCGGTCATTACAGTGGTTGCGGTCATGGTAAATGATTCAAATATTTATTATATTACCGCCCTTACCCGGGTCTTTGATACCTTGATTGGAGTTGTGGTTTCATTTGCAGTGAACTGGCTAATTTATCCACCTCACTATGATGAGAAATTCTACGAGAATTTAACGACCACTACAGCAGAAATTCTGACCTTGATTCGGGCAGAATTACGGAATAATATTTCCTTCACCATTCTTAACCAAGATTTAATCAAAGCCCGAAAGTCACTAAAAGAGAGTCGAACCTTATTCGAACTTATCCGGGGCGAAATGATTCCCCGAAAAGCCAACCGTCAAGTAATTGCCCGTAAATATGTTGTTTACAAGCATATGGTCTTGGCCACAGAACAAGCTGTCAAATTAACGGATGCTTTTCACCAATATGACCATGTTTTTAAAAATTTTGATCAAGACCTTCGCCTATTAATTCGTGAGCGGGTTGAGACCCTTTTAACCGCCCATGAACAGATTCTAATGAAATTTGAAGGCCGGATCTATGTAGATCAAGTTAATTTCATGACGACTAGCCGTGATTACCGCAAAAATTATATTAGTCACTTCTTCCAACAAGCTCTGGTTGAGTTAGATATCGAAGATACCAGTCAAATAGATGTCAATGGGATTATTCACATCATGTCTGCTATCTATACCTATGAAGAAGAAATTCATACCCTGAATCGTTTAATTAAGTCTTACTTACATCGTTATAATATTTCGAATGGGGTCATTGAAAAACCTCATGATGGTATTACAAACGTTTAATAAAAACACCTAACTGTGTTCATGGATTAGTCATTAAACTAATCGCTAAAAACAAAGTTAGGTGTTTATTTTTTTAAAAAATCATCACAGGCATGCCCACATAGACAATTTGAAAGACTTCCTGCATGGCGGATAAAGGCGTATTAATACAACCTAAAGATCCTGAGGATTGATAAACATTCCCTCCAAATTGCGATTGCCATTGGGCATCATGAATACCTTGGCCATTATTATCAAAGGCAATCCAATAGTCCACCGGTTGTACATATTCTTTTTCGGTCCGTGGATTATAACCACGTAAATCGGTCTTTTCTAATTTTTGCCAGACCTGATAGGCGCCTGGCACAGTCAAGGTGCCTATATTTCCTGAAACGATAGGGGTTTCTAGCACTAAGGCCCCTTCTAGATAAACTAACATCATCTGATGGCTTAAGTCCACTTCAACATAGGAATTACCGATTTCATTCTCAGCCATGTAGCCTTGACCCGCAATGGCTGGCTCGCGTTTGTAAGAACCACCCTTTAGAATATTCTCGGCAATAACAGGCGCCTCTGCGTCTGGATCGATATACCAACCAAAGGTGCCTGATTCAACTGTGACTAGCCCTTGATAGGTAGATTGAAATTCATGTTTCCCAAACAAGGAAGAATAAGTTTCATTTAATTGATAAATATAATCTTTGATGGCTTCTTGGTCCACCTGGGCCTGGCCTTGATCATCCAGATGCAACCAAGCTTTAATCTGGTCTTGTGGAATAGTAACCGATTCATGATTAAACTCTAGGGTAATCTGTGTCGCCTCTTTAGCTTGATAATCAGCTTGTAAGTCCTGGATACCCTTGCCATCCTTGGTATACTTAGGTTGTTTATAAGCTGTTTTTAAATCAATTTTGTCTAATCCCTGACTGAGACCTTGGGCAATGGCTTGTCGCATTGACTCTGAGTCGATATTATTTCCATATTTTTCTTCAATAACTTGCAAACTACCATCCTCAGCTTCAGTTAATCTGGCGTTCTGGGTAGCCTCTCTTTGGCTATTATCAATCCCTAAACCTTGAATGAGCTGATCAACTTGGCTGTCGTTAGCAAGTAGACTTGGTTGCGCTTCAAGTTGACGATTTCCCTTTAGGATTTGAATTGGCCAGACCCACGCCCATTGTTTCGCTAAACCTTCCTGCCAATCAAAACTATTTGGATAGTCTAGCTCAAATTGATTTAATTGGACAAAGCCTAAGTCTTTGCCTCCTTCTTGAAAATCAACCACTTCTTGACCTAGTTTAGACTTGACTTCGGTTAAGGCCTCTTGTTGATCACGATTGCCAATTGGAACCCCCGCTGCAAAGGTATTCGGTAAATAGTGGTTTTGGTAGAATATTATTCCAATAATATATAAGATAATTAGCAAGGCCAGAATGACCTGCAGGGCAAATGTTTGTTTATTTTTTGCTCTTAACTTTTTTAATAGTGGGATTATTTGCTTTGTTTGCATTTTTTCTGACCTCCTTTATTAGTTTACTATATTATACTATAAGATAGGATTGAATGTCTGACCTATGAATTGAAAAAATGATTTTCTTGAATATTTTCGATAGTAAGTTAAGATAGAAACAGATTCTCAATAGAAAGTGAGATAATTATGTCACGTTTACTCTTAATTAATGATATTCCAGGAGCAAGCAAGGTTGCAGCTAACACTAATTTACCTGTCTTGACGACTATGGGATTAGAAACGGCCTTATTACCCACTATGATTTTGTCCAGTCATATGGGTTATCAACCTGTGATTCAAGCCTTAACTGATAGCTTTGCACTAAGTCTGAACCATATTAAAAAGCTAAATTTCCATTATGAAGCCATGTTTACTGGGTATTTTGCCCAAGAAAATCAAATTGATACGGTCTTAAGCAAACACCAAGACTTAGCTGACCGACTTTATTTAGACCCCATCATGGGTGATGGCGGCCATTTATATACTAGCTTTGACTACAATTTTGTCCAAAAAATGCGAAAGCTCGTAGGGCAAGCCCAAATGATTTTTCCAAACCTAACCGAGGCTAGCCTCCTAACCCAGCAGGCTTTTAAGGCACGCCCCTCAGAATCCGACCTACTTAGTCTGAGTGACGCTTTGCTAGACCTGGGCTGTCAACAAGTCGTAATTACCGGTGTACTGAATCAAAACCACAGTCAAATTGGTTTTTATTACCGCGACCAAACTAGGGCTAGAGGAAAATATTACTTCCATAACTATTATCCCCAACCCCTCTATGGTACCGGTGACTTAGCCGCCAGCCTTATTACTGGTTTTAGCGAAAATCAATATGGTCCTGACCAAGCCCTTAGACTAACGAGTCGGCTGATGGATACCATCATCAACTATTCGCTTAGTCATCCAGGACAACAAGCCAATACCCTAGCCTTTGAGCCATTTTTAGTTCAAATGGGTCAACTAGCCAAGGAAGGTCATTATGGTTCTTAGTGATAAAGCAGCTTATGACTTTCTTCAAAAGATTATGAAACTTTATCCCCAAGCTCAACCCCAATTAATTTATGAGAATGCTTTTCAGTTAGTCGTGGCCCTCATCCTGAGTGCCCGCACCTCCGACCAAGCCCTAGCAAAAATCACCCCTACCTTGTTCACGCGTTACCCCACTCCGGCTGACCTAGCCCAATCAAAACCTACCGAGATTGAAGCTTACATCAATCAAATTGGTCTTTACCATCAAAAAGCTAAATATCTTTACCAGACAGGTCAAATTTTAGTCGATCAATTTGAGGGTCAAGTTCCAGCCACCCGGGATGATTTAATGAAACTGGCCGGAATTGGCCGAAAATCTGCCAACCTGGTCTTATCAAAAGCCTTCAACATTCCTGCCTTTGCGGTCGATAGTCATATTCAGCGGATTGCTTACCATCATGGTTTAGTAAGTCCAGGTGCCTCATTATTGAAAATCGAAAACCGGGTTTGTCAACTGCTGGAAGCAGACCAGTGGGGCCATGCTCACCAAGCCATGATTGAATTTGGCCGCCACCACTGCCGGCCCGGCGGACGCGGAGATTGTTTGACTTGTTTTAAATAGGATTTCTTTTTATAACTGAAAATTTTTACCTGTTAAAATTCAATACATGGCAGACATGTATGTGTAAGTTTGGTGGTCAAGAAAGCTTTGGGAGTAGTCAAAGTACAACCGACAAGTGTTTTGTGCATCGAAATTGATTAAAGCACCCTTCTCAAACTTTCTGTGCATTGAGATGAACCAATGCACATCCCTCGAATTTTTTGTGCATTAAAATCAATCAAAGCACAACCATCAAGAGTTTTGTCGGTTAGAACAGGACCAGTCACAAAAACCCTAGTCCCCAGTTCAGTTTAATTTACATAAATTGGGAGCTAGACAAAGTCCGGCTCCCTTTTTTTACTTTTTTTGTTCCTAATCCAACTAAGAAAAAGTTATCTTTTAAAATTCATCTATTTCTGGTAATTTTGCTGATTTTCTTAAGAGTTCCATGGTTTGAGTCACTGCTAAAGAAGTTTGCTTCCAGTCTTCATAAACATAGGATAAATGTGTATCATCAGGATGGTTAATCACTTCAGCAAAATTAACCAATTCGTCATACATTGGATTTTCTGGTGTATAAGCAATTAACGTTGCTTCCTGACCAGAAGCATCAATCAAGTCAACGCGATCAATCCGGGTAATTCCATGAATCACAATCGTTTCATCATCCACATAAATTTCAGAGGTCAATTGGGAATGGACTCCTTTAGAAAGAAAGATATTTACCATAAAATCAGCATATTTGAGGTGAATTGTCCCAAATAAATCGACCCCATTTTTACCTTTTTGGGCATTATAACGAACACTTTGAGGTAGACCAAATAAATCAATAGCTACATAAAGCGGGTATACCCCTAGGTCCATCAAGGCCCCCCCGGCCATAGCAGGATTAAAAACATTGGGCCCTTTTTCGCCTTTTTCCATAGCCGCTAAGTATTGAACATAGCGTGAGGAATATTGACCAATATTAAAATTAGCCCCTAAAAAAGGTTGGCTGATTTCATCGAGCTTTCCTTTAACGAGTTCTTTTAGGCGGCGGTAGTTTCGATTTTGATAGTGGACCGCTGCTTCAAAGAAAAAGACGCCATTACGATTAGCAGCCTCTTCGAGTTCATGCCATTGAGCAATTGAAGTCACGATTGGTTTTTCAACAATCACATGCTTGCCCGCTTTGACGGCACGTAAGGCCTGGCTAAAATGCATAGCATTGGGACTCGCAATATAGACTAGATCAACCTCTGGATCAAATAAAATATTATTTAAAGCGTCCGTATAATAATCCGCTTGGTAAACTTGAGCAAAATCCTTTGCCGTATCGACCGACCGTGAATACACTGCCTTTAAGTGGTACAAATCAGTTAACTTACATGCTTTAATAAATTGTTCAGTAATCCAGGAAGTTCCAATTGTTGCTACATTTATCATAGATTACCCTCCTGTTTAATCATTTTCTTAAATTATATCACACTTATACTACTTGCGAGTAGAGGCTATCAAACACTTTTTAATCTTGAGCACACTAAAGCTTTGGCTTGACTAAATTTGCTATAATAGAAATATAAAAGGAGGGTTAAGATGACAGCGTTAGATAAACTTCAAATCAAGGGCCAACTAGTCAAAAGTAAATTTATTCAAGCCAAAGACGCCCAATTACTTTATATCCAAGTACTTTCTAAGCAAAATGAAAAAATTAATGCCCTCTTAGCCAAACATGGACTGGAATTCCTAATGGACCATCAGGAGGGAGACCCGGTCACTCTTTATGGTCACTATAATCAAAAACACCAATTTGTGGTTGAAAAATATCTATCGGCCCAAAAAGGGACAAGCTTATACGATCCGAAGCAACCCAAACATTTAAAATATCCCCACCAAAAAAAATCTAACCTAAGGAGGACCTATGACTCATCCTCAAGACAAGCAAAATACCGATGTAAAAACGAATGACATTCGCCAACATATCGAACAAAAATTAGCTATTTTACCAAATGAACCTGGTTGTTACATTATGAAAGACAAAAATGGTCATATTATCTATGTGGGTAAGGCTAAAATCCTAAAAAATCGGGTCCGCTCATACTTCCGCGGCGCTCATGATACCAAGACAACCAAGTTAGTTTCTGAAATTTGTGACTTTGAGTTTATTGTAACCAATTCTAATAAAGAAGCCTTAATTTTGGAAATCAATTTAATCCAGAAATATAAACCCCAATATAATATTCGTCTTAAAGAGGGAACCATGTATCCCTACCTAAAGATCACCAAAGAAAAAGACCCCCAACTCATCATTACTAATACAGTAAAAAATGATGGCGGTACCTACTTTGGCCCCTTCCCGAATGTTTATGCAGCAACTCAGACCCAACAAGTTTTATATAAGGCTTATCCATTACGCCACTGTGGCCTCAATGAAAAACGCGCTTGCTTCTATTACCACCTCGGCCAATGTATTGGACCCTGCGACCACGAAGTCCCGCAAGAAGTCTATGACCGCCAAATTGATAAGATTAAACGATTTTTCAAAGGGGATGTCGCCGAAATTAAGACAGCTTTAAAGGAGAAAATGGAAACTGCCGCCGAAAAAATGGAATTTGAACAAGCCGCTGACTATCGCGACCAAATCCGCTATATTGAAACCACAGTCGAACAACAAAACGTCATGAATAAAGACTATGACAATATGGATGTCTTCGCCTATGTCATGGACAAGTCCTGGTTATCTATTCAGGTCTTCATGTTACGTCAAGGATCTATACTAAAACGCAAGGCAATTATCGAGCCTTCTTATGGTAATCCTGAGGAAGAAGTTACTTCCCTGATTGCCCGTTTCTATAAGGAACAAGCCCAAATCCAACCCAAGGCCATTCTCGTTCCTTCGGATGTTGACCATGAACTCCTCCATGATTTCCTTGATCTGCCCGTTTCAACCCCACTTCGAGGTAAGAAACATTCTATCTTAGAGCTTTGCGAGAAAAATGCTAAGATCGCCCTCGATGAAAAATTCCGATTGGATGCTATGAGTCACAAGAAAACCGTCCAAGCCGTTCAAGAATTAGCAGATGCCCTTAATATTCCCCAAGCCGAACATATTGAATCCTTTGACCATTCGAATATTCAAGGAACCAATGCGGTCTCAGGTATGGTGGTCTACACCCATGGTAAGGAAGATCGGAAAAATTACCGCAAATATAAAATTAAAACTGTGGAGGGTGCCAATGAATTTGCTTCGACCCAAGAAGTTATCCGCCGCCGCTATAGCCGCTTACTTAAAGAAGAAAAGCCCCTACCTGATTTAATCCTTATGGACGGGGGCATTGTCCAAGTCCGCGCTGCTCGCGATGTGATTGAAAATGAATTAGGTCTAGCTATCCCGGTAGCTGGCATGGTCAAAAATGACCACCATAAAACCGCCGCCCTCTTAGATGGATATAGTGAAAAAATCATATATTTAGATCCCCGAAGTCAGGCTTTCCGCCTCCTTCAAAGAGTCCAAGAAGAAGTCCACCGATATGCAATTTCTTACCACCGCAATGTCCGTTCTAAGAATACCTTCGCTTCAATCTTAGAAGAAATCGATGGGGTTGGACCTAAGACCCGCAGCAAATTATTGAAGCACTTTAAATCCTTACAGAAAATTAAAATCGCAAGTTCCGAAGAAATTCAAGCCCTTGGAATTAATCAAAAAACAGCTATAGCTGTTTTAGAAGCTTTAAATAAAACAAGCAGAGATTAGGATATTAAATATCCTAATCTCTGCTTTATTTTTTATTTTAAATAATCACTAGATCTATTTTTTTAACTTAGAAAACAATCACAGGGGTCCCGTAATCCACATAAGAATAGATTAAAGATACTTGGTCATATGGAGTGTTAATACAACCCAGTGAACCTGCATAGGTATGGACATCGCCACCAAAGGCTGATTGCCAAGAAGCGTCATGAATACCTTGGGCCTTATCATCAAAACGAATCCAGTAGGATACTGGGGTTGAATAATTCACATTGTAGAATTGATTGTACCCCACTAAATTCGTGTCAGTTAGCATTTCAATGACAGCATTGGCTCCTGGTACTGTTTCAGCCCCATCTTTACCTGAAACAATAGGGGTTTCTGTAATTAGGGTACCTTCATAGTATAGGTACATAGTTTGACTAGCTAAATCAACCTCAACATAAGTATCACCAATATCATCAGCTGCCCCTGCAATTCCTCCAGTAGAGTAAAAGACTGGCTCAGCTGGAACTGACTTGCCCGCTTCTAAAGCTGAAGCAATGGCTTCTGTTTCGGCTTCAACATCAATTTCCCAACCTAAAATTCCTGGTTGGACTTCTACTTTACCAAAGTTAGTCGAATTAAATTCACGATATTTATTAAAGGTTGAATATTTTTCATTGAGCTCGGTTAAATAAGCAGCAATGGCTTCGCGGTCTAATTGAATTTCATCATCATCCGATAAAGTCATCCATGATTCAATCTTCTTTTTGTCAGTTTCAACGGTGTCACCACCTAATTCAAAAGAAAATTCATTATTTGCAATTTTATCGATTTTAGTTAACTTATCTTGAAGTTTCTTATTATCTTCCACTGCGATTGGTTGATCATAAGCTTCTTCTAATTTAATGTCTGTTTCTTTAGTGGTTAAAGCTTGATCTAGAACTTCTTCCAGCTTTTCTGCTTGGATTTCAGTGCCAGCCTGTCCTTCTGTTGCGTAGTATCCTTTAGCTTCATCATAAGCCAATTCTGCTTGGATGGCAGGTTTGCGTTTGTTCCCCTTAAGCTCACTTTGATTTAAATCAGAGGCTAAATCAGCCACATCTAAATCAACTTCTTGACCTAAACTATCAGCATACACCTTAGCCGTCAGCATTTCACTCATCCAATTAGCATGGTCTTGTTGCTTAAAGGCTTGCTTGATTGATTTATTTAAGTTGAAAGTTGGCTTTAAATCAGCCAATTGAATTTTTTTAACTGTTTGGCCATCCTCGATTAATTTATATTCTTTAGCTAAGAGTTGTTTTTCAACTTTGTCGCTCGCTGCTTTGACTGTAAGGTTAGAAATATCAATCCCTGCATATTGAGAATTGAAATTAAAATGGTCTTGAAAGTAAAAGAAACCTCCACAATAGATTAACCCAAAAAGAACAAAAACACCCATCACGAGCTTTAAGAACTTTTTCATCGCAGTAACCCTTCCTTTATAATTCGATAATAATCTTTAAAAAATATTAAGTATTTAAAAGATACCATGAAAACTTAAAGGAATCAATGTTATCTAGCATATTTTTTATGAGAAAATAGTTAAAAAGTCAGATAAAGAAATACATTCTTTGTCCGACTTTTCTTCTTTTAAACTTATAATTTCGCTAAGGTTTCTTCTAATAATTGATTAATTACTTGTGGATTGGCTTTTCCCTTAGAGGCTTTCATAATTTGACCGACAAAGAATCCAAGTGCCCGTCCTTTACCATTCTTATAATCTTCAACTGATTGAGGATTATTAGCAATGGCTTCATCAATCATTGGTTGCAATTTGGCTGGATCAGAAATTTGGGCCATCCCTTGGGCTTCGACGACTTCCTCAGCATCACCACCTTCAGTCACTAAGATTTTAAAGAGTTTCTTAGCGATTTTAGATGAAATGGTTCCCTTATCAATTAATTGAATCATTTGACTCAAATTATGGGGCGTTAATTCAGTTTCATTCAAGGATACTTGCGCCTTATTTAAGTGGGCAGACACTTCGCCCATCAACCAGTTAGAAGTTTGTTTAGGGTCAGCTCCTTCAGCTACCGTTTGATCAAAGAAATCTGACATTAACTTAGTTTGAGTTAAAACCATGGCATCATATTCAGGTAATTCATATTTTTCAACATACCGCTGACGACGTTGGTCTGGCATCTCAGGTAATTCAGCTTTAACTTTTTCCACCCAATCACGGCTAATATGTACCGGTGGAATATCTGGTTCGGGGAAGTAACGATAATCGGCCGCCCCTTCTTTGACCCGCATCAAGATTGTGTCGCCAGTTGCTTCATCATAACGTCGAGTTTCTTGTTGGATGATACCCCCAGCCCGTATAATATCCGCTTGACGGGCCTCTTCAAAGGCTAAACCTTTACGTACATAGTTAAAGGAGTTTAAGTTCTTCAGCTCTGTTTTAGTCCCAAATTTTTCTTGACCATAAGGGCGAATAGAGATATTGGCGTCACAACGAAGGGATCCTTCTTCCATCCGGACATCAGAAACATCAGTGTATAAGATTTTTTCCCGTAAGGCTTCAAGGTAAGCATATGCTTCTTCCGGTGACCGCATATCCGCTTCCGATACGATTTCAATCAAGGGGGTTCCTTGACGGTTCAAGTCTACATAGGAGAAGCCATCGGTACCGTGGGTATTTTTACCTGCATCTTCTTCCAAGTGAACCCGTTCAATTCGGATTTTTTTCTTATGACCATTGACTTCGATTTCAATCCACCCATTCGTCCCGATTGGAAAATCATTTTGGGAAATTTGATAAGCGGCTGGGTTATCAGGATAGAAGTAATTTTTCCGGTCAAAGCGCATAGTTTCTGCAATATGACAGTTTAAAGCTAAGGCTGCCCGCATCCCAAATTCAATGGCTGCCTTATTAAGAACAGGTAGCGCCCCTGGGTAGGCCCAGTCTTTTTCATTGGTATTTGAGTTAGGCTCAGCTCCAAAGTGAGCGGGAGAGCTAGAGAAAATCTTGGTTTCAGTTTTTAGTTCTACATGGACTTCAAGTCCAATGACAGTTTCAAAGTTCATTACTTGTCTCCCTTCACAAAATTAGGTTCTTGGCTTAAATAATCATGACCTTGTTCGAAAGCGTGAGCTACTTGGTATAAAGTAGCTTCATCTTGAGCTTTAGCCATTAATTGTAAGCCAATCGGTAGACCCGCTTGGTCTAAGCCCGCTGGAATTGAAATGGCAGGTAGACCGGTTAAGTTGGAATTGACCGTTAATAAGTCAGCTGTATACATTTCTACTGGGTCTTTAGTTTCTTTACCTCCAATTAAGAAGGCAGTAGAGGTAGTTGTTGGTCCCATAATTAAATCATATTGGTCGAAGACTGCTTGGAATTCTTGCTTGATGAGAGTCCGTACTTGGGCTGCCTTCTTGAAGTACAAGTCAAAGGCTCCAGCAGATAAAGAAAAGGTTCCTAAGATAATCCGACGTTTCACTTCATCACCGAATCCTTCTGACCGTGATTGCACGTAAACTTCTTCTAAAGTTTGAGCTGCTTCAGACCGATAACCATAACGGATACCATCATAACGTTGTAAGTTTGAAGATGCTTCAGAAGAAGCAATAATATAATACACATTAATCCCATAAACAGAATGCGGTAGGGAAACTTCTTCCACGGTTGCACCTTGGCTTTCAAAGAAGTCAGCGGCTTCTTGCATCCGTTGCCGGATTTCAGTATTAATTGAATCTACTTTATATTCTTTAGGGAAAGCAATCTTCATTCCTTTAAGGTCTTGACCAATTTTGCTTGAAAAATCATATTGATCAGTTGGTAGTGAAGTCGAATCGCCTTCATCATGACCTGCAATCACTTCTAGTAGTAAGGCATTATCAGCCACGGTATGAGTTAATGGACCTACTTGGTCTAAGGAAGAACCGAAAGAGATAACCCCTAACCGAGAAACCGTGCCGTAGGTTGGTTTCATCCCAACTAAACCATTAAAGGCAGCTGGGTTACGGACAGACCCCCCCGTATCAGTACCTAAAGCTCCTGGTACTTGTTGGCTAGCTACCACTGCAGCTGATCCACCAGAAGATCCCCCAGGTACTCGTTCTAAGTCCCAAGGATTATGGACGGGTCCGAAATAAGAAGTTTGGTTGGACCCACCCATGGCAAATTCATCCATATTGACCTTACCAATAATAATGGCACCGGCCGCTTTTAGTTTAGCAATCACCGTCGCATCATAAGTTGGCACAAAGTTTTCTAACATTTTTGAGGCCGCGGTGGTTCTTAAACCTTCCGTTAAAATATTGTCTTTAATTGCTAGAGGAATACCATTTAAGACAGGAGCATCTGAACCATAGCCAATTTGATCGGCTTGTTCTGCTGCCGCTAAGGCTTGTTCTTTATTTAAAGTAATAAATGCATTAATGGCTTCATCCTTTTGCTCGATATCGGCGTAAATAGCGGTCACCAAATCTTTAGAGCTATAATTACCTGCTGCTAAATCAGCTTTAATCCCGTGTAAGGTTTTTGAAAATTCTACCATTCTATTCTTCCCCACTTTCTAAAATAGCTGGCACCTTGATAAAGCCATCTTGACTCTCCGGTGTATTGGCTAAGAAAGCTTCCCGTTTACCAGATAACTTGGCTTGGTCGGGACGGTAAATATTTTCTAAGGCATTACCAAAGTAAGTTGGTTGAACGCCTTCGGTATCGACTTCTTGTAATTGTTGAACCATGCTAACAATCTCTTGAATGTCAGCTTCAAAGGCTGCTGCACGATCAGCCGCAATATTAAGTTTAGCTAGTTTAGCTACCCGCTCAAAATTATCTATTCCTAACATGTATTCGCTCCTCTTCTTTTAATTCAAAATTGTTACTTGGAACTGGTCTGAGTTAGCATTTCTCACCAGTAAGGCCTCTAAACCAGATACGGAAGATATCTTAATTTCAATGGGTACCCCTTCTGGCAAGCGACGACTCGCGACGTCATTCACGTATTGGCTGATAGCCGTAATTTCTGTTTCTTGGAAAAATTGAGTAATAATTTCAATATTCAATTCAGCCAAGCCATTATCAATATACCAAGCATCTCCCGAAATTCCATTAAGATTAGGGAAGAAATTCTCAACATCGTTGGCAAAATCAGTGAAATAATTATATTGGTCATTTTGACTTTGATCATCTCTCACCGGTAATAAAACGCGATATTCATTATGTTCTGCCCAATCACTCACATTGTTCCCTTCCCGGGAAATTCCATCCAGCAGATAAGTGCCCCCAATATTTTCAGAATCAGGCGTTGAGGCATAGATTCCGACTACAATCGGAACGGACCGCAATTGTTCCGTATTTCTTAATCGGCCTACGATAATATTGGCGTACTGTTTACCGCGTTCCCGCATTTCACCCACAGAAATTTCTGTTTGATATTCGGTACCATCACTATCGGTATATTGGTAGAGTGAATTCATGGAAAGACCAATTACCACGCCACCTAAAGAAAAACCATCATCTGACTCAACCATAATATCTTTTTCCATAATCTGGTTAAGATAAATCGGTGGAATTTGTTCATCTACAACCGTTGCTTCGGTTGCTTGGGACTCTTGCGATTCATCTGACTCTTGACCTTCAGGTTGGTCCCCTGGTGCCGTTGATTCAGAAGAGGATTCAACATCTTTGATATCTTCTGCCGGTAGTTCAGGGTTTAGACCTTCACCATTAGTTTCAGATTCCCGACTCAGCCATGCAGTCATTGTGTCCGCATCAATTAATTGTCCTTCTTGTAAATAATATTGATTAGTCGGAAAGACTGATTTAGAAATCCGCATTAAACCTGCTTCAAAAGCAGCCATATTACGTGCCCCTAAAAGGTTGGTATTGTCAGTATCAGAAATACCTAAATTATACTTACCATCCGTAATAACCGCCCGATAGTATTCATCTGAAATTTGATTATCCGTTGTTTGAACACTCACTTCGTTTGGCGCTAAAGAAGCTTCTCGATCTTCTTGATTACCTAAGTTGTTCAAACACCCACTTAATACGACACTTAATAAACTAATTAAGGATAAGACCTTGAGTGATTTGCGCATTAGATTACTCACTTTCTTCATTGATTTGAGCTAAGAATTCTGACTCATCTAAGATTGTCACACCTAATTGCTCAGCTTTACTTAATTTTGAACCAGCATCCTGGCCAGCCACGAGATAGTCTGTATTTTTGGAGACAGACCCTGTCACCTTAGCCCCTAAGCCTTGTAAAATTTCTTTGGCCTGACTACGACTATAGCTTGCCATCGTCCCAGTTAAGACAACCGTCTTATCAAGCCAAAAATCATTGTCCAAACTTGTTTGATTGACTTTTGGCCCTGTATAGGTCATATTGACGCCCATATTAGTCAAGTCTTGAATCAAAGCATGACTGGCTTCATCCTGAAGGAAATCTACCAGTGATTTGGCAATAATGGTACCAATACCATCAATATTCGTAATTTCTTCTTCAGATGCCTGGCTTAATGCTTCTATTGTATCAAATTTTTGGGCAACTAAGCGAGCTGCTTTTGCTCCGACATGACGAATACCAAAACCGAATAATAATCGTTCTAAAGAATTGGTTTTAGAAGCCTCAATTGCTTGTAGTAGTTTTTGCGCCGATTTTTCTTTAGTATTAGGTAATTTCAGTAAATCGGCCAAAGTTAAATGGTATAGGTCCGCCACATTTTGAATCATATCGTGGTCAAGCAAGGCGGCCACCACTTTTTCACCCAAGCCTGAGATATTCATGGCTCCCCGTGAGCCAAAATGTGAAATTTGGGCTAACCGTTGTGCCGGACAAAGAGGGTTAAGACAACGCAGGGCAACCTCTCCCGCTTCCCGTTCCAAGGGATGGTAACAAACGGGACAGGTTTCAGGAATAACTAGGGGGGTGCTATCAGCCGGTCTTTGATCTAAATTGACCTCAATAATTTCCGGAATAATATCCCCTGCCTTATGAATTACCACCTGGTCTCCAATCCGAACATCCAGGGCTTTAATTAAATCGATGTTATGGAGTGAGGCGCGTTGCACCGTCGTTCCTGCCAGAAAAACAGGATCCATGACAGCGGTTGGGGTCACTACCCCAGTACGACCAACCGTCCATTCGACTTCTTTTAACCGGGTTGCTTCAACTTGAGCTTTAAACTTATAAGCAATTGCCCAGTGCGGTGCTTTGACAGTATAGCCTAAGGATGATTGTTGCGCAACCTGATTCACCTTAATCACTACCCCATCAATTTCATAGGGGAGGTCAGCCCGTTTCTGGCCGACTTCTTGAATATAAGCCATAATTTCTTCCTTATTATGGCAGAGCCGCCGCAAGGGATTCGTTCTAAGACCTAGTTCTTGTAGGAAATCAAAAAGCTGGGCTTGCGAATCTATCTGATAGTCCTCATTGTAAACTGCCCCATACATAAAAATATTTAATTGCCGTTTTGCCGCTTCTTTAGGATTAATTTGCCGCAGGCCACCTGCCGCTGCATTTCTTGGATTAGCAAACGGAGCAAGGCCAGCTAAATCACGACTTTCATTCAATTTTTGGAAAACTGCTTTTGGCATATAGGCCTCACCACGGAATTCGCCTGACACCGGTTTTTGTAATCTTAAGGGAAGTGCTTTGATAGTCCGAAGGTTACTGGTAATATTCTCCCCAACCCTACCATCCCCCCGAGTTGCCCCTTGGACAAAAAGACCGTCTTCATAGCGAAGGGAGATTGATAAACCATCAATTTTACACTCACACATGAAGGTCAAAGGTCCAGACACTTGATTTTGAACCCGATCAATAAAGGCTACAACCTCTTCTTCCGAGAAAGCATTAGCCAAGGAGTACAAAGGCTCAAGATGGGTGACTTTTTCAAAACCTGCTAGGACCTGGTCGCCAATCCTCTGAGTAGGCGAATCTGGACTTAACCAATCAGGATGAATTTTTTCAAGATTTTCTAATTGACGGTACATCTGGTCATAGACTGCATCTTCAGCTTGAGGCTTATCTAAGACATAATAAGCGTAGGCAAGCTGATTCAACTGCTCCTTTAAATCTTGGTAATCGTCTAAGGTCATTTCCTTGATTTCTTTCATGCCTAAGACCCTCCTTTTTAGTCTTTCAATTATACCATTGTTTCAAACATCTGCCATCTTAGATTAGTCAACTTTTGTAATCGGTGCAAAGGAGGCTAATAAATGTTTAATTCCTTGCGATTCAAAGGCAATAGACAAGGTCTTATCCTTACCAGAATCTTTGACAGCAATTACTGTACCTGTGCCCCACAACTTATGGCTGGCTTTGTCTCCCACTTGCCATTCCACTTGGTTTTCTTGTTGCCCTTGTTTAGTCATAGTTAGTCCAGCCTTAGATCGACTGGTTTTAGGTCGGTGTTTAGACAGACGCACTGAATTGGCACTCTGGCGTCCAGAAGCGCTTGATATACTTGTGCCAAAACTAGAAAAACTAGGGGACGTCTTCCATGAACTGGAAGCCAAGTGGTTGATGCCATCGTTTTTAACTTCCAGTAACTCTGAATCAATCTCATCAATAAAACGACTCGGTAGATTATGTTGGTACTGGCCGTATAAGAGTCGATTAGCTGAAGCTGACAGGAAGAGTTGGTCTTGAGCTCGGGTCATACCAACATAGGCTAAGCGGCGTTCTTCTTCTAATTCCTCTTCATTTTCACTCGCCCGTCTTAAAGGAAAGAGTCCTTCTTCCATTCCTACCATAAATACATAAGGAAATTCTAACCCTTTGGCTGCATGAAGAGTCATGAGGGTCACTTGGTCAGGATCTTGGTTTTCATTATTCTCTCGGTCGGTGACCAAGGAAATATCGGTTAAGAAGAGGGTTAGTAATTGGCGCTGACTAAGGTCAGTCTCGGCTTGATCATCTTGATCAGGGTCAACCATATCAGGATCTGCTTCTAGCCGCATGGACTGGTCCTCTTCATCAAAGCTTTTAGTTACTGAAGCAAACTCTTCTAAGTTTTCAATCCGAGTCATAGACTCAATGTCCTTATTTTTTTGTAAGTCTGCTAGATACCCTGACTGCTGCCAAACTTGGTCGACCAAATCAGATATTGGTAGGAATTCAGCTTGTTGACGCAGTTGGTCAATCATGGTTTTAAAGGCGATAAATTTAGCCTGTGTCCGACTGGGAATATCAGATAAGACCATCTGTTCCATGGCTTCATACAAGGACAAGCCCATTTGATTGGCTAAATCTTGTAATTTATCGACTGAGGTCTGGCCAATCCCACGTTTGGGTACATTTACAATTCGTCTAAAACTTAAATTATCCGAAGGATTATCAATCAGCCGTAGATAAGCCAAGGTATCTTGGATTTCCTTCCGGGAATAGAATTTTAACCCCCCCACAATGCGATAAGCCAGGTTGGCTTTAAGAAACTGGTCTTCTAAACTCCGGGATTGAGCTTGGGTCCGGTATAGGACCGCAATGTCCTGGTTTTTGGCTTGCTGACTTTGTTTTAACCGCTCAATGGTTGCCGTCACATACATGGCTTCGGACCGGTCATTATCTGCAATATAAAAGGATACTTTTTCCCCTTTGGATTTATTTGACCATAATTTTTTGGCTTGCCGTGATTTATTGTTTTCAATCACTGAATTGGCAGCATTCAAAATAGTCTGGGTAGACCGATAATTTTGCTCTAAGAGAATCGTAGTTGCATCGGGGAAATCCTCTTCAAAATTAAGGATATTTTCCATATTCGCTCCCCGCCAACCATAAATACTCTGGTCAGCATCACCGACCACACAAACATTCCGTAGGATACCCGTCAATAATTGGACGAGAAGATACTGGCTCTGGTTGGTATCTTGGTATTCATCCACATGGATATATTGAAACTTATGTTGATAAAACAAACGGGTTTCTTCATTTTCTTCCAATAATTTTACTGTTAACAAAATCAAATCATTGAAGTCCATGGAATTGTTCGCTTTTAAGTAGGCTTGATATTTGGTATAAACATTGGCTTGAATGTCTTCTATAAATCCTGCATGACTGGCAGCAAAGTCTTCTGGTAACTGGCCTTTATTCTTGGCATCATCAATTACATATAAAAAGTCTTTATAATTGAACTGTTTGCCATCAAGATTAAGTTCTTTCAAGATGTTTTTCATTAAGGTTGCTTGTTCACCTTGGTCGATAATCGTGAAATTGCTGCTATAACCAACCTTGGCCGCCTCCCGCCGTAAAATCCGAGCACACATGGCATGAAAGGTAGAAACCCAAATTGATTCGGCCGCAGGACCCACTAAAGCTTGAACCCGTTCTTTCATTTCATTGGCAGCTTTATTGGTAAAGGTAATGGCCAAAATATTCCAGGGATTTACCTGCTTAGCTTGGACCAAATAAGCAATCCGGTGAGTCAAAACTCGGGTTTTACCCGAACCAGCTCCGGCAGCAATTAAGACTGGACCTTCGGTAGTCAAAACCGCCTGCCGTTGGCGGTCATTTAATAAATCAATACTTTTTTGTAAATCTGTCATTTAAGGATTTCCTCCGTCACTGATTTCTTTCAAGGACTTTACGTATACACGGCTTCTATTATATCGAATCTAACCAGACTTTTTAAGTGACATCCATTAAAAAAGCAAAAATCCTCACTTTCCTTTAAAGTAAAGAATTTAAGCCTTCCTTTTCTTAACTTTTGGTTCAGTTAGGTATTTTTGTGTGATTTTTCTATACTTTATGCCAAGTCAGGAATTTTCCTCTAACTGGGTTCTAGCATTTTACCGTCACACGGATCATTACAAAAAAGCTGAGAGTACAAAATAATATAACTCCTAATTTTGTAAAAAAAATGAGGAACTAAGCAAAAAGCTCAGTCCCTCCCAATTATTTAATATGAATAATTCTTATCATTTCAACAGTTAGTATAATCGATCAAGCAAAAAGCAAAGTCTTTCACCGCTTGCCAATATTGCCGCTTTTTCTTAAGCCATTAATTCAGTTATTTCGATTTGCCGTTCACAGGAAGCCAAGGAGTCCCCCGTAACTACGACATAACCACTTAATTTATCAGGATCAGATCCCATCGGATTAAACAAGGCAAAGTGCCAATCATTCCGCAGACGGTATTGCGTTAGAACTTGTTCCTGATTTAACTGATTTAAGGGAATCGAAATAGCTGCCTTAGCCATAATTCTTAATTCAGGTAAAGGAAGACCTAAGCTCGCTCGGACCGTAGCCTGGAATTGATCCATGGATGTAGTACCTAAAGTGAAGATGGCCTCTTGTCCTAAGCCGATGGTAGCACCATTCACATAAATCACATCAGCAGAAGTAATAAAGACCTTGAGCGTAGTTGCACCCACCAAGGATAATTTTTGAGCTAGCTCAAAGCCAATGCGCTCGATTTCCTCTTGAATAAAGGCTGGTAAGGAGACAGGAAAACGCACTTGACTGCCTGACACATCCCCTTGACTAACCTCCTCAAAGATTGGATATAAGAGGGTTTCGCCTTGTTGGTTTCGTACGATGGTCAGCGAGGCCTTATGCTCAACAGGAATCCATGCTTCTAAAATACAAGTTCCAATTTCTAATTTAGCCTGAGCAGCAGGATAATCTTCGGTTGAATAAAGGATGAGATTATCATCAGCTTGGGCTACGTTTCTTTGACTTGCTTTTAAAACACAAGGAAAACCTAAATACTCAACCGCTTCTTTAATATCTTCGATGTTGGTCACTAAAGAGTAAGGCGCCACTAGACACTGATGATTATCTAAGTATGCTTTTTCTATTAATCTGTCGGTAGTAATGGCGATTAAATCATCAGACAAGGTTACCTCGGTCAGCTTATTTAATAGTTGAAAAGAACGATTTGAGAGCAGGCCCAATTCAACCATTACTAAATCAACCCGCTCAGCAAAATATGTCAAAGCCTGGTCATTATATGATTCTGCTACAGTTTGCCAGGAAGCAAATTGCCGTACGGGATTCACATCTTCCAACACTAGACTAGCCACCCGATAGCCTAAGCGCCCTGCAGCTTGAGCCAATAAAGCCGAGGGAATGCTTGCCCCAATAATCCCAATTGTCTGACCTGGATAAAAGTCTCTCGTCATTGTCTCACCTCTACTTCAAATAGTTTCTGCTTATTATGATACCATATTTACCTGGGCATTCACGGTCTTTTACATAAAAAACAAAATATATTATTCTGGTTGATCATATTGGGACAAATCCCAGCTCTCAATCATTTCAATCAATTTATTCGCATAATCAGGATCGGTTGCGTAACCTGCTAGCTGAAGCCCTTTGGCCTGTGCTTGATAAGTTTCTCCTTCTAAAACTGCTTGGTAAAAAGCTGGGTCCCAGCTAGTCCCATAATAAATTAAATGTGCATGTTCTGTCATTGATTGCTCCCAAGAATCATATACTTTAAACCGGTCCGTAATGGTAAGCCAAGATCCATCTTGGAATTCCTGGGTTTCTAAATCAATACCCGCTTCATCATCCGCCTCCGTTTTAACTCCATATAAATTATTGTAGTCACTCGCCAACTGACTCATCCCATAATTCGACTCTAAGCTAGCTTGAGCCAAGGAAACAGAAGCTAAAATCCCATATTGTCTTTGTAATTTTTGGGCAGTTGGAACCAACTGACTTATAAAGGCTTCTTGTTGAGCTTGTAATTGGGCTCCATCATTTTGCCCTGAAAAGTTTATCATCTTATAAAGTAATCCCATGATGAGAAGTAAAAATACGACCACAAATATGGTCATGGAACCAATCTTTTGGAGTAACTTCGATTTAAAACGACGCCATTTCTTAATGAAAGGTGTCGTTTGTTTGTTCTTCTTTGACTTTTTAGGCTTGGTTTTTGTTTTTTTCTTAGTTCCCATGACCTACTCCTTTATTAAATCTGATCAGCCTCCTCGTACTTAGCTGATTCATCATTGACCCATTGCAATAGCTTCCGTTGGTCATGTCCAATTTGATTTTGGATAACCCCAGGTAAACGCATTTCAATTATATCAGAGTAACCCCAGATTTGATAATCGGCCACAAGTCTGAGAATAACCATATTTGACTTACGAACAGAACCTAACTCATTTTCTTGACTATGTTTCCATTCTATCCGAGCCAAATCATGTTGTAACCAAGTCTTGGCTATTTGTTGCTTTAAATAGATATATTCTGCTACTGGATTATGAATAAAATCAGGACTAAGTTGGGCTTGACGAACTATCTTTTGGACGAGCATCCATTCATAATCGGTAAACAAAGTAGATATAATTTGCATATTTTCGTATTTGAGACCTTGTTCCCCTTTCTTCCACCGATCCCAAGATTGGGGTGAAATACCTAATTGGTCATTATAAAAGGCCTTCTCAGTCAAATATTTTTCTTTAATGGCATGAACAACAATTTCTACTAAATAAGGACTCATATTACACATCACCTTTCACGTGTATTTTTCTTAATTATACACCTAATAGGTGATGAACACCAGCCTATTTAAAGGAAATACATCGTTTGAATTTATATGAAAATCAAGTAAACGATAAAAGTTTCTCTCAAAAATTTATAAACAAAAAACCAACCTAGGAATTGAAATTCACTAGATTGGTTGTATATAAGTTTTACTAAAGAACTAACTACTTAGTTATATTTATAACTGCCGTCTTCTGCTTTGAACCATTTAGGTTCAACCACAACTCCATTTTCATTCACATAGGACCGGTTAGGCAAGACAACATATTCTCCGGTATTTTCAACTAATTGAGAATAATAGTCTTCTCGACCATTAGCATTTCCTGTACTTGTATTAGCCTCTGTGCCTTCTGCGTTATTAGTTTCTTGGCCTGTATTTGGTGATGGTAATATTGATATTTGGCTACTTTCATCAACAGCAGGTTCAGCTTGAGCTTGGCTATCACTACTAGAACTTTCGTCACTAGTATCTGTGCCTGTTACTAATAAGCTAGCTAAACTATTAAACAATTTGGTGAAATCTGCTTGTTTAGCTTTATCAGACAACATCACCACGATGTAGTTTTTGGCTTCAGTTTTTAAAATACCCGCATAATAATTTTGTTTAGTATTGGCATCGGCACTAGCAATTTCATAGCGACCTGTTACGTCTGGAATACCAGCTTCAGGATACTTGTTATTGATAGGCGTATTGAGTAATTGTTCTTTAATGGCTGCATCACTTTCAGCAGAAACTAGTTCATCATTGGCCAATTTATTTAACAATAAGCCTAAATCTTGAATACTTGTAGTTGCCCCTGTAAAACCACCTTCATTATCAACCGCAAGAAGAGTATTCACCTTAGTTGCAAAGTAATCATGTTCATTCAACCAAGTATTAAATTGATTAGGTCCACCCAGTGCTTGAATTAAATGATTCATAGCAGTAACATCATTTTCTTGAACCATTGCATAGACTAAATTACTGATAGTCAATGGAGTTTCTGGACTGCTAGCTGCAATATTGCCTTGATCCCCCTGAGCAATTAAACTTTCATTTAATTCAACGGGTTCTTCTAGGGTTAATTCGTTGGCATCTATTTTTTCATAAAGATTTTGTAGAATAAACCAAGCTATTTCATTGGCAGCTTCTACTTCTTTGACTTGATGTTGATAAGCTTGACTAGGTTCACTGGCGTCAGCTAAGTAAACTGAAACATCATTGTTGGTTCCACTCTCAATCGCTTTATTAAATTCAGTTTGTTTTTCAGCATTGGCTTGATCCGCTTGTGGACGCTCAAATGAAATTTTTTCTTCAAACTTACCATCCTGACTTGTAATTAATAAGTTTGCTTGCCCAGCTTGGTCAGAATTTTCGGAAGTCATTTGTACTTGGCCGTCACCGACTTGCCCTGGATCATTAAATTTAAGACTTAAATTTTTACCATCTTTAGTTAAGGCAAAAGCTTGACCTAGTTCTTGTTTTTGACCATCTTGTTCAATGGCAAAGTTAAATGTTGACCGATCAACACTTTCTAATTCTTGGTCAAAAGCTAAATCAACTTCAATGATAGGGTAGTTATCCGTCTTAACTTCCTTGTTGCTCACTGTGAAAGTTCCTTGTTCTTCAGCGGCTTGATTACTTTCTTGATTAGAGCCAGTGCTTGGGTCAGCCCCTGTTTCTATTTCACTTTCACTTGTTCCAATTGGCTGACTACTCTCGCTCTTATCTTGATTAAAATAATCAGTTACTTTGCCAATAAGTTGTGGTCCGAATAAGAATAATAGAAAGACAATGGCAACAGCAATTAATAATTTAAGGATTCCCCACAAAACTGAAAGGAAGCCACCGCGCCGTCTTGGTTCATCTTCATAATAATCTTCTTCGAAGTCTTGATCATCATAGTTGGAAGCTTCATCCAGATCATTTTCCGCTTGAATCCGTCGCATTTCTTCTTCATCAATTTGAAAAGGATCGTCCGCATCTACTTGGTTACTTTCAGGAGCACCTGGAACAACAGGAGTCGGCACTGGTTCTCTCTGAGTTTGAAGTTCCTCGTCCCTTGCTACTGTCCTATTTTCTTTCTTAGAATCAATGACTGGTTCTCTCTCATATTCTTGATTATTAACTGTATCCTTGGCATATTCATCATAACCCGTGTTTTCGTCATAATCATAACTTTCTTTTAAGACTGGATTTTTAGGAACGACCGTTCCTTTTTTCATGGCTTTTATTTCATCAGCACTAAAAACATGGCCACAGTGGGCACATTGATGTTTACTTCTTACAGTTTTTCCGCAGTTAGGGCAGATCATGCTATTTCCTCCTTGTTTTCCAATAAGCTGGACTTCCTATTTATTGTAGCAAATTCTAAGACGGGTGTCACCAATACTTATTCGTATGCTTATTCAAATAATACTTATATTTTTGCTTTAATTTGGTCAAGAATCTGAGCACAGGCCAAAGAGTCAGTCAAGGGCATAATTGGGCTTTGACTTTTTCCAGTTAAATATAATTCCGTAAATTGTTTAATTTGGCTAAAAAAATCGTCATGTTCATAAGGAATATGGATTGTCTGATTTTGACCATCGATATCAATTAAGTGAGCAAATTGTGGCCGATGGAGATCATCCACAATCAGACTTGCCTGGTCACCAATAAATTCTGCTTGCTTAGCTTGTTTACGATCAAAACCCGTTTCTAAATAAATATCAATCGGGCCTTGTTTAAAATGACTTAGGCTATATACATCAACATTCCGATAGATTTTACTCTCTTGGTCAACCAGGCGAAGTTGGTCGGAAAAATAATCCTGGATCCAAGCGGCACAATAAATACCACAGTCTAAAAGCGCCCCCTTGTCCAGCTTGCATATGATAAGAATTTTGACCCTCTAAATCCATTTGGTTACACAAGGAAAAATATGCCTTTTGGATAGTTCCTAGGAGACCCTGACCAATAATTTCTTCTTTTAAGTATTGATACAAGGGAATAAAGCGGGTCTTCATGGCTTCCATCACCAATACGCCCGTCTGCTTTTGTATCTCAATAATTTGAGCTACTTGACTTGCATTTATAGCTAAGGGTTTCTCACAAAGCACCGCTTTACCGGCTTGACACGCTTTAATGACCCACTCCTGGTGTAGGCCATGGGGTAAGGCAATATAAACAGCTTCAATGTCCATTTCTTGTAATAATTGCTGAGGATCTTGGTAGGTCTTTTCAATCCCAAATTGCTGACAAAAAACCTGTCCTTTTAGGGGGTTACGCGCTGAGACAGCAAGAATTCGGTTTTCTGGGTCAGCTAAACAAGCTGTGGCAAACCGATGGGCAATCTTACCGGCCCCAATAATACCAATAATACCCCATTTCATACTTTCACTTCCTTATTATGTTTAACTAGCCCGATAATATACTAATACTTTCAAATATTGACTCTCGAAGTCCACTGTCGTGGGAAAATCTTCACCAAGACTAAAAGCCTGGATCAGTTGGAAGGAACCAACCTGGTTTAGGGCCTTTCTGACATCATTTTCAAACGCTTCACGTTGATAGACCGAGTGGTTGGTTGATAGAATCAAAAGTCCGCCTGGATTAACCAAGTCTGCCAAACGAGTCGCTAATTGGCCATAATCATTTAATGCCGAAAAGGTCCGTTTTTTGGACCGGGAAAAACTTGGAGGATCACAAACGACTAAATCATAACGTAACTGGTGGCGTCGACTATAATCAATATAATCAAAGACATCCATAATTTTCACTTGATTTTGGCTGTCAAATTCTAAATTATTTAAGGCATAATTTTGCTGAGTCATTTCTTGAGCCCGTTGGGCTAAATCGACATTCAACGTCATAGACGCCCCACCACTAGCAGCTGCGACACCGAAAGCACCTGTGTAAGAAAACAAGTTTAAAACAGCTAGCCCTTGAGCTTGGCTTTGGATAAATTGACGTACATCGCGTTGATCTAAAAAGATACCTGTCATCCAATCCTGTCCGAGGGAAATTTGGTATTGAAGGCCGTTTTCAGAAATGACAAAATCTGATTCTCCTTCAGGGCCAAAGCTTTGTTGATGAGGCGCTTGACCGGGCTCCAAGGGGAAACGTATGGTTTCAAAAATGGCTCGAATTTCTTTAACTTTTTCCTGAAAGGCTTGTAAAATTTCATCACGATATTGATAAAGACCCCGATTATACCAAGTAAAAAGTAGACGCCCCGCGTAATAATCTACGGTCAATCCCCCGAGTCCATCCCCAGGACCATTAAATAAACGAAAAGCATTAGTTTGAGCACTATCAAATAAAAAATGACGACGTTTAAGAGCAGTTTCGACCAGAGAAATTATATATTCTTGGTTGAAAACAAAATCACGGTCATAACTGACAACCCAGGCGATCCCTTTATTTTGTTGCGCTACCATGGCCCAAGCTAAAAATTCATGGTCTGAATCGGTTAAAGTAACAATCTGACCCTGTCCATACTGATTCAAGTCTTGGCTATCCACTAAATCTGCTGCTTGAATTAAGCGTCCACCATTTTTTATTCGGTGACTCGCACGTTTTCTTAATTGCATAACTTACTCCTCTTGATTTTTATCAATAATATTTTGCAGGCTATACTTGAGTTCTTCCGCAGTCATCCGATCTAAATCCTGGAAGTCTGGTACCGGATTTGCGAGTGGCTGAACGTCAATTTCTAAGTAACATTTGATTCCTTTTAAATCAGCCGTTTTATCTTCAAAGATATTTAGTTCAAAGTCCTCAGCAATCCCTTCTAAGCCTAAATGATAGGAATTATTTCTAGGATCTAAAGCTAAATCTATCTTTCTTAATTTGTGAGTGACATCGGAAGAATGCAAATGTTTATCCGTCGCAAAATCTTGCAATTGATAACTTTGACTCACTTCATCAAAGCTCGATCGGGGGCCTTTAAGGCTTTGATCGATTGCTAGACTATCTTCCTTACGCTCAAGGTTTAATTCATGGTTAAATGAAAAATCCCATTGACCTTTCTGGCTACTAGCCTGGGGATCAAAACTTGCCAGTTGCCCCTGTTGATTCATTGGAGCAATCGCTCTGGCTTGAATATCGTAGGTGAAATTAGACCGCAATTGAAAATTGCCTGAACGTTTAAATAAACCTTCAGGGATATCCGTTAATTCCGCCTGCAAGTGATAGCCTGCTTGACTATGAGTCAAATGCCTCGGATTAATTTGGTTGACTAAGTTACTGTCGGGTAAGAGTACCAAGGCTGAGAAATAATCTTCTATGCTTAAATCTTCATTTCTACGTCCATTTTCAGAAATCAAATAAATTTGATCTAGGTCGTCCAAAGCTTGTCTTTGGCTGGCTTGGATATCAAAATAAGTCTGTAAAATTTGATAGGAATTAAACCAGGCCATTTGTTGACTATAGACTAAGTTAAAATTATCATAGGCCATAATTTTAAGCGGGTGGCTGGCAAGTAACTTGGTTTTATCATGAACATCATAATCATTAAAAGTAAAGTTCATAGCGGCTCGACCTTGTGAACCTTGAAAATCAATTTGACCTTCATAAAGAGGAACTTGATTTTCCACATCTACCATCCGATAAGTCACTGTAAAATCTTCCATTTTTTGAATTTTCGTTAATGCTAGGTTAAACGCTTGCCGGTAATCCTTTACTGAACTAGTTAAATTATCCCGACTTAATTGGTCTTGGGTAAATAAATCAAAGTCAGGAAAAAGATTATTCATCTGTGCTTGAACTGGAAGAGGATTCAAACACGATCCGATAAGAAGACTAGTGATACTCAACTTAGTAAAAGTCTTCATTAAGCTCCCCTCCTGATACTAACATTGAGGAGTAAATATAAGCGGTCACCAAATCATAGGTGGCTTTGACTGAATCTAGATGAGTTCTTTCATAAGAATGACTGGATTCAATCCCAGCCCCAAAAAGTCCATGGCGAACTTCTGCTCCGGCTGACATCGCCGCAGATGCATCAGACCCATAATAAGGATAGATATCAAGTTGATAAGGAATCTCTTGGTCTTGAGCTAATTGCACCAAATGCTTACGCAAACCGTAGTGATAAGGACCAGATGCATCCTTTACGCAGATAGAGACTGAATATTCATCCGTGGCTTGGTCATCTCCCATGGCCCCCATGTCAACCGCAATAAGTTCAACCACATTATTCGGGATGGAGGAATTAGCGCCGTGACCCACTTCTTCAAAAGGGGACCAGTAAAAATAAGTGGTATGGGGGAGTTTTTTGTCAGAATGACTCAATTGGTCTAAAAATTCTAATAAAATCGCGGCAGAAACTTTATCATCTAAATGACGTGATTTGATAAAACCGGACTCAGTGACTTGGGTCCGTGGATCAAAAGAAATAATATCCCCCACTTGAATTCCTAAAGCCCTGGTTTCTTCTGCGTTAGTTACCTTGGCATCAAGACGCACTTCCATATTATCCTGATTTCTTTCGGCCGTCTTAGCATCCTTATAAACATGGACTGAGGTTTGGTGCATCAAAATAGTTCCGGAAATAGTCTTATCTTGGCCGGCTAAGTGGACCAAACAATTTTCACCTTCAATCGAAGGATAACCAAAACCACCCACCAAGTCGATTTTTAACCGACCATCCGGTTTAATTGCCCGCACCATGGCCCCTAGTGTATCTAAATGAGCGGTCAGTAAACGAGCGGCTTGGTGATTCGCTCCTTTCACTTCGACTAAAACGCCACCCTTAGGTGTCCGTTGATAGTCATAATTTAATTGGTCTAAACGGTGACATAAATAATCCATCACTTTTTCCGTGTAACCGGTTGGCGAAGGAATATTAGTAAAATCTGTAATATATTTTGTTAAAGTCTGCATCATTCTACCCTCAATTTCTAATCATAATCAATCCAATTATAACATAGGTTAAACCGGGTCTACTTTGATTATGATTTTTTCTTTTAAATTTCATAATTCTTTGACAAAAATAAGCAAATCGCTTGTCTAATGTAATCGCTTCCGATAAAATTAACGGGTATAAATTTTTAGGAGGAAGATAAATGACAGATTTTAGAGCTCTACGTGTGAAAGAAAACAATGATCAAGTCGAACTGAGTATTGATACACTCACAAAAAATGACCTACCTGAGGGTGATGTTTTAATCAAAGTAGCTTATTCTTCTTTAAACTACAAAGATATGTTAGCGAGTCAAACCAAGGGTGGTGTGATCCGTCACTATCCAATGACGCTTGGGATTGATTTATCTGGAACAGTTGAAGAGTCAAACTCTGACCAATTTAAAAAGGGCGACCAAGTCTTAGTAACAGGATTTGGGATTGGGGTTTCCCATCCTGGTGGTTTGGCGGAATATGCTAAAGTACCAGCTGAGTGGGTGGTTCACTTACCGGAAGGACTGAATCTCGAAAGTGCCATGGTTTTTGGTACAGCTGGCTTTACTGCTGCTTTATCTGTTGCTGCTCTAGAAGAAGCGGGCATGAAAGTGGCTGATAATCCTGCAATTCTTGTAACCGGTGCGACCGGGGGCGTAGGTTTTGTTGCTTTACAAATTCTAGCTAAAGCAGGCTACCAAAACATTACTGCCCTTGTCCGTAAAGACTACCAAGTAGAGGTAGCTAAAAACTTAGGTGCTCATAATATTTTGGACAGCAAAGATTTAGGAGATAAAAAACCTTTAGGCCGCAGTCAATTTGATTATATTTTAGATACGGTTGGGGGCGATGTGGCCGCAACTCTTCTAGGCCAATTAAGTTACGATGGGGCGATGTCTATGTGCGGTAATGCTGCCGGTATTAAATTTGAAGCCACTGTCTTCCCGATGATCTTACGTGGCAACAAAATTCTTGGAGTTGACTCTGTCCAAGTGCCAATTGAAAAAAGACCAGCCCTTTGGAATAAAATGGCAGGAGACTGGAATGTGACTGACACTACGCTTTATGATGTGATTAGCTTAGACCAAGTGCCAGCGGCGATTCAAAAACTAAAAGAGGGCTCTCACTTAGGTCGAACTATTGTAAAAATGTAAGTCTTGACGGAGCTTTATATCTAGTGAATTTAATTATTATTTTATGTGAGACTGGGCTTTGGCCCAGTCTTTTTTATACCTTAAAAAGTGATTTAGGTATTGGCCTTGGATTCATTTTTCATATTGGCACACTTCAAATTAGGCAGAGCCAGTCATTCCCTTACCTTCATTTTGGTCATTCAACCCCTAATAAATGATGGTTACTTCTATTTCTATTATAATAATGAAAGATCTTATCATGAGTATTTTCTAACCTAAGCGGTGAATTCTAATAAAACTAAGCCACTTACCTTGACATTATTACAATTCAAACTTATATTTAAATGTGCACTTTTATTAGAATTTGATAAAAAAAGGAGAATGACATGTTTACGATTTTTAAGAAATTGGCATGGTTTTTCAAATTAAAATGGAAATCCACGCTCGGTGCGGTGGCAGGTCTCATTGCCTGTGCCCTCTTATCAGCCTATATCCCCCTTGTCATTGGGGAAGTAGTTGATGAGTTCGCCAATAAGACTTTAAGCCAAGCCAGTCTGACACGCTACATCATTATTCTACTTGCGGTCGGCTTAGCTATGTATATTCTGAGGAATATCTGGCGAACCCTTCTGTTTGGCAATTCTACTAAGTTAGAATACATTCTACGAAAACGACTTTTCAATCATTTAACCAAGATGGACCAAGAGTTCTACAACCAACACCGAACCGGTGACCTGATGGCCCATGCCACCAACGACTTGGCTGCCATTCGCTTCGTGGCCGGGGGTGGGATTTTAACCCTAACCGACTCCCTTTCGATTACACTTGCTACCCTCTTCTCCATGTTTATTGTGATTGACTGGAAATTATCCTTATTAACGATTATACCTTTTCCCTTCTTATTCCTAGCTTCACGTTACTTAGGGAAAAAAATCAGAACGACCTTCCGCGGATCACTTGAATCCTTCTCAAAATTAAATGACCATGTCCAAGAATCAGTGGCTGGTATCAACGTCATTAAAGCCTTTGGTGAAGAAAAAGATGACTATCTAGACTTTGTTGCAGCGACAGACAATGTCGTCGACAAAAATGAAAAAGTTTATCGTTATGACTCGGCTTATGGTCCCGTCATTGATACCATCACCGGCCTAACTTATGTCTTAACTATCTTCTTCGGTACTTTCTTTGTTCAATCCGGTCGGATTTCGATTGGTCAACTGATTGCCTTCTTCTCTTATCTTGGAAATATGACCTGGCCCTTGATTGCCATGGGTCGGATGGTCAACACCTTAGAACGAGGCAATGTCTCTTATGATCGAATCGATGCCTTACTCAATGAAACCGCATCGGTAGTTAATCCTAGCAATGCGACGAAAGGACTTACTTATCAGGATTTGCAGGTTGATATTAACCGCTTTACTTATCCCCATGCAGAACATGATGCCCTTGAAAATATTCACTTCCATTTAAAAGACGGCCAAACTCTAGGTCTTGTTGGTAAAACTGGGTCTGGTAAATCCACCCTCTTTAGCCTTCTTGTTAGAAATTTTGATGTAAATCAAGGTTCAATTAAGATAGATGGAGTTGAGCTAAGACGAATTGATTTGGATGAAATTAATGAAAATATTGGTTATATCTCGCAAAATAACCTGCTCTTTTCAACCACGGTCCGCGACAATATTCGTTTTGGCCGCCCAGACATGAGCCAAGAAGAAGTTGAATACTTTGCTAAATTAGCCAATGTCCATGAAGATATCCTTGGTTTTGCGGACGGCTATGATACCCTGGTAGGCGAACGTGGTGTTTCCCTATCTGGAGGACAAAAACAACGGGTTTCGATTGCTAGAACCCTCGCTATTAATCCTAAAATCCTAATTATGGATGATGCCCTCTCCGCAGTGGACGCCAAAACTGAGAAGATTATTCTTAATAATCTAAAGAATCACCGGAAAGGTGGTATCACCATTATCGGTACCCACCGAATTTCTTCCGTGATGCATGCCAATGAAACCTTAGTCTTAGAAAATGGTCGTGTGATTGAACGCGGTAACCATACTGAATTACTAGCAATCGATGGCTGGTACAATAACATGTTCCAACAACAACAACTGGAACAAAAATTGGAAGGAGGAGACCTCAATGAATAGCATTTCTCAAAAGAAGAAAAATTCCTTTTCTATAAAAGAACAAGCTTCTATTCTTAAGTACCTCTTCCACTTTGCCTTAAATGAACGCAAACACTTCCTAATTTCTATCATCATGATGATGATTACCTCTGGTTTAACTGCCTATATGCCTTTAATTATTCAAGGTTATATTGACCAATACCTCGCCAAGGATAATGCCACCATGGCGATAACCATTCGGATTGCCTTGACTTACTTGATTTTGCTACTCATTAAAATGGTAGTGACTTATTTTAAAGACTATACCTTTAAACTAGCTTCTGAAAAAACCGTAGCTGGCATGCGGAATCAAATCTATTCTAAAGTCATTCACTTCTCCATGGATTATTTTAATAAAACACCCAACGGCGAAGTTGTTTCCCGGGTGACCAATGATACCCAAACCATTAAAGAATTCTGGAATGTTTTCTTAACCTTCTTTGATGGGTTAATCAATGCAATTATGGTCGGGGTCGCCATGTTTTCTTTGAATATCTCCATGTCTTGGGTCTTCATTGCCTTTATCCCACTGGTTTTTATTTTAATCATAGCCTATCAAAAAACTTCGACGATTGTCTATGGTCGGATGCGGGAGGCTTTAAGTCGGGTGAATGCCCAACTTTCAGAATCAACCATGGGAATGTGGCTTATCCAACAATTTAATCAAAGCGAGCGCATGAAAGCTGACTTTGACAAAATTAATTCTGAATATGTTGAGGCGCGGATTAATATGTTCCGCCTCGATGCCGCCCTTTTAATGCCAGCTGTTAACTTAATTGAACAAATCGTTCTTGTCTTAGTCATTTGGATTTTTGGTAAAGAACTCTTAGGCGGGTCTACTTTAGATGTAGGGATGATTTATGCTTTTACTAACTATTCCAAATCCTTCTTCCATCCCATTGGTCAAATGATTGGTTCTCTTTCAATTTACCAGGATGGGCTAGTGGCCGCTTCAAGGGGTATCTACCTAATTGATAATGCCCAGTATGCTCCCCAAGCTAATACCGATGCTAGCGATCAAGCTATTTCAGGTACCGTGTCCCTTAAAAACATGACCTTCTCCTATAATGGCAAACAAGATGTCCTTAAGAATGTGTCAATCGAGGTCAAGGCCGGTCAAATGATTGCCTTAGTCGGTCATACCGGCTCAGGTAAGTCTACGATTATCAACCTATTAATGCGGTTTTATGATTACTCTGATGGCGATATTCTGATCGATGGTCAATCCATCCGGAATTTATCCCAAGAAAGTCTCCGCCGGCAAATTGGCTTAGTTCACCAAGATGCCTTTATGTTCTATGGTAACTTCTACGATAATATCCGTCTCCATGGGGACTATACTAAGTCTGAAATCGAAAAGGCAGCCCGCTTTACAGGTGCCGATAGCTTTATCCGTGAACAAGAAAATGGCTACGAAACCATGGTGTCTGAAGGCGGTAAATCCCTATCTGCGGGACAACGCCAATTGATTAATATTACCCGGACTATCTTACGGAAGCCACGGATTCTAATCCTAGATGAAGCGACCGCAAACATTGATACAGAAACCGAAGGTTACATCCAAGCCAGTCTGGAAAAAATCCGCCAGGAATGTACTCTAATTGTTATTGCCCACCGACTCTCTACGATTAAAAAAACCGACCGAATTTATGTTATGAATAAAGGTCGCGTGATTGAGCAGGGTCAACATGACGATTTAATTGACCAGGAAGGCACCTACTACAATATGTACCAATTACAGTCTTTACAAGGTTTAAGCTAGTTCAATAAAAGAGGCCCTAGGGCCTCTTTTTTATTGGAAATCTAGTCAACCTAGACTTGAAAAGACAAGCAATCCATGTTACAATACTCTTTGTCTTTTGCGGTCATGGCGGAACGGCAGACGCGCTGTCTTGAGGGGGCAGTGGGGGTATCCCTGTGTGGGTTCAAATCCCACTGGCCGCATAAAAAAGCAGACAAATCATATGATTTGTCTGCTTTTTTCATACACTCGATTATTTAGCCAAAGGACAAGTAGTAGGAGCCCAGGCAGTTTGGCCGCTATAATTTTTAGCTTCTTCCGCCCCAGTTAAGACTCTTAGTGCCTCATTGGCCATGGCTTGCATTTCAAACTCACCCGGATAGGCAAAAATCGGAGCAATCCAGCCGCAATCATCTTTAATTTACGCGACTAAATCTGAATTAAAGACCATGCCGCCACTTAGTAAAATCGCTTGAACTTCACCATGGAGAGCGACGACCATTTGACCAATATATTTATTAATTTGATAAACCATGGCCTGCCAAGCTAATTGGGCTGCTGAATCTCCCTGGGCTGCTTGCTCAGACACTTCTTTACTTGGCTAGTAAGTATAGAATTAGCCATCACATTTTCTTTGGTTGGGCCTGCACTGAAGAATTTTTTTATCACTTAGATAGCAACTAAAGAATCTACCGACGCACTTTCTTTAATTAGGCCTGTACTGAAGAATTTTTCCCTCACTTAGCTGGCAAGTAAAGAATCTAGCGACGAACCTTCTTTTATTAGGCTTGCGCTGAAGAATTTTTTCCTCACTCAGCTAACAAGTAAAGAATCCACCCTCTCATTTTCTTTAATTAAGCCCAAACTAAAGAATTATACTTCCAAACAAAAAGGGCCAAACAAGAAACTCTTGTTTGGTCCCATAAAAAATCTCAATTACCCTTTAATTTGATCAACCACGGCTTGGCCCGCCATCCGGCCTGAGTTGACCGCAAACCCCATAGCATTACCTGGTAAAGTATAGTTATAGGAATCGCCGCAAATGGTGTTAGCATCAGAACCAGCCGCATTATCAGGATAAGCTGAATTACCGTGATCACCTAGAACATTAACGGCCGCAATCCGATTATTTTCGATGGTTACTTCAACTTCATAATCGCCATGTTGGCCTACTCCCTTGCCGACATATTTACCATTTATTAAATTTAACATAGTCCTCTCTCCTCATATAACTCGTTGATAACGTTTTTTGAATATCTTATCACAAGTTCCAGAGTAATTATTTAGAATATCTTACAATTTTTTTATATATTATCCTCTTACTTTTGTGTTTTATTTCAATATTCACTTGATCAGTTTTATTTCTTTCTAAATATCAATGTACTTTATTTTTGAGATAAACAGAAAAGCACCTAGAATTCATATAATTCTAGGTGCTTCGTAAAATATAGTAAGTGATATGCTTATTCAGCCGCTTTCAGCGTAAAGATCAATGTTTGATAATCATTCATAGTTCTGAAATCTTTATCGTAAACATTCACATCGACCATGATTGAACGACCTTTATAAATTTCATAATCATCTTTAGAAATAGTGAAAACTAGATAACCGGTTGCGCTATCACCTTCTGCCAGAACAGTATCATCAGGTACTACTTCAGGAACGAAGGTAGATTGTTGATCATATTGAATACTTTCGTTCAGGATTAAGTTACCATTGGTGTTCATAAACTTAACTTGATCTTCTTCCTGACTACTATTATTTTCGATAGTATATTCAACCGTATAAACGACTACACCATCCTTAAAGTTTGCGTACTTAGGCGCTTCTTCTTTGTTAGGCGTGAATTCAGTGATTTGATAGCCATTGACTGTCACGTCAACATCTTCAACGGTTAGGGTCTCATTGACTTCACCTTCTTCTAACATTTCTTTAGTCCCCAAATTATCCGTGATAAATTTATCAGGGTAAAACTCACCTTTAGCTGCTTGTTTTTCCATATTATCTTCTGACAATGGTAAGACAACTTGTTCCGGCATTGAAACCCATTTACTATTATCTTCATCGGTTTCATCTAAACTAATATAACCTGGTTTATATGTAATTTCACCATTTTCTAATACATGATCTAACACATCTGCAGGCAGCGCAACCGTTTCATATCCCGTGATACTTTCACCAGCTGGTAAGACATTTTCAAGGGCAATAATTTTATTCGTCAATGCTTCTTCATCAGGGATAAATTGGGAAGAATGAGAATAAGAACGGTCAGCACCAATCACACTGTATTTAGAAGATTGTCCGATAAAAATTGGTTTATCTGTATCGTTAGTATATGTGATTTGGACCACTAACATACCACCACGTTCCCGTTGTTTATCAAAGACAGTATCCCAGTCACGAGAGATATTTTTTAATTCATATAATTTATAACCATCGATCTTATAAGAAATTCCATCTTGGTTATAGGCCTCAAGTCCTTCAAGTGAAGCAAATAATTCACTTATTTCTGCTTGAGTAGATTCTTTAAGGGCAGCTTCAATATCATATTCAAAATCAAATTTTTCAGATGCGCTTTCTTCTTCTGAACCTTCTGCTTCGGTTTCTTCTTCAGATTCCTCAGCAGCTTCTTCTTCAGAACTATCTGAAACTTCAGATGCATCAGCATCTTCAGCGTCACTTGATTCTTCTCCTGATTCTTCAGCGGCGTCACTTTCTTCAGCGGACTCTTCCTGAGCTGATTCAGCTTCACTGGATGATTCCTGGGCAAAAATTGGATTTATAGCACCGACCAACAACAAACTAGTAGAAACAAAAGCACTAAACATTCTTAACGTTTTTTTCATTGGTACACCTCCATATTTTGATACTCCCATTTTAAATAAATTATTTCAAATTAGTCAAAAAAAAACAAAATTAAGTTTTTATTGCGTTAACTATTAATCAATAATTTCGATAAATATTTATAAGTGTAATTTTTAATTATTTAAAAATATAAATAGGATATCATATTATTGAATACAAAGACAATCACCTTATTTCATCTTATATTTCCGGATAAGATTGTGAAATATCTTATTTAAATCTTCTTTTGATTTTGAGGTATCAAATTGGACAAATCCTAAATCAGCCGGTGCTAACCATTTATCCCAACCTACTGATTCAAGAGCAATGTGATTATCATAAGCCTGCCAAGCACTCAGATTATAATCCATATCATCAATTAAAATATTTAACGCTTGATTCCAGTCAGGAAAGACTCGATGCATATACTCCACTTTTGAAATACTTTCCGGAGGAAAATACCAAGCTTGCTCAGGTAATTCCGGCAACCATGTGTTTAACCAGACCTTTTTTTCATCTGTAATGGAGGGTTTCTTGTCAAATATTGCTGATAAAATATAAACCTCCACTTCAATTTCATGATGGATTAAATCTTTAATAAAATTTAATAAATTAATTTCGGGAGGAACATTTTCAAAATAATGTGGCGCAAAAATATCAATACCCACTTCCCGACCCTGGTATTGTACCAGGGTGCCATCCATATAGACAAAGAGACGAATTTTCTTTAACATAAGTACTCCTTATATCTACCAATTTTTTTCTATTTTAAAATACCATATTTGATATAAAATGCATAATTTAACTATTTTATGATAAAATGTAAGTGAAATTATATGCCTATTTTGGCAAAAAAATATAAAGGAGGTTACACAATGGAGTATATTAAACTCATTGGTGTACTTATTATTGTCGTTGGTTTTATCCTGAAACTAGACACGATTGCGACCGTTTTGATTGCTGGTCTGGTAACAGCCCTCGTGTCAGGAATTTCGATTACAGAATTTCTAGAGATGTTAGGATCAACCTTCGTGTCTCAACGCTATGTTTCGATTTTTTTCCTAACCCTACCGATGATTGGGTTAGCAGAAGCATACGGACTTAAGGTTCAGGCGGTACGTTTAATCGAACGAATGAAGGGCTTATCCATGGGGGTCTTCTATTCAGCCTACTTTGTTATCCGTTTAATCTGTGGCTTGATGAATATCCGCTTAGGTGGTCATCCATCCTTCGTACGACCAATTGTTGAACCTATGGGTGAAGCAGCGCTGAATGCTGCCATTAATCCTGATAAAGTTCAAGATACCAATCAAACTCAAACCACGCCAGTTAATAATTTGAGTGAAAAAGATTTAGACACCGTTAAAGGTTTAGCCGCCGCTAATGAAAACTTTGGTAATTTCTATGGTCAAAATATGTTTGCGGGATCTGCCGGAGTACTTTTAATTGCGGCTACCATGTCTGAATTAGGTTATGATGTCAGCCCGGCCGCTGTAGCCCTAGCCGCCATTCCAATCGGGATTATCTCAGGATTTGTAGGTTCTGCCTATAACTTTTCTATTGATAAAGCCCTACAAGCTAAGTATAAAGGAGGCAAAAAATAATGAAATCATTAGTCTTATTAAGCTTTCTTAGTGACTGGGATGCCGTTCTAGGTGGTCAAGTCGAAAATATCCTCGAAGTTATCAACATTGTTATCGGTATTTTCTTATTATATGTTGCTTACCGAACTTTCAACGACCAAAGCAATCCTGTTCGTATCGGTACTTCTGCTTTCTGGGGTATCCTAGGTGTCCTTTTCCTTGGTGGAACTTATTTACCCCCATTAGTTTCTGGAATTCTCGTTTTTTCCTTAGGAATCCTCACCCTCTTGAAACAAGTTAAAATCGGTACAGTTAAGATTACCAGTGATGAAACAGCTGAAAAACGAGCCAATAAATTAGGCTCTTCTGTCTTCTGGCCGGTACTAGCCTTAGGGATTACTTCCCTTATCTTCTCAACCCTCTTCCCTTCTATTGGGAAAATCGTGCTTGGTTTCGGGGCCATTGCTTCCTTAATCTTAACCATGATTATTTTACAACCACGTGGCGGCGAATACTTAGATGAAACCGACCGGATGGTCCAACAAGTCGGCACCACCGGTATTCTACCTCAAATCTTAGCCGCCCTGGGTGCCACCTTTACGGCCGCCGGTGTGGGTGATGTCATTGCTTCTATGATTGGAGGCGTGATTCCTGAAGGTCATAAGTTATTCGGGGTTATTGCTTATGTTTTAGGTATGGTCATTTTCACCATGATTATGGGGAATGCTTTTGCGGCCTTCGCTGTAATTACCGCAGGGATTGGGATTCCCTTCGTCTTAAATTTAGGTGCCGACCCAGTTGTCGTTGGGACTCTAGCTCTAACTGCCGGATATTGTGGTACCCTCTTAACTCCAATGGCTGGTAATTTTAATGCCCTACCAGCTGCCTTACTGGAAATGAAAGACGAATACGGAGTTATCAAACAACAAGCCCTAGTCGCTTTGGTTATGATCGTAGCTCATATTGTATTGATGTATTTCTGGGCCTTCTAAGTGAGCCTATCACTTCAAAAAAATTATCAGATTGTTACAATAAAAATAAGGAGTGGATATAATGAAAATTTTAGTTACAGGTTTTGATCCTTTTGACAAAGAACCCATTAACCCAGCCATTGAAGCAGTCAAGTTATTACCAGATACCATCGCCGGTGCGGAAATCATTAAATTAGAAATTCCTACTGTTTTCCATAAATCTGCTGATGTAGTTGCTGAAAAAATGCGGGAAGTTCAACCCGATGTGGTCTTAAACATTGGCCAAGCTGGCGGTCGTACTGGCCTTACCCCTGAACGGGTTGCCATAAACCAAGATGATGCTCGGATTGAAGACAATGAAGGAAACCAACCCGTGGATGTTCCGATTCAAGAAGATGGCCAACCTGCCTACTTCTCTAAATTGCCAATCAAAGCCATGGTTGAAGCCATTCATGAAGCTGGTTTACCCGCAGCGGTTTCAAATACTGCCGGTACCTTTGTCTGCAACCATATTATGTATCAGACTTTATACTTAGTTGATAAAGAATTTCCTGATGTCAAAGCTGGTTTCATGCATATTCCATTCATGAGCCAACAAGTAGTGGACAAACCTAACCAAGCCTCAATGTCACTTCAAGACATGGCTAAAGGGATTGAAGCTGCCATCACCGCCATTGTTGAATACAATGACAAGGATGATTTAAAGGTCACCGGTGGAGCTACCCACTAAGTCCTTTTGAAAAATCATTAATCAAACCATCAAAAAATACCCCTCCTAGTTGGACCGTCTTCTGCTTACTGGCGTAAGCTCCAGACTTTTCTGGCAATACTTAGACTAAGCGCTCAAGCGCCAAGTCTAAGTTATGAGCTAGAAATCCTTTAAACTAGGAGGGCATTTTTGATGTTTGTATTTTTTCTTCACATCATTGAGTTAGAAAATGGTGCGAATATCTTTCTCTTCACACCACTGAGTTAGAAAGGAAACTGAGTTCACTCAGCTACTGGGGCCCTAAGTCGCTTTGCTCCCAGTGCCCCAGCACGATCCCACTATAACGTATTCGCTTTTTTAGTGATACTACTAATAATTACTAATTCTTATTTAACCCGTTTCAAGCCAATCCGTTGTTTTTGCAAGTCGAGTTCCACGACTTCAACCTCAAGAATATCTCCAACTGAGACTACATCCGACGGATGCTTGATAAACTTCTTAGACAGACGTGAAATATGGACTAAACCATCTTGCTTAACTCCAATATCAACGAAAGCACCAAAGTCAACCACATTCCGGACTACTCCTTGTAACTGCATACCAATTTCCAAGTCTTCCATGGTCATAACATCATCCCGTAAAATTGGTGCGGGTTGGCCATCCCGAATATCTGCCTTAGGATTTTTCAAGCCTTCAAGGATGTCTTTACTGGTTTCTAAACCAATATCATACTGGTCAGCGAGTGTTTGAGCGTCTAGCTTATCTAAGCTAGCAACAGATTCTTCATTGCCTAAATCAGCCAAGGCAAGACCTTGGTCCGCTAAAATTTGTTCAGCAATCGCGTAAGATTCCGGGTGAATGGAAGTTTGGTCCAGTGGATTTACCCCACCTAAGATTCGGAGGAAACCAACGGCTTGCTCAAATGTCTTAGGTCCTAAGCGTTTTACGTCCTTAATTTGGTCACGATTAGTAAAAGCCCCTAACTCATCCCGCAAGGCAATCAAATTATTGGCGGTTGCGGCGGTTAAACCAGACACATGTTCTAATAACTGTTTAGACGCGGTATTAACATCCACTCCAACCTGGTTAACGGTAATGTTGACCACGAAGTCTAAGGCTTCGGTTAATTCTTTTTGGGCCACATCATGTTGGTATTGACCCACGCCCATGGACTTAGGATCAATTTTGATTAACTCAGCCAATGGATCTTGCAAACGACGGGCAATGGAAACCGCAGACCGTTCTTCCACTTGGAAGTCTGGGAATTCTTCCCGGGCAATCTTAGAAGCTGAATAGACAGAAGCCCCTGCTTCATTAACCACAATAAATTGGGTGGCTAGATTATTATTTTTGATCGTCTGGCTGACAAATTGTTCAGATTCCCGCGAGGCTGTTCCGTTACCAATAGCAATCACATCTACCTGATATTGCTGAATGAGGTCTAGTAATTGACCTTCAGCTTGAGCGCGTTTGGCTTCGGAAGCGGGCTTATGCGGATAAATAACTGACTTAGTCAAAACCCGTCCGGTTTCATTAATAATAGCTAACTTACAACCAGTCCGGTAAGCTGGGTCAAAGCCCATCACAATCTTACCTTTAAGTGGTTGTTGTAAGAGTAAATGCCGCAGATTATCACCGAAAACCTCAATGGCTTGACTATCCGCAACTTGGGTCAATTCATTCCGGATTTCCCGCTCGATACTTGGCCCGATAAAACGCCGGTAAGCATCTTGGATTGCATCAGCCACAAAAGCGGTTTTCTCTTCATTTAAGTCTTTCGGAACATAGTGACGCAACATATAGTTTAAGACAGGTTCTTCTTCAGCTTGAATTTTGACTGTCAAAACACCTTCTTTTTCAGCCCGATTAAGGGCTAAGACTCGGTGAGGCAAAACTGCACTGACTTTTTCACTGTAATCATAATAAGTTTGATAAACCCCTTGAGGGTCGTCTTCCTGGCTTTTGACGCTTGAAACTAAGAGGCCATTATACCGAGTATATTTCCGGATGAATTCCCGGAAGTTGGCCCGGTCGGACACATCTTGAGCTAGGATTTCATGGGCACCTGCTAGAGCTGCTTCAGGCGATTCAACGTCTTCTGTCACAAATTGACCAGCATAACTTACAAGATCGCCCTGGTCAGTTTGGGGTTTAAGGATATAGTCCGCTAAAGGCTGTAAACCTTGTTCTATCGCAATCATAGCCTTGGTCCGACGTTTTTGCTTATAAGGCCGGTAAATGTCTTCTAAGGTTTGTAATTTAGTCGCCTTAGCAATTTCTTTTTGCAAGTCTTCCGTTAACTTACCTTGTTCATCAATCAAACGAATTATTTCATCTTTACGGTCAAAAAGTTGAGTTGCATAATGGTGGGCTTGTTCAATATCATGGATTTGAACTTCATCGAGGGAGCCAGTGACCTCTTTCCGGTAGCGGGCAATAAAGGGAATGGTATTCCCTTCACCTAAAAGGTCCAAAACGGCCTTGACTTGACTGGCTTTAATTTGAGTGGCGGCCGCTACTTCTTTGATAAATGTTTGAGTTTGTTCTGGGCTATATTCTGTCATAGGTCTCCTTCTTTTCTGATCTGATTGTCACGTCAATCGACACGGTTGGGCACTCATTAAATACCTATTGAGCCGACGAACGAGTATCCCTTGCTGATTCAACCGGGTCTAGTTTGTCATTCGTGGTTGTTTCTTGGCCTTTCTTTTTACCTTTAAAAGTCTGGGTAGCTGGATTGACTACTTGGTCTTTGGTTGAGATGGTAAAAGAGTCAATGACTTCTTCCCGATTAATTTTAAGGCCAATTAACTTCTCACCGTAGACTGCTCCACCATCAATACCAATCTTACCATCATCGGCGAACCAAATTCCGCCCCCTTTTTGTAAGAGAATGGTCGGGGTGTGGCCAAAAATAATGGTTTTTCCGGTATTATTCGGTTCATAATGGAAACCATCCCGGATCCATAAGAAATCATGTTGACTCGACTGTCGCCAATTATCCAGGGTTAAGTTCACCCCAGCATGGGCAATGATAAAGTCACCAAACTCAATATAATAAGTTAAATGGTCGAGCCATGGCCGCAACCAAGGATAATAACGATCGACTTGGGTTACATAGTTAGCAGCCCGCTGACTAAAGACCGCATCTTCATTAAGCTTCAATAATTGGCTTAGAGTTGTGGTGCCATGATTCGCAAAATAAACCGGCCACTTTTGCTCAGGATCTTTCAAATAATCCAGAAACATCTGTTCATGGTTCCCCCGCAAAGCATGGACGGACGGATCTTGGCTTAATTCATAAACACGTTTTAGAACTTGACGGGCATTAGGACCACGGTCAATATAATCGCCAACAAAAATCAGCTCTTCTTGAGCCGGGTTCCAGTGGCCTAACATGTCTTCTAGGGCCTGATCCATACCGTGGATATCCCCAATAATAAAGGCTTTGTTCTTCATAAAAGTGTCAATCTCCTCTTAGCAATACTGCTTCTAATTATAGCATAAGTTTAAAGATTTTCTGGAAATAATTTTTTCCGAACATTATTTTTTAAATTTAAAAATTAGTTTGTCTTTATCTGGTTTTAATGCTATACTTGATCCATCAAATTATTTGGAGGGAATCTTTTTGGACGCAATCAAATCTTTCTTTAAAATTGAAGAAAATGGCACTAGCATTTCGACAGAAGTCTATGCTGGGATAACCACTTTCTTGGCCATGTCTTATATTATTTTCGTGAACCCTGCTCTTTTATCTTTATCCGGCATGCCAAGTCAAGCAGTTTTCTTAGCTACCATTTTTGCTTCAGCTATCTCTACTGTTTTTATTGGTGTTTTTGCTAATGTACCTTACGCTCTAGCCCCAGGTATGGGACTGAACGCCTTCTTCACCTATACTGTTGTTTTTGGTTTAGGTTTTACTTGGCAAGAAGCCTTATCCATGGTTTTCATCTGTGGTCTTTTCAACGTCTTAATTACTGTAACTAAGATCCGTAAATTGTTGATTACTGCTATTCCAGAAATGTTACAACATGCCATTTCTGGTGGGATTGGGATTTTCATTGGTTATTTAGGAATAAAAAATGCGGGTTTACTTCAATTTACTTCTGAAGCACCCAACATCTTATCGATCAATGGTGGCGATCCTTTAGCCACTGAATTCGCCGACGGCGTAAATACTGTTGTGACGAATGGTTCTGCCCTTCCTGCCTTAGTTAATTTCACTCAACCCGGTGTCTTAATCGCTTTATTCGGTTTATTCTTAACCATTATCTTAATGTTACGCAATACTAAGGGTGCCATCCTAATCGGTATCTTAGCTGCTACTATTTTAAGTATCCTTACGGGTGTGACTGACTTATCAGTCATTGACTTCAATCAAAATTCTTTAGGGTCTGCCTTTGAAGAATTCGGTCAAACCTTTGGTGTGATCTTTACTTCAGCTGGTCTCCCTGCCTTATTCGCCGATGCTAGCCGGATTCCTTTAGTCATCATGACAATTTTTGCCTTCTCACTTTCAGACGTCTTCGATACAGTTGGTACTTTCATCGGTACCGGACGTCGGACTGGTATCTTCTCTGACGAAGACGAAGAAGCCCTTGAAAATGGTTCAGGTTTCTCTTCTAAAATGGATAAAGCCTTATTCGGTGACTCTGTCGGTACGATCTTTGGTGCTATCTTCGGCACTTCTAATACCACTACTTATGTTGAATCTGCTGCTGGTATTGGTGCGGGTGGTCGGACTGGCTTAACCTCTGTTGTAACTGCTATCTGCTTTATCGTCGCCATGTTCTTATCACCAGTGATTGGTATCGTCCCTTCACAAGCCACTGCCCCAGCCTTAATTATCGTAGGTATCTTAATGGTATCTTCTCTCCGTGAAATTGCTTGGGATAATTTTGAAGATGCTGTGCCAGCCTTCTTCACTTCCGTCTTCATGGGCTTTGTTTACTCAATCTCTAACGGTATTGCTGCTGGTTTCATTACATACGGTTTAGTTAAAATTGTCAAAGGTAAAGCCAAAGAAATCCACCCAATCCTTTGGATTTCTATGTTACTCTTCATTTTGAACTACATCGTAATGGCATTTATCTAATCGAATTCAAAAATGAGCCTCTGCCGTTGCGGCAGAGGTTTTTTGTGTGGCGTGAGTTTGGATAGACTTGTGACGACTTTTGACTCAACTCATCCTAAAAGAAAAATTTACCTGACTTAGCTGGGGTCACCCTAATTGATTACTCCCGCTTTAAATACACACTACAAACGCCGCCGATTGAAAACCGGAATCGCAAGCACAAGCAGAACAAGGCCCATAATCAAAGTAACAATTACCGGAGTAATTAAATCGTCGGTAGCTAATTGCTTTGTAATCAGCTGTGACCCTTGACTCAGCAGTAGAGGTGAGAATTTTTTAAACTTAGGCCACAAAGATAAAAGATAAATCAAGCCAAAAGAAAGCCCCGTCCCTAACAAAGCACTGGTACTGGTCTTGACGACAACTGAAAAGAAAACAAAGAAAGTAATGACTAAAAGCCCTAAGAGCCAGACCCCCAAGGCAGCTGAAAAGATATGGAGTACGGTTGCATTATCCCAATAATAATCACTATAAATATAGGTTAATCCGAAACTTAAGAGCAAGCCCAAGGTCCAAGCGGTGACTAAAACCACTAATTTAGCCAGCACAATCTTATAACGGGACAAGCCTTTAGTCACACTAATAATCAAAGTACCCACGGCATATTCCTTACTGAAAATATCCCCTTCTACCAACAAGAAAATAATCAAAACCAGGAACCAATTTTTGAAGAATTGGAGCCAAGCATCCAGCGCCGTAATCTTCATGGCATGAATTTCTAAACCAGAGCTGGCCAGCGAATCCTTAGCTAATTCCAAGAGTTTGGGAGTTAATTTGGCCGTCGCGGGATTTAAAATACCAAACAGCATAAATACAATGACTAGGATAACAAATTGACCATTGCGGATGTGGGATAAAATCTCTTTTTTCAAAAAAGCACTCATAATGACACCACCTGCATGAAAAGATCTTCTAGATTCATGGCCTGCTTTTCAATTTTTACGAAGGGGATTTGCTTTTCAGCCAAATAGGTTAACAGGCGAAATTCGGATAAATCCTGTTGGTTAAATTCTAGAAAGTTGCCACCCAAATCCTTAAGTCCGGGGAAGGTAGCCATCAAATGAGCTTTATCTGCTGACGCTATTAATTCCACTTGGAAGCTATGATGTTGATAGGCTATTTTAAGATCTGCTAAAGACCCCTTAAGAACAATTTTGCCCTCATCTAAGACCGCAAGGTCGGTACAAATGCGTTCAATATCCGAAAGAATATGGGTAGAAAATAAAACAGTTGTTTCACCCTTGATTCCTCTCAAAATATCCAAGATTTCTTTACGACCCAAAGGATCGAGGGCAGAACTCGGCTCATCACAAATCAATAATTTAGGCTGATTTAATAAGGCCTGAGCAATCCCCAGCCGTTGCTTCATCCCCCGCGAATACCCTTTAATCCGGTGACTTTCCTGGCCTAAACCAACCAAATCTAATAAGTATTTACTCCGTTGTTTAATATCATACTTGGATAAACCTGTAATTTCACCGCAAAAATTCAAATATTCACTTGCTGTCATAAAGCTATAAAATTTAGGAACATCCGGTAAATATCCGATAAAACGATTACTAGCCGTTTGACCATAAATCACTGGCTCCCCCGCCACTTTTATTTGACCGCGGTCTGCTTTAAGAAGACCTAGAATCAGTTTCATGGTGGTCGTTTTACCTGCTCCGTTCTTACCAATAAAGCCAAAAACACTATGTTCTGGCACGGACAAAGAAATATCATCGAGAATGATTTTTTCACCAAAAGCCTTATGAATATTACTTAATTCTAAAATATCCATTAGGCATCTTCCTTACCAAAGACTAAATATAAAATCGGACCGACAAAATTCATTAAGATGATACTAACCATTAACCAAAGCGTACGACTGCCTTGTTTATAGTGCGAATGGGTCATAATATGATGGATGACATAGAATAACAAACTAAATTGGACAATGATCAAAGGAATCAATAAGGGTAGGTATTCATGGATGTCTTTCATCTTGCTCTTCCTTTCGGTAAATTTCGACACAAAAACCTTGGTGATGACAATGAGGACAGGTTAGCTGGCGCATAGTTGGAGTATGTGAAGCCCAAAACACTTGTTTAAAACTTGGTTTGAAGACTTCATGACAATTAGGACAAATATAGGCAGTCGATTTAAAATAATAACGGGAAATGATAATACCATAAGGGACTGCTACGGCTAACCATATCAGCACATAGCCCCAGTTTCCATGAGCGAGTCCTTCATATAAAGCAAACCACTGCAAGAGAGTGACCGGAATACCTGTCATGAGAATAACCCACCGCATTTGACTTAATTCTTTTTTTGATGCCATAATCCTTGAGATATCTCCAATTTTTTCTAGCGAAGCTTCACTCCCTTTATCAAGCTGACTCTTTAATTGCTTGATTTTGTTTAATTTTTCATGGATATCTAGCAGCTGAGCGTGTAAATCTTTACTTTGCTCTTCAAGCACTAAATCAATCACATGCCCTGCATCTTCTTCTTTAAGTAATGACTCAATCGCTTTGAGTGACAGACCTAGCTCACGGAGGAAACAGATAAGTTTTAATTGCTTCACATCCGCTTCGGAATATAAACGTCTGCCGCCCTCACTTAGGGTAGTGGGGCTTAAAATTCCCCGCTTGTCATAGTATTGCACCGTCCGCACCGTTACCTGACAAATTTTTGCAATTTCTCCACTGGTATAAGTTGCCATTTCCTGGTTTCCTCCTTTAATTACCCATATTTTACAATATGACCTTAGGTCACAAGCAATACCTTCCACTCAATTTTCTATTTATTTTTTCAACTTTACAATAATTATCATAATTTATTAAAAATAATTTGGTTTCAAAGATAAAAACTATCCTCCTGGATAGATGATAGACTGAAATTGTATTTTTGGTCTAAAACTTTTTTAACCTTCATTCAGCAAAATAATTTGTTATAATAAAACAAATTCAATCAAAAGGAGCACACCATGAGTTTATTAGACGTATCCAATTTAACCCACGGTTTTGGTGACCGTGCTATTTTTGAAGATGTATCCTTCCGCCTGCTTAAGGGCGAACATATCGGTCTGGTTGGGGCCAATGGCGAAGGAAAATCCACCTTTATGAACATTGTCACCGGCAAACTCCAACCCGACGAAGGAAAAATTGAATGGGCCAAACGGGTCAAGGTCGGCTATCTAGACCAACATACGGTACTTAAGCCAGGTATGACCGTCCGAGACGTGCTCCGCATGGCTTTTGACGACCTTTTTAAAGACGAAGCCCGCATCAATGAAATCTACATGCAAATGGGGGACGCCGACGATCAAACTATGGCCGACCTGATGGAAGAAGTCGGCGACCTGCAAGAAGGCCTAGAAGTCCATGATTTCTATAGTTTGGATGCTAAAATCGACGAAGTCGCTCAAGCCTTAGGTGTGACCGATTTCGGCATGGATTCCGATGTCACCGCCCTATCTGGGGGACAACGAACTAAAATCTTATTAGCCAAACTCCTCTTAGAAAAACCCGACATCCTCTTATTAGACGAACCGACTAACTATTTGGATGCCGAACATATCGAATGGCTGAAACGTTACCTACAAAATTACGATAATGCCTTTATCCTTATTTCCCATGATATTCCATTCCTTAACCAAGTAGTCAACCTGATTTATCATGTAGACAACCTCCACATTGATCGCTATGCCGGTGACTACGACCAATTCCAAGAAGTCTATGCCATGAAGCAAGCCCAATTGGAAGCCGCCTATAACCGCCAACAAAAGGAAATCGCCGACCTTAAAGACTTTGTGAACCGTAACAAGGCCCGGGTAGCCACCCGGAATATGGCCATGTCCCGCCAGAAAAAATTAGATAAGATGGATATCATTGAACTCAAGGGGGAGAAACCGAAGCCTAAATTCAATTTCAAATCAGCTCGGACCCCAGGCCGCTTTATCTTTCAAGCAGAAGGCTTAGAAATTGGGTATGATTTTCCTTTAACTAAACCCTTGAACCTGGTTTTTGAACGTAACCAAAAAATTGCTATTATTGGGGCCAACGGGATTGGTAAAACTACCCTCTTGAAATCCTTAATGGGCTTGATTCCTGCCTTAGGTGGTCAAGTTGAACAAGGTGACTACTTAGAAATTGGTTACTTTGAACAAGAAACCGCTTCTGGTAACCGGCAGACACCCTTAGAAGCCGTTTGGGATACCTTCCCAGGCCTTAACCAAGCCGAAGTCCGGGCGGCCTTAGCCCAAGTTGGCCTGACTGCCAAGCACATCGACAGCCAAATCCAAGTCCTTTCCGGGGGTGAACAAGCCAAGGTCCGCTTCTGCCTCTTGATGAACCAAGAACACAATGTTTTGGTACTGGACGAACCGACCAACCACTTAGACCCCGACGCCAAAGACTCGCTCAAGACTGCCCTCCAAGATTATAAGGGCTCTATCTTGATGGTCTGCCACGAACCCGACTTTTATGAAGGCTGGGTTGATGACATCTGGGACTTCAACCAATTGCTTTAATTAATCATGTGGCTCCCCGGATTGCGGGGAGCTTTTCTTACTATATTATGATGTTAAGCCTGACTGGCTATGGCGCCAGGTCAGGCTTTTTCCTTTATTTGATCAAGGGATTTGAGACTGATTTTGGGGTAGGGTTACCAAGATTCTAATCTTGGTAACTTTTCCTAGCCAAGAATTGCGAAGAATGAATTTTTGACAACTTTTCCCAACCAAGACTTGCGAAGAAAAATTTCTTAGCAACTCACTCCTCCTGCTTGAATCCCACCCAAAATCGTGCTACACTTTTGTTAGTTTATAAACTAACAAAAGGAGTGATTTTATGTTTTCCGGAGACCAATTAAAGCGCCGCCGCCAAGAACGCCAACTGAGTCAAGCTGACCTAGCCCGGCAACTGAACATTGCTCGGTCATCCTACTATAACTGGGAAACCGGCAAAACCCAGCCCAACCAAGCTAACCTAGAACACCTAGCCAAACTATTACTCGTCACCCCTGACTACTTTGACCAAGACTATCGTCTTCTCCACCCCTACCACCAACTCCAATCCGCTCGTCAAGACCAGGTCGTCGACTTTACTGACCAACTATTAGAAGAGCAAAAACGGGCCCAAGCTCCCAAAATTGCCGCCCTTTTTGCCTACAAAGTCTACGAAAAACTATCAGCCGGGACTGGTTATGGTTACTTTGAAGACCGGTCTTACGATACCGTCTTCCATACTGAGAAAATCGACCACGACCTAGCTTCCTGGGTATATGGTGATTCCATGGAGCCCCTCTACCTCAATGGATCGGTGGCCTTGATCAAGGATACCGGTTTTGATTATGATGGTGGGATTTACGCCGTCGACTGGGACGGTCAGACCTACCTTAAACGGGTCTACCGCGAAGCCGAAGGCCTCCGCCTAGTCTCCCTCAACCAAAAATACCAAGATAAATTCGCCCCTTATAGTGAAGAACCCCGCATCATTGGCAAACTAGTGGGCAACTTCATGCCCGTCGTTAACTAATGGGTCTTATTGACTATAGTCGCGAACCCCGGTCAGACATCGCCTTTGTGGACATGAAGTCTTTCTATGCCAGTGTAGAATGTGTCCAACGAGGCTTAAACCCTCTTACGACCAGCCTCTGTGTTATGAGCCGGTCGGATAATTCTAAAGGCCTGATTCTGGCGGCCTCTCCTACTTTTAAAAAAGTCTTTGGCCGCGATAATGTCAGCCGGTCTTATGACCTGCCCTTTAATATCCACACCCGGCGCTTTAATTTCTACCGGGCTAAACAAGCTGGCCTAGCGATTGATCCAGACTATATTCATTTTATTGAAAGTTGGGCTCGGCGGACTCTGATTGTTCCACCCCGCATGGGACTTTATATCGAACAAAATATAGCCATCCAAAAAATCTTCCAAAACTATGCGCCTAAAGAAGATATCCTACCTTATTCTATTGATGAAGGCTTTATTGACCTCACCCATTCACTCACTTATTTTGCCGGCCGTCCTAGCCAAGACCGCCGCCAAGACTTGGACGATTTGGCCGACCAAATCCAACACCAAATCTGGCAAGAAACGGGGATTTATTCGACCATCGGATTGTCGAATGCTAACCCACTTTTGGCCAAGCTAGCCCTGGATAACGAAGCTAAAAAAACTCCCACCATGCGGGCCAACTGGTCCTATGAAGATGTAGAAAGCAAAGTTTGGGCCATCCCCAAGATGACTGACTTTTGGGGCATTGGTCACCGGATGGAGACCCAGCTTAATAAACTCGGAATCCGTTCCATTAAGGACTTAGCCAATGCGAATCCTGACTTACTCAAGAAAGAACTCGGCGTCATCGGTTTGCAATTATTTTTCCACGCCAATGGGGTCGATGAAAGCAAGGTCCGCCAACCCTACCAACCCAAAAGTAAAGGACTTGGCAATTCACAAGTTCTCCCTAAGGATTACTACCGCCAAGAAGATATTGAATTGGTCTTGGCCGAAATGGCCGAACAGGTAGCAATCCGCCTGCGCAAACGCCGAAAGCAAACCGCCTGTGTGGCCATCTATGTGGGCTTTAGCCGGGACTGTGACCACCGCCCCATTTCTTGCCAGATAACCATTGATCCCACCCAGCACACAGGAACTTTAATCCAGCACGTCCTCTATCTCTTTCGCCGCCACTACCAAGGAGGGCCGGTCCGTAATATCGGCGTCCGCTATGATAAGCTGATTGACCAAGATATCGTATATTACTCCCTCTTTGATGACCCGGTCCAAGCAGACCACCAGCAAAAATTAGACCACACCATTGATCAAATTCGCACCCGCTTTGGCTTTATCGCGGTCCAAAAAGCCTCAGCCCTCAAAGAAAATTCCCGCAGCATTGCCCGGTCTAAATTAATCGGCGGCCATTCCGCTGGGGGATTGGATGGCTTGGTATGACGGTTGACCGGTCTTACTTACCCTACCCATCGGCCCGCCACTACCAGGACCGCAAGATGGCCAAATGGATGGGCTTTTTCCTATCGGAACACCAAACTGCCCTGGCTAAGCATGCCCACCCTCAAAACCTACCCGATAAACTAGCTTGGGATCAAATCTTACTCTACCTCGGTCAAGCTTATAGCCAACAGCTTCCTATCCAAATTGACTACTTAAGCTCTGTCCACGGTCAAAAAGAAGCCGTCCTCGCCCATAGCCAAGGCAAGGTCCTTAGCTTAAGTGCTGACCGGGTAGACCTTACAGGACCCCATACTTTTAAGAGTATTCCCTTAGAACAAATTATCGATTTACACATGATTGAGGAGGAGGATTATGACCCAAAATAAAGTTGACCAAGCTAGCCTACAATTTGACTACTTTAGCCAAAATTACCGTCAATTCCAAGAAGACTTTTATACCTATTCCCGCATCCCCCTACCCCTCACCTTTATGCGGGATGACCTCTTGCTGAACATGGCCAATGGCCAGCGTAATTATTTCAAACTCAATGCCCAAAATGCCCAAGATAACCATGACCATTATTTTCACTTTACCCTCCATACCCAAAAGCAAAGTCCTTATATCAGGACTTATAAGTATGTCGGCCATACTCTTGAATTTCCCACAAACTAACTCCGAAAACCCTAAGTACACAAAAACAGCCAAGTAAGTCATTGCCCTCCTTAAAGGATAAACAATGGCCAACTTGGCTGTTTATTACATTAAAAATAAGGATGAACTTTCTTCAATACACCATACAAGAGATTCCAAAATATATTAACCAACAAACACAAAATCACCGTTAAAAGCGTACCCCAGACCAACTTGATTAAATCCATGGTCCGCAAGCCTTCAAACAAAATCTTACCTAAGCCACCGCCATTAATCACTGCAGCCATGGTGGCGATTCCCACTGTAGAAGTGGTGGAAATTTTCAAACCGGTCACAATCGTAGGCATGGCTAAAGGAATTTGGACCCGATGCAAGACTTGGCGCTGGGTCATCCCCATGGCATCAGCCACTTCCAAGACTCTGTCATCTACCTGATCTAAGCCCAATAAAATATTCCGTACTAAAATATATTGGACATAGACGACTAAAACAATTATAGCGGTTGTCTTCCCTAAACCGGTCACCGGTATCAATAAGGCAAAGACTGCTAAAGAAGGAATGGCATAAATAACGGATAATAGGTAAATTGAACCATTCCGCAAATTGGGCCAGCGTCGAATCAAGGCAACCAAGGCCAAGGAAAACAACAAAGCAAACATCATAGCTAAGCTCACCAACTGCACATGCTCAACAAAAGCTTGGATTAATTTATCTGAAGATTTTTTCCAGTATTCCATCATGATAATTCACTCCATAAACGACTTTGTTGCTTGACTGTATCCATCAAAGCCGCCACAAAGGGTGTGGCCGGTGCTTGGATAATGGCTTGTGGCCGGTCAAATTGACATAATTGCCCTTGGTCCATAATCATGACCCGGTCACCTAAGGTGAAGGCCTCCATAATATCATGAGTCACCAAAACAAAGGTCTTGTCATCAAATTGTTGTTGAATTTCCTTTAATTCGGTCTGCATGGAAGACCGGGTGATGGCATCAATGGCACCAAAGGGCTCATCTAATAACATCACCTTGGGATTGGCTGCCAAGGCTCGGGCCACACCTACTCTTTGCTGTTGGCCGCCGGACAATTCCTTGGGATAACGGTCGCGGTAATCCGCTGCGGGCAAATGAACTAAGTCAAGGACTTGGTCCACCCGGGCCTTAATTTGACCTTTGGTCCAACCCAACAGTTCTGGCACCACTGCAATATTGCCAGCCACAGTAAGATGGGGGAAAAGCCCCACTTCTTGGACCACATAGCCCATTTGCCGTCTTAAGTCCGTGACATCCTGACTTTTAATATCTTGGCCGTTGAAACGAATGGTTCCTGAATCTGCCTCAATGAGGCGGTTAATCATTTTTAAGGTAGTGGTTTTACCCGACCCTGACGTGCCCAAGACCGTGATAAATTCACCCGAGAAGATATCAAAGGACAGGTCACGTACGGCCTGAGTCTTCCCTTGGGGGAAATTTTTATTAACATGGTCAAATTGAATCATTGGTGCTTGCATGTATTTACTCCTTTAAGCTGAAGGTGACTTGATTGATGCGGTGAAGCTGACAAAAATCAGCAAGACTCAGTCCGGATTTTTGCCTAGAAAGCCTAAGGCCGAGTCAATCTACTTAAGTGATTGATAGAATTCTTTAGCGACATCTTCATAGTCTTGACCATCCACATCCACTTTGGCATTCAATTCAATCATGGTCTTAGTATCGAGCTTGGCTGACAGTTTATTAATAATATCTGCCACATCTTGATGGTCCTTTAAGAAATCTTGACGAATCACTGGGGCCAAATTATAAGGTGGCCAGAAGGCTTTGTCGTCCTCTAAAACCACATATTGGTCACTGTTCACTAATTGTCCTTCCGTCGTATAGGCCGGTGCTAAATCAGCTTCATTTGAGGCCAAAACTTGGTATTTCAAACTATTATCATAGATGGTAGATGATTTAAAAGCGAAGTCACCGTAAGTTTGGGCTAAACCAAGTAAACCATCTTCCCGTTGGTCAAATTCCCCTTGGGAGGCAAAACGCACGTCTTTGGCCTTAGCTTGAAGGTCAGAAATAGTCTTAATACCTAATTTATCGGCACTTTCCTTACGCATCACTAACCCCTGGCTGTCAGAAGCAGGTGAATAATCTAACCAAGTTAATTTAAATTGCTTTTCATACTCGGCTTTAACCATATCGTAAACCTTTTGTGGATCAGTTTCTAAATGTAATTTCAAAATAGATAAAAGCGCAGTCCCAGTATATTCAGGGTACAAGTCAATTTCATCGTTAACAATAGAAGTATGGATGACCGAAGAGGCAATCGAAGAAACTCGGTCAACCTTATAGCCTTGATCTTCCAGGGCTAGGGCATAAATTTCCCCAACAATTAAAGATTCGGTAAAATCTTTAGATCCCACGCGAATACTTTTATCCGCCGCTAAAGCGCGACCAGGCAATAAGGCTAAGAGACTAACTAAAACTAAAATAGACATAAGAACTTTTTTCATGATTTTTCACTCACTTTCACTAAATAATCCATCAGTATCAAAGAAAACAAGGATAGGATGGCCACCGAACCACCACCAATAACTAAAAGGTCCATCCGGTAAAGGCCTAGACCGGTAACAATCAAAGAACCCAAACCACCGGCACCAATATAGGTAGCCAAGGTGGCTGAAGCAATGATTTCGACCAAGGCTAATTTAATCCCCGTTAAAATATGAGGTAAAGCCAAAGGCAAGGTCACCCGTTTAAATAATTGACCACTCGACATGCCCATAGCCAGACCGGTTTCTTTTAATACCGCCGGCACTTCCATAAAACCTAGGGTCATATTCATAATTAAGGGTGGCAGGGCTAGAAAAACTAAGGCCAGCAAGGCAGGCGTCCGGCCAACGCCCAAAAAAGGAATCATAATAAAGAGGACCGCCAAGGAAGGAATGACCCTTAGGCCTTGAGCCAGAAAGAAAATCATTTGCCGACTTAATTGATGACGACTAGCCCAATAGGCCAAGGAAAAAGCTAGGATAAATGCTGCTCCTAAAGCTGTCAGGCTTAATCCAATGTGTTGGCCCACATAGAGCCAATACATTGAACTATTACTTTGAAAATATGTAATCATATCATTGAGCATGGCTGATCTCCTCGACTAAATTTGTTTTTTCTATTTCTACTCGCATCAAAATTATCCTTAATTTTTCCATCAATAATCTTTCTGAGCCAAATTATGTTGAATCCGTTGTAAATAAGCTTCAAATTCTTTAATTTCAGCCGGCAAAAAACCTTGATAAAAAACCTGATCCAACTCTTCTGATATATGCAAGGCAATTTCTTCCTGCTGACGACCCAAGTCTGTTAGGAAAAAGACTTTTTTACGTTGGTCTTGGGCGTGAGCCCGGCAATCAACCAAGCCTAGGGATTCTAATTTTTTTAACATAATGGATGCGGTGTTGGTGGCTAACCCAGTAGCTAAAGCCAAGTCTGTGCCAGTTTGGTCCCCTTTTTCATAGAGGACAGCTAACAATTTATTTTGCTCCGCTGTAAATAAGATATCTTTTTCTTGAGACAGTAGCTTGTTATAAAGCCGGCCATTTAATAATTTGATGTTATGAATGATATAACCGCCATTTTGTAGTTGCGACATAGAATCCTCCCCTTTCACTAACTTTTTAATCTAAATAAAATTAGTTCTATTTAGATAGATTATAGTTCTATATAGACACAAAGTCAATTTACTTGCTCACAAAAAATCAGCCACCTTCTTTCATAAGAAAGTGACTGATTTTTTATCGAATAATTCGTTTTAACCATCTGAACGATGGAAAGAATTTTGCATGCGGTTAGAAGCAAGGAAGAGGATTTGATCTAATAATTTGTCCGTTGCAGCCTTAGCTAGATCCGCCATGGCCTGGTTGGCTTCTTTGCATAGGTCTACTACCGCCTTATTCTCAACATAAAGACCATCAAATTTGTGTAGATGGGCGTGGCCTTGAGCCTGTAAATTCAATTGATAACGCTCAATTAAAGGTAGGGCCTTTTGATAGTGGGGATCGGCTAGGGCCGCGATTAAGCGATTAGCCCAATAAAAGTTATCCGTACGAATCATTTGGTTAGTCTGGCTAAGATAAGATGGCATGGTCTTAACATTGGCATAAAATGGAATTAAGGCATTAAAAGGATTAGAACCAAAAGCTAACCATTCGATGGCTTGAATGGCAGGAGCGACATAAGGACGAATTTGAATCAAACCAAGCACATTATTCCGATTAATCCCAATCGGCCGATACGGCTTAGAACTTTTTTTATCATAGACATCATAAGGAGTGCCTTGATAGTGGTTAGACAGAATGGTTTTTACATCCTCAATCGTAATCTTACGGTCAGGGACCAAAGCCCAAGGAATATTATCTGAATCAGGGCCAAAATCAGCTTGAGGACCATCCCAGGCATAAGATTTTCCATTAAAATATCGACCCATGACCCAAGCTCGTGGCGTATTATAAACATGGTCAGCATCACTTTGACTACCAAAAGCCCAGCGGGGATTGAAGTCGCCTTCTTGACCTAAGTCTAAATGATGATCCTGAATAAAATCCTTTAAATCTGCTGAACATAAGTGATTATTTTGAGCGCCGAAAGCATCTTCTAAGTCAAACTGGTCAATACCTAACTGGTTAGGCATCATGACATAAGCATCGTCGGGAACCCGCTTAGCAATCCAATGGTGCCCCCCACAGTTTCTAGCCACCAAATTTCGTGTTTATCTTGGAAGGCAATCCCGTTCATTTCATAAGTTCCAAATTCCTCTAGGAGACCACCTAAGCGCACCACCCCTTGACGGGCTGATTTAATATAAGGGAGAACCAGGGTGACAAAGTCTTCTTCGCCAATGCCACCAACTTGTTCAGGGACATAATCCGCTTGTCCTGGCTGACCTTGACTCGCATGGTATTCAACCAAGGGGTCAGCCCCTAAGACGCGGGCATTTGAAGTAATCGTTTCGGTAGCAGACATGGCCACATTGGCTTGGTTGACCCCAAAAGCACCATAGATACCATCTTTACCCAAGGCATCCGGTGTCACCGTATAGGTCATAGGGTTATCTGGTAGGTCAATTTTCACATGGGATAATACGGATTGATAGTGTCGTGGCTGGTCTTGTGCTAGGACCACCGTTTTCTTTTTCTCAATAAAAGAACCGGCGCCAGAGTCCTCATTCCGTGCCACCATCGTGGACCCATCATAAGAAGCTCCTTTACCGATTAAGATTGTTGTACATGCCATTTGCTTATCCCCCTTTTTAATGTGACTCTATTATAGGCGGGTCGACAGCAAATTGCAAAAATTGGTGTTGAAGTGCGCGCGTTTCTAAGGAATAATCACTGCGCACACCTGCTTCCAGTATCTTGAAAGTAGAACTTTTCTGAGGTATTTCATGCGAGTTTTTCAAAAACTGGAACTTTTCTGGTCCTTTTCATAAAAGTCTTCATAACCTAAACCTTAGATTTACCATTTACCCGCCCTTAATTAATAACAAAAATCAAATTCTAATTCAGTTGGATCAACAAACTTATAATGGCGTTCAACCAAAGCGGGAACAAACATACCTAGCGCATCAATTGAAGCTTGATGACTATCATGGAAAAGTACCAACATATCATCCGAAAGTTGCGACATAATCTGATCATAAATTGGTTGGCCCTCAGCGAACTTCCAATCCATGGTGTCTGTATTCCAGGTAATGGAGGTCAAATCAGGGATTAACTGGTAAACCCGTTTGCCCCCAGATCCATAAGGCATCCGATAATAACGCGGCGTCACCCCGGTCACTTTTTGGATAATCGCTTGAGTCTTATTAATTTGGTCTAAGACAGCTTGGTCAGAAATCTTAGCAAAGTCTGGATGGTCATACGAATGGTTGCCGATTTCATGACCCGCCTTAGCTACCCGTTGTGCAATGTCTGGATAAAGTTCAACCGACCGTCCCACCATAAAGAAGGTTGCCTTAACATGGTATTTATCCAGAATTGCTAGAGCCTGATCGGTGGTATCTAGGGCAGGACCATCATCGAAGGTCAAAGCGATTTTCGGACGAATATCTAGATCAGTATCATTCATCTTCTGGGCTGCATAATCAATATCAAATATATCAAGTATTTCATCTTTAGTGAAAACCTTTCTTTGATGTTCTTTAGCTAGCTTATCAATGAATTGATCCAAGAATTGATAAAATTCAGTCTGGTCTTGGTCAACTTGAGGATGGTGGGCTACCTTTTTTAACGACAGATTAAAGTTCACAGCCGTCTGAACAATTTCTTTTACTTGCGACCGGTCAAAGTCTCGATACTTTTCTAACTTAGCCAAGGCTTGATTCAGTCCGATGATAGTCTGCCAGTCCGCCTGGGCTTGTCTCTTTGCCTGATCTAATAGCTCAGTCATAGCATCCGAGTTTGACCAAGCAAAATCTTGGTCTAAAAGCGCCACTTGCTCAGAACTTAAATCTGCTTTAAATTTCGCCTGACCTTCTCTCAATTGAGTGAGGTTGGGTTTTTGGTAAAGTGAAAATAGGTCCGCTTGAATCTTAAACTTTGCTTTGCCTTGGTCCAAGATTCTTTGCCATTGATATCTAGGTTCACCTACCAAACGCTTAACCGCACCTTGAGCCCGTTTAAGATCACCAGAATCTAGCTTTTCATTTAAAAAAACAAAGTCCTTATCCTGATAAAGCTGAGCAATTAAAGCTTCAGCATGGTTGAGTCGATAACTGGTATTAAACGGCACAAAATGAAAAAGCAAGACTAAACAGACCAGGGTAAGCAAGGTTAAAACGAAGTGCTCACGTCTAATTAACCTTTTTAGCTTGTTTGAACTTGCTTGTCTGTTTAAATCTTGCATCATGGCTCTATCTCCTTATTAAATCCCAGCTTCTCCTTCCTTATATTTTACCAAAATAAACCGCAATATCTATTAAATTTTTTATAAATTGGAGCAATTTATCTCAATAAAACTAGGTAAAAACCAAGGAAAGTCTTCATGCATATTCTTTACTCACAATTTATGATGATAAGCCTAAGGAATAATAAGTATTTGACCAGGGAAAATTAAATTTGATGTTAAATTATTTGCTTGCTTCAGCGCATCGAGACTAATCCCAAATTTACGCGCTATATTATAAAGATTATCGCCGGACTTAACGGTATACTGTTTTTCCGGACTTGGATCGGGATCTGGTTCTGGTTCCGGATCTGGGTATTCTTTTGCCGGATCTGGAATAATGAGCACGTCACCTATCTGGATAAAGTTTGAAGTTAACCC
>NZ_AUAT01000007.1:0-59327 GCF_000428865.1 Eremococcus coleocola DSM 15696
CTGTTGTTGAAGTACCTTGTTATGTCAATGCTCAAGGTGTAGAACCTATATCACTTAGATTTAATATTCCAGATTTCCACAAAGGTTTAATGGAAGCTCAAGTTGCTGCAGAAAAGTTACTTGTAGATGCTTTCTTTGAAAATTCATATCAAAAAGCTCTAAAAGCCTTTACTTTAAATCAATCCGTACCTAATGGTGAAGTGGCTAAAAAGATATTAGATGAATTTATTGAAGTTAATGGAGAGTATTGGGTTGAATTAAAATAATATCATTTTTATTATCTGTGGAGTTTGATAATATAAACTCACTTTAAATTAAGATAGATTGTAAAATTAATTGCGACAAATATTAAAAGACTCATAACAGGTTCGTGTAAAATGTAAGTAATCACACAAACACTAACACGGAGGACTGTTATGAGCTACACATAGCTTACCATAGAAGAACGTTCGAAAATAGCAATACTTCATCAAGAAGGTTATCCAGTCAACCAAATCACTAAGTTACTAAACCGACATCGCTCTACCATTTATCGTGAATTAGGAAGATGTGTTTCTGGCGCTTATCAAGCAAGTACGGCTCATATGGACGAGCGTCAGCGAGACGCGGTTCCGCTGTACTAAACGATTTGAAAGCCTATCTGTTAATTCAGGTAGGCTATTTTTATTGGGAAATTTATTGTTTTGTTCGCTTACGGATATACTACAAGGTCGAGCGCCAGCGAGGCAATGATCCTTGAAGAAAGAACCCAGCCAATCGGCTGGGTTCTGTTGGTCCTTAGTCTTTATATTTCAGTCGAATACAGACAAAGTACCAGGACGTTGGTTCTTTCTTACGTCGGTATGGGGCATATCTTGAAGAAGCAGCTGAATTCCCCCCTATGTTGAAGTGACATTAAAAGATGATCATCGGCAAGCCCCACCGATTACCAAAGATGGTTTAGCTGTCTTGGGGGTCATGACTAACCAAGTTTAAGAAGAATTGGTTAATTTAGCCCGTCAGATTGGCCAAGTGTTCAAGGATGATTTAGCTAAGAAGGACTTAGACCTCAATGATATTAAGATTGAGTTTGGGATGGTTGATGGCCGAGTTGCTTTAATTGATAAAATTTCTGGGGAAAATATGCTGGCATACCAAGATGGTGAATATGTTTTACCTTTAGATTTAGAAAAGATTTTACTTGGCTAATATTTGAAGAGAAGGAACATCTTGATGGTAGCCTTTTTTATTTTCTATAAATAATTGTGAATTTTAACACAAAAAGACTTGAAATTTCCAGCTGGATTAATATAATATATTTATAAGAGTTAGGTTATTGATTAGTTTTTTTTATCGATTGATAAAGTAAGTTGATAGATACTAAATTTTTTCAGAATTAAGTAAAGTCGAATAGAAGGAGATGTAAAGTATATGTCATTCAAGCCAGGTACTTATCATGTTTCTGCAATTGGACATAATGGAGAAATCCCTGTCCATGTCACTTTTTCACAAGAAAGAATTGAGGAAATTACTTTTGATAAACTAAAAGAATCCTCTGGTTTATCTGATAAAGTATTTCGGGTGATACCAAAACAAATCATCGAGGGGCAAACCCTAAATGTTGATACGGTATCTGGAGCAACCTTCTCAAGCATTGGTTTATTAGCTGGGGTTAAGGAAGCGGTGAAAGAAGCTGGTGGCTCAGTATCAGAATTAGAGAACCGTCCACCTGCTCCCCATGCAGTGTCTAAGGATAAAGCGGTTAAAATGGCTGATGTATTGGTGATTGGGGGAGGGGCAGCTGGGATGACTGCCGCCCTCAGAGCTTCAGAATTAGGAAAAAAAGTTTTACTTGTTGAAAAAATGAGTTTTATTGGTGGAGCTATTTCCATCTCTGGTGGGAACCAAGTCGTAACTGGATCAAGAGTACAAAGACGAGCTGGAGTTGAAGATGATAGTCCTGAACTTATGTTCCAAGATTTTATGAAAAATGGCTCTGATACGAATATTGATTATCTATTAAAATTATTTAGTGAAAATGTCGGAAAGGCAACAGACTGGGTGAACCATTATGTGCTTTACGATTTCCCAGCAGGCATTCATTATCTAGCGGAATATCAAAAAAACCGTGAATTTGCTTATTTAAATGGCGGACATGGTTTTGCAGATGCCATGCGTAAAGCAATTAAGAAGGCAAAAATAGAAGTTTTGCTTGAAACCAGTGTACAAGAATTAATGGTTGAAGATGGCCGTGTTGTGGGTGCGATTGCAAAAGAAGTCAATGGAAAAATTGATTATATCGGAGCAAATTCTGTCATTATTACTACGGGGGGGTATGGTAATAATGTTGAATTATTAAGTGATGAATTGAAAAAAGTTTTATATTATGGTCCAGTGTCAGCAACTGGCGACGGTATTTCTTTTGCTAGTAAGGAACCTGTAAATGCGGCCTTGGTCAATATGGATAAAGGAAAGATTTATCCAAATGGGATGGAAATATCTCCAGGTAGAGCTAAATCTACCATTGCGGGGAATTTAGTAGTTCTTGGTGAAAATGCCTTATTATTGAATTCTAAGGGTCAACGGGTTATAAACGAAAAAGCATCGAATAAAGAAATTCTTGAAGTTTTACTGAAAGAACGTCAACAAATGTTGTACCTATTTATGGATCATAAACGGTTCCAACTCTTTAAAGCTAAGCTAAACGCAGATGGTGTGTCTGATAATGATCTTGAAAAATGGTTTAGCCAACCAGATCAAACACCATATTTGTTTAAAGCCAATAACTTAAAAGACCTAGCTAAGAAAGCTAAAATGAATCCTCAAGCTTTAATCGAGACAGTGAACCGTTATAATGAGTTCGTTAAAGTGGGCAAAGATAGTGACTTTAACCGACAAGCTGAATTCCTAAGAATTCCAATTGAAGAAGGCCCTTATTACTTAGTCGAACAAAAACCACGTTTTGCCACGACCTTAGGTGGTTTAAAAGTAAATAAAGATTTACAAGTATTGGATAAAGATGGTCTTGTTATTGAAGGTTTATATGCTGCTGGCGAAACCGTAGGCGGAGTCATGGGAAATGATTCTCCTTCAGGTGCAAACAATGCTTGGGCGATTACCTCAGGTATGTTAGCAAGTGAAAAAATAAATAGTAAAAAATAAAGGTAGAATAATAGGGATTGGGCAAAAAAAGCCCAATCCCTATTATTTATTGATAATAAAATATTGTAACACAGTGGTTGATTAGGATGGAAACCGCGTCGCATAGCGACTTGTTCCATCCTAATCAACTTTGCGGGGGCGGGCAGACAAAGCGAAAATCAGAGATTTTCTACTTCTTTCCCGCTCCCATTCATGCTATGCTTGAATACTGTATCTTTCAGCAACAAAATCAATAAAATTTTGGATAACTGGTGAGTGATAGATTGAATTGAGATAAGCCATATAAAATACTTGGCCGTATTGTAGGTTATCGATTTGTATCTCTTTGACATCTAATAATTGGTTGATGGGTAATCTGGGAAGTAGGGCAATACCAAAACCGGCTCCAACCATTCCTGCAATCGAATCATCTTCTTCAAGCTCGTGACTAAAAGTAGGATTTACGTGTTGACTAGCATAAATTTTATCAACAATGGTACGGATTCCCGAAGAATGTTTGAAGCGGATATGGGGATAAGCTAAGGTTTTATCTAAAGTAATATGGTCAAATTTTGCTAAGGCATGATTTCTAGGAACTAGTAAGATCATTTCTTGTTGGCTTAATGGAACATAAGTGATCTCTGGATTGTCCTCAGTCTTTGAGCAAAAGACTAGGTCATAGCGTTTATTTTTTAACCCATCAATTAGACCGGTCGATAAACCATTCCCTGTAGAGAATATAAAATTAATATCTACATGCTCATGAAGTTGTTTAAATTTTTGGGCAGCGTTGGGGACAATTTTTTGACTAAGAACCCGAATGGTTCCTACCCGAATTAATCCTGACCCCATACTTTGAAGCTTCATATCCATGATAATTTCGTCGAATTGATCAATATTATCTTTTACTTTATGATAAAAATCTAGGCCAATATGGGTTAAACTGATATTTCTACCAGATTTTTCAAAAAGCCGTAAACCTAATTCGTCTTCTATTTGATTAATGGCATAGGTTAGGGTGGGCTGGCTGATGTTTAAATCTTGGGCCGCATGTGAATAGTGTTCAATTTCTGCTAATTTAATAAAATAACGGAGATGTGTTAGATTCATTAATTTTTCTCACTTCCTTTAATAATAATTATAACTAATTTATAGAAAAATTCTATAGAAAACGCTAAAAACATTAAATTGATTTCCTTTATTGTGAATTTTATAATTTGTATATCGAATAAAGGAAAGGTGATTTAAATGTCAAAAGAATTTCCAATTACAGTAAGTTCATGGACTCTAGGAGACCAATGTAAGTTTGAAGATCGGGTTAAAGCTTCAAAAGAAGGCGGCTATGAAGGTATTGGTTTACGTGCAGAAACTTATGTTGATGCATTGAATGAAGGGTTAACTGATCAAGATATCTTAGATATCTTAGCTAAATATGATATCAAGGTAACAGAAGTAGAATATATTGTTCAATGGGCTGAAGAACATCGCTCTTATGAACAAAAATACAAAGAACAAATGTGCTTCCATATGTGTGACTTATTTGACGTAAACCATATTAACTGTGGTTTAATGGAAGATTATTCTGTAGAACATACTGCTAAGAAATTAGCTGAGTTATGTCAACGTGCAGGCGACCGGATTATTGGGGTTGAACCAATGCCATATTCTGGTATTCCTGATTTTGAAAAAGCTCTTGCAGTTGTTAAAACATCAGGTGCTGACAATGCAAAAATTATTTTAGATACTTGGCATTGGGTACGTGCAGATCAAGCCTACCGTGAATTAACACCAGAAGAAGCAGACTTAATCATCTCAATTCAAGTGAATGATGCTTATGATCGTCCATACGCTAAATCAATTTTACGTGATGAATCAATGCATGACCGTTTGGCACCAGGTACTGGTGTTAAAGATACTGCTGGTTTTGTTAAGATGATCAAAGACGCAGGAATTAAACCAAAAGTAATTGGGGTTGAAGTAATTTCTGATGAAATCTTAGGTCGTGGACTTGCTGAAGCAGCTAAATATACATTTGAAACAACTCAAAAAGTTTTATCTGAAAACTGGCCTGAAGCAGCTAAATAGGTTCGGAAAAATAAGGAGGAAATAAATATGTCAGATCAATGGTTAGGTTTACAAGGCAAAGTTGCCGCAATTACTGGTGCTGTTGGAGGTATGGGTCGGACAATCGTTCAAGAATTTGCAAAACAAGGGGTAAACATTGTTTTATTAGATATCAAAGAAGATGCCTTAAATGAATATGCTCAAGAAGTAGCAGATGAATTTGGCGTAGAAACATTACCAATTGTAACAAATTCAACCAAAGAAGAAGATGTCGATAACGCCGTTGCTAAGTCAGTTGAAAAATTTGGGCATGTCGATATTTTAGTTAATACCGCAGCTATGTTAAGAGCATGTCCTTTAGAAGACCTACCACTCGATGAATGGCGTCAAACATTGGAAATTAACCTTACTGGCTATTTCTTAGTATCTCAACGTTTTGGCCGTCAATTTATTAAACAAGGTAAAGGGAATATGGTCCATATTTCTACAATTGCTTCAATCTTCCCTGAAACATATTCTGCAGCTTATAGTTCTACTAAAGCTGGTGTAAATATGATGTCTCGTCAAATTGCCGCTGAATGGGGACAATTTGGAGTACGGAGTAACTGCATCCAACCATGTTTTGTTAAAACACCATTATCTGAAGCCTTCTATGCTGATCCAGAAGTTGAAAATGGTCGCAAAGCTTTAACTGCCAATAAACGTATTGGTAATACTATGGATATTGCCAACGCAGTTCTATATCTATCATCTGATCGTTCTGATTATACAAATGGTCATGAACTACGGGTTGAGGGTGGATTTGGTATTATGATGGGTGACCAAACACCAAAACCTGGCGGACGTCGTGAATATGCAGTTAAAGAACATGATGCATATTTAGAACGTATTGGTAAAAAATAATAATAAATAAAAGGCTAAGGCTGTGGGCATCCTCAGCCTAGTTCTTTACAAGTGTTTGTGAAAAACGTAATTAATAAAGGAGAGAATTATTATGACAAAAGTAACAGGACACACTAGTTTATATGCATTATTTGGATATCCAGTAGAACATAGTAAATCACCAGAAATGTACAACTATTGTTTCAATAAAATGGATACAGATTCTGTCTATGTAACCTTAGAAGCTCGCGAAGATGATTTTGAAAATGCCTTTAATGCGGTTCGTTCTACAGATATTAAAGGTGGCAATTTAACCATGCCCGTAAAAACTCTAGGTGCAAAATATGCCGATGAGTTGACTGACTCTGCCCGTTTAATTGGTGCTGTTAATTGCTTCAGAAATGATAAAGGTAAAATTTATGGCCATAATACAGACGGTAAAGGTTTCATTGATAATTTATTGAATAATGGTCATGAAGTTAAAGGTAAAAAAATGGTCTTGATTGGTACCGGTGCAGCAGCAACTGCGATTGCTTGCCAAGCGATTATTGATGGTGTTCATGAATTATCAATTTTCAACCAAAAAGATAAATTCTATGAAAATGGCGAAAAAACCGTTGAAAAACTTACTAAAGAATTCCCAGATCGAGTAATTACTATGAATGATTTGGCTGATGAAGATTTATTGAAAGAAAAAATTGCTGCGGCTGATATTTTAACTAATGCAACTAAAGTTGGTATGGAACCAAATGAAGACCAATCATTGGTTAAACCAGAATATTTCCATAAAGATTTAATTGTCACAGATACTGTATACAGTCCTTTAGAAACTAAATTAATCAAAGAAGCTCAAGCCGCTGGCGTTAAAGCAACTTATGGTGGTATTGGTATGCTTTTATATCAAGGTGCCGCTGGCTTTAATTTCATGACAGGTCAAGATATGCCAGTTGAAGATGTTAAACGAGATGTTTACGGACTATAAGACTATAAAAAGTAAGGAAGTGAAATAGCTTGGATATGTTTAAAAATAATAAGTACAATCTTGGCGCATTTATGCTATATATGTGTATGTTCCTTCATGGGATTCAAGCGATTGTATTATCACAAAACACAGATGTATTCGCAAGTCGCTGGGGAACAGATGCTGCAGGGGTTTTATCAGTAATCGCTTGGACCGGGGTTGGTAAAATACTATTCCAAGCTTTTTCAGGGTCCTTGTCTGATAAAATTGGCCGTCGTCCCATGGTAGTAACCGGGGCCCTTGGATATGTGGTATTATTTGGCGCGTTAATTTTCTGTAAGTCAATCTGGTTGGCAAATGCACTTTCCTTTATTGGTGGTGCTGCAACTTCACTTTATGATGGTGGTGTTAACCCAGGTGTTATGGAAATTTATCCAAATGATAAAAGTACAGCTTCAGTCATTAATAAGGGTGCTATCTCCGTTTCAGGAGTACTCTATCCGCTCTTAGTAGGATTTGTACTTTCTCATGAATTGTCCCCTAATATTTTGTTGATTATTCCTTTGGTCATTTCAATTTTAGTCTTTCTCGGTTTGCTCTTTGTACCACTTCCAGATGATGATATTCGCAAAGAACAAGGCGTGAGTGCTGCCGAAGCAATTAAGATTCTTGAAAAAGACCAAGCAGCTAATTCAACCATGATTCATAAAATTACTAAGGCTAATCGTTGGTTTGAAGGCCTACTTTTCCCAATTCTTGGTTTCTGTATCTATTCAACCTTCTACTTATTCCAACAAGTGGTAAGTATTTATGCGACTGATGTCCTAAATTTAGGGGCCCAAGGGGCAAGTCAAATGGCTTCAATTTACCAAGTAGGATCATTTTTAGCCGTTATCTTAAGTACTGTTATTATTGCTAAAGGTATTCGGGACATTTCCCTTATGGTTGTATTCCCACTCTTGGCTTCTGCAGGCGCTATGTTAGTTTACTTGATGCCGACTAATATTACACTGATGGTTACAGCTTTCGTAATTGGTTTCTGTGCTGCTGGTGGTATTCTACAAATGGGTAATTCCCTATTCAATCAATTTTTTGACACCAATAAGGGCCGTAATACAAATATTTACTTCTTTATTATGAGTCTCGGTTCATATGTAATGCCACGTTTAGCTTCTTATTTAAAAACGATTGACTTTACTAAAGTTATGCTCTTAGATGCAGGTGTTGCTTTCCTAGCCTTTTTATTAATGATATTGATTGCCATGCGGTATAAAAAAGTTTTCGGTGTTTCACCATTTTCTCGTACCAAATAAAGTATAGTTAACAAGGAGGATTAGTATGACAGAACAACTTCAATATGAAGCATCTTATCTGCCACTAGGTCCCTTCAAGGTTCGTTTCCCCTTTATTCATTATAAAGTCGAAAAAGTTGAATTTATACAAGGGATAATTTTAGGTGCTACGGCTTTAAGTGCTACTGTATATTTAATGGATGCCTTAGGTGTTTCTTATGACTTAGCTTACAATTTAGTTATCTTCGAGACATCTCTATATATGCTCCATGTCTTATTGGGAGATCCGGTGATACCTGGCTGGATTACTGCTTCACTTCCCTTAACATTGGTTTATTTAGCTGACTTCCAAATGGGGTCTGAAAGAATTCAAGCACTAGCTGCCCTTCAAATATTAGTTGGGATTATATTTGTGGTTATGGGAATTACAGGTTTTGCTAAAAAATTCGTAGGCTTAGTCCCATCCTCCATTAAAGGTGCAATTTTGATGGCCGCTCCTATTAGTGTCCTACAAGGACAACTGTCTGATACGGGTGGCATGCATACTTATCCGATTGCCTTGTTAGCTGGTTTTCTTTCTTTAGTTATTATTTCTTATTCTACTTTTTATGCAAAATTGCGTAAAAAATATAAAATCTTTGATTTAATAGGCAAGTATGGGAACTTATTTCCCTATCTAATTGCTATGGTGGTTGGTCTTCTAATCGGAGAGCTTAGTCCGAATCCGGTAGAGTGGGGTAGTATCATTCATTTACCAAATTTAAAATTTGTTTTCGGACAAATGTCGGTCTTTACGAATGGTTTCCCGCCTGTAAGCTTTTTCCTTAGAGCGTTTCCTTTAGCTTTAATTATATATATTATCTCCTTTGGGGATTTTATTACTAGTCAGTCTTTAGTCAAAGATGCTAAGACAGAACGGGATGATGAAATCGTTGATTTTAATGAAAATCGTTCTAACTTAATTGTAGGTTTCAGAAATCTCCTATTAGGAACTTTAGCACCATTTCCCCCAATGGCGGGTCCTTTATGGGCTGGAATGATGGTTTCAACCACCCAACGATACAAAGAAGGAAAAGGGGCTATGGATACTCTGATTGGTGGGATGGGTTCCTTTAGAATTGCAACCTTCCTTTGTGTCATGATTCTACCTTTAACAAGTTTTCTAAAACCGGTCTTTGCGGTGGGTGGGGCCATAACTCTAATGTTCCAAGCCATAGTTTCAGGGCGTATCGGTTTAGATTTCTGTGAAAATGATCTTGACCGTTTGATTGCACCGTTTACGGCTGCGGTCATTGCCTTTGCAGGTTCTGGTTGGGGCTTGCTGGTTGGCTTTGCCTTAAACTTCATCCTGGGAAATATTTCAATGAATGAATTAAAAAAATAATAAAATAAGGATTGTAAGGCTAGAAAGTGAAAACTTTCTAGTTTTTACTTATTTAGAGAGGAAACAGTGATGGTTAGTATGAAAATAGTCGAAGTAGCTGGCGTTAAGATTGGCTCAGGAATACCTAAAGTGATTGTGCCTTTAGTAGAAAAAGATTGTGAGGGCTTATTGGGGCAAGCAGAAAAACTCGCTACTGCCCCTTGTCAAATTGTGGAATGGCGCCTAGATTATTTCGACAAAATAAATGACAGTAGCAGATTGATTAGGACTGCTGAATTATTGAAGCAGAAGATAAAAAAACCATTGTTAATAACCTTACGTACGAAGAAGGAAAATGGTTATTTTGAGGGAACAATAGAAGAATATTATAGGATCTATCAAATCTTAATATCACATAAATTATGTGATTTAATTGATTTAGAATTTTTTATAGATGAGGATTACCAACAATTACTGATAAAAGCCGCCAAAGAAGTGAATATCAAAGTGATTTTATCAAATCATGATTTTGAAAAAACTCCTGCAAAAACAGAAATAATGCACCGTCTAAGGATGATGGAAAAAGGAGGGGCAGATATTTGCAAAATTGCAGTAATGCCTCAAAATAAGGGAGATGTGCTAACTTTATTAAATGCAAGTTACTCTCACAGTCTTGTGGCTCGTCAGCCATTTATTACGATGGCAATGGGACAAATAGGTAAAATCACACGATTATCTGGACAATTGGTAGGCAGTGCGGCTACCTTTGCTAGCCTTGGTAGAGGATCTGCACCTGGCCAACTTGACTTAAATACAGTAGTAGCTAGTCTTAAAATTTTGACTATGGAAAATTAAAAAATTAAGCATAAATGGCTTCTTTTAATTTCCTGGAGGAGTATAACATAGATATAAAATATGAAAGGGGGTTACAATTGGTCATAATATGATTGTTGCAGCTGGTGCAGTTGTGACTCAAGATGTAGCAGATAATACCTTGGTGGGGAGCGTGCCAGCCAGAAGGATTAAAGAACTAGAAAATGATTTAGAAAAATAAAGTAAAGCTCAATTCTGTAGATGGTTTTTGAATGAGTAAAGTGGAGTATTAAATAATATTAAGATCTTCCATTAATTTTATGAGAAAATTATTAAAAACTCTTGCAATCATCCTCATAAAGTTGTAATATCAAATCATCAAAAAAATAGTCTGAGAGGGAGATTTCCATGTTGAAGTCATCGACACAATATCAAGTCTTATTATTACTTAGCTTAATCATTAGATAGTGTTTGTATCTACTCCAATTAGATGCAAACACGACAAACCATCGTCAGTTTGTATCTATGAGGTGCTAAGTTAAAAGTCTTGCCCGCATAGATGATTCAATCTAAAGCGGGATTGGGAGAGCTTCCTTGAGTAATCTTTAAGCCTAATTTAGATTGTTAAATCTAAATTAGGCTATTTTATTGGGAATAAATGTATAAAAGGAGAGAATACCATGAATTTCAAAAAGTTTACTGTCAGTCTTGCTACTATGGTTACCCTACTTGCACCTGTTTCTGTATTTGCTCAGGATGCGATTAAAATTGGAGGCAACTTTGAATTATCTGGCCCAGCGGCTTCTTATGGCTCAATGATGAGTAAAGCGACTCAATTAGCCATTAAACAAGCGAATGATAATAAAATGCTCGATAGTACGGTTGAATACGTTGAATTCGATAATAAATCTGATCTGACGGAAGCAACCTCAGTTGCGAATCGTTTAGCCAGTGAAGATGTGGTTGGAGTGGTTGGCCCAGCCACTTCTGGGGACGTGAAGGCCCAAATGTCTGTCTTAGATGAAGCCAAAGTACCGTCACTAGCCCCAGCTGCTACTTTAGATGGCTTGACCATGAAGGATAACGGGGATGTTTTTAATTACTTCTACCGGGTAAGTTTTGAAGATTCCTATCAAGGGAAAGCTGCCGCTGCCTATGCGGTGGATACATTAGGGGCTAAGAAGGTCGTTGTTGTGACTGATCAAGCTAATGATTATTCATTAGGTTTAGCCGATGCCTTTAAAGGAGCCTTCCAAGAAAAGGGTGGTCAAGTTGCTTCTGAAGCTTCTTTCCAAACAGGTGACACAGATTTCTCAGCGGTTTTAACTACCCTAGTTGGCCTAGACTTCGATGTACTTTATGTACCGGTTTACTATACTGAAGCAGGTCTCTTCATTAAACAAGCCCGGGAAATGGGAATTACCCAACCAATTGTAGGAGGGGATGGTTACCATTCAGATATCTTGGTTGAACTAGCAGGTGCAGAAAATGCCAATGACGTTTATTATACCTCTCACTTTTCTACCAAGTCTGATGATGAAAAAGTAAAAGCCTTTATTGATGCTTACAAAGCAGAATATAATGAAGAACCGGATACGTTTGCTGCGCTTGCCTATGATGCTACCAATGTTATGTTAGACGCTGTCAAACGTGCAGGTTCAACTGATAAAGAAGCTGTCAACAAAGCCTTAGCTGAAACTAAAGACTTCCCAGGAATTACGGGTACTTTCACCATTGATGAAAACCATAATCCAGTCAAGACTGCAACTATGATTAAATTAACTAGCGGAGAAGTTGAATCGGCAGAAGAAGTGACCGCTGAATAGAACAGCAAAGTTTTAGCCTCATTTATTATCTTGTCGTCACCCCTATATGTCGTACCCTAATAAAAATGAGGGTCACCTTTGCTTACTGAAAGGATGGAAAACATGCAGCTATTTATGCAGCAGATGGTTAATGGGATTGCCCTAGGCTCAATTTATGCCTTGATTGCTTTGGGATATACCATGGTTTATGGGACCATCAAATTAATTAATTTTGCCCATGGGGAGGTTTATATGTTAGGGGCCTTCACTGGTTTTTATCTGGTGACTGTCCTACAAGTCAATATATTTTTAGCCATGGTGGTTGCCATGTTGGCTACTTCCTTGTTAGGGGTAATTATCGAACGTGTAGCCTATAAGCCTTTGAGAAATTCAACTAGAGTCGCAGCTTTAATTACGGCGATTGGTGTTTCTTTTTTCTTACAAAATATCATGATTTATTTTGTAGGCCCAGAAGTAAAAGCCTTTCCGTCTCCAATCAAAGTGACTATCTTAAAGGTATTTGGCTTAGTAATTACTTCTAAGCAAATTTTGGTGGTCGTCATGACTGTGATTCTAATGGTTGCCCTTCAATTAATTGTCCAAAAAACAAAAATGGGGAAGGCCATGCGGGCGGTAGCAGTCGATCCCGAGGCCGCGCAATTAATGGGAATCAACGTCGACCGGGTAATTTCATTTACCTTTGCTTTAGGTTCCGGTTTAGCTGGGATTGCCGGTATCTTAGTGGGGATTTATTATAATTCCATTCAAGCCACTATGGGGACAGCTCCCGGATTGAAGGCTTTTATTGCCGCGGTGATTGGCGGGATTGGTTCGATTCCAGGCGCTATGGTCGGAGGCTACCTCATTGGGATTCTTGAAACCCTGGTGACAGTCTTAGGTTTTTCAAATTACAAGGATGCGGTCGTTTACGCCCTCTTGATTATTATCTTATTGGTTCTGCCTTCTGGTTTATTTGGCAAGAATGTTAAGGAAAAAGTATAGGAGGAAGCCCATGCAAAGAATGAATCGAAAAAATGGTATCTGGTTCTTGCTGATTGTGGCGGCTTTTGCTATCCTCTTTGCCTTAACTCAAGCCAATATCATTAATGCTTATTATCGGATTACTTTAATGACCATTATGTTGAATATTATTTATGCGGTTGGTTTAAATTTGGTCCTTGGGATTGCCGGTCAATTTTCCCTCGGCCATGCCGGCTTTATTGCTATTGGTGCCTATGCGGCTGCTATCTGTACTAAGGCCGCAGCTAATCCATGGCTAGGCCTCTTGGAAGGTATATTACTGGGAGTAGTCATCTCAGTCATAGTGGTCTTACTCGTAGGGATTCCGACCCTTCGTTTAAAAGGAGACTATCTAGCCATCGCGACCTTAGGAGTGGCCGAAATTATCCGGGTCTTAATTAATAATTGGCGGTCAATCACCAATGGTCCTGCTGGGATTTCGGGTATTCCCACCGTCACTAATTGGATGGTAGTTTTTGTTGCATTAGTCTTAACCACGATCTTAGTTTTGAATTATAATTATTCGTCTGTGGGCCGGGCCACGCGTGCGATTGAACAAAATGAAATTGCCGCTGAAGCCATGGGGGTCAATGTTACTAAATATAAGGTGATGGCCTTTGCAATGGGGGCTGCCACTGCAGCCATTGGAGGTTCGTTACAAGCTACTTTCTTAGGGATTGTCACGCCAAAAGATTATACCTTTAACCGGTCAATCGATATCTTAATTATTGTAGTCTTTGGCGGCATGGGGTCCTTTACTGGTTCCTTCATCGCTGCTATCTTATTGGGCCTCTTAAACTTATTCTTACAAGATTATGGTCAATTACGGATGATTATTTATGCTGTGGCTTTGATCTTAATTATGATTTTCCGACCTCAAGGGTTGTTAGGCACGTCGGAATTTAAAGTGGGTCGTTTATTCAAGAATACAAATTCACGAGATACTAAGGAGGTGGCCTAATGCCTTTAATGAAAATTACGGACTTAACCAAAAACTTTGGCGGCTTGGCCGCCGTATCCAATGTATCTTTAGATATTGACCAAGGAGACCTTGTGGGCCTGATCGGACCGAATGGGGCCGGGAAGACAACTTTCTTTAACCTCTTAACCGGTGTCTATGTGCCTTCCCAAGGGACTGTGGAATTACAAGTGGATGGTAAAATGCAAAAGCTAAACGGCAAGCATCCTGATGTTATTAGTGGTTTGGGCTTAGCCCGAACCTTCCAAAATATTCGTTTGTTTGCTGATTTAACAGTTTTAGAAAATGTCTTAATTGCCATGCACCGTGAACAAGGGCCAAGTTTATTCCACGCCTTGCTCCGGACCCAAAACCATTATCAGCAAGAAGCTAAACTGAAGGCGGAAGCCCTGGATTTGTTACGGATTTTTAACTTAGACCAACTTTGTCAAGAAAAAGCCAAAAATTTGGCTTACGGTCAACAAAGACGCTTAGAGATAGTCCGAGCCTTGGCCCTCCATCCTAAGATTCTTTTCTTGGATGAACCTGCGGCCGGGATGAACCCGAATGAAACGGCTGAGCTCACCCAATTAATTGCCCAAATCCAAGCTGACTTTGATTTAACGGTGGTCTTGATTGAACATGATATGTCCTTAGTCATGGATATTTGTCAGAAAATTTTTGTTTTGGAATATGGTCGGTTAATTGCCCAGGGTGGTCCTAAAGAAATCCAAGCCAATCCCCAAGTAATTCGGGCCTACCTAGGAGGTGACGGTGACTAATGCTAACGATTGAGAATTTATCAGTTAATTATGGCATGATTCAAGCTGTACAAAATGTAAGTCTGCAAGTTAACCAGGGAGAAATAGTGTCCCTAATTGGAGCCAATGGAGCCGGTAAGTCTACAATTTTGCGGACAATTTCTGGCTTAATCCATCCTAAAGAAGGGTCTATTCAATTTTTGAACCAGGATATCACTAAGACTAATCCCCAAGCTATCGTTAAAATGGGGATTTCCCATGTCCCCGAAGGGCGACATGTTTTTAAGGATTTGACGGTCAAAGAAAACCTCGAAATGGGGGCCTTTCTCCGCAAAGATAAGGAGAATTTTGAAGCGGATTATCAGACTATTTATCAGCGGTTTCCAATTTTAAAGGACCGGCTTAAACAAGATGCCTCGACTTTATCGGGCGGCGAACAACAAATGTTAGCCATGGGCCGGGCCTTGATGGCGAAGCCTAAACTCTTGCTCTTAGATGAGCCTTCAATGGGGCTGGCGCCGATTTTTATCAAGGAAATCTTTAAGATTATTGAGGCCATTAAAGAACAAGGTACAACCGTGCTTTTAATTGAACAAAATGCTAAAATGGCTTTACAAGTAGCTGACCGTGGTTATGTATTAGAGAGTGGTAAGTTGGTCTTGTCTGGGTCAGGACAAGACTTGTTGGCCAGTGACCAAGTGCAAAAGGCCTATTTAGGAGGATAAGTATGTACGTAAAAGATTATATGAGCCAAGATCTAGTGACAGTAACGCCAGAAACATCGGTCTTAAAAGCGGTTGATGTCTTAAAAGCCCACGACATTAATCGGTTACCGGTTATGGTTAAGGGTAAGCTAGTTGGATTGGTGACAAAAGAAGAAATTGATTTGAATTCACCAACCAATGCTTCTTCTTTGTCCAAATATGAGATGAATTATTTGTTAGACAAGATGACCGTCGGCGATATCATGGCCAAGCATATGTTTACCGTGAGTCCAGATACTCTCTTGGATGAAGCAGCTGAAACCATGTTAAATAAAAGCATTGGCTCTTTGTTAGTGATGGAGGGGGAAAAATTAGTCGGGATTATTACCGATAAAGATATCTTCCGGACTTTTATTGATATTTCGGGTTATTATACTGCTGGAACTAGTTTAGTCATTGAATTAAGTGATGACCGCAAAGGCGTGATTGAAGAAATTGGTGATGCCTTGGTGGCGGCTGACCATAACCTGTCGAACATGTTGGTTTACCATTTGCGTGATGCCATCCGGGTAGTCCTTCATGTGGATGAAGAAAATGTTGATAACTTAATTGATGCTTTAAGTCAAGCCGGCTATGAAGTGAAGACCGTTGTTAAACGGTAATGAATAGTTGATGTGTAAAACAGCCCCCTTCTCTAAGAAGGGGGCTGTTTTGTATATTATTTATGCAAGACAAAGCGGTCAAATAAAGGTGCTGAGACTAGGTAACGGTCTTGGATAAAGTTGGGCTGATCTGCTTTTTCAAGGAAGGCGAATATGACCCCAGGACTAAGAATATTGGTTGTGGTTTTCAGCGGATATCCAAGACTTCTGAGAAGGTCTTTGACAAATAAGACACAATTACTTCCGAATAAGTAATAAGTTTTATATGAACCTTGCTTTATATGGTGGAATTGGCTGCCGGGGTAACTTAACATTCGACCGGCAAAATCACCTTCTTGCTTAGGAGTTTGAGGTAACCAAAGTTCGCTTTGACAAAGCATATGATTTAAAAAATCGTGGGTCGCTTGTATTTGGTCCGGATTTAAACTGAAGGAATAGGCAAAAATACTCAGGTGGCGTTTGAGTAAGTAGTCCAAATAAGCGTCCAGGTCTGCAGTCATCAGCATACCTTCGCCCAAAAGGTCCAATAACTTTCGAGAATCAGCATCATAGTTACCGTATGAATAGACGCGTCCTTGAAAAGCCAGATCAATATGGCCAATTCGATCATAAGAGGCCGGTCCATTTTGGAGTAAGATGACCAGGTCTTGGTCGGACTGGGCTAGTCTTTCTTTCAAAGTAGTCGCTGAGTAAATTAGGTGGTGACCTTGTAATAAGCTTAGGTCCACTTTATCTAAGTCTTGAGGGAGGTCCTTTTGCCAGATTAAAAGAGATAGATAAGGAAAAAGTGCGGTGAGATAAATGGGGAATTGAGGCAAGCTATAGTTGAGTTTCCTTGAAGGAAGGGCTTCTTGTAAGGCGAGTAAGGCGCAGTAAATAGCTAATAAATAGGGGCCACCACCAAAGTTAAGGCAAAGCCAGATTAATAGGAGGCGGCTACTGATTTCTATAATGAATGGATAGACGCGTCCTTCTTTTTGTCCTAGCCAAATTAGAATTTGAAGACTAAGGAAGAGACAGTAAATGGCTTGAATGATGATGATGGTGGTATTGAGCAAGAGAAAAGTTAAAGTGGGAATAATCATTAGGACTAAAATTAAAGTTAGGGTAAGTAAAAGAAAGAGTATGATTTTAGGCTTTAGTCTGCCGGCTTGGTAGGCTAAGCCAATACTGAGCCCAAGTGTTAAGAGACCACAAAGGAGATAAAGCCAGGTTAGGTTAGGATTTAAGAGCAATATGGTCCAGATAATTAGATATAGGATTGGATAATTTTGTTTCAAATTGGAACCTCCTTTCTTGATAGTTTAATTATAGGGGTCCTGGCTTTAAGGAACAAGTTTGGTGTTTTTTTAAGTTGTGCTTTGAGGTTGTCAATGCAAAGGAAAGTCCAAAATTGTGCATTGAAGCAGGTCAATGCACAGTCCCAAAAGAGCCAATAGGATTTCGGTTAGAATAAATTTAAAAGAATAAGGAGACTGGGCCAATTCCAGTCTCCTTATTGAGTATAAATAGTTCTAATCAGCATTACCCTGTACGAGTTCCGCTTTGACAATTTCATGATAATAACGGATTTCTTGGTCAGAATGTTGGTCGTTAAGGGCGTCAAAGAGGACTTGGAAGGCCCGTTTACCTAGTTCGATCGCATTAATATTGATATAGGCTTGGTGGATGCCTTGGGAGAAGTCAGACCGGTAGGGTTTAAAGGTCATCGCGGCAATCTGTCGGTCAGGACAGACATAGCGGACGCCCTCCTTAAAACCTCGGGCAACTAACTGGTCAACAATCACTGCGGCATCTATTTCGGGCATGGCAGCAACCTCTCGTGCCATTTCAAAGCCGTTTTTAACTAAGAATTGATCAGGACGAAAAATCCAGTCAGGGTTAGCTTCTAAATGACTTGCTTCATGAGCTTTTTGATAGCCCTGGTAGCGAGACTTAACAAAGATTTGCGGGTAGGCACTCCCAATAAAAGCAATATTCTTCTTGCCTTGGTCAATGAGGTATTGGGTGGCCAATAAGCCTAAGTCCACATTATTATTATCCACAAAATTAGTTTGCCAATCGGTTGCTTGGCCAATGATTACAAAGGGTGTTGCTGACTGACGCACAAAATTAATAATGGGATCATCTTCAATGGCATAAAGAAAAATCAAGCCATCAACCAAACGGCCATTGACCATCCGTTGAATGTGACGGAGCCGTTCCTGATCGCCATTACCAGTATTCAATAATAAGGAAAAACCATTTTCCTCTGCGACTTCGTTGATTCCCCTTAAGACGGTAGGGAAGAAAGGGTTTTGGTAAAAAGCATCGGAAGCTTGGGGAAGGACTAAGCCAATAACTTTAGATCGTTTAGATACTAAGGATCGGGCTGTCAAATTAGGATAATAATGGAGCTCAGCCATGGCTTTACGAACTTTTTCTTTAGTCTTATCAGAAATTGACTTGCTGTCAGATAGGACTCGGGATACGGTTGAAGGGGCTACCCCAGCACGTTCGGCTACATCTTTAATGGTAACATTCATTTAACATCCTCCTTTCTTGATATAATGCAAACGTATTTTCTATTTAGAATTATATAATATCAAGCTTAGAATAACAATGGTATCCTTTTCAAAAAAATAATTAAGATAAATTTGAGAAATCGTTTGCATTAAAGTTTAATTTTTGTATAATGAATTTGCATAAAGAAATTCAATAAATTTTATAAGGAGGTTTTTATGGAACGCTTATCAGGTGTTTTAATGCATATATCATCGTTACCCAACCAGTACGGTATCGGTTCTTTCGGCCAAGCTGCCTATGACTTTGTCGATTTTCTTAAAGAAACTAAGCAGTCTTATTGGCAAATTCTACCCTTGACGACCACATCTTATGGGGATTCACCCTACCAATCTTTTTCAGCTTTTGCGGGTAATACCTATTTTATTGATTTAGACCAACTATTAGCAGAGGGGCTATTAGTTCCGGAAGATTTAGCAGGAATTGATTTTGGACGTAAGCCAGATGATGTGGATTACGGCCTTATTTTCCAAAGCCGTCAAGCGATCCTACAAAAAGCGGTCGATCGTTTCTTGGGTCAAGCCCGTCCAGCGGATTATGAAACATTTATTCAAGAAAAAGCGGAGTGGTTAGAGCCTTTTGCTGAATACATGGCAATTAAAGAATCTTTTGGTCTAGCATCTTGGATGGAATGGGACCAAGATATCCAAACCCGTCAACCCCAAGCCTTGGACCGTTACCGGCAAGAATTAGCCGCCCAAATGGACTACCACCGGGTGACCCAATATTGGTTCTTTAAACAATGGCAAGCACTTAAGGGTTATGCCAACCAAAACCATATTCAAATTATTGGTGATATGCCGATTTATGTCGCAGCCGATTCTGTGGAAATGTGGGCCACGCCAGAATACTTTAAAACGGATGCCCAAGGTCGGCCAACGGTAGTCGCCGGGACACCACCGGATGATTTTTCAGCGGACGGTCAATACTGGGGCAATCCAATCTATGATTGGGATTATATGAAAGCCAATGGATATCAGTGGTGGGTGAAACGGATCCAAGCCAGTTTTGAACTCTATGACCGGGTCCGGATTGACCATTTCCGTGGTTTTGAGTCTTACTGGGAAGTGCCTTTCGGTTCTCCAAGCTCAGCCCATGGCTACTGGGTAAAGGGTCCAGGATATGACCTTTTCAGAGTCTTAAAGGAAAAATTAGGTGACTTAGATATTATCGCCGAGGACTTAGGCTTTATGACCCCAGAAGTTCATGCCATGCGTGAGGCCACCGGTTTCCCATCTATGAAAATTCTACAGTTTGGTTTTAATGGTCATAACGATTCAACTGACTTGCCTCATCATTATTTCTGGAACACCGCTGTTTATGTTGGAACCCATGATAATGAAACAGCTATGGGTTGGTGGAACGATACGGCGTCGCAAGCTCAAAAAGACCAACTAGTGACCTATCTCCATAAATTACCCAATGAAACTCCAGCTCAAGCCCTTAACCGCGGATTGGCCCAATCTGTGTCTCGTTTAGCGGTTTATACCATGCAAGACTTATTAAGTTTAGGCAATGAAGCCCGGATGAATGAGCCTTCTACCATTGGCAAAAATTGGAAATGGCGGATGACCCCTGACCAATTAAATCAAAGTGTGACAGATTTCTTAAAGAATATCACTGAAGTATACTTTAGAAGCAATCCTAAATTAACAGAAAAGGAGTAAGACATGACCCTTGTAAGTAAATATGCCCAAGCTCTTTACCAGAAACCCATCGCTGATTGTAATGATTCCGAATTATATCAAGTCCTTTTAGCCTTAGTAAAAGACAAGGCCCAAGACTTACCTACTAATAATCAAAAGAAAAAATTATATTATTTCTCAGCTGAATTCCTGATTGGAAAGCTTTTATCCAATAACCTTTTGAATTTAGGTCTGTATGATCAAGTGAGTCAAGAACTCCAAGCCGCTGGCAAAAATATGATGGATATCGAAGATGCCGAACAAGAACCATCCTTAGGTAATGGTGGCTTAGGCCGTTTGGCGGCCTGCTTCTTAGATTCTATTGCTAGCTTAGGCTTAAATGGCGATGGTTTGGGGCTTAACTACCATTTTGGTCTATTTAAACAAGTCTTTGAGGCCAATGAACAAAAATCAATTTCCGATGAATGGATTACTGATTCATCTTGGCTAGTTAAATCCCACCATCACTATACTGTTTCTTACCGAGACTTTGATTTAGAGTCAAGCCTTTATGATATTGATGTACTCGGTTATGAACGCAATACTCGCAATCGTTTGCGCTTATTCGATATTGATTCCGTCAATCCGAAAATTATCCACGACGACTCCATTGATTTCGATAAGACTAATATCAAAGAAAACTTAACACTTTTCTTATATCCTGATGATTCCGACCACGCGGGTGAATTATTACGGGTTTACCAACAATATTTCATGGTGTCTAATGGAGCCCAATTGATTATTGATGAAGCCTTAGCAAAAGGGTCAAATCTTCATGACTTAGCTGACTATGCGGTCATCCAGATCAATGATACCCACCCAGCCTTAGTCATTCCGGAAATGATCCGGCTTTTAAATCAAGTACATGGACTAGATGTAGAAGAAGCGGTGGACATCGTGAAATCAATGACTGCCTATACCAACCATACTATTTTGGCTGAAGCTTTAGAAAAATGGCCATTGGCTGACTTAGAAGCTATTGTGCCAGAAATTGCGGATATCATTAAATATTTAGATGCTCGGATGAAAGAAAACTTTATTAACCCTGACCTTGCCATTATTGATGACCTAAACCGGATACATATGGCCCGCTTATCAATCCATTATGGTTATTCCATTAACGGGGTAGCAGCCCTGCATACGGATATCCTCAAAGAATCTGAATTGAAAGACTTCTACCAAGCTTATCCAGAGAAATTCAATAATAAGACGAATGGGATTACCTTCAGACGCTGGTTGATGGATGCGAATCCAGATTTGGCGGCTTACTTAGACCAATTACTGGGTGACCAATGGCGGCATTCGCATGACCTAAGCGGTTTAGCAGCCTATCAAGCGGATGCGGACGTCCAAGCTAAACTCGACGCAATTAAAGTTGGCAACAAAGCTAAATTGAACCATTTCTTACAAGGTCGCATGGACGTATCTATCAAGGATGATTCAATTATTGATGTCCAAATTAAGCGGATCCATGAATACAAACGCCAGCAAATGTTAGCCCTCTATATTATTCATAAGTACTTTGACATCAAGGCTGGCAATAAACCAGCACGGCCAATTACTATTCTCTTCGGCGGTAAGGCGGCCAACGCTTATACCATTGCCCGGGATATTATTCATTTAATTTTATGTCTGTCTGAATTGATTGCTAAAGATCCTGAGGTAGCCCCATACCTACAAGTAGTCATGGTCGAAAACTATAATGTGACGGCCGCTCATTACTTAATTCCTGCGGCGGATATTTCTGAACAAATTTCCTTAGCCTCTAAAGAAGCCTCTGGTACCGGTAATATGAAGTTTATGGTTAATGGTGCCTTAACGGTTGCGACCATGGATGGCGCTAATGTGGAAATCCATGACTTAGTCGGGGATGACAATATCTTTATCTTCGGTAAGGATAGTCAGACGATTGTGGACCTTTATGCTAACAATGCCTACCGGGCCTCTGATTATTATGAAAAAGAATCAATCAAACCTTTGGTCGACTTTATCGTTAGTCCTGACCTCTTGGCTTTGGGAAATGAAGAACGTTTAAATCGGCTTCACCAAGATATCATTAATAAAGACTACTTCATGGCTTTAATTGACCTGGAAGAATTTATTGAAACTAAAGAAAAAGTTTATCAAGCCTATGAAGACCGGTCTACTTGGATGGCCAAGGTCATTAAGAATATTGCCCAAGCGGGCTACTTCTCTTCTGACCGGACCATACGTGACTACAATCAAGATATTTGGCATTTAGAAGAAAACAAGTCTGCAAATTAACAAGTATTCCTTTCTATTTTGTCAAATCAAACTGAATCATTACTGTATGAGGTGGCACTTTAAGGATTTTTGCCCAGCAAAGAGTCTTGGGTGCTGCCTTGATTTTTCCCAGGAAGGAAGGACTATGCAAGCTGCCTTACTTTACCATCAACCAGAATCAGAATACGCCTATCTCTATGCTGAGGACTGCCTCCACCTGCGTTTGCGGGTGGGAAAGGGACAGGTTGCCCAAGTTAAGGTCTATTACCAGGAAGTCTTTAAAACCTTAGAGGGGACCGATTATTACAGACAAACCATGACCTTGTGGGAACAAGACCGGGACTTTGACTATTATCAAGTCGCTATCGCTAATCCGCCTAAACGCTTTGAATATTATTTTGTGATTGAAGACCTAGCCGGGCAGACCTACCTCTATAATGAGGTAGACTTGTATCCTTTAGCTGGACCGCCAAGCCAGGCAGACCTACGTGCTAATAAAGATGGCTTCAAACTACCGTATTTACATTGGTCAGACCACTATCAAGCACCGGATTGGGCCAAGGACACGGTCTGGTATCAAATCTTTCCGGACCGCTTTAAACGGTCAGGGAAGATTCCAAATCGCCATCACCTTCAAGACTGGGAACGGAATAGTCGCCCGGACCATGATGCCTTCTATGGTGGGGACCTTAAAGGGATTATCCAGCAGTTAGACTACCTACAAGACTTGGGTATCACTGGACTTTATTTGTGTCCGATTTTTGATTCGTCATCAAATCATAAGTACAATACCCATGATTATTTTAAGATTGATCCTGATTTTGGGACTAAAGAGGACCTGAAAGAATTAGTGACCCAAGCCCATCAACGGGGGATAAAGGTCATATTGGATGCTGTCTTTAACCATATTGGCAGTCAAGCACCCATCTGGCAGGATGTCATCGCCAAGGGCAAGAAGTCAGACTATTATGACTGGTTCCATATTAATCAATTACCGGTGGACAAACTACGCCGCCTCGATGACGAAACCATGAATTATGAGACTTTTGCTTTTGTGCCGGCCATGCCTAAGTGGAAGACCACCCAGCCTCAAGCCCGGGACTATCTCTTAAAGGTCACCCAATATTGGATCCAAGAATGTGATATTGATGGCTGGCGCTTGGATGTGGCCAATGAAATCGACCATGGTTTCTGGCGGGCTTTCCACCAAGCCTGTCTAGCCCTTAAACCTGACTTCTATATTGTAGGAGAAGTTTGGCACCGGTCTCAGCCGTGGTTACAGGGAGACCAATTTCATGCGGTGATGAATTATCCCCTGCAAGAAATTATTGAAGGTCTTTTTATGGGGGTGGAATCTAACCGGTCCCAATGGTTAGACCAGCTCGGTCGCCTACGGATGACCTATCGGCAGTCTTGCAGCGAAGCTCAGTTTAACCTCTTAGATTCCCACGACACCATGCGACTCTTTAATAAATGCGGGCAAAACTTAGCACTTATGCAAGCTAGTCTCACCTTTCTTTTCTTACAGGTGGGGAGTCCATGTATTTATTATGGTACGGAAATTGCTATGGCAGGTGGGGATGACCCGGATTGCCGCCGGCCCATGCCTTGGGACTTTACGGACTCAGACCGCCAGATGCAAGCTTTTATCCAAGCCTTAATTAGCCTCCGTCATTCCTATAATTCTTTAATTAACCAAGGCCACCACCATGAAAGTCTAACTTCTAAAGGAAGTTTAAAGCTTGAAATAGACCAAGGGCCAGAACGGTTACTGGCTTACTTTAATTTAAGTGACGAGGCCTTAAGTTTGGAAGAACAAAGTCAATCCGAGCCAGTTTTTTGTCAGGGATACCAAGCGGGGACTTTAACTAGTTATGGTTTCGTGGTTTTTGCTGAGCTTAATCAATAAAGTATGAAATCAATTGCACAAAATGTGTTGGATTTTAGTGGTTTAACTTCTTTTAGGGTAAAAGCCTAAAGTTACTAAATTTAGTTGCGACTTTAAGTATTGTTTGAGCTAGATCTAACAAAGCCTTTAGGCTAAGGGATAATATACGATAATATACAAGAATACTTAATCAGTGAAGCACTAAGAAAATTTTTGTAAAAAGCAAAAAAACACTTGCAATTTGTAAGCGTTTCATAGATAATACTATTAAAGAAAACGATTGCATAAAAGAATTGGAGGAAAGAAAATGAAAATGAACAAATGGGTAAGTGCAGCATCTGCATTATTACTAGGCGCTACTCCTTTAGTAGCATCATTCGTTGGTGGTGTTGAGTCAGCTTCAGCACAAGAAACTTTAATCGTCTCTGCCGCAGGTCAATTCGACTATGTTTCAGAAAATATTAAAGCCTTTGAAGAAGCAAACAATGTTAAGGTTGAAGTTTGGGATAAAGACATGTTCGAAGTTTTAGATGGTCTATCACTCGATGGTCCTGCTGGAACTGGCCCAGACGTAATGATCGCTCCATATGACCGGGTGGGTTCACTCGGAGCAACCGGTATGTTATTACCAGTTACTTTAAATGATGAAGCTGAATATGATGATACTGATAAACAACAAGTAACCTTTGATGGTGAAATCTATGCTGCTCCAGCAACTATCGAAACATTAGTTATGTTCTATAACACTGACTTATTAGAAAAAGCACCAGAAACCTTTGAAGAATTAGAAGGTTTACTTAAAGATGATAAATATGCCTTTGAAGGTGAAGACGGCAAGAATGTTGGTTTCCTAGCTAACTGGGTTGACTTCTATCATACTTATGGTCTTTTAGCTGGTTACGGCGGATATGTCTTTGGTGAAGATGGTACTAACCCAGAAGAGTTAGGCTTAAATAATGAAGGTGCCGTTGAAGCCATTGAATATGCCACTAAATTCTATCAAGAATCTTGGCCTCAAGGTATGCAAGATAAAACTTCTGCTCCAGATTTCTTAAACCAAAGCTTCATGGATGGTAAAACAGCTGCAGTTATCACTGGTCCATGGATGGCCAATGACTTTAACAATTCAGGCGTTAACTATGCAGCTGCTAAAATCCCAACCTTACCAAATGGTGAAGATTACAAACCATTCGGTGGTGGTAAAGGATGGACAATTTCAGCCTTCACTGAAAAACAAGAACTTGCTCAAAAATTCATTGACTGGGTAACTTCAACTGAACAACAAGACATTATGTATGAACGTCTTGAAGAAGTACCAGCCAACCAAGTATCTCGTAAGAAAGCTGCTGAATCTGGTTCTGAATTAACTGCAGCCGTAATCGATGTTTACAAAAATGCTGTGCCAATGCCAAATATTCCACAAATGGCTGAAGTTTGGACCGGAGCTGAAAACATGATGTTTGATGCTGTATCTGGTTCTAAATCAGCTAAGGAAACTGCCGATGCGGCCGTTGAATTGATTAAAGAAGCAATTGCACAAAAAGGTTATTAATAATTAATTACATCGTGTAATTGAGTCTGGTTGGCCCCTGCCGGCCAGACTTTATTACTTTATAAGGAGGTACCCTCATGACTGATCAAACAGTCACTCACAAAAATGTAACCTTAGCTGGTTGCTTATCTTTGATCCCAGGCTTGGGTCAATTCTATAACCGTCAAGCCATTAAAGGGGGTTTATTCCTGATTATTACTGGTATTTTTGCCTATGAAATGCATGTTTTTGGGAACCAAGCCCTAGTTAATTTGGTAACGCTAGGTACAACACCTAGACAAGACCATTCTTTATTTATGTTGATTCAGGGATCATTACAATTGCTGATTACACTGATTTTCTTAATTTTCTATATATATAATATTTATGATGCTCGACGCGTTGCTGACTTCTGGAATCAAGGTATTCCAGTAAATCAATCATTTAAAGAACTTTTAAATAATGTCTACCAAAATGGCTTTCCTTACTTATTAATCATTCCGGCCTATGTGGCTATGATTTTTGCAATTGTTTTTCCCGTTTTGGTAACGGTATTTACCGCTTTTGTTAATTATTCTTTCTTAAATATGCCTCCTGCCAAGCTCTTGGATTGGGTTGGCTTTGAAAACTTTAATAAAATTTTCTTCCTAAGTACTTTTAGAAAGGCCTTTGGTTCGGTCTTATCTTGGACTTTTATTTGGACGCTAGCAGCCACGACCTTACAAATTGTTGTGGGGGTTTTCACCGCAATTGTGGCCAACCAACCCTTTATTAAAGGTAAACGTTTCTTTGGAGTAATTTTCTTACTTCCTTGGGCAGTTCCAGCCTTTATTACGATTTTGTCCTTTTCAAATATGTTCAATGATTCCGTGGGAGCCATTAATACTCAGGTTATTCCTTTCTTCAATCGATTAATTCCTTTTATGGATGTTGGTTTAGTCCCATGGAAGACCAATCCTAACTGGACTAAAATTGCTATTATTATGATTCAGGGATGATTAGGGTTCCCTTATATTTATGTCATGGTCACTTCCATTCTGCAATCCATTCCAAATGACTTGTATGAAGCGGCAAAAATCGATGGGGCCAATGCCAACCGTCGTTTCCGGGATATTACCTTACCAACCATTCTCTCTGTAGCTGCGCCGGTTTTTGTCACCCAATATACAGGTAACTTTAATAACTTCTCCATGATTTATCTGTTTAATGATGGGGGACCTGGTTCAGTTGGGGGCGGTGCCGGTTCAACCGATATTTTGATTTCTTGGATCTTCAAGTTAACGACCGGGAATTCACCACAATATTCAGTGGCAGCTGCCTTAACTATTATTATTTCCTTGATCGTCATTGGGGTTTCTTTACTTGTCTTCAAGCGGTCAAATTCTTTTGAAATGGAGGATATCTAAGATGAAAAATCTAGCCCATTCTGCCAAATTCAAAAAACGCTTAGGCCAATTTTTGACCTACCTCTACATGATTATCTTGAGTATTGTGATTATTTATCCTCTGTTAGTGACTGCTTCTTCAGCCTTTATTGCAGGGAATATGACCGCCTTTAAATTATCTTTTGATGTTCAGTGGACCCTGGATAATTTCCGTCGTCTCTTCGATGAGACTTTATACGGAACTTGGTACAAGAACACCTTAATTGTAGCTGGGTCAACAATGTTGATTCAGGTGACGATTATTACTTTAGCGGGTTATGCTTATTCTCGCTATGGTTTTATCGGCCGAAAAAATTCTTTGAAGACTTTTTTAATTATCCAAATGGTGCCAACTACGGCTGCTTTGACTGCCTTCTTCGTTATGGCCTTCCTCTTAAAAGCTATCAACCAATTCTGGTTCCTAACCTTCCTTTATATTGGGGGCGGGATTCCGATGAATACCTGGCTCATGAAGGGTTACTTCGATACAGTCCCTTATGACTTAGATGAATCAGCTAAAATTGATGGCGCCGGTCATATCCGGACCTTCTGGCAAATTGTCTTACCATTGGTTAAACCGATGGTGGCTGTCCAAGCCCTCTGGGCTTTCATGGGACCCTTTGGGGACTACATGCTTTCCCGGTTCTTATTAAGAAGTCAGGAAGCCTACACCGTGGCGGTTGGGTTACAAACCTTTATTTCCGATATTCGGAACCAACGGGTAGCCTTGTTTGCGGCAGGTGCGATTTTAATCGCCGTGCCAATTTCCATTCTCTTCTTCCTATTACAGAAGAACTTCGTATCAGGTTTAACCTCTGGTGGTACCAAAGGCTAGCCTTAGAAAGAAGGATGACCTATTTTTCCATTAAACTATTTCAAAACAATCCTGTCACCGCGCCGGATTTTTAGCCAAAGAAAAGCCTTAAAAACCTGGCAATTGGTCTTGGTCTTTATCTTTACGACGGCTTTAAGTTTGATGCCTTTGAGTCTACGGATTAATGGTTTGCAATCGGTGGATATTACAGAGTATATGCCATCCTTAGAGCGAACTATGACCGCGGATTTCCTAGCTGCTTACCAAGATTTTAACTGGGACCAAGTGGCCAACCAAGGGCAAAGTAGTCAAGAAGATGACAAAATACGCCAAGCCTTTGTTAAGGATGAGACTCAAGCCGAGACCTTATTGAAGGAAGGATCTGGTTTGGCGGCTAGCCAAGATCAAGTTTTTATTAAAGAAGGAGACCAGCCGATTTTTGTCCAAGACTTAGGTCAGGATAATCCCTTGCTTAAATCACAAGATCCACAAATGGTCTTAAAGATTTTGTCCCAACTTTGGTTTAAGGACAACCGCTTATCCTTGATAGTGATTCAATTATTGAATGTGGCGATTATTCTTTTTACCAATAATTTAATCTTTATCGGGGTCGTCTCTGCTTTAGTTTATTTAATGCATTTGAGTCGACGGTTTACGATTGGCTCTTACAAGGAAGCCTTGACCATTGTCTTGAATGCTTTTGGTGGAGCCAGCCTACTCGCTATGATAGCGGCTTTTGCGGGCTTGGATCCTTTAGCCATGATTTCCTTACAAGGTTTTGCTTTTATCGCAAGTTTAATGGCATCCTATTGGAAAACCCATTTTAATGATGATTACTTAGAAGATATTCAAAAGAGAGGTGCTCACCGTGGTAGAAATTAATTTAAAAAATATCCAAAAAAAATATAAGGGGAATGATACCTATTCTGTAACAGATTTTAATATCGATATTCAGGACCGGGAATTTATTGTTTTCGTAGGTCCTTCTGGTTGTGGTAAATCCACCACCTTACGGATGATTGCTGGTTTGGAAGATATTACTGAAGGTCAATTGATTATTGATGGCCAAGTCATGAATGACGTGGAACCTAAAGACCGGAATATCGCTATGGTTTTCCAAAACTATGCCCTATATCCCCATATGACCGTGTTTGATAATATGGCCTATGGTTTGAAATTACGTAAATATACTAAAGACCAAATTAAAGCCCGGGTTGACCATGCGGCTGAAATCCTAGGTTTAACGCCTTATCTAGAACGTAAACCTGCCGCTTTATCTGGGGGCCAACGGCAACGGGTAGCCTTGGGTCGAGCTATTGTCCGCGAAGCTAAAGTCTTCTTAATGGACGAACCTTTATCCAACTTGGATGCTAAATTACGGGTTCAAATGCGTACTGAGATTGCCAAGCTCCACCATGAACTGGAAACAACTTCCATTTACGTAACTCATGACCAAACCGAAGCCATGACCTTGGCCTCACGGATTGTAGTTATGAATGACGGAAATATTATGCAAATTGGGACACCAACCGAAGTGTATAATCATCCAGATAATGTCTTTGTGGCCAGCTTTATGGGGTCACCCGCTATGAACTTCTTCAATGTAACTTATGAAAAAGGCCGGGTGACAACGGCGGATGGTTTGTCTTGGGCTGTTTTTGATGCCATGGCTCGTAAATTAAATGACCAAGGCTACGAAGGTAAACAATTAATTATGGGGATTCGTCCAGAAGATATTCATGATGAACCAGTTATGAAGGACACTATGCCTGAAGCAATTATTCAAGCCCATATCCAAGTGGTTGAAATGACCGGCGCAGAAATGATGTTATATTGTAAACATGATCAAAATGAATTTATCGCCCGCGTGGATACTCGGACCGAATATAATATTGGTGATGATGTGGACCTCGTCTTTGATATGAATAAGACTCACTTCTTCGATCCAGAAACTGAGAATGTGATTCGTTAATTTATATAATGAATAAGTAAGTATTAGGTATTTAAAAGGGAGTAGGTTAGACCAAGTGAAAATCAGTGATTTTCCAGGTTAAGCCTGCTGCCTTTTGTTTTTTCAACGGACTATGAATTATGAGCCTTGATGCTACCGCGAGGTAGGCTAGTTTTTGCACACTCGTCCCAAAATAGTGTTTTGAGTGACGATTTAAGGGCCAAGTGGTCCCAAAAGTGTGTTTTGAGTGACGAGTTGAGAGTGAAGTGGTCCCAAAAGTGCGCTTTGAGTGACGAGTTAAAGGTAAGGTCGTCATTAAGAGGCAAAATGTTAGGAGCACCCACCAATTAGAAGTCAAAAACCACTGCTATCGATGATGGAATGATTTTTAGAGATGAAAGAAGAAAGAGGAGGATTTGATGACACTGAATTGGCAAGTAATTGATGAGGCTTATCATTATACGGGACCTTTGGGGGCACAGGTTGACCAGGAGGGCCAGTGGATCTTTACCTTGTGGGCACCAACGGCCGAGCAAGTTAAGCTCTACCTGTATGATCAAGGGACTGATAGTGCGGCGGTTTATAGCTGTGACCTGAAAAAAAGCGATCAAGGCCAGTGGCAAGTTCAGGTGGGACCGCAAGAGGCTGGTCAAAATGAGCTAACAGGCTTTTATTACAATTATGGTGTGGTGCGCCAAGGGCAGGAGTCCCTAGTACTTGACCCTTATGCCAAGTCTTTAGCGGCATGGACCTACCAAGAGGGAGAAGCTGACGCGCCACGGGCAGCTCTGGTTGATCCGGAGAATTTGGGACCAGACTTAGAAAATTTTGGAAAAATCGAGGGCTATTCCAGTCCGCAAGATGCAGTGATTTACGAAGTATCTGTTCGTGATTTTACCATGGATCAGAGTCTGAACTTAGACCACCGGCCGGGGACCTTTATGGCCTTTATTGACCGACTAGATTACCTCAAAGATCTTGGGGTGACCCATATTCAATTGATGCCAGTCATGGCCCAATATAAAATTGATGAAACCCAGCCTGCATATTCAACCATGGCGGATCTGCCGGCTAACTATAATTGGGGCTATGACCCCTTAGGGTACTTTGCCCCGACGGGTTTTTATTCAGAAAATCCCTATGATCCTCAACTACGGATTAAAGAGTTGAAGACCTTGATTGCGGCCATTCATGACCGGGGCATGGGTGTGACTCTGGATGTGGTCTATAACCATACCGCGGCCTTGCATATATTTGAAGAGATTGAGCCTCATTATTATCATTTTGTGGATGAGGAAGACCATTCCTTGACTAGTTTTGGTGGGGGCCGCTTAGCATCGACCCATTGGATGGCTCACCGGCTTATGTTGGACTCGATTGAATATTGGTTGCGTGAGTTTAAGGTGGACGGCTTCCGCTTTGATATGATGGGCGACCATGATGCGGCCACTCTCCAGGCTATTGCGGACTTAGCCAAAAGCATTAATCCTCAGTCCTTGATTATTGGAGAAGGCTGGCGAACTTATGTGGGCGATCAGAACCTGGAAAAACCACTTCCAGCCAGTCAGGATTGGATGGACCAGACAGGGGATGTGGCCGTTTTCTCTGATGAGCTTCGCAATGCCTTGAAGTCAGGTTATCCGGATGAAGGTCAACCCGCCTTCTTAAGTGGGGGACCTATTGACCGAAAAAAATTATTCGACAATTTAAAAGGCCAACCGGGGAATTTCCGGGCCCAAGGTCCTTACAATGTGGTCCAATATATGGAAGCCCATGATAATGCCACTGTTTATGATATTCTGGCTCTGACCTTGAAGCTTGACCCGGTAGCTGACCAAGATGAGCTCTTACGTCGGATGCGGTTAGGTAATTTATTGGTCTTGACGGCCCAAGGGGTGGCCTTCCTCCATGCAGGTCAGGAATACGGCCGGTCCAAGCAGATTCGGGATGATGGCTTTGAAGGGTTGCAGGAGCCAGTCGTGACCCAAGCGTCGGGAGCTGAGACTGTATTTAAAAAAACATACCAACTACAAAAAACGGACGGTCAACCCCAAACTTATCCTTATATTGTGCATGATTCCTACCGGGCGCCAGATTCGGTCAACCACTTCGATTGGGTCCGTTTAGGAGAAGCCCTGCCATGTTTAAATCATGATTATGTTCAAGGCTTGATTGACCTACGTCGGTCTAGTCCAGCCTTCCGCTTGGGTCAGGCGAGTCTAATCGATCAAGCTATGATCCTAATTGACTGGGGACAAAGCCAAGACTTGGTCTTGGCTTACCGCCTGCAAGTGACAGCTGGTCAGACCCAACCGGCTGAAGACTACCTGGTCTTAATTAATGCTGACGACCAAGCCCGGACATTTGATTTAAATCTGACACCTGACTTTGATTTGGTAAATGCTGACCTTTTAGCTGATGGAAGTCGGGCCAGGAAGGTGCCGCTGACTACGAGTGAGGATTATCAAGTTGCTGATGATACCTTAATTATTGCACCACTAACGGGGCTAGTTTTTAAAAATAAAAAATAAACAAAAAGTAACCGCATCTTCTTAGCTAGAGGGCTAAGACATGCGGTTTGTTTTATTGGATGTGGAGCTAATAAAAGGAAAATTGCGAAGCGATTTATCTTCGCAACTTTTTCATGTATATTTAAATAATTATTCCTCCACTGCCCAATCACGTTGGTAGTAGGCGTCGTCCCAGAACATGTATTCATAGTAGACTGATTGCTTGAAGGCGTGAATCAAAGCCGCAAATTCTTCCGGTGATTTATCCGCCGCTAATTGGTCCATCAAGTCCTTCATTTGACGGACGTTTTCAGAGAACCAGTCACTACTGTAAGTATCAATCCAACGGTTATAGAAAGGATTGTCCGGCCGGTGTTCGGCCAAATAATGCCCGATTTCTTCATAAAGCCAATAGCAAGGTAATAAAGTAGCTAAGATAAAGGCCATATCCTGGTCATGGCCAGCCAACCGCATATGGTTGCTGTAGGCGTAGGCGTTAGGTGAAGGGGTGAAAGCATCCAAGTCTGTCTGGCTAATCTCCAAATCTTTGAAAAAAGATCCATGGAGTTCTAGCTCAGACTGGAAGGTATCCACTAGACCTTGGCCAAAACGAATGGCTAAATCAGAAGTGGTGGCCTTGTAGGCAGCAAGGGCATGAGCCGCTCCGAAGGATTGAAGATAATAGGCATCTTGAATAACATAGCCCTTAAAAATTTTCAGGTCTAAGCTTCCATCAGCGAGAGCTTGAACAAAGGGATGGTTGAAGTTGGCATCCCAAAGCTTCTGGCTGGCAGCCAGAGCTTCTTGGCAAAAGTTTGGCATGGTTTCCTCCTTAGTTTTTGGCAAAGTTCTTTACTTTAATTTTTGGCAAAGCTAAGCAATACCAAATTAATTTTCCCCATTTAGTACCGGGTGAACTACATCGGCACCCTTGACTTCCTTGGCAATAGAGCCGGTTTCAAAGAGCCATTTAACATAGGCGTCATATTGGTCCACATCCATGGCGCCAAAGCTACCATCCTTAACCATAAAGTCTTGTAACATTTCCCAAGACTTGGCTTCGATATCTTTGTTCAAGGTATAGGCGTTTTCTTCTTTAGCGAATAAGACTTCCAAGGCTCCTTCAGGTTCTTCCTTGGCAGCGTCAAACCCTTTTTGTAAGGCAGTCATAAAAGCTTTTAATAAGTCTGGATCAGATTCAATTAGTTCGTCAGAAGCGACAAAAATTAATTCTTGGGATTCTGGAATACCAAAGTCAGCAAAGTCAAAGTAGCCCATGTTATAGCCTTGGTCTTGCAGCATTAAGTATTCATGGTTAACATAGGCTCCAATAACAGCATCAACCTTATCGGTGGCTAAAGCTGGAATGAGGTCCCAACCTACATCGATCATATCGACTTTACTTGGATCTTCGCCTTCATTCGTCACCATAGACTGAACCACCGCTTCAGAAATTGGGTCAGAGGCAAAACCTACTTTTTTGTCAACTAAGTCTTTGGCACCTTTAATACCAGACTCGGTTTTATACATGATAACATCCATTCTTTGTTGGACCAGTGAACCAATGGCTTTGACTGGTACCCCTTCAGCCACAGCCTTAGACAAGACACCAGGATAAGAAATCCCAATATCGGTTTGTTTGGCTCCAACTAAACGGATGGGGTCATTGGTTTCAGCAGGCATTTCAATTTTTAAATCAATCCCTGCTTCTTTGAAGTAACCTTTTTCAATTGCTTCGTAGATAGGAATATGATTGGCATTAGGATACCAATCTAACATTAAATGAACTTCTTTTAAGTCCTCTTGGGCAGCAACTGAAGTCAATCCAGTCAGGGGCATAAGGCTAAGTAAAATAGCGGCAAAAATCAGGCTGAGTTTTTTGAAATGGGTCATTACTTTCTTCCTTTCTGATGTAAATAGGCTAATTGTTTCCGTTCCAACAAAGTGACAAAACCAAATAAAATAAGACCAATGAGCGACAAAACCAGAATTCCAGCGAAGACCCCATCCGCCTTAAGAGAAGAGGACATGCGGCGGATATAGTAACCTAAACCACCGTTGCCGCCTAACCACTCGCCGATGGTGGCGCCCATGAGGGCATAGATGACGGCTAATTTAATACCAGATAAGATAGAAGGCAGAGCCATTTGCCATTCTAAACGGTAGAAGCTCTGCCAAGGGGAGGCCTGCATATTACGAAAAAGAGCTAGATAATCTGCATCGGTTAAGCGTAAGCCATCATAGACTGAAACGACTAAAGGGAAGAAGCAGAAGAGGAAAATGACGGCCACCTTAGTCAGCATGCCATACCCAAACCACATGACAAAAATCGGTGATAAGGCAATGGTGGGAATGGTCTGCGAAATCAGAACAAAGGGATATAAGGCACAGCGGGCCCAATCAGAATAATAAATCAGAACCCCTAAGCCAATCCCAGCCACCAAGGAAATCCCCAAACCAACGGCCACCTCTTGTAAGGTAATTAAACTTTGTTCCCAGATAAAACCAGCTTGGTCCACCAGTAAGGAGATGACCTGGCTAGGCTGGGGAATGATAAAGGCTGGAATTAGGCCAGCCCCTACCGTGTATTCAGCCAGAGCTAAGACAAGGATTAAGACTAAGATAAAAGGATAGTATTGATTGATAAAGCCTTTAAAGGTCATGATGGATGGCCTCCTCAAGTACTTTTTTGTATTGAACAAATTGGGGCAGGTAACGCATATCTTGCCGGCGTGGCCGGTCCAAGTCAATGGTGACTCGGTCTAATTGTTGACCCTTCGGGGCGGACCCGGCCGGGTGGAGGATCATGACTTGATCACTAAGATAGACGGCTTCTTCAATATTATGGGTAATCAAGATAACCGTGGTCTTGAGGTCCTGCCAGATATCTAAAAGCCAGGCTTGCATTTCCATCTGGGTGAAGTAGTCCAGGGCACCAAAGGGTTCATCTAACAAGAGGATGGGCTTGGCCATCATTAAGGTTCGGACAAAAGCCACCCGTTGCCGCATGCCACCCGACAGATTTTGGGGCAGGGCTTGGGCTACCTTAGCTAAGCTGGCTTTGTCTAACCAGGCTAAAGCTTGGTCGCGGTGGACCTTAACTTTAGGATTTAGTTTTTGAGGTAATGGGACATTATCCAAGACCGAAGCCCAGGGTAATAATAAGTCTTTCTGTGGCATATAAGCCACGTCTTGGGCACCTAAAGGGCGACCTTGAAAGGTTACTTGCCCGGCTTGGGGTGTCAAATCTTTGGTCAAAATTTTGAAGAGGGTGGACTTACCTGAACCAGATTTACCAATCAAAGAGATGAAGTGGCCTTCAGGCAGCTGAGCATGGATATCATCTAAAACCGGGGCTTGGCCCGGCCCCTTAAAGGAAAAAGTCAGGTCTTGAATATCAATCATGTAGGTCTTCCTCAGGGTTCGTTGCGGACTCGACCAAGTTAGGGTCAAGGTCGCCTAATTGTTTTTGCAGTTCTTCCCAGGAAGAGGCCCAGGTCACAGGGGCTAGTTCTTGGACCCAGTGGTTGACGGGACCATGCCCGTGTCCGACTGCAATTGGATCAGCAATGGCTGCTTGAATAAAGGCTTTACCAATGAGGATGGCTTCCTTCAAAGGGGTTCCCTTGGCTAATTCAGCGGCAATACAGGCTGAAAAAGTATCGCCGGTTCCGTGGGTATTGATGGTATCAATCCGTGGGCTGGCCATCCAGAAACTGGTTCCATCTTCCAAGAGGACATAATCACAAGCAGCCGCGCCGTGGCCGTGTCCCCCTTTAATGATGACATTTTTTGGACCTAATTCTTTAAGATCTAGAGCCGCTTTGATCATATCTTGAGCACTTTCTACCGAATAGCCTAGGAAAACCTCGGCTTCAGGCATATTTGGGGTGAGGACGGTCGCAAGTGGTAGTAAGAAGTCTTTGACGGTTTGAACGGCTTCGGCTTCCAATAGGGCATGGCCACCCTTGGCAATCATAACTGGGTCGACCACCAGGGGACCGAAGTCGTATTGTTTTAAGTTCTTGGCCACCGTTTCAACCAGACTCGGACTAGCTAACATCCCAGTTTTGGCGGCTCGAACTTGGTAGTCGGCTGCCATAGAAGCAAACTGGCTGGTTACAAAGTCAATTGGAATCGGGTAAGCTTCTTGGACGCCCAGGGTATTTTGAGCCGTTAGGGCAACGATAATTGACATCCCGAAGGCATGGCGGTTTTGAAAGGTTTTGAGGTCGGCTTGGAGGCCGGCGCAACCTCCGGAATCAGAACCAGCGATGGTGACAACTTGTGGTGTTTCATTGGTCATGGGAGACATCCTTTCTTAACTTAAGTGAGGGCAAAAATGAATTTTTAACAATTACAAAACCTGGGTCAGTAGTTGGTTGAGTTCGGCTACCTTGCCTGCCACATCAGGGGCTTGCATAATTTCTGACACCATGGCGATACCGGCGACGCCGCTGGCGGTCAATTGGGCAAGGTTATGGGATTTGATTCCTCCGATAGCCACCACGGGTACGGGTACGGTTCGGGTGATTTCTTTGAGAGTTTCAATCGAAGTGGCTTGGGTTTTAACTTTAGTCTTAGTAGGAAATATTGCGCCCACGCCTAAATAAGAAGCGCCACCCGCTACGGCAGCTTGGGCTGCGTCTAGGGATTTACTGGAAACCCCGATAATAGCATCCGGACCAAGAATTTTGCGGGCTACCTCTACTGGTAGATCTTCGTCCCCTACATGAAGACCGGCGGCCCCTACAGCTTGGCAAATATCCAAGCGGTCATCGATAATTAAAGGAATTTGGTATCGGTCAGTAATAGCTTTGACCGCCTGAGCCTTTTGAAATAGGTCCTGGCTAGTGGCCGTTTTTTCTCGTAATTGGACCAGGCTGACTCCTGCCTGACAGGCTTGGTCAATTACTTGTAAAAAACCATCTGCGCTGAGACCAGTAGGGTCAGTCACTAAATAGAGACGATAAGGGTTAGATATTTGTTTCATAAATACTTGCTCCTTTCAGGTCATGACACCAATGGTCAGACTGGTAGACGAGGGAGAGATTATTTAATAATTGTTGGCGGAAATTTTCAAGTCCTTGACTTTGGTCGGCCGCCATTTGACCACAGATATTAAAATAGGACAAGGAGGTCATGGCAGCTTGGGCTACACTTACACTTGGTTGACTGAGGCAAGCAGCCATCAGAGCACCGACTAAGTCACCAGACCCAACAAAGTTATCCATGGCCGGCACACCATTATCTAAACGATAAGCCCAAGTCGGTCCAATAACTAAGTCGCTTTGACCAGTTGCCACCAGACAAGGTAAGTCTGCGTCTTGGGCTAGTTGAGTTAAAGCTTGATTAAGCTCTCGCAAGGCTTGGCTTCCAGAATCTGCGGGATGGCGGTCAATCCCCTTGGCTAAACTAGGTAGGTGACTCAAGTACCGCATTTCAGACAAGTTACCTTTGATAATAGTTGGCTTAAAGGCTAATAAGTCTTGGACCAAGTCCTGGCGTAATTGACTGGAGGCAATCCCCACGATATCTAGAACCCATGGTGCTTGGCGGTCAGCTAGATCAGCGGCGGCCTGGCGGATGCCGGCCTCTTTCGTAGAATTGAGTTGGCCAAGATTAATAAAGCTGGCTTGACATGCGCGGTTGACTTGGACCACTTCCCGGGGGTCATAAGACATAATTGGACGCGCTCCTACAAATAAGAGAGCGTTGGCCAAACTTTCAGCTGTAATCTCGTTAGAGATACAGTGGATTAAAGGGCGATTAAGGGGGAAAATATTATAGATTTGAACTGGACTCATGATTGGACTTCCTTTTGGACAGGGTATAGACCTGACTTAGCTGGGGTAACTTTTAAAGTGCCAAAGTTGGCTTGGATTTGTTTGAAGCGACTGACCTTCAAGAATTTCTTTAAGGCGAAGAAGGCGATGGCTGACCCGATCAAAGTAGCTCCTAAAAAACGAGGGGTATAGACCAGCCAGAAGAGGTTGGTCTTAACCCCAGTGAACCAGACCATGACGGGGTAGGACAAAAGCGAACCAATAATCCCAGTGCCGAGGATTTCCCCTAGCATGGCGCCATAGATGGACTTGTTCAGCGAATGGTAACCCCAGCCGGCTAATAAGGCACCAAAGACCGCCCCGGTTAAGGCTAAGGGTGGAATACCCAAAAGAAGCATCCGGAGCATACCACAGACGGTCGCCATAATTGTGACATAGAGAGGACCCATCAAAACGGCTCCGATAATATTAATTACTGAAGACATGGGCGCCATTCCTTCAATCCGGAAGAGGGGAGATAAAACGAAGTCAATGGCAATCATAATTGCAACCACCATGACTTTCTCAGTAGAGACATGTTTCACGACAAGGACTTCCTTTCTAAATAAGTAACAAAAAACCGTTCCATTTAAGGAACGGTTGAGATTAATAATAGGAATGGCCATTAAATAACAAGCCTTCTTAGAACATTTTCCTTCGCCAGCATTATCTGGACAGGTTCCATGGGTATAATCTCAGCAAACGCACCCCAAATGTTATTACTTAGTTAGAATATCACACTGACGATCAAAATCAAGTGAAAACCCATTCATTATTTTACAAAAATAGCCTATTCCTATATTGCTTGCAGGAATAGGCTATGGCTTAATTGTTATAAATAAAATGATAAGTATCTAAGTCTCTTACTTGGCTAAGTCGGCTTCAATTGCTTCCACCATGGCTTGAGGCGAGGTTTTAGGCGCAAAACGAGTAACCTTGCTCCCATCTTTGGTCACTAAGAATTTAGTAAAGTTCCACTTGATACTCTTACCGAGGAGTCCTCCATCTTGGTCCTTTAGCCAAGCAAAAAGTAGATGAGTATCAGAGCCGTTAACCTTGCATAGTTTATGTAAAGGGAAGCTGACCCCAAAATTAATTTGGCAGGCTTCAGCTATTTCTTCATTGCTTAAATTTTCTTGTTTAAATTGGTCAGAAGGGAAACCGAGCACTACTAAGCCTTGATCCTTGTATGTCTGATAGAGACTTTCCAATTCTTTGAATTGACCCCGGAGGCCACATTGGCTGGCTGTATTCACAACGATGATGGTTTTACCAGTTAAGTCTTTGAAGGAATAGGTAGTTCCGTCTGGTCGGGTGAGTGGAATATCTGGCAGGCTCATCTTAGGCGAGCTCCACATTATGATAGACATTTTGCACATCTTCGTCGTCTTCTAAGACATCGACTAATTTCTCAAAGACTTCTTGGTCTTCCGTAGAAAGGGTAATTTCGTTGGTTGCAATCATTTCTAATTCAGCGACTTGGAATTTTTCCACGCCCATAGCTTCAAGAGCTTTGCGGATGGCCGCAAAGTCATCGGGTTCACCGTAAACAACGATTTGGTCTTCTTCATTGAAGACATCGCGGACATCACAATCGGCTTCTAAAAGGGCCATGGTAACTTCGTCCACATCGGTTCCAGAAAACATGAAGACGGCCGTATTGACGAATTGGTAAGAAACTGAACCAGGGGCTCCCATGTTGCCGCCGTTTTTCCCAAATAAAGAACGAACATTGCCGGCCGTCCGGTTTACATTATTGGTTAAGGCATCTACAATCAGCATAGAACCAGACGGACCAAAGCCTTCATAGCGAAGTTCTTGGTAGTCTTCTTCGTCGCCGCCCTTGGCCTTGTCGATCGCCTTATTAATTACATGGGCGGGCACATTATAAGTTTTAGCCCGATCAATAACGAATTTAAGTTTTTGGTTGGATTCTGGGTCAGGTTCGCCTTGTTTGGCAGCTGCATAGATTTCAATCCCGAACTTGGCATAAATCTTAGAGAGGTCAGTATCTTTTTTGCCTTTTTTATCTTTAATATTGAACCATTTACGTCCCATAGAGTCACTTCTTTCTTTTATGTAATCATTGATATTATAGAGAAGATGAGGCATATTTACAAGCCGTTTTCTTTACGGTACTAGCCTTTACAGAATGATAAGTAAATTTATTTCAAATTTTAAGTATTTTTTCATTAAAATGAGAATACAAAAATTAGCCTAATTCTTATCCGTTTTCATTGAAAAACTTTCTCATTTTCAGATCAATGTGACCAATCTCTCATTTATAATGACAAGAAAACGGTTGCAAAAATGTTTTTTCTTTTTATAATAAAAGTGATATTAGCCAGCTAAAATTTATAAAAGGGGAGGGGAAAAAGAGTAGCTAGCTAAGAAAAATTAAGAATGGAGGAAAGAATATATGGCAAATAATTCAAAATCATCGTTAGTTAAACAAGTCTTATTAGGGCTTTCTACGACACTAGCCTTATCTTTAGTGACCGGCGTCAGTCCTGCAAGAGCAGAAGAAGGTATTGTGAGCGATCCGGTGGCTGCCTCCGCGACAGATATAGCTACAACAACTAGTGTTACTAGCGATACCACTTCAACAGAAGCTACTAATGATCAAGCTACAGATACATCAGCAGACACAGACCAAGTAGCAGATGATACAGTTGAAGCGGCTGCCGCAGAAGAAGCTGCTGAAACAGAAGAAAGTAAACCGGCGATTGATGAAACAAATATGGCAACAGGGGAAGCAAAACCTGAACCGAATGTTGATGCCGCATCGACTGAAGAAACCATCCGTCAAATTGACCATCAAACTGCTGAAGATCCGATTGAAAATCGTAAGGATACAGTCTATATGACTGAAAAGACAATCATTACTGAAAAAGCTGAAGTAGGAGATATAGATCCAACTACAATTCAATGGACTTTAAATGGGAAACCTTTGAATGAAAGTAAAACGTATGTAATGAAAGATGGCGCTTTTACAGGTGATCAATTTATTAATATTGATAATGCCAGTGTAGTTAATGGTCAATTAAACTTTAATATAACGATTAATTCCTTATTTGGTCGTGATCTTTCCTTACGGACACCAAACAATATTCGGCGGACTTTCTTAGATTATATGCATGAATATGTCTTAGAAGGCAAAACTGCGGATGGTAAAGTCATTCGTAAGGTAATAAATTTACGTCCTTATGAAAAATATATGACTTATGATGAAATGCTAAAAGATATTCAAGATACGACTGAAAACCATAAAGAAGGTCGTTTAGTAGAAACTGAAATTTATGGTAAGACAGCTCAAGGTCGCGATATGCATTATGGGATTGTTGCTAAAGACCAAGCTTCTATTGACAACTACCTTAATGTATTAACACCTGCGATGTTAAAACACCCTGATCAAGTCAAAGCTTTACTTGAATCTGGAAAATTAGATTATAAGGTGCCTGTTCTAATCAATAATACCCATGCGGATGAACAACCAGGTACTGACATTGTCCGTGACCTCTTTAAACAAATTGCTACCAAAGATGTCATCCACTTTAATATGACTCAAGATGGTGTAATTAAAAAAGTCAGCTTAAATGTTTCTGAGTTATTAGATAAGTTTATTTTCTTATTTAACTTCTCTGAAAACCCAGATGGCTCTGTTGCTAATACCCGTGAGTTAGCTAATGACTTGGATCCTAACCGGGATGCTTCTTATCAAGCCAATCCAGAAACTGTAGCAATCTCTGGTTTAATTAATAAATGGAATCCAATGGCTTTATATGATTTACATGGTTTTGTCCGTGACTTCTTAATTGAACCTACGACACCACCACATGATCCAAACTTCGAATATGACTTAGTTTCTGAAACGATGATGGAACATGCTCGTGAAATGGGTAATGCCGGTACTACCAATACCAATTACAACCACTATATTATCCCTAAAGTTTATTATGGCGATGGCTGGGATGATGCGTTCTCTGGATATACTGGGGTTTATGCTGTTTACCATGGCATCTTAGGTCATACCATTGAAATTCCTGAAACCAACCATGAATCCTTTAAGGCTGGTTCTTATGCTGTTCTAGGTGGTATTAACTACATTAAAGATAATCTGGACCGGCTTATGGCAAATCGCTTGACCTTCTACTCAAGAGGAGTCAATAAAGTGGAAGACCCACGAGCTGAAGAAGAATTAGTCGGACCAGATGGCAAGACAATCGGTCGGATTAAAGGGGACAATCCTAAGTTCTTCCCTGACTATTATGTAATCCCTATGACACCAAATGGTGTACGTGATACTCAAGCTACCTTTGATATGATTGAATATTTCAAACGTAATGGCGTTGAAGTTAAAGAATTAAAAGCAGATATGGGACCATATAAAAAAGGTGATCTAGTGATTGACATGGCTCAAGCTAAACGGGGTTATGCTAACCATATCCTTTATAAAGGTTCTAATGAATCTGCTTGGGCAGCTATGTATGCTGAATTAGTGGTCAACTTCCCAGATATGCGTGGCTTTGATGCCGACCCAATTTTTGCTGATGGTAAATTCGATGGCTTCTTAGGTCAAGTGACTCATACCAAAGCACCGCGTTCTCAAGTGGGAACCGCTCCTTACTACAAAGTGGCTAATAACTCAGCGACGACAGTTAAAGCCATTAATGCAGCTATTAAAGCAGGGGCTAAAGTTTACAAGACTAAGGATGGCTATATCGTAGACCGGAAAACCCTAGCTCATCTGCTAGATAATTATGCACTTTATGCGCAACCAATTGTAGATGCATATCCATCTGGTCAAACTCTTAAACCCTTGAAGGTCTTTGTGCCTAAGAAATATGAAGCTTGGCAAGGTCGGGAAACCATCCTTGATTCCCAAATTGTGGCGCGTGATTTAGGCTTCCAAGTCGTTGATTCAATTGATGATGCCGATGTGTTAATTTTACAAAGTGGACAATTTGACCCAAGTCTTCTAGGTAAGAAACCAACGATGATTATAGGTGGCGACGCTATGGCACGCCTAGAAGAATTAGGACTACTAAAAGGCTTTGATGCAGAAATGTTTAAGGATGGTTGGTCTCATGAAGGGTTACTCAAAGCCTTAATTGATAAGAATTCAAACCTAAGCTCAGGCTATAGTCTAAAAGATCTCTTCTATTCTAATTCAGGTTCTTGGATTGAAGGTGTCCCAGCAGGCTTCAAGAAGATTATTGAAGTGGCAGGCGACGACTTCTTCATTTCTGGTTGGTGGCCAGGTTACGATGGTCTTTCCGGTAAAGTGATGGCGATTGATGGTACATACAACAATCAACCACTCTTTATCTATGCTGGTAATCCAACTAACCGTCGTCATACTAAGAATTTATTTGGTTGGTTAGCTAATGCAATTTTCCGTGATACAGCAGATGCTCAACTCATTGCTTACACTCCAAATGTTCCTGGTGATGATGATAAAGATAAAGATCATGACAAACCGAGTGATCCAAGCGTAGTATCAGGTGATAAGAATAAAGACCAAGCAGATGATTCATCAGAAAAACCTAATCAAGATGGTGCAAAAGAAGACACACAAGTAGTTGAAGTAATTGCTGACCAAGCAAGTCAAACGAGTGCAGCACTTCTTCCTGCAACAGGTGAAGATATGAATGAAAATATCTTTATTGCTGGTTTCGCACTTGTCCTAGGTTCAAGTCTTGTTTATTTCAGTCGTAAACAAGAAAACTAAGTTTTCCTTAAGGTCTCCTAAATATATGCCCGTTTCATCTGGATATATGCCCAGCTGAAACTGTAAAAACCACCTTTCCACCAATTCGATTAAGAAAAGGTAGGAGGGTGGTTTGTTTTGGCCTCTATGTTAATGAAGAAGTTCTGTATTTAAAAGAGTGCTTTAAGGAAAAGGGGAAAGGCGTGACAGCCCATGCTTTTCCAGTGTACTAGTATGTCACTTAAATGAAACTGGCATCATTATGAACGTGAAAGGCGAGTTATTAACCGGTCCCCCGACAGTCTTATTGAAGCAGGGCCCCAGCTTTAAGGGACCTAAGAACTTCAAAGGAGCTATTAACAACATTTTTATCTATCATATCATTTATAAAAGATAGACTTTCTTTTAAGCTAATCCAAATATTCCAATTAATAATGTGAGGTGTGCCTTGCTTCGAGTCTCCTTTATGTATTTTTATATTAAAAATACATAATTTTAATGGTCATCTTTTCTTATTAGGTCTGATTGATTAAATTTCCTAGAAATTAGGGGGAGTATTTTTATTAATATAAAAATGAATTTAAGTTAATAATATCAAAAATGGCTGATGAAAAAATAGGTGAAAAAAATTAAAAAAATACTATTTGACTTTTAAAAGAAGATATCCTACAATGGCAGTGAATACGTTTACAAAGCCAGGAAATAAACATTTATAAGGGAGAGGAGGGTTATAAATCTGCTGGTTTAGTAAACGAAATTAAAGCAAAGGAGCTATATTATTATGGGACATTTTAAAAACGTTATTGTTCGTATTCCTGGAGCAGGTATTAGTGAAGGGATTACTTCTAATCCAGAATTAGGCAAGCCAGTCTATGAAAATGCGCTTGTTCAACATGAACACTATGTGGAAGCCTTAGCTAAATGTGGTGTTAAAGTAAATGTATTACCACCAAATAATGATTTTCCTGATTCATGTTTCATGGAGGATACGGCTTTATGTACGGATAAATGTGCGATCATCTCTCGTCCAGGTGCCCAAACACGGCAATGTGAAACCAAACTAGAAGACTTTCGGACAATGTTGGAGAGTTTTTATGGCAATATACATGAAATAAAAGCTCCTGGAACTGTTGAACCGGGTGATATCATGATGGTTGGTGATACCTTCTATATCGGTAAGACAGCCCGTACCAATGACGAAGGTTTCCGCCAAATAAAAGAAATATTGGAAAATTATGGAAAGACGGTTATTCAAGTTCCTGTTGAAAAAATGTTGCACTTGAAAACAGGCGTGAACTATTTAGAAGATAATAATCTATTAATCTCCGGTGAATTTATTGATGATCCTATGTTTGCTAAATTCAATAAGATTGTTGTTCCAGAAGATGAAGCCTATGCTGCTAACTGTATTTGGGTCAATGGTACAGTGATCGTTCCAAAAGGATATCCTAAAATTCAAGAAGCAGTGGAACACCTAGGCTATAAAGTACTTCTAGTGGATACTTCTGAATATCGTAAGATTGACGGTGGGTTAAGCTGCTTATCATTAAGATTTTAATCAATCAAGTGAGTTCAGGGTGGGGGACTTTCCCACCTTGTTCTTAATAGAGGAAATGGTGATAATATGAGTGAGAATAAAAACCAACAGAATGTTAGTCTGCTTGGCTTAGTTGCTTTAACCGTAACAACTGTAATTGGTGCTGGGGTATTTAACTTACCACGTGACTTGGCCTCATCTGTTGCCCCTGGTCCTGCTTTTGTAGCCTTAGTAATTGCTAGTATCGCCTTTGCTATTTTTGTTTATTGTTTAAAATATTTACAAGATAATTATCCTGAATTAGATGCGGGTATCTTTAGTTTTCCAGAGCAAGGGTTTGGTAAATTTATTGGCTTCTTGTCGTGTACCGGTTATTGGCTATCTATTGTAGTAGGGAATGTATCGTTAGGGGTCTTATCTGTCAGCTCTCTAGGGTATTTTATCCCTATATTTAGAGGGGGTAACACAGTCCCAGCTCTGATTCTACTTTCAATCCTGTTATGGGTCTTCTATTTCATTTGTGCCAGTGGTGCTAAAAGCGCTTCATTAGTCAATACCGTTATATGGATTGCTAAGATGATTCCAATCATTATCTTTATTGCCATGTTAGTGTTGGCATTTAAACCGGATTTATTAACGTCTGGCTTATGGGAAAATGCCTTTGCTGCTGAAGGGGGGCCAGTGTCACTGGGTAGCCAAATATCAACCGCAATGGCCTCAACAATTTGGGTGTATGTTGGTATTGAGGGCGCTTTAATTTATTCAGCCCGCGCTAAAAATAAATCAGATGCTTCAAAAGCCATTGTTACTGCTTATATTGTGATTGCAGTTGTCTATTTATTAATCATCTTATTATCTTTCGGAGCACTAAGCCAAGCAGAAGTAGCTGGTATGGAGGTGCCAGCCTTAGGTGGAATCTTGGAAGCGGTTGTTGGTAAATGGGGTGCCGTTTTAATGAATTTCGGTATCATGTTATCTGCAGCGGGTTGTTGGTTCGGTTGCTGCTTATTAGCAGGTGAAATTTTAGACGTTGCTGCAAAACATGAAATTGTACCAGACTTCTTTGGTAAAGAAAATGAAGTGGGTCAACCCATTAACTCCTTATTAGTTTCAACATGCATTCAACAAGTATTCTTCATTACAATCATAGTTAATGAATCAATCTATAATGTAATGGCCCTATTTGCATCCAGTACGATGCTCGTTCCTTACTTCTTTGTTAGTTTGACAATGATTAAGCAATCAATAAAATTGGAAGGTAAATTCACGGTAAACACGGTGATGGGAATCATCTCAACGATTGCTATGGCCTACTTGATGTATTCAACTGGATGGCAATACGTTATTATCACTGCCTTACTCTTTGCCCCTTGTATTCTTGTTTACTATATTGCTCGAAAGAAGGCAGGTAAGGAATTTATTACAAATTCAGAAAAAATTATTGTCTTGGTTATTGTAGCCCTAGCGCTTTTAAGTTTATTCTTTATCTTCAATGGAACCATTGATTTAACAACTATGTAATTGGGGTGACAGATTCAAAGGTCATAAGACGAACAGCATTAAGTTAGGGGGAAAAAATGGCATACCCAAAATTAGTGATTAACAAACAGAAGTTATTCAAAAATGCTCGCCATGTCTTAGAAACTTGTAAACAAGAAGGAATCGAAGTCGTTGGCGTTGTTAAAGGAATTAATGCTTTAGATGGTATTTTAGAAACATTGATTGATGTAGGGTTCAAAACGCTTGCCTCTTCAAGAATCCCACAATTGAAACGAATTAAAGAAATAAATAAAGACATTTTAACCTATGATTTAAGGATTCCAATGTTGAGTGAAGTTCCAGATGTAGTAAAATGGGCAGATATCAGTTTGAATTCTTCAATCGAAGTTCTGAGGGCTTTAAATGAAGAAGCAAAAAAACAAGAAAAAATCCATAAAGTAATTATTATGACTGAATGTGGTGATTTAAGAGAAGGAATTTTCAATCAAGAAGAACTTCTAGCAACAGTTGATGAAGTTGAACATCGCTTAGACCATCTATATTTGATGGGAATAGGCACAAACTTAGGTTGCTATGGTTCAATTATGCCAACTCCAGAAAAAATGAAGGAATTACTTGAAAAAGCGGACTTAGTGAGTCAAACGATTGGTCGCAAAATCGAAGTGGTTTCTGGGGCTGCAAGTACGGCCTTTCCATTAGTTGCTAGAGCTACCATGCCGGCTGGAATTACCCAAATGAGAATAGGGGATTCGCTTTATATTAGTGATCTTGATGAATGTTTTAATTATGTAATGTTTCCTGATTCCGATGAAGCCTTCACTCTACATGCGGAAATTATTGAGCTGAAAGATAAACCAAGTTATCCAATTGGAGTAATTGCAGTGGATGCTTTTGGTAATAAGAAGGAATATGAAAATAAAGGTATTCGTACCAGAGCCTTGATAGCAGTTGGGCGGCAAGATCTAGGGGAGTGCCTGCATTTAAAACCCTTAGATTCTCAAATTGAAATTTTAGGCGGAAGTTCTGACCATACCATTCTAGATTTAACTTTATGTGACAGGCAATATAAGTTGGGTGATATCGTAACATTTCATATTATGTATGAAAATATGTTGATGTTGACGCAATCAGCCTATGTAGAAAAAGAATATATTTAGGAGAGGGAAAATAATATGATAGAATTTGATAAGGCAATTGTAAGAAAACCTTGTAAAGCTATGTTAGAAGGTATTTCAACGGGTATGTTTAGTGATGAATCACCTGTTTATGAACAGGCAGTTGTACAGCATGCGGCTTATACTAAGACCTTAGAAGAACTTGGCTTGAAAGTCCTTGTGTTAGATAAGTTAGAAGAGTATCCAGATTCTTGCTTTGTAGAAGATCCCGCTGTTGTAATGAAAGAATGTGCGATTATTACCAATTCTCCAAGAAAATCCCGCAATGGTGAAAAAATTGAGATTCTTCCTGCGATTCAAACTTTTTTTCAAGCAAATCAAATTTTCCATATTACCGAGCCGGGTACTATGGAAGGCGGCGATGTTATGTTGGTCGGTAAACACTACTTTGTAGGTTTATCTGAACGAACCAATGAAGAAGGTGCACGCCAATTCAATGAAATTGTTGCTAAATATGGCTATACAACCTCAACTGTAAAAGTTACAGAAGGCTTACACTTAAAAGATTTTGCTATTTATTTAGAAAATAATAATATGTTAGTGAGCCCGAATATGAATGAAGTCCCAGAATTCCAAGAATTCAATCGTTTTATCGTCCCAGCGGAAGAATTATATGCTATTAATAGCTTATATATTAATGGTACAGTCATGGTGCCAGCTGGACATCCAAAGACTCAAGCTCACATTGAATCACTGGGATATCCAGTTAAAGTGATTAATACAGATGAATTTAAGAAAATTGATGGCAGTTTAACCTGCTTGTCATTGAGATGGTAGGATAGCCGAAAGAAAAGGAGGTTTAAACTAGAAGGGGTGTCTTTAGCCTGCTTATTTAGCCTAATTTTGATCCAAAGGACCCTAACCAAACAGGCATTTTCAGCCAGTTTACTTAGGGTCTTTCAAGAGATTTAGGGAAGTATTTGACCTACTTAAGTTACTTTCTAATACGTTTGCTAGGAACTTATCTGCATTTATAGTAAAAGCAATTTGAGTCATGTGGATGCCTCCTAATAATGTGCTTGTGGTGAATTACATTATTAGGAGGTATCCGCATGACTCACTTTTTACATAATTACATAAAAATAATAAATTGAGATTATATCTGCTAAAGTCATGAAAATTAATTGAGACCGCATCCTTTTAGGTAAAATCATGTCAATTAATTCCAATTAGTAGTATGAGGCCTAGTGCAAATCATGTAAACTTAGCCATGAATCCTGCTTCTAACGGTCTCCATTATAAATTGTATTCCGTACTAAGACATAATCTACGTGGCGTAGAGCCTTCAAGGAATTACCGCCGGCATAAGAAATGGCAGACTGTAAGTCTTGTTGCATTTCGATTAAGGTATCAGCTAAGTGACCCCGAGTTGGAATCATTTCAATTTTGCCTTCGACATTCTTGTGTTCACCTTTTTGATATTCAGAGGCAGACCCGAAATATTCTTTAAAAATTTTGCCATCAATTTCCCGGCTAGTTCCAGGACTTTCTACGTGGGCAGCTAAAAGAGATCCAATCATAACCATGCGGGCACCAAAACGAATCGCTTTGGCAATATCACCATTATGACGGATACCTCCATCGGCAATAATTGGTTTAGTGGCTGCTTTAGCACAGAGACGAATCGCAGCTAATTGCCAACCGCCGGTCCCAAAACCAGTTTTAAGTTTAGTAATACATACTCGGCCTGGACCCACTCCAACTTTGGTGGCGTCCGCGCCAGCTAATTCGAGCTCACGTACACCTTCAGGAGTACCAACATTACCCGCAATTAAGAAGGATTCTGGTAAATATTCTTTAATAAAATGAATCATATCAATGACATATTCTGAATGGCCATGAGCCACATCAATGGTGATATATTCTGGAATAATCTTCTCAGCAGCTAATTCACGGATAAAATCGAATTCATTATCTTTAATCCCGACTGAGATTGATGCGAACAAGCCTTTTTTATGCATTTTTTGAATGAAGGGTTTACGGGCTGCTTCATCAAAGCGATGCATAATATAGAAATAATCGTTAGCTGCAAACCATTCTGCCAGTTCTTCATTAATAACAGTCTGCATATTAGCGGGTACTACCGGAATTTTAAATGTCCGCTTGCCTAATTGAATGCTAGTGTCACATTCAGACCGGCTTTGGACAATACATTTATTAGGGATTAATTGTACATCTTCAAAATCAAAAACTTCCACGAGATCACCTTTCGTTTATGGGTTGGACCTTTCCAGCTAAGTCAAATTCTTAACAAAAATTTACATAATAACAAAAGTACTTACTGGCGTCAAAAATTTTACACTAGCTTCCACTACTCTCCGAGCGCGAACATGGCTACCATTTGTTTATTCCCCATCAGGGTACATAGCATCAATCCGAGCTTGGATTTCTTGGTCATTGACAAAATCTTCATAACTTGTTTTCAAGCGGTCGAAGGCTCCAGTTGGAGTTAATTCAATTACCCGGTTACAAGTTGTATTCAAGACTTCAAAGTCGTGGGAAGCAATCAAAATTGCACCTTTGAACTTAATCAAGCCATCATTTAAAGCGGTAATAGATTCCAAGTCCAAGTGATTGGTTGGTTGATCCATGACCAAGACATTGGCTTTGGATAACATCATTTTCGAAAGTAAACAACGTACTTTTTCGCCCCCAGAGAGGACATTAACAGGTTTCATTACATCATCACCAGAGAATAGCATCCGGCCTAAGAAAGATCTTAAGAAGGTATTATCTTGTTCTTCCTTGTCAGCATATTGCCGTAACCAGTCGACAATGTTCATAGTATTATTATCGAATTCATCAGCAGAATTTCGTGGCAAGTAGGTTTGAGAAGTAGTAACGCCCCATTCAAAACTTCCTGCGTCTGGCTCAGTCACGCCCATAATAATGTCAAAGAAAGCAGTCGTGGCTAAGTCATTACGAGAGACAAAAGCTACTTTATCTTCCCGGTTCAAGGAGAAGGTAATATTGTCCAGGACTTTTTCACCGTCAATGGTCTTGGACAAACCTTCAACGCGTAATAAGTCATTCCCGATTTCGCGATTTGGACTGAAGCCAACATAAGGATACTTACGGGAAGAGGGTTGGATATCATCCAAGGTAATTTTGTCTAACATTTTCTTCCGTGAAGTTGCTTGTTTAGATTTAGAAGCATTGGCAGAGAAACGTGCAATGAAATCTTGTAATTCTTTAATCTTTTCTTCTTTTTTGGCATTTTGATCTGCCATCATCTTAGCCGCTAATTGGCTGGATTGAAGCCAGAAATCGTAGTTACCTACGTAGAGCTTAATCTTACCGAAGTCCACGTCGGCCATGTGAGTACATACCGTGTTCAAGAAGTGACGGTCATGGGATACCACAATAACAGTATTGGGGAAGTCAAGGATAAAATCAGACAACCATTCGATAGCTTGGGCATCCAAACCGTTGGTTGGTTCGTCGAGGAGTAGATTATCTGGTTTTCCAAATAAGGCTTGAGCAAGTAAAACTTTGATCTTATCGGCTTCAACTAAGTCCCGCATATATTGGCGGTGCATATCAGTGGGAATACCTAAACCTTGTAACAAGTCTGAGGCTTCAGCTTCAGCTTCCCAACCCCCCATTTCGGCAAATTGAGATTCTAATTCACCGGCGCGAATTCCATCTTCATCGGTGAAATCCGCCTTCATATAAATAGCATCTTTTTCTTTCATGATATTAAAAAGTTCTTTATGTCCCATCATAACGGTGTCCATGACGGTTTGGTCTTCAAAACCGTAGTGGTTTTGGTTTAAGACGGCTAACCGTTCGTCTGGATCCATAGAGACATTCCCGGTGGTGGGGGTGATTTCGCCAGAAAGAATCTTTAAAAATGTCGATTTACCGGCTCCATTGGCCCCAATTACCCCATAACAATTGCCTGGAGTAAAAGTTATATTTACTTCATCAAATAATTTACGGTCAGGAAACTGTAAACTTACGTTTGATACATTAATCATGCGCTAGCATCCTCCTATTGATTTGTAGTGTTGAATCATGCATCAACCACCAGCATGTATTGTAACATATTTATTCCTAAAAAGGATAATATGTAGAAACTAAGCAATGGATTATTATGAAGCAAATGGAACAGGGACAAGTGGAATAGGCTATTATAGGTTATTGGATTCAAAAAGCAAAGGTATTTTTTACTCATTAGGCATTCCTAAAAAAACCAGTCTAAGGAGAAATTCCAGAGACTGACTCTTTAGGTTTATAGGTTTTTATTTTTTTTGACTTGGCTAAACAGAGTGCAGATGATACTGAAAATCAGGCTAGGAAGTAACCATTCAAAGCCGAATTGACTGAGAGGAAGTTGACCTAGGGCATCGCCTAAGGTGTCTAAGGCATGGTTACCATTCATCTGATTAACTAGAACAAAGGCTTGGCTAATGGAGATAAGACCCGCTCCGACAACGGCACCTAGATAAGTTGATTGATATTTAATTTGTTTATCAAAAATCGACCACAGGATGAGGCTTATCACGATTGGGTAAATACCGGTGAGGATTGGAACCGCAATTGATATAAGGGCATCGACACCAAGGAGAGATAAAAATAATTCTACCAAAATAGCTAGGCTGACTACGGTTCGATAGGATACCTTGTTTTGACTGAGTTCAGCAAAGTATTGGCCACAAGTTGAAGTGAGTCCAACGGCAGTAGTTAAGCAGGCTAGGGAGACCATCAGGGCCATAATGATTTGACCGGACCGGCCAAAAAGTTGGGCAATTAGACTTGTCAAGATAGGAATCCGATCTTGGTCTAAGTTAATTTGGCCGCTGAATTTGGCACCAGTATAGATTAGACCACCGTAGACGGTTGCTAAGAGGACAAAGGCCACAAAGGAAATGGCAAGAATCATTCTGTGTTGGTCTTTTTGCTTATGATAACCACTTTGGATTAGGCTAGTTAAGACAATGCCGGCCATGAGCGGAGACCCAATCCCATCCATGGTTTGGTAACCTTCCTTGAAGGATCGGACAAATAAGTCACTAGGCAGGTCAGTTAGAAGGTCAGAGCTAGGAACTAGTAGAGCTTTTACCACAATGATAAAGGTAAGAAGGAGTAAGCCAGGGGTTAGGTATTTGCCGATTTTATCGATAACTTGACTTGGATTCAAGCAGAGTAGGTAGGTGATCCCGAAAAAGACTAGGGCAGTCAGCCAATTAGGGATAGCAGGGTTAAGGCCTTGGACGAGAATTTCATGAACCGTTGCACCTGTTCTTGGCACCGAGAAGAAGGGACCAATCAGGAGAATGGATATCGCACCTAGAATCTTTGAAAAGTTAAGACTCAAGCGTTTACCTAAATCAGTGGCCCTCCCTCCTAAACTCGCAGTGACCACAACTCCTAAAATCGGAATGATTGGGTCGGATAAGAGGAAGCCTAGTGCGGCTTGGGGCCAGTTTTGACCGGATATGAGTCCAAGATATGGCGGAAAAATGAGATTTCCGGCGCCAAAAAAGATGGCGAAGAGGGCGAAACCGCCAATGATAATATCACGATGTTTTTTTGACATGGGTCAACTCCTTTTCTTTTGCCTCTCTATTATAGGCTAAAGGGGGTAGGGTCTTCAAAGGAATTTTTGGAATTGGGAAATAAACCGTTTTGTGCAGATATTTTTTGAAGCTCTTATGGAAGCTGGTCATGAGATAAAAGCTAAGCACTGGCTAGCTGGTATGTACTTTAGGGCAAGAAAGAAGTCCCTGCCGGTTGGACAGGGGCTGATTAAAGTATTAGTTTTCGATTAAGGCGAGGTCACGGTCAGAAATGTCTGTGACCGGAATTAGGATTTCTGGCCCACAAGCTAGACTTGGCACTTTAGCGCTTAGTCTAGCCGTCGCCAGAACAGTCTGGAGCTTGCCAAGCAAGCGGAAGCCGGTCCCAGTCACAGTGCTTTTCTAGAGCGTGGCCGTAGCAGTAGCTTATTTAATTTTTCAAGTTCTTAACGGAAACGTTGTAAGATTCGTTCAAACCAAGATTTATTTTCTTTGATCTGCATAACCTCTTTGACTTGAGTTTCTTGAGCTTTTTGTGCTTGAGCTAATTGGATTTCTTGTGCATTAACCTGAATCTCACTGGCATCTGGCCGAACATAAGTGCCATCGGTTTGTAGAATCCGAGCCTTAAGCGTGTCGGATAATTGTAACTTAAGGATATCGATGATGGTATCTTCTATTTCCTTATCCAAAATAGGAAACTCAATTTCCACCCGTTTAATCATATTCCGTGTCATCATATCAGCGGATGAGAGGAAGAGATGGTGGTGACCATTGCGGTTGAAGAAGTAAACCCGACTATGTTCGAGGAAGCGACCGACAATCGACCGGACACGAATGTTTTCAGAAACACCAGGCACACCTGGCTTCAAACAACATATACCCCGGATAATTAAATCAATCTGAACCCCTGCTTGGCTAGCTTCATAGAGAGTCTTAATCAATTGTTTATCTGTTAGGGAATTCATCTTGGCAATAATCTGGCCATTCCCGTACTCTTGTTGGAATTTAATTTCATCTTCAATATAGTCTTGTAGGGAGTCACGAATTTCAAATGGTGACACATGCAGGTGTTTATATTGAGGCCGTTCAGAATAACCGGAAAGGAAGTTGAAGAAATTAGAGGCATCTTGGGTGAGTTCATCTTTGGCTGACATTATCCCCATATCGGTATAAATTTTGGCAGTTTTGTCGTTATAGTTACCGGTTCCTAAATGGACATAGCGACGAATCCGATCAGCTTCTTTCCGGATAATTAAGGTGATTTTAGAGTGGGTCTTGAGTTCGGATACCCCGTATAGGACATGACACCCGGCATCTTCTAATTCTCGTGCCCAATAAACATTATTTTCTTCGTCAAAACGGGCCTTAAGTTCCACTAGGACTGTTACTTCTTTACCATTTTCGGCCGCCTTCTTAAGAGCAGCAATAATTGGTGAGTGTTTAGATACCCGATAGAGGGTCTGTTTAATTGAAATTGTTTCCTCGTCTTCGGCCGCTTCTTGGACTAGGTTGACGATTGGATCGAAAGAGTCATAAGGATGGTTAAAGAAAAGATCTTTTTTTCGGATGGCTTCAAATAGACTTTGACCTTGGTGGTCAGGATTTAGGTAAGGTGTGAACGGAGGGTATGAAGCTTCAGGATGTTGGTCCCGTAAAGTTTCAATAAAGTCAAATAAGAAGGTTAGATCTAAAGGACCATTGATGGGATAAATATCCCGCTTCTTCATATTTAAACGGTCCTTAAGAAAGTCAATATGGTCTTCTTGATAGTCTGCATCATAAGAGCTATCGAGTTCTAAGCGGACAGCAAAGCCGTTCCGGCGTTGTTTGACATAGTCTTCCATTAATTCTAAGAGGTCTTCAGCATTATCTTCAATGATATCAAAGTCAGCCGACCGCGTAATCCGGAAAGGATAAGCGTAGTTGATACTATAACCGATAAATAATTTATCTAAATGACTGATAATTAGATCTTCAATGAAAAGGTAGCGGTGAGGTGTTTGATGAGCTTTAAGTAAAATTAAGCGATCTAGCAGGGCAGGTACGGGAATAAGTGCCAAGTGGTCTTCACCCTCTTTAGATAGGCTCACAAATATATTAAGCGCTTTGTTATTCAAATGGGGGAAAGGCCGATAAGCGTCAACCCCAAGCGGAGATAGGGTGGGGAGGACGAAATCATTAAAGTAACGATCAGCTTCCAAACGTTCTTCCTCATCCAATTGCGCTACCTGACTTAAAGCTACCCCATATTTAGGTAAAGCTTTGACTAACTGTTGATAACGATCATATTGTTTCGTGATATTATTATGGTTTTTGTCGGCAATGGCATTTAGCAATTCTTTTGGGGTCATCCGGGTCTTGTTTTCTGCGATTTCAACGTTAGCATTGAACTGGTCATAGACCCCTGCCACTCGGACCATGAAGAATTCATCTAAATTAGAACTGGCAATTGCGATAAAGTTTAACTGCTCTAAGTAGGGGTTATTTAGGTCAGATGCTTGGTCTAGGACCCGGTCATTGAAATCGAGCCAAGAAAGCTCACGGTTAAAATAATACTTGGCAGCGGAAAAATTAGTATTAGAGAAGTCGGTAGCAGTGAAGGATTTTTTCAGGACGGCTTTCTTAGAATTATTCGACGCAGGCATGGAGGCATCCCTTTCTATTGGTTAGGCATCAGTATTAATGAAATGTAGCGTTAGTTTGCCATCTAAGGCGCGTTCGAGATGTTTCTGATGACGGTTGGCCCGGAATTTCTCTGACAAAATTGGACCAACATGGTAAATATCTAACTGGTAGTTTTTGACTTCAACTTGTTTTAAATGGACCTTGCTTATATGCTCAATATTGGAATCATTGATGGCATTAGCAAACTTCAGCACACCGCCTAAAATCTGTAATTCTTTTTTTTCATCTTCAGCGAGCCAACCCTGGTAGTTACTAAGGTATTGTTTGAAGAGAGACTTATTCCGATAACTGGCTAAAAGAGCCAGTTTTAGACGGTCTTTGTGGACAAAACCAAGTAGGTTCATATTGGCACAAATATAGAATGTATGTTGAGAATCCGCTTCAGCTGAAAGAAACCCACCGAAGCGATAAATTGATGCGGCATATTCAAGGAGTTCTTGTAATTTATAATTGTACTCCAATAGGCCGAGGTGGCAGAGCTGGCTATAGAGTGAAATGGAGGTATCCACGGCGGTTTGGGGACCAATCCCTGCCATAGGCAGGTCCTCTTTCATTTGGAAGATGGCACGAGCTCGGATGGTCGCATTGTCAATCGGTCCATCATAATTATCATTGATATATTTTAGGACCATGCCTTCTCGGAGACCTCGTGTGGAAATGACAAAAGCATCTGATTTCGCCGCTTTAACTAATTCAATAAAGACTAGGTTGGCCGGAATAATAATGTCTAAACGGTCAGAGGATAGACCATCAATATCATTCATTTTGTCAAAAGGGGTATTTGCAAAAAGTTGTAAAGTTTGGTCTAGTTGATCCTTGGTCATCACAAAGCCGTGTAAACCAGCCATAGGATAATCAATTGACCTTTGAAAAACGTTGGCCACATTCCGAGCAGATCCGCCAATGGCAATCACGGGAACCTTGGCTTTTTTAATCCAATCATAGTCACGAAAGGCTTTTTTAACAAAATTAGAAAGATTGGACATTGCTTGACTATCGTTATGGTCTTTATTAGCAAAAAAATCTTTTTGTAAGCTGACAGTACCGAAAGGAAAAGAGTGATACTGGACAACTTTTTTATCTTCAAAGAGGGTGATTTCGCATGACCCTCCGCCAATATCGATTGTTAGGGCGTTATCGATGTCCATTGAGTGGGTAATAGCATAGGCTCCACTCTTGGCTTCTTCTTCTTCGGTGACAATCTCAATAGTGAGTCCTGTGACGGTTTTGACGGTATCGATGATATCAGCTTGGTTAGATGATTGACGGATGGCTGCGGTTGCCTTGGGGAGAATGGTGTCTACTTTGAATTCTTGGCAGACTTGATGGTAATTATGAAGGATTTCAATTAAGACATTCAGACCGTCTTTATTAAGAATAACTTGACCCTTCTTTTGGTCTAGATATTGGCTGAGCCGGGCGGGAATTTTTTCATTATGGAGCTCCACAAAATGGTGGGTCTGGTCAATTCCATAAATAACTAGGCGAATGGTGTTAGAGCCAATATCAATGAGCGCAATTTTTTCGGTATACATAAGAATCAGTCCTTAAGTAGGTCTGGAATGACTTTAATTAAGTCTTGGGCGGTTGAGACAAGTTGTCCTTTCATTTTAATGAGGCCAACAGTAAACAAGTTAACATAGGCAAATTGTGATTCGCCTACGACTTGTAAAGCATCGAGCTTGTCCTGGTTAGTAGCGCCTAATTGACGGGAATCTGTAAAGAGGCCTAACATCGGGATATCGGCTTGATAGGCAATTCCGACTTCAGAAGCAACCCCAGCATCAATTGATACCCCATCTAGAAGGGCAATTATTAAGTCACTTTCGAGTACGGCATCTGCGTCTAGTTTGGCAATCATTTTAGAATCTGCATATTTATTCTTGTCATTGATTTCACCTTGTTCCTGAGGTAGAAAGACTTCATATTCAGGATAAGCTTGGCGGATTTGGTCCACTAGCAGGGCATTGTAGTGGAAGTCAGCTTGGCTAAAGAGTGGTGCAGCAAAATAGATTTTTTTCATGATACATCTCCTTTGGGTCTAGTCTTACTTCTATTATATGAAAGCGACTATCATAAAACAATCGTACAGGCAAAACTTAACATAAACTTTACTATTTATTTGGAATTCCAGTTGTTTTTTCTCTACTTGCTTGGTAGGTAAAGAAAACTGGGCTGATTTTTCCATACTTGTGTGGTAGGTAAAGAAAACTGGGCTGATTTTTCCATACTTGTGTGGTAGGTAAAGAAAACTGAGCTGATTTTTCTATACTTGCTTGGTAGGTAAAGAAAACTGAGCTGATTTTTCCATACTTGTATGGTAAGTAAAGAAAACTGAGCTGATTTTTCCATACTT